>JBALVQ010000082.1:15826-26643 GCA_036960915.1 Amphritea sp.
TGGCACCCCGGGTGGCGCCCTACAGGGATTGTTTTATGGCAATTTACCGAGCCTTTGTAGGGCCGGACCCGGCCGGCTTGTCTAGATGCGATATTGGTTGGCACCCCAGGTGGCGCCCTACTGGGATTGTTTTATGGCAATTGACTGAACCTTTGTAGGGCCGGACCCGGCCGGCCAATATAGAGGTGTTGTCTGGAGGTGATAATGGTTGGCGCCCCAGGTGGCGCCCTACAGGGATTGTTTTATGGCAGTCAATGAAGGACTACCGATCAACATAGCCCATAAGACACTAATGGCTTCCCGGGATCCCTCTCTTTCAGTGAAATATTCCACATGCTGGTCCGCTTTTGCCGAAGGGGATAGTTGAATACTCCAAATAGGTTTTATCTGATTGGGCAACATAGAATATCGGATATCGATTACCCGGTTAGTGCGAACCGGGTCCAGGGCAATATAGCCACGGGAAGCCAAACGAAAACGTTCTAGATCTTTAGCCTGCTGTGAACTCGGATCCAACCAAGGCAGGTCGCGCTCAATTTTAAATTTCAGTACCGATTGACCGGGAAAATACTCCGTCTCCAAACCTACACGTACCGCATCGACAAAATACCTATCGTCGGTTTCAGTGATGATCTTCCATACCAGTAGATTGGCAAAGCTGGGCTTGGCACTTAGACTGACTGGCAATCGGCCTTGATCGGCGGCCATTTGCCAGCCCAATCCTTCGGCTCTGTCGCGTTGCACAGCGCCGAACAACAAATACGAAACGGCCCAAAACAGTGCTAAACGCGCTATCCAGGGGTTTTTCTTCCAGGCCGCCAATAAAACCAGCAGTAAAATAGGTACTGTAAATGCCGGGTCTACAGGAAAGACATTATTCCAGGCAATACGGCTATCACTAAAGGGCCAATACAAATAAGTACCATAGGTAGTGCAGGCATCCAAAAGAGCATGGGTGGCATAGCCTAATAGACAAAACCAAAAACTAAGTTTAAAAGACAATCCATATCTACGACCTAGAATCCAGTGCAGAACCACGGAACACATTAGAGCGCCGACAGGAATAAAAATCAGTGAGTGAGTAAATTGCCGGTGATATTCTAAGAACAAAAGTGGGTCGTTGTTAGAGCGAATAAAAACATCAAGATCTGGAGCCATGCCCGCCAGGGCTCCTATCCAGCCGGCAACAGCCAGGTTTTTCCTCTCTGACGCCGCCTGCGGCAAACAGGCGCCAAGCACACCTTGACTGATAGGGTCCATAACGTATTTTATCCTTGTACGCTTGATGTCGGCATCCTGCCTCCAACAATCCTGAATAGCAGGGTATCCTTTCCAAATAGCAATTAACCGAACCTTAGTACAGCCGGACCTGGCCGGCCAACATCGAGATGTTATCTGGGTCTGATATTGGTTGACGCACCGGGTGGCGCCCTACGCCACCCCACAGAAAAGATTAATCAGTCGTCCGTGCGATAAAAGCTTGGCGGATGGCCGGTCCAGCGCTTAAACGCTTTACGGAAATTATTGTATTCATTGAACCCCACCAGCACAGCGATTTCTTCCAACGGCAGCTTGGCGGTTCCCAGGTACTGAATAGCAAGATTCATCCTTACGTCATCCAGTATTGCCTGAAAGGATGTATCCAGGTCGGCCAGATGGCGACGCAGCGAGCGGGTGCTGATCTGTAGCTCTTCCCCCACCAACTCCATACTGGGGAAGCGTCCGGGGTTACGCATCAGAATTCGGCGAATCTCGTGAGTGATGTCCGTCTCAACGCCCTGCTTCACCAGCGCTTCCTGACAAAGCTTTTCCGCAACTCCCATACTCACAGGATCAGTGGTTACCAACGGCATTTGCAGGAAAGAGATATCAAAACTGAACTGGTTAACCGGGCAATTCCAGCTTATCGGGCAAGCGAAGATTTCTCTATATTTGTTGGCATAAGCCGGTTGATCATAACTGAGTTGTATCTCACTGAACTTGAAAGGCTGCCCCAGCATCACACCGAACACACTGGCCATGCAACTGCCCAGCTCTTCTACCACAAAGGGTAAGGCGTGGCCTACTGGATAAGGCGTATAGGCGCGGGTATGGCAACTAGCTTCGTCGTACAGAAACTCCATATCGACAAGTGCAGGTCCGGCCGGGTAATAGCGTTGTGCAATGACCAACGCATCGCCCAGGGTTTCAGCACTCATCATAGCGAAGCCCAATAACCCCCAGGTACTGATTTTCTCCCGCTTGCCCACTTCCAGCCCAAGGCCCGGTTCAGGATAGAGCCGTAAAGCGTTATTAATAATCGTAAGTACCTGATGGTACTTAAGGAAGCTGCCTGACTGGCGCAGATCACGGGGTAACAGACCACTGCCCTCAAGCAGGTCGAACTCGCTAACGCCCTTATCTTTCACCACATCCGCAATTAATGCCAAAACCTGTGTCGGTAACGTGACTTCATTAAGGTTTAGTGATTCATATTCAGGGTTAGCCATTGTTTATCCTGTTCCTGGGATACTTTAAACAATGATTACATCTTAGGTTGATTCAAGTAAAGAATGCTAGCCCCAAGGTATTACGCAATAGGCTATTCCCGGCCGAACAGAGGGTTATTTTCGGCAGTCATCCTGCAAGTGACGCTAGCCGAAAGCCCTCTACTTAGCGATATCCGATGAATAAGTCGCCAGCAGTTCGCGTATAAACAAGTCAAGTGCGGGGATAGCTGTCCGACCTTTTTTTGCCAGCAGATACATCTTTTTCTGATAACTCATTTCCTCTGGTAACAGTGCTTTCATTTCGCCTTTTTGTATCCAGTGCTGGGCATAATGACTGGGAAGAAAACCCACATACCCCCCGGTAAGAATCAGCGTTGCCCTGGATTCCAGACTGGCAGCACTGGCTGTCTGCTTTGTGCCGGTGATAGGCACTGCACTGTGCCCCCCTGCTGCCGTATCAATAAAATCACACTGTTCGATATCGGCAGCAGTGATAGCCGCCGCTTGCCGGTGGAATAAAGGATGTTTGGTACCGCAATAGAGGAAAGTATCCTCGGCGTACAGGAACTGACACTCCAACGTTTCCAAAGGCGCTGTCAGAGAGGTAATACCCAGATGGACATCACCGTTCACCACCGACTGTTCCACCTCGGTCTGGAAACCATGTTCGAGACGGATATAAACAGCCGGCGCACGCTGACGAAATTGCTCAAGAATCTTCACGATAGGGAATTTATGGTCATCCAGCGTGTTATCGGTCAGCATCAGGCGCAGCTCTCCGCTAATCTGACTCTGCGTTTGCTGTAACTGATTACGAAAGTGCTCCAGTGATTCCATCAACTCCAAAGTAGCCGTGTAAACCTGCTGCCCTTGTTCTGTCATTGCAAAGCCTTGTCGTCCCCGATTACATAAACGAACGTCCAGCCGCTTTTCCAGTTCTGAAAGCCGGGTACTGATATTTGAAACACTCATGTTGAGTGTGACCTCGGCCGGGGAAAGCCCACCCGCTTCAACCACTGCCTTGAATATCCGCAACAGCCTTAAATCCACATCATAGAGTTGTCCCACCATGGAACTGGCACCTCTTCTAGCGAGTGATAAACGATATTGTTAGCTTAGCTTTCTTAGCACGCTCCAGTACAGCCCCTTACTTATCAAATCACAAAAGCCAGCTTCTACTAGTTAAGATTCTTCAGTAACTGCGCTCAGCTGATAATAGGTAATTATCAGTAAATCCGAACCCACTACTTATCCGTAGTGTTGCATCAGGAAGGGACAAAATGACGTCTAACAAAAAAAATATTGAAGCCTTCTACCAAACCCAGGACATCCTGGGTGAAACTTATAACCCGATCCAGTGCCAGCGTTACAGCGAAGTACCATCATTCATGCGGGCGCCTCAGGTAAATGACCTCAACCAGGTGGACATCGGCCTTATCGGCATCCCTTTTGATGGCGGCCTGACCTGCCGTACCGGTGCCCGTAATGGACCGCGAGAGGTGCGTAACGAATCCACCATGATGCGCGCCATCAACGTAGTTACCGGTGTAAAACCATTCGAAATAGCCCGTATAGCTGACCTTGGCGATGTGCGCTTCAGCCAGATGTTCAATCTCGATGCGTCGATCAAGGATATCGAGAAGTACTTTGCCGCAATCGCCGAAACCGGTGTTATGCCCCTTGCCATTGGCGGCGACCACTCCGTCACCTATCCGATCCTCAAGGCGCTCGCTAAATACCACAAAGAACCGATCGCCATCATCCATATCGATTCCCACACCGACACCTGGTCCGAGTATCAGGGATCCAAGTTCCACCATGGTGCCCCCTTCCGCAATGCTACCGAGGAGGGCCTGATCGATCCGCATAAAACCATTCAGATCGGTATCCGCGGCGGCCAGAACTTCGCCGATGGACTGCATTATTCTGCCGAAAAGGGCATGCGCGTAATCACCATTGAAGAGTTCGATGACCTCGGCTGGCAGGCCGTCGCAGCAGAAGCCAAACGCATCGTTGGTGACAGTCCGGTATACCTAACCTTCGACATCGATGGACTTGACCCTGTTTATGCGCCTGGCACCGGCACTCCAGAGGCCGGCGGTATCACAATGCGTGAAGCCCAGCGCTTCCTGCGCGAATTGCGCGGCCTCAACTTTATCGGTGCCGACCTGGTAGAAATCGCCCCTCCGCTGGATCCGAGCGGCCTCACCGCGATGAACGGTGCTACCCTTCTGTTTGAGATGCTCTGCCTGCTGGCCGAGAAAGTCTCTACTGAAACAAGGTAAATACGAATAGAGAATCAAAATCAGCAAAGAAAAGGGATGACGGTAGCCAATCAACGGTACCGTCATTGCTTCTGTTTGAGATGCCGTGTCTGCTGACCGAGAAAGTCTCTACTGAAACAAGGTAAATACGAATAGAGAATCAAAACCAGCAATGAACAGGGATGAGCGGTTGCCAATCAACGGTACCGTCATTGCTTCTGTTTGAGATGCTCTGCCTGCTGGCCGAGAAAGTCTCTACTGAAACAAGGTAGATACGAATAGAGAATCAAAATCAGAAAATAAGTGATGAGCGACAGCCAATCAACGGTACCGCCATTGCTACTGTTTGAGATGATCTGCCTGCTAGCGGAAAAGGTCTCTTCTGGAGAGGAGTAATAAAGAATGTCGAAGCAACTACCGATGAGCTGGGATGAATGGCTACAACTGGACGCCACTGCAATGGCGGAACTGGTTGATAAAGGCGAGGTGAACGCTAAGGAACTGGCTATCCAGTGCGCCGCTGCAGTTGAGCGTGTTAACCCGAAAATCAATGCGGTTCTGGAGGTATTTAAGGACGTTGTAGAAAATCCATACAAGGACGGAATGAGCCCTGAAGGTGCTTTTCACGGAGTTCCCTGCCTGATGAAGGACATCGGCTCGGGCATGAAGGGCCGCTTGCAGGAGAACGGAGCCCTGTTCATGAAGGGCTGCCGTGCTGAACAGGATGCGCCAGTGACAGAAAACTTGCGCGCCGCCGGTTTTAATCTGCTGGGGCGCACAGCCACCCCGCCAATCGGTAGTTCCACCACCACGGAAAGCCTTATCAACGGTATTACCCGCAATCCTTGGAATCTGGACTACACCTCGGGCGGCTCTTCCGGTGGTTCCTCTGCGGCAGTCGCAGCCGGTATTGCGCCGGTATGCACCTCCAGCGACGGTGGCGGCTCGACGCGTAGCCCGGCCACGATCTGTGGTCTTATCGGCCTCAAGCCCACTCGTGGACGTTTGCCGTTACCGCCATCATTTGGTAATGAACTCGCCATGCACTTTGTCTATGAAGGAGTACTCAGCCGCACACTGCGCGACCAGGCTGGCGCTTATGATTACCTGTGTCGCCATAAGCCTGGGGATAGCTTTATGCCGATCCCGGCACCTGCTCGCTCTTATCTTGAAGAGCTTCAGCAAGAGCCGGGGCAACTGCGAATCGCTTTCAGTACCGGTCAGTGGGGTCAGGAAGAAGCTCTACATCCGGCCATCGTTGAAAATACTCGCAAGGTAGCAAAACTGCTGGAAGAACAAGGTCACATTGTGGAACAGATCAGTGGCGATGAGATCTGCGACTGGCCGTTACTGTGGAGCGGTGTTGAAAGCACCTGGATCGGCAGTGCCCGGAAATGGAAATACTATGCTGAAACGGCTGGTATCAGCTTGTCTGATGATCTGCTGGAGCCGGTTTACCAACAGCTGGTAAAAGCTTCTGAGCGCAACTTCAATGGCGATAGCGAGCTGGCTCACTTTGCCAACAATGCCAATTTTACCCGCGGTTTCGGCCGTCTTTATGAGCAGTACGATCTGCTGATGACACCGGTAGATACCGGCCTGACCGTCAAGGCAGGAAAAGGCTCAGGTTTCTCCCCTTTTGATGAATGTAACACTCCGGAAGACGCTGTCAGCTGGATGCAGGGGCTGATCAAAGATTCCCGTTACCATATTCCCGGTAACGAAACAGGCATGCCCTCCATGAGCATCCCTACCGGGTTTGATCCCAACGGGTTGCCGATAGGTGTACTGCTAAATGCCCCCTGGTGCCGCGAAGATCGCATCTTCCAGGTTGCGGCGCAGATAGAACGAGCCCGGCCGGAGTGGTTCACCCAGCAGCCACCACTGACAGTTGCGTCTGAACTATAGGCCGGTCTCCGACCCGACTCACAGCCACGGGCATCCAATATGCCCATGACGGTGGGTCATGCCCTCACTTAGAAGTAAAGGCTACGCTTTTAAGCTGCACACACACCCAGGAAGCTGAGGGTGTAACCATGCGTGCCTTCCCGCTCGTTCTGTTCGAACTGCACGACTTCAACTTTATCAGCGCCGACCTGATGAAGATTTCCCCGCTTTTGGATCCAATCGGTACCACCCCCACTGAACGGTGTAACCCATTTGTTCGAGATGTTCTGCCTGCTAGCCGAACGGATCGCATACAACCTCATATAAGCCTGACTTACTCAACCGATTGAAATTCCGTCACAAGGGAGAATGGCTGCCATTTTCCAGACAGCAGAGGATCGAGCTAACCGATTACTTATCAGTTTTCAAAAGCCAGCTTCTGAAAATACGGATTCATCGAAGGAAGTAAAGCGGATAGTTTTACACGCTACGACCTTATAGATCGTAAAGAATACCAATAATAATAACCATTAAGGAAAGTTGTATGAAAAGAAGAGACCTCATCAAAGCAGCAACCGCAGGATTGGTTGCAGCCCCTCTGGCAGCAACCTCCCTGGGCGCTCGGGCCGGCTCAACAGTCCGTCTGCGCATGCAGCGCTACTACGGCACTGAAACCGATGCTATTCACAAGAAATTCGCCAAACTGGTGAAGAAAGCCAGTGGTGGCACCCTGCGCATCACTAACTTCCGCGGTGGTGAGCTGGTTCCCAACGATCAGATGGCCGACGCTGTCAGCAACGGCACTATCGACATGGCCATGGGCTACGGCGGTTACTGGCCAGGCCAGATTGATATCGCCGCCATCGAGTCCGGTTTGCCCGGCATGTGGACCAACCGTGACGAAGCCGATTACCTGTATAATGGTAAGGGGCTGCAGAAGCTGGTTGATGAGGCCTACGCTGAGAAGGGCATCAAGCACCTTGGCGTTAGCTACGGCGGCCCCTACGACCTGCTGACCAAAAAGAAGTTCAACAGCCTGGATGACCTCAAGAAGATGAAAATCCGCGCCACTCCTTCCGTGGCAAAAACCTTTAAGGCACTGGGCATTCCGACTGTTAACCTGCCTTCCCAGGAACTCTACGTGGCTCTGTCCACCGGCGCCATAGACGGTGTTATCTACGGCGGTCCGCTGGAGTACACCGTGCTGAAGCTGGTGGAAGTGGCCAAGCATTACACCACCTTGAATATGCTCACGCCCGGCTGGGCCGACAACCTGCTGATCAGCCAGAAGAAGTGGGACGCGCTGTCCGACGAACACAAGGCTATTCTTGAGTTAGCTAGCACTCAGATGTTTGAGGACATGTACGCGTGGTCCAACAACGGCTCTCGCGAAGCAGGTGCTGCGAAAGGGGTGTTTGAATTCAACGCGTTGTCCACCGAAGACTCTAAGAAATTAACTATCGCAGCTCTGGATGTCTGGAAGGCTGAAGCCGAGCGCTCCGAACGCAACGCCAAAGCCATCCAACTGGCTACCGAGGTGGCTAAAGCATCAGGACGCATGTAATGAGTCTGATTTCCAAATACCTGGTGTTTCAGGACGCTCTTTCCGATTGGGTCGGGAAGAGCGTCGCCTGGTTGACGCTGGCGATGGTTGGGGTGCTGCTGTGGGAGATCGGGGCGCGTTATTTTGTCGGCGTACCGACCGAGTGGGCCCATGAGTTAACCGCTATGTTCTACGGCACGTTGTGCCTGGTCGCCGGGGCCTACACCCTGCGCCACCGGGGGCATGTGCGTAGTGAAGTGATCTACCAAATGTTCAGCACGCGCGGTAAAGCAAGGCTTGATCTTGTCTCTCATCTGTTGGGGTTGTTGGTTTTAGTTATCTTCTTCGTGCTGGCCTGGGAGTTTGCTGCCAAAGCCTGGGCGATCAAGGAAACCTCCAACAAAGGCACCTGGCAGCCGGTGGTATATCCGTTTAAAACGGTGATGCCGGTGGCAGTTGGATTGATGATTCTGCAGAGCCTGGCCGAGATTCTGCGTGATTTTTGTACCGCATTCGGGATCGAAATTGATGATCCCCGTGAGCGTGAACAGGAACCACTGATCTGATCCAACCTGACCTAATCAATATTGACCCGCCACTGGCGGGTCAGCTTCTTCTGAACCTGTAATTTCCGGATTGCTTTATGGAAAATTTAGATCCACTTCTCGTTACCGGCATCATGTTTTCGTCGATGCTGATTCTGCTGCTGATGGGCGCGCCGCTGGCTTTAGCTTTGCTGATCTCCGGCGTTGGATCGGCTTATTTTATGTGGGGCGTTGGAGGCCTCGGGCTGCTGATATCCTCCACCTTCGGGGTGATGGACAACTTCCTGCTGGTGGCGTTGCCGCTGTTCATTTTCATGGGGTTGATGCTACAACGCTCGGGCATCACCGATGATCTGTTTGAGATGATGCACAAACTGATGGGCGGACTGCCCGGAGGTTTGGGTATCGGTACCGTCATAATCTGTGCTCTGATCGCAGCCATGGCCGGTGTCTCGGGTGCGGCAACGGTGAGTTTGGGCGTTATTGCCCTGCCATCAATGCTCAAACGTGGCTACGACAAGAAGCTGGTTACCGGCACCATCATGGCCGGTGGTGCACTGGGCTTCCTGATTCCTCCCAGCGTACTGATGATCGTCTATGCTTTCCTGGCCCGCGAATCGGTCGGCAAGCTATTTGCCGCGGGCCTGATACCCGGCCTGATGCTGGCGACCATTTATATCGTCTATGTATTGGTGCGTTGTCGCCTGAATCCAAAACTGGGTCCACCCGCACCAGCCGAAGAGCGCCCTAATGGCATTGATAAGCTCAAGTCGCTGCATGCGCTGATTCTACCGGGGCTGATTATCGGTGCGGTACTGGGCTGCATCGTCTTCGGTATCACCACACCGTCCGAGGCTTCCGCCATAGGTGCCGCTGGCTCCATTGCCGCCGCAGCCATCTACCGACGGTTGAATATAGCGATGCTTAAGGACGTATTGTTCTCCACCACCAAATTGATGGGGATGCTGATGTGGATCACCATGGTGGCGGTGTTCTTCAGCAAGATCTATATCGGACTGGGAGCAGGATCTATCGTCGAAGAGTTGCTTGAGGATGCCAACCTGTCTCCTTACTGGGTGATTATCGCCATGCTGGCGTGCTACTTCGTCATGGGGATGTTCCTGGATGATTTTGCCATCGTGTTTATCACCGTGCCGCTGTTTGTGCCGATCGTGCAGGCGCTGGGTTTCGATCCCACCTGGTTCGCTGTGCTATTCATCCTTAGTATGCAAACTGCTTATCTGACGCCGCCCTTTGGGTACAACCTGTTCTATATGCGGTCGGTAGCGCCGCCGGAAATCACCATCGGCGATCTGTATAAAGCGGCTATCCCGTTCGTGATCATGCAGACCATCGGTCTGGCCCTGGTTGTTGCCTTCCCCCAGATTGCGCTGTGGCTGCCGCAACAGATATTCGGCTAAAGTCTGAATATGCCTAATAATATACGAATGTAACAGCGACAGCAGATGCTCGTTGAGAAACGAAGTAATGCCACCTTCATAAAAGGTGGTTTTATTTCATACCCTCTTATAGGGATGATTTATAGAACCCATTCCAACTCATAACCATTCTTGTCTATTGATCGCGAAGAATAAAGTCTGTCGGAGATTAGAATAAAGTCTGTCGGGATCATGTATGCCCTGCAGACTTTTTCATTTAGGGAGCTCAAACTTATCTCAGACTATTGCCAGGAACTGGCCTAGTGGAAAGAGCCCGCTTATGGCACATAGCGACCATCTAGGTAGCCTACAGCCTCTGAGCAGCTTTATGGTCACTAACCGACCCAAAGAAGACCTTTCCAAGTACCCTGATTGCGGATTAGTTGCTCATTAACACAATATGATTATTTTCCCTGAAACGTTTTGGCTTGGAGCTACATACAAGGTCCAGATTGGGTCTATAGCTGTTTTAACCGAGGCTATACATTGACGAACAAGCCTGCGGTAGCCATGAAAACATAGTTCTGCTATCTCAGATAGTTAAACTGACGACAGTAATAGATAAAATATTATAAGAGATAAATCAATGGCATATACAGAAAAATTCCAAAAATTAGCAGATGATGCATGTTCACGTGTTGAAGGAGTGT
>JBALVQ010000083.1:0-26502 GCA_036960915.1 Amphritea sp.
AGCTGCTGCCCCTAAGACTGAAGCTCCGAAGAAAGCAGCTGCGCCAAAGAAAGCTGCTGCCCCTAAGACTGAAGCTCCGAAGAAAGCAGCTGCGCCGAAGAAAGCTGCTGCACCTAAAGCTGCCGTCGCTCCTAAAGCAGCACCCAAGACAGCTGCACCGATCGCGAAAAAATCAGAGCCTGTAAAGCCAGCTGTAGCGGCAGCCAAGCCTGCGACAAAGCCTAAAGCGGACGCTTAATTTTCAACACCCAACGAGGGCTGCGCCCTCGTTGTTCTCCGTTGCGGCTTGCAAAAGCCAAATTCTTATTATGGCCACTGTCTTCAGTGGCCATTTTTTTGTTATGACAGTAAGTTGAACGGACCTAAATAAAACTCTATTCAGGTTTACTTTTAAGCCGCGCTATCGGTTTGCTGCTACAGAGACTCCCCTCTCGCCAAAGCGGGTAACTTCCCTTCCAGGCCCATAGCCATGCGCATCACGGATTTTTTTGCAGGCATAAAACGCTCTGCAGCACCCAGGCCAACATTGCGCAGCAGCTTTAGGGGTAGCAGATCATTGCTGAATACCCTGTAGAAACAATCCATCACCTGCATCATCAACAGATTCTGCTGGCGGCGCTGGTTCTCATAAGCCCGTAACACCTGCAAGGAACTGATATCTTCGCCCTGTTGATGCGCTTTAAGCACGACTTCAGCTAATGCCGCCGCATCCAGTAAACCGATGTTAACCCCTTGTCCGGCCAGTGGATGAATCATATGCGCAGCATCCCCGGCCAATGCGACACCCTCTTTTACATATTGCTGTGCATGTTGGCGGCGCAGGGGAAATGAGCCACGCAGCAAGAGCTGATCAATCTGCCCCAGACATTCGGGAAAGGTATTTATCAGTTCATTCATAAAAGGCTCGTCAGCCGTAGCCATCAAGCGTGTTACTTCAGCAGGCGTGTTATACCAGACCAGGGAAGCATGATTGCCACTCAAAGGCAGGAAGGCCAATGGACCGGTGGGAGTAAATTGCTGCCAGGTAATGTCTTGCTGCGGATATGCAGTTATCACTGATGCAACCAGTGCATGCTGCTGATAATCCCAACTGTGGACACCAATACCGGCAGCGGAACGTACTCGAGACATGCCACCATCGGCAGCAATCAGGAGCTTGCCAACTAGCTCTCGACCATCATCGAGACTGATGATACTGCTGCCTGGCGCGTAATCAATGCTAACGGTATTTGCCGGACAGACAAGATCAATATTGGCAAAGCTTTTCAGCCTTTCCAGCAAGGCCAGCTGAATAACCCGGTTCTCAACAATATAGCCCAGATGCCCATGGTTGATATCTTCGCTGCAAAACTCAGTTGCGGCACGGATCTCATCACTTTCCCAGACTTTCATGCGACTGTAAGGACAGGCACGACGGCTGACTATCCCGTCCCAGGCACCGATTGCTGTAAGAATATTTTCAGATGCTACACTGAGCGCTGAGACCCTCAGATCATTCTCCTGCTGCGGATCGAAAGCAGTCGGATAGCTTTGCTCGATGACCGCAACTTTAAGATCCGTATTACCCAGTGCGCAGGCGATTGTCGCACCCACCATACCGCCACCAACAATCAGTACATCATACCTGTTGTTCATATAACCTTCTGATTCAGGAAAAATTTGCCTAGTATACCTGAACGTTATTCGCTGCGCGGTCAAAACAAGCAAAACAACTTTCCTATTTAAAAGTCGGATCACAATTCAGCAGGATATTGTTTTTATTGCTTTAATAATTATCAGTAATTAGGTACAACTGAATTACTGCGTAGTATGAATGTTAACTGATCAGGAAGACTGGCGGACAAGGATTGAGTGAATATACGGCAGCTTAACCCCGATACGACTTCAGACGCACTCATCGTTCGTCAGCCCATCTTCAATGAGCAGTTGAAGGTCGTCTCTTATCAGCTGCGCTATGAAAACAGTAAAGAACCTGGTAACGCGTTGCTCGTCGACGGACAATCCGCCGCATCATTACTGTTGTCGACTTACACCAGCCTTAGCCAGGATGGCAGTATTCGTAAAGTACCTTTGTTTTTGCCTTTCTCCGCTGAGTTACTGACCGAAACAGAGCTTCCCCAGCTACCAACCAACAAACTGCTGATTGAAATTCCTCCTAATACCCAAATAAGCCGCTCGCTGCTGTTCTGTCTGATATCCCTGCGCCAGCAAGGCTATCGAATAGTGCTTGATGGTTCTGCCTTGCAGAAGCATCTGTTTCCGCTGCTAAAATACGCCAACTTATTAAAGTCGATATGGAGAAGGTGCCCAACAGTAAACTTATCTCTTTAATAAAGATATTACGCAGATTTAAAGCCACCCTTCTGGCACAAAATATTGATAGCTTTGCGAGACTGCAAACCTGTAAGAAACTTGGTTTTAAACTGTTTCATGGCCCATTCATCAGTAAACCGGCAAATGTAAATAACAACAAAATTTCCACTAAGAGTGCTGCCCTGCTACAGCTAGCCCAAGCGCTACAGAACCCTGATGTAACACCTCAAGAGATAGAAGACTTGATCCTGATGGATCCGATCCTCAGCTTTAAGATACTCAGGGTAATCAATTCAGCTGCCTACAATCTTGCAAACAAGATCGATTCATTACAGCAGGCAATAGTGATGCTCGGACTTGAGCAGATCAGAATCTGGACGATGATCATTATGCTCAGTGATCAGGAAGGCAAGCCTGAAGAGTGGTCGCGCAGCTTAATCGCCCGCGCCCGCATCTGCGAATTACTGGCGGAGTTGTGTAAAGAGGCAAAACCGGAAACTGCCTTCATGGTAGGTATGGTATCGCAACTGGATGTTCTTCTGGAGGTGAATATTGAACGCATTCTCGAAGAAATCCCCCTCGAGGAGGAAGTAAAGCAAGCGATCCTGAAAAAAACAGGCCCCTGGGAAATATTCTGCAAGCAGTCATCAGCTTTGAAAATGGGGACTGGGCCGCTGTAAAGCGCTCTGAAATACCCGTTATGCTATTTAAACCCGCCTACAGACACAGTATCAACTGGACGGAAAGCGCCATGCAGGCCATCCATCAAATGTAATTTAATGATGAGCCTAACGAAAAAAGGCACCCAATAGGGTGCCTGTGTTGGTTTTTCTTTAGCTGAATTACAACTCAGTAATACCACCCATGTAAGGCAACAGTACTTCAGGTATCTTGACCTTGCCTTCGGCAGTCTGGTAATTCTCCAGAATCGCAACCAGCGTACGCCCTACAGCAAGACCGGAGCCATTCAGTGTATGCACCAGCTCAGGCTTACCGGTTTCAGGATTACGCCAGCGAGCCATCATACGACGCGCCTGGAAATCCATCATGTTGCTACAGGAAGAGATCTCACGGTATTTTTGCTGACCCGGTAACCAAACTTCAATATCGTAGGTCTTGGCAGCACTGAAGCCCAGATCGCCACCACACAGCGTCACTACACGGTATGGCAGATTCAGCTTCTTGAGGATAGTTTCAGCATTGCCGATCAGCTCTTCCAGAGCCTCCCAGGACTTGCCTGGCTCAACGATGTGAACCAGTTCTACTTTCTCAAACTGATGCTGGCGAATCATACCGCGAGTGTCGCGACCGTGGCTGCCCGCTTCGCTGCGGAAACACGGTGTGTGGCTTACAAACTTTAATGGCATCTGATCGGCATCGACGATCTCGTCACGCACTATATTGGTTACCGGTACCTCAGCGGTTGGAATCAGGTAAAAATCACGCTCGCCCGGCACCTTAAACAGATCTTCTTCAAACTTAGGCAGCTGACCGGTACCGCGCAGAGAGTCGGCGTTAACCATGTAAGGCACATAGGTTTCCTGATAACCGTGCTCTGCGGTATGGGTGTCCATCATGAACTGGGTCAGAGCACGGTGCAGACGGGCAATTCCGCCACGCAGCACAGCAAATCGAGAACCGGTGATCTTCGCAGCGGTACCAAAGTCCAGGCCACCACTGAGTTCGCCCAGATCCACATGATCCCTGGCTTCAAAGCCTAGCTCGGTAGGCTCGCCCCATTTACGAATCTCTATATTGTCATCTTCACTCTCACCTGCGGGAACAGATTCATGAGGAAGATTAGGTACGCCCATCAGGAGAGCGTCCATCTGCTCCTGAATTTCACGCAGCTCTTCTTTGGACTTATCCAGACTCTCGCCCAGCTGGCTCACTTCGGCCAGCAACGGCTGAATATCTTCACCGGAAGCCTTGGCTTTGCCGATATTTTTTGAACGACTATTACGCTCACTCTGTAAGCGCTCTGACTCTACCTGAACGTCACGGCGCTTGGCTTCCAGTGAACTGAACAGCTCAACAGGAAACTGATAGCCTTTTTTAGTCAGCAGCTGGGCTACTTCTTCCGGATTAGAACGAATAAATTTTGGATCTAGCATGATGTCAGAAACAACCTTAATCAGAACAGGCGAGTGAACCATAAACCGCCATACAGGGCGGCAATGCAGAGCAAAACGCTCAAAACTATATAAACAGCGGCAGACATTATATGCCCTTCTTGCAGCAGCGTCACGGCCTCGAGCGAGAAGGTTGAATAGGTGGTAAAAGCGCCCATGAAACCAACCATGAGTAGCGGCCTTAATTCCGGGCTCAAGCGCGCCTTTTCAAGGATCAGCACAAAGCAAACCCCCATCAGGAATGATCCTAAGACGTTACAAAATAAAGTACCGTAGGGCAGCCTGAAATTGGCATTATTCAATACAGAGCTGCTCACCCAGTAGCGCGCCAGCGCGCCGACGGCACCGCCTGCAGCCACTGCAACCAGATGTAACATAAATTAGTCCTTCTTATAGCGCTGAATCGGGCTTACCCGGTCCAGCTCCCGTAAGTATTTAAACTTCTCTGTAATCTTTATTTCCAGCCCTCTGGGCTGAGGATGATAGTACTGACGATCACTGATCGCCTCTGGAAGGTAGCTCTCTCCGCCGGCATATGCATCCGGTTCATTATGGGCATAGCGATAATCTGCGCCATAGCCTAAATCTTTCATCAAACTGGTAGGCGCATTACGCAGATGCTCTGGAACCTCATAACCTGGATCTTCACGCACATCCGCCATGGCCTGATTAAAAGCCTGGTAGACGGCATTACTTTTCGGTGCACTGGCACAATAAATAGCTGCCTGGGCAATCGCCCTCTCACCTTCAGCTGGCCCTACTCGCTCAAATGCATCCCAAGCCGATAAAGCTACCTGCATCGCCCGCGGATCTGCGTTGCCAATGTCTTCCGATGCAATCGCAACTAAACGCCGCGCAATGTACAGTGGATCACAGCCACCATCAAGCATCCGGCAATACCAGTACAACGCGCCGTCTGGAGAGGAACCGCGTACGGATTTATGAAAAGCAGAGATCATATCGTAAAATAGGTCACCCTGTTTATCATAGCGACGCACGCTGGATTTAAGCACCTCTTCAATGACGACTTCACTAACCCGGTAAACACCGTTTTGCTGTTCCGCCAGGTCAGCGGCAATCTCCAACAAATTAAGGCCGCGACGACCGTCACCGTCGGCGGCAATAGCCAGCTGCTCCAGCATCCCCTGATCAAATTCCATCGGCTGAAGCGTTAAGCCACGCTCGCTATCATGCACTGCACGTTGAATCAGCTGCTGAATGTCTTCTGTACTGAGGCTACGCAATAAATACACCCTGGCACGGGACAACAAGGCGTTATTCAGCTCAAACGAGGGATTTTCTGTAGTAGCGCCAACAAAAATGAAGGTGCCATCTTCAATGTATGGCAGAAAAGCATCTTGCTGGGACTTATTGAAGCGGTGCACCTCATCAACAAACAAGATCGTCTTGCGGCCAGATTGAGCCTTAACCTGCAACGCCTGATCAACTGCGGCACGGATGTCTTTCACTCCGGAAAGAACCGCAGACAGTATAATAAAGTGCGCATCCACATGGTGAGCTAACAAGCGCGCCAGAGTCGTCTTGCCAACACCGGGAGGCCCCCACAAAATCATGGAGTGAATTGCACCTTGCTCAAGAGCCCTGCGTAGCGGCTTATCCTGCCCTAACAGATGCCCTTGACCACAATATTCATCCAGTGAACGTGGACGCATGCGAGCCGCTAATGGCTGATAATCAGCAGACTCCAGATCATCGAATAAGTCTGCCATCAGTTAGTCAATTCCATGGAGTCTTCAATGATGACATCGATACCATCCGGCGGCGTGAAAGAGAAGGCATTATTATTCAATTGTGGATTCAACTGCTGGTTTTTAAACAGTATTGAGGTGCGCTGCCCCAGAGAATCTTCCAGTTGCAGCTCAGTAATTAGCCCGGTATTAAACAGCAGCCTGATGCGAGTAAACATGCTTTGCTCGTCAAACGGCAGCAGCTCAAACAGCTGGCTGTCTGCTGTTTCATGGATTAAGCGGATACTGTATGACTCTTGCAGTTCATCTATCTGGCCGTTGAGGATCAATGCCGGGACGCCATTTTGCTGAAGATCCAGCTTTTTACGTGTCGCCTGCTCAAGATCAGGATCGTAGATCCATAGAAACTCACCATCGCTTATCAATTGTTGAGGAAAAGGCTCTTTGGCAATCCAGTTAAAACGATTCGGCTTTGCCATCACCAATGACCCATGAGCCTGTTCCATTTTGCGCGACTCACTGCCTGCGGAGACCTGATCGAAATCAGCACTAAAACTCTCGAACCCGCCTAACAGGCCTGCCAGCTGCTTGCTACCTTCAACACCAATTTCAGCATGTGTAGGGGACAACGTGGTTACTATCGATGCACTGACTAAAACAAACGCTGTTAGTATTTTTCTAAATGTCATTATCAATCCTTAGGTGGCGGTGGAGCCAACACTTCACGGGCGCCGTTATGGCCTGGAGACGTTACGACACCGGCAGCCTCCATCGTTTCAATCATCCGCGCCGCACGGTTGTAACCGATCTTCAATTTACGCTGTACAGAGGAGATGGATGCTTTACGGGTTTGCGTAACAAAAGCAACAGCCTCATCGTAAAGCGCGTCCTGTTCATCATCAGAGGAGAAGGAGCCGCTTGCCCCACCTTCAGTCATCTCAGAGAGGTCTTCTACCAGGTATTCGGGTGATCCAAGCTTCTTCCATGCATCAACAATACGGTGTACTTCATCGTCACTGACAAACGCACCGTGTACCCGGTTTGGCAGGCTGCTACCCGCAGGCAGATACAGCATATCGCCATTGCCCAGCAGGTGCTCAGCACCGCTTTGATCAAGAACGGTACGCGAATCAATTTTGGATGATACCTGGAAGGCAATACGCGTTGGAATGTTCGCCTTGATCAAGCCGGTTATAACATCTACGGACGGACGCTGCGTCGCAAGAATAAGATGTATACCCGCCGCCCTTGCCTTCTGGGCTATTCGCGCAATCAACTCTTCGACCTTTTTACCTACAACCATCATCATGTCGGCAAATTCGTCGATACAAACAACGATATACGGCAATGTTTCCAGATAAGGCGCAGGTGAATCAGCCGGAAGCCCCTGCTCTTCAGGATTCCATAAAGGATCTAATAATGGCTCCCCTCTCCCTCGCGCCTCATTAACCTTATCGTTATAACCGGCGATGTTACGCACACCCATCTTGGCCATCAGGCGGTAACGACGTTCCATTTCAGCAACACACCAGCGCAAGCCTCCGGCTGCCTCTTTCATATCGGTAATTACTGGCGCCAACAGATGCGGTATACCTTCATAGACAGAAAGCTCCAGCATCTTCGGATCCACCAGCATCAGGCGGACTTCATCCGGGGTGGCCTTAAACAGCAAACTGACAAGCATCGCATTAACACCGACAGACTTACCCGAGCCAGTCGTACCTGCTACTAGTAAGTGCGGCATCTTGCCCAGGTTAGCCACCACAGGATTTCCCGCAATATCATTACCCAGGCCAATGGTTAATTTCGATGACGCTTCTTTATAGGGCTTGGAATTCAACACCTCACTCAGGCGTACCATCTGGCGCTCTTCATTGGGAATCTCAATACCGATGACAGACTTGCCAGCAATGACTTCAACAACCCGCACACTCATAACCGCCATCGAACGCGCCAGATCTTTGGCCAGGTTGGTAATACGGCTAGCCTTAACACCCGGTGCGGGCTGCATTTCAAACCGGGTAATCACCGGGCCCGGGTTAACCTCAACCACTTCGGCAACAATACCGAAATCCTTCAATTTACTTTCCAGCAGACGCGACATCTGCTCAAGCTGGTCATCGGTATAACAGTGCCCCTGTTTCAGCTCCGGAGCATCCAGCAAGTCAAGTGATGGAATCTTACGACGCGGCTGACGCTTGCGCGCAACTGGCGAAACATGATCAAGACCCAGCTCATTATCCTTCATGGGAACATGGGTTTCAGACAGGGGCACGATCTTAAGGCCTTTACGCCCGGCATCAATTGCATCAGAACTCAACTGGGGACTGAACTCCATCTCTTCATCAGTGACGCCAGACCTGGCGGTAACATTGCCTTCGAGACGGTCCATGCCAACGACAGGTATTAAGTCCAGATCTGCATCAACCTCAGGCTCAGAGATAGTTCCGCTAAAGGCTGGCTCTACATTAACTACTTTAGATTTTTCAGGTTTGGTAAAGCGTTCAATCGCCTTGGCAAGCTTGCCAGTCGACAGAGCCGATTCAGTCACCGTTGATTGAGCAACTGATCCGCTAGTTCCCGCACCAGATACAGTACTGGATTCTGGTTTTTTAGTGGACGATTCACCCGCAGGTTTGGCTGTAGTGGCTAATGGATCCCGCTTCTCAGCCGAGCCGATAAAAAAGTCATCAGCGCCTGCAGCTGGAGATTCAGCGGCCAATACCGGCTCTTTGCGTGCAGCTGCACGTAATTCGCTGCGTTTCGCCTCATCAGCTTCCTTATATTGATTATGCTCTGCTTGATTGCTGTTTGGCTTTGACTTTAAAACGGCGGCAAAATCCATACACGAGGCGCCCATTTTATCTAACATGGCCGTCCAGGAAATTTCCAGAAACAGGGTTAAACCGAACAGCATCACTGTCCATAGCACAACAGAGCAGCCTACAAGGCTAAATAAAGACACTGTCCAGTCGGAGACTGCCTGACCAACCAGCCCCCCCATACTGAAAGGCAACACCAGGGATTGATTCGACAGATGCGTTGCTGCCAGGGTTGCGCAACTGAATATAAACAAGATACCGCCAACAATACGCAGCATCATGAAGGGTATGCCATCCAGTAGAGATACATTTTTTCTTAACAAAAAACGTAGCGCGGGATACAGTAACATGATGGGTATCAGATGCGCTGCGATACCGACGGTTGAGATGAGCAGATCGGCAACCCAGGCCCCCGCCAGCCCGGTAAAATTACGCGCTTCAGGGTGATAGCCAAGATGAGACCAGCCTGAATCCCGGTTATCGTAACCAATCAGGGCAAGCTGCATAAAGACCGTCATACCTACTAATAAGATCAGCCCCCCTTCCTTAGTTACCCTGGCGATTATATCAGCAAAAGAAACTGCACTTAACTCGCTGTTTTGACTCAACGAAACACCCTGCCTGCTAGCTTTTAAAATATTAATAGAAAAATACCATATTTGCTCATCCGCCCCCACCGTCTATAGCCATTTTCAGCATAAAAATAAGCATATATGCACCGCCTGAGTAGAAACTGAACAGCACATGCCTACCTTGCTGATGAATCTCTGACCGCAGGCCAATAAAAAGTTCGATCCACATTTTCTGGCAATTATATAGAAATAGACAAAAAGCCTGGCCAGGCATTTGTCTCCCTCATATAAACAGGCATAATAAACACCATCAAATTTTGTGAATTATTAACGGAAATCCGATGAGCGAACTCCAACACCATAAACTAATTATTCTTGGATCCGGCCCTGCCGGCTACACCGCTGCGGTTTATGCTGCGCGTGCAAATCTCAACCCGATAATCATTACCGGCATGCAGGCTGGCGGCCAACTTACCACTACAACTGATGTAGACAACTGGCCTGGTGATGTCGATGGTGTTCAGGGGCCAGAGTTAATGCAACGTATGCAGGCTCATGCAGAACGCTTTGATACCCAGGTACTGTTCGATCACATCAACGAAACAGATTTGCAAAGCCGCCCCTTTCGACTCAAGGGCGATATGGGCGAATACACCTGTGATGCTTTGATCATCGCTACAGGCGCCTCTGCCCAGTATCTGGGGCTTGAATCTGAAGAAGCATTTATGGGCAAAGGCGTCAGCGCGTGCGCTACCTGTGATGGCTTTTTCTACCGTGGGCAGAAAGTTGCTGTTATAGGTGGCGGCAACACGGCTGTTGAAGAAGCTCTGTACCTGTCCAATATAGCCGCAGAAGTTACACTGATCCATCGTCGCGATGCCTTGCGCTCTGAAAAAATCCTTCAGGACAAACTGCTTGAGCGTGCCGAGAACGGTAACATCAACATCCTCTGGAACACTCAACTTGATGAAGTTCTGGGCGATCAAATGGGCGTTACCGGTATTCGTGTAAAAAGCACTACATCCGCTGAAACTCAAGAACTGGAGCTTCAGGGCGTATTTATCGCCATTGGTCACAAGCCAAACACTGACATATTCACTGACCAGCTGGAAATGAAAGATGGTTATCTGAAAATCCAATCTGGCATTGAAGGCAACGCAACCCAAACAACTATTGAAGGCGTGTTTGCGGCAGGCGATGTTGCTGATCACGTCTATCGCCAGGCAGTTACTTCCGCAGGTTTTGGTTGCATGGCTGCGCTGGATGCAGAACGCTACCTTGACAGTCAGGAGTAATAAATCGCATTTGCGGAGGCTGTAAGAAAAGAGTCACTACGAAGAATCAGCAAAAGGATAACATCGAGCAGGTAATTAATATGCAGTACACCTGTATTATTGCCAACGCTTTAGCACAGTTATACTTAAGCTATACTGAGTTCGACCGCTTTTAAACAGCCTCTCGTGAGCTGCCTTTATACTATTATGATTTCTTGGCTAGACCCATTTTCCACCACATTCCCCTCAATAGATGCAGCATTAGAAGACCCCAACGGGCTTTTAGCCGCCGGGGGTGATTTAAGCTCTGAACGCTTGATCAGTGCCTACCGCCATGGAATTTTCCCCTGGTACAATCCTGGTGAGCCCATTCTCTGGTGGTCGCCTGACCCTCGATGCACATTGCAGCCAGATCAGATCCGCATATCCCGCAGCCTGCGCAAAACGATCCGTCGCACAGCGTTTGAGGTTTGCTTCGACAGGGATTTTCCCTCTGTTATCAAGGCCTGCGCAGAACCTCGCCCCTATTGCGATGCCACCTGGATTTCACCAGAAATAAAACAAGCCTATATTGAACTGCACAAGCTAGGTGTCGCCCACTCAGTTGAAGTAAGAATTGATGGCGAGCTGGCAGGTGGTCTCTATGGGATTGCCATGGGAAAATTATTTTTTGGTGAATCCATGTTTAGCAAGCAAAACGATGCATCCAAAATTGCCTTTGCTTTTTTAGCTAAACAACTGCAGAAATGGGACTATGCTTTAATTGACTGTCAGGTACATAACGAGCATCTGACCAGCATGGGAGCGAAAAATATTTCCCGTAAGGAGTTTAAGCAATACCTTGATAATCATTTGATACAGCCCAATGAACATGTCTGGGAATTTGATATCAAAAAAGAGTACGTGGTAACAAGCAAGTGACAAACCTGAAAACACTACACTTCTACGCTACACCGGAACATGAGTGCAGTTACCTTGAAGGATTTGAAGCAAAAACCCTGTTTGTTGATCCGCAGGAGATCATCACTACTGACGCATACAGTCAGCTGTCTGACTTGGGTTTTCGACGTAGCGGCAAGCATGTCTATCGACCATACTGCAGCAATTGTCAGGCCTGCATATCTGTCAGAGTTGAAGCGAAAAATTTCCAGCCTAGCAAAAGCCAGAAACGTATCTGGAATAAAAACAGGGACCTTAGCGTAGCCTCCGTACCCGCTCAGTTCTACCAAGAGTATTACGATCTCTATGCCAAATACATCAATGCCCGGCATGCTGATGGAGATATGTACCCGCCAACCCCCGAACAATTCAGTACATTTCTGATTGAGAATAATCAGAAAGGCTGTTTTTATGAGTTTCGTGATGCAACCGGGAAATTAGTCGGCCTTGCCGTATCTGATCATCTTAATCAGGGCATCTCGGCGATCTATACATTCTTCGATCCAGAGCAAACCTCAAGAAGCCTGGGTACTTTTGCAATCATATGGCAAATAAAAGAAGTTCAACGGATGGACCTTGAGTATCTCTATCTTGGCTACTGGATCAGAGAGTGTCGAAAAATGTCGTATAAAGTAGCCTATCACCCGCTTGAAATGCTACTGCATGGCCAATGGATTAGAGTCGATTAAAAAACAGTCGCGTAAATATGCCAAATCTCTTTGATATGGCTAGATAAATAAGGCAAAATACGGCGCAGTAAAAATACAGCTGTTGTTATTTATCCAATTAGGTAGGTACTGAATGTCCAAAGAAGATAGTATTGAAATGGAAGGCGTTGTGACCGACACTCTGCCTAACACCATGTTCCGCGTAGAACTTGAAAACGGTCACGTTGTGACTGCGCACATCTCTGGCAAGATGCGTAAAAACTACATCCGCATCCTGACCGGCGACAAAGTTAAAGTTGAGCTGACACCTTACGATCTGTCCAAAGGACGCATTACCTACCGCGCCCGCTAATTGCTGAGAAGCGCTCTGCCATCTCTGACAGAGACCAGCCATTAGAAAGATTGCAGTTGGCAGCCCTTAGGCTGCCACTACAATATTCAACTGAATCTTATCATCACTGCTTACAGTTATATCAACCTCTCCACCTTCATCTGCAAGCTCACCAAAGAGAATCATCTCTGCTAAAGGCTTCTTTAGCTGATCCTGAATAAGCCGCTTCATCGGCCTGGCGCCCATGGTTTCATCATAGCCTTTTTCAGCAAACCACTTGCGCGCAGCGCCATCAACATGAAGCAGCACCTTCTTATCATCAAGCTGAACTTGCAGCTCAGTAAGAAACTTATCGACAACACCAGCAATAACCTCTGGTGAGAGCGATTTGAATTGAATAATTCCATCCAGACGATTGCGAAACTCAGGTGTAAACATCTTCTTGATCGCCTCGGCACCATCTGAAGAGTGGTCCTGATGAGAGAATCCGATGGATGCACGACTCATTTGCTCGGCTCCCGCATTGGTTGTCATCACCAGGATGACATTACGAAAATCAGCTTTGCGGCCATTATTATCCGTTAAGGTACCGCTGTCCATTACCTGCAGCAACAAGTTAAATACTTCCGGATGCGCTTTTTCAATCTCATCAAGCAACAGAACACAATGCGGTGACTTAGTAACCGCTTCGGTCAGCAAACCACCCTGGTCATACCCCACATAGCCCGGAGGCGCACCAATCAGACGCGATACAGTATGTCGCTCCATGTACTCAGACATGTCGAAACGAACCAGCTCTATCCCCATGATTCGCGCCAGCTGCATAGTAACTTCGGTCTTACCCACCCCGGTAGGGCCGGAGAAAAGAAAAGAACCAACCGGCTTGTTCGGCTCATTCAACCCTGCACGAGACAACTTGATCGCTGCAGATAGCGTATCGATAGCCTCGCTCTGGCCCAACACAACCATTTTGAGATTAGTGTCGAGCTTCTTAAGCTGCACCTTATCCGATGCAGAAATACTCTTGGCAGGAATGCGGGCAATCTTGGCGACGACCGTCTCAACTTCTACCACATCGATCAATGAAAGCCGCTTCTCTTCGGGCAGCAACCGTTGGTAGGCGCCCGCCTCATCGACAACATCAATCGCCTTATCAGGCATATGCTTGTCATTAATAAAGCGATCAGCAAGCTCGGAGGCGGCTCGTAAAGCCTCATCACTGTACTCAATGTCATGATGCGCCTCGAAGCGGCTTTTCAAGCCCTGGAGAATACGATAGGTATCCTCAACAGAGGGCTCAAGCACATCAATTTTCTGAAAACGCCGCGCCAAAGCACGATCCTTTTCAAAGATGCCACGAAACTCCTGGTAGGTTGTCGAGCCGATGCAGCGCAACTGACCAGAACTCAACATCGGCTTAAGCAGGTTGGATGCATCCATCGAACCACCCGAAGCTGCACCTGCACCAATGATGGTATGGATTTCATCAATAAACAGCACCGCATGCTCTCTGCCTTTGATCTCATTAAGCAGACCTTTCAGGCGCTTCTCAAAATCACCACGGTATTTAGTGCCCGCCAGTAAAGCACCCAAATCCAGAGAGTAGATCGTACTCGCCGCAATAACGTCAGGCACCTCGCCTTCGACAATCATCTTGGCCAAGCCCTCAGCGATCGCCGTTTTACCAACACCCGCCTCACCCACCAGCAATGGATTATTCTTGCGACGCCGAGAGAGAATCTGCACAACACGCTCTATCTCATCGGCTCGACCAACCAGTGGATCGATTCGACCAGCCAGCGCCTGCTCATTGAGATTTACCGCATAGTTTGCCAGCGGACTCTTATCCTTATCGGCATTAGGCTCACCCTCAAGAAGACCCTCATTAGCAGAATGCTCCTCCCCCTCACCAACCTTGGAGATACCATGGGAGATATAATTAACGACATCAATTCGCTCAATACCCTGCTGCTGAAGCACATAAACAGCCTGACTCTCTTGCTCACTAAAGATAGCCACCAGCACATTCGCGCCAGTTACTTCCGCTTTTCCAGAAGACTGCACATGAAAAACCGCGCGCTGCAGTACTCGCTGAAACCCCAGAGTCGGTTGCGTCTCAAGGTCTGGAATATTTTCTGGCAACAGAGGCGTTGTATCTTCGATAAATGCTGACAGAGTAACCCGCAACTTATCAACATCGACGCCACAAGCGGCTAGAACAGATCGGGCCTCGGAATTATCCAGCAAGGCCAACAACAAATGCTCAACCGTCATAAATTCATGACGCTTGGCGCGAGCGCTGTTAAATGCAACGCTTAGCGTATCTTCAAGCTCTTTATTTAGCATACTCTTGCTCCGCTACGCTTTCTCTACTTCACACAACAAGGGATGTTGGTTTTCCCTTGCATACTGATTCACTTGTGTTGCCTTGGTTTCAGCAATATCCCGAGTATAAACTCCGCAAACCGCTTTGCCTTTAGTATGGACCGTCAACATGATTTGTGTTGCTTTTTCCTGGTCCATTGCAAAAAAACTCATCAAAATCTGCACCACAAAGTCCATCGGCGTATAGTCATCATTAAATATCAACACGCGGTACATTGATGGACGCTTTACTTCCGGTTTAGTTTCCTCTGCCGTAGCAGATTTTTCATGATATTGATCAAGATCATCTTGGCCATTAGTCATTTCTATCATAGATAAATCCTGCCGCCTACCACATTGCAATAATAAATGCCAATTTTTACAACCCATTTTGGGAACTCCTTCCAAGCAGGGCTGTAGCTGAATGTTATAATGCACACATGTGGGAGAATGAATTTGTGCAGTATCGGTAGTCCCTGCATTTCTGACAAGGAACCACCTCTCTTCTTATATGCATTGTAGCAAGAGAGGTTGTTGCGGTAACAGGCCCAAGGTACATATGGGCCGTGATTTATTAGTATATTGGGGGACTCCAATGCACACAGGGAAAGTCAAGTGGTTCAATAACGCGAAAGGATTTGGATTTATCGTTTCGCCGGACCACAACGAGGATTTATTTGCGCACTATTCAGTAATTCTAACCGACGGGTACAAAAGTCTAAAAGCAGGACAACAGGTGCAGTTTGATACTGTCCCAGGCCCTAAGGGCACACATGCTGTAAACATCAAACCCATAGAGCTAGAATCACTGCAAGTAGCCGAATAACAGAACACACTATAATAACTACTACCACAACAACCAGTTACTATTAACTATTCAGAGATTCCTCAGCATCTCATACCAAAAAACCAGCATGCGCTGGTTTTTTTTTGCCTTGCTAATTCGCTGCCGGCAGATAGTTTGTCAATTACATATTGGCAATAATTGCATCACCAAACTCTGAGCAGGAGAGCAGCTGAGCATCATCCATTAAGCGCTCAAAATCATAAGTAACAGTTTTAGCGTCAATCGCACCATCCATTCCCTTAATAATAAGATCTGCAGCCTCCTCCCATCCCAAATGACGCAGCATCATCTCGGCCGATAAAATAATTGAGCCCGGATTAACCTTATCCTGTCCTGCGTATTTAGGGGCAGTACCATGGGTCGCTTCAAATATAGCCACCTTATCCGACAAGTTGGCTCCTGGTGCTATACCGATCCCTCCTACCTCTGCTGCGAGGGCATCCGATAGATAATCACCATTAAGATTGAGTGTTGCGACCACATCATACTCAGCAGGGCGTAACAAAATTTGCTGCAGCATGGCATCAGCGATGACATCCTTAACGATAATATCCTTTCCGCTAATTGGATTTTTAAAGCTCATCCAGGGCCCGCCGTTAAGCAGTTCAGCACCAAACTCCTGGCGAGCCAGCTCGTAACCCCAATCCTTGAACGCCCCTTCAGTAAACTTCATTATGTTGCCCTTGTGAACCAGTGTCATGGAGTCCCGATCATGATCAACACAATACTGCAGGGCGCGTCGCACCAACCGCTTGGTGCCCGCTTCCGATACCGGCTTAATGCCAATACCACACATTTGATCGAAGCGAATCTTGGTTACACCCATCTCTTCCTTGAGAAATTTTATAACCTTGTCCGCTTCGGGTGTACCAGCCTTCCACTCAACGCCGGCATAGATATCTTCAGAATTTTCCCGATAGATCACCATATCCACATCGCCGGGATTAACAACAGGACTGGGCACCCCTTTAAACCAGCGCACTGGCCGCTGACAGACATAGAGATCCAACTCCTGCCGCAAGGCGACATTAAGAGAGCGAATACCGCCACCAACAGGCGTAGTCAAAGGCCCTTTAATGCCCACCACAAATTCTTGAAAAGCTTTTAAGGTTTCTTCCGGAAGCCAGGTATCCTGTTCATAGACTTCTGTTGCCTTTTCACCGGCAAAGACCTCCATCCAGGCAATCGCACGCTGCCCGGAGTATGCCTTTTGCACCGCGGCATCAACCACTTCAATCATTACCGGAGAAACATCAGTACCAATACCATCCCCTTCTATATAGGGAATAATAGGATTATTTGGCACGCTTAGGGAGTTGTCGTCATTGACCGTGATCTTATCGCCATCAGGAACTGTTATTTTTGAATATCCCATTGCTTGCTCCACTCTAGTAATCTGAGAACATAACCTGCAAAATTAGTATATACCATGGTTTCCCTTGCGCGCTTGATATGAGCGGCTTTCCCAGAATAGTTGAAAATGTCCGATATAATCCTCTTTAACAAGCCTTTTCAGGTACTTACCCAGTTTACCGACGAACAGGGACGCGCCACGCTAGCCGATCATATTTCACGCAAAGGCTTCTACGCAGCCGGTCGCCTTGACTACGATTCTGAAGGTCTATTGATCCTGACAAATGATGGTCAGCTACAGCATCAACTGGCTAACCCGAAGTTCAAAATGGAAAAAACCTACTGGGCTCAGGTAGAGGGAAACATTACAGAGCAGGCGGTAGAGGCATTACGCAAGGGAGTAAAACTTAAAGACGGCATGACCCGCCCTGCCAGAGTCAAAATAATTTCTGAGCCCCCGATCTGGCCACGCAACCCGCCAATCAGAGAACGCAAAGACAAGCCAACCAGCTGGATTGAACTGGTGATCAGTGAAGGGAAGAACCGTCAGGTAAGGCGAATGACCGCCGCTGTGGATTTTCCAACACTGCGATTAATTCGCGCAGCAATCGGCCCCTGGAAACTGGACAAGCTAAAGCCCGGCGAGAGCCGGGCTGCGACAATCAACTTACCCAAACCGGCACAGCCTGGCAAAATAAGGAATCACTCAGAAAAAAAACCAGACAAGAATACAGGTAACCAAAAGAGGCATCGTCATGGCAGATAGCGCATGACGAGGGCTACGCTCAAGTATTCCATTCATCCGCAGCATCCTGATCGCTCTGCTTCGCCTCGACCCAGATCTCACCTGCCTCGGTAATCTCTTTTTTCCAGAAAGGCGCATCCCGCTTCAGGTAATCCATAATAAACTGAGCAGCCTTGAAAGCATTCACCCGGTGCGCGCTCCCGACACCGACAAAAACGATATTTTCATTGAGTGCCAGCCGGCCAATCCGATGCACAACAACGATATTGCCCAATTCCCATTGGGCACGGGCTTGCACAGCTATCTTTTCAAGTGCCTTTTCAGTCATCCCAGGGTAATGCTCAAGATACATCGCCTGCAGACCGGGCCCAGAAGCCATTTCCCGAACAATCCCGGTAAAAGTGACAATCGCTCCATTGCTGGCATCACCGCTGCGCACCCGCTCACTCAACTCACCAATGGAAAAATCCTCAGCCTGGACCGAAATACTATTTTTGTACACTGACTACTCCGAATGGAAGAAAAAACCCGCCATTAATGTTAAGGTTTGCCGCTGTATTTCTCAAAGCCTGTGCGACAGGCTGTCTAGCAACATTATAGATGGAATGTAACATGCGTTGGACCCCTCATGCGACTGTAGCAACGATTGTTGAACAGGATGGTCGATTTCTTGTGGTAGAAGAGCATTCTAATTCACAGAATCAGCTGGTAATAAATCAACCTGCAGGACACATTGAACAAGACGAGTCTTTTGTTGAGGCTGCTATTAGAGAGACGCTTGAAGAAACCCGCTGGACAGTCAAGCCAACCGCCTTGCTTGGCATGTATGTCTACACGGCCCCGAGCAATGGCATAACCTATCATCGTTATTGCTTTGTAGCCGACGCAGTATCCCATGATCCTGAGTTGCCTCTGGACCATGGAATTGAGCAGGCCTTATGGCTCAGTCGTGATGAGTTAGTAGTCAGAGAATCAAGCCTGCGCAGCCCATTGGTCATCAAATGTATCGATGACTATATTTCCGGGCAACGCTTTCCGCTAGACTTTATAATCGAGCAGAATTGAATTATCCATCAGAAGCCCCATAAATAGCTCATAGCTTCACACATAACTTTCAGTAAGGTATTACAGATTTAATATGTCAGATCCCGCCAACACCAAAGTCATCGTCGGAATGTCCGGCGGTGTAGACTCATCTGTTTCCGCCCTATTGCTACTGCAGCAAGGCTATCAGGTAGAAGGCCTGTTTATGAAAAACTGGGATGAGGATGATGGCACAGAATACTGCTCTGCTATGGCAGATCTGGCAGATGCTCAGGCAGTTTGTGACAAACTGGGCATTACACTGCATACGGCAAACTTTGCCGCCGAGTACTGGGATAATGTGTTCGAACACTTTCTCGAAGAGTACAAAGCAGGACGTACGCCAAACCCCGATATTCTTTGTAATCGGGAGATAAAGTTTAAGGCTTTTCTTGAGTATGCCAAGGCACTGGGCGCCGATCTGATCGCCACTGGTCATTATGTTCGCCGCGGCGAGCAAGATAGCAAAGCCTTACTACTGAAAGGTTTGGATAATAATAAGGATCAAAGCTACTTTTTACACCAGGTAGGCAGTAACGAGATAGCCCAAACACTGTTCCCTGTAGGCGAGCTTGAAAAACCCGAAGTACGCAGGCTTGCGGAACAGCATGACCTTATCACCCATGACAAAAAAGACAGCACCGGCATCTGCTTCATTGGTGAGCGACGCTTTACTGATTTCCTCAAGCAGTACCTTCCAGCTCAACCGGGTAAGATAGAAACCGAAACAGGCGATGTCATTGGAGAACATCAAGGTTTGATGTATCACACCATTGGCCAACGCCAGGGGCTGGGCATCGGTGGCCTGAAGAAATATCCGGAAGATCCCTGGTTTGTTGCCGGCAAGGATCTTGAGCGCAATGTACTGATTGCGGTGCAGGGTAAACAACACCCTCTGCTATTCAGCCATTGGTTAACTGCCAGTGATCTTTTCTGGATTAACGATGAAGCACCGCAACTGCCTTTTCGCTGTAAGGCCAAAGTACGCTACCGCCAGTCTGACCAGGACTGTACTATCGAAGCCGCTGACCAGGGTAACGGCTATAAAATTGTGTTCGATGACCCGCAACGCGCTGTCACCCCTGGCCAGTCTGTTGTAATTTACGATCAAAATAACTGCCTCGGTGGCGGCATTATCGAGACCACCGGCAAAACGACTGAAACGCTAATCGAGCAGGCATAGATGTCCAGACTCAACGACGAACAAGCAATCGCCCTGGCTGCACTGTTTCAGGCGGCCAGCCTGGTGGAACAAATTGCCACCCGTGGCATGGTGCCGCAAAATAACTTTGAGACCTGCATTCAGAGTATTTTTATCACTAAACCGGAAAATACGGAGCAGATATACGGCGGTGTACATGACCTGCCCTACAATCTGGGGCTGGGCTTTCGCAGCTTGCAGGAACTGGTCGACAAAAGCAAAGCCGAGCAAAACCAGGATGCTATTCGCTATGGCCTGAGCCTTATTCACCTTGAGAAAAAGCTCAGTAAACGCCCGGATATCCTGGAATCTATCGCCAGCCGCCTGGAGCAAGTTACCCAACAGGCTCGCTACTTTAACCCCGAGGGCGATAATCCACTGGATAATCCTTCGGCGTTCAGCCATCCGAGCGTCATCGCCAATCTGGCCAGTTTATATCAGGACACTTTGAGCACATTCAGTTTCCGTATTCAGGTAACGGGCGAGCCACGTCACCTGCAGAACCCGGAAAATGCCGCCAAAATACGTGCCCTGCTGCTGGCCGGGATTCGGGCAGCTATGCTGTGGAAGCAAGTAGGCGGTAAGCGCTGGCACCTGCTGTTTTTTAAATCGCGCCTGCGTCCTTCTATCAAAAAGATCACTGGTCGTTAGTATCAAATCACTTGCCAGACAGCCGACAACAACATAATCAAAAAAAAGCGGGTACTGGATTTTCACTAGCGCTCGCTTTTCGCTATAATTCGCCCTCAAAATTTAACTCATCAGGTAACGAGTCGATATGGATCTTACTTCTTTAACTGCAATTTCTCCGGTAGATGGTCGCTACGGCAGCAAAACCGCTGATCTGCGTCCTGTTTTCAGTGAATTTGGTCTGATCCGTGCGCGTGTGACAGTAGAAGTTCGCTGGCTGCAGAAATTAGCTGCACATCCGCAGATTTCTGAAGTACCAGCTCTGAGCGAAGAAGCTAACGCGATACTGGACAACCTGGTAGATAACTTCGGTGAAACCGAAGCAAACCGCGTTAAAGAGATCGAGCGTACTACCAACCACGACGTTAAAGCGGTTGAGTATCTCATCAAGGAGTGCATCCAGGACAATGCAGAACTAGCAGCTATCAGCGAGTTTGTGCATTTTGCCTGTACATCCGAAGACATCAATAACCTGTCTCACGCGCTGATGCTTAAAGAAGGCCAGGACGCCATGCTGCCACTCATGCAGCAACTGACTGATGAGATTGCTACACTGGGCCGCGACTTTGCCGACCAGCCCATGCTTTCCCGTACGCACGGACAAACCGCCTCACCGACGACTGTTGGTAAGGAAATGGCTAACGTTGCTTATCGCTTGCAGCGCCAGATCAAGCAACTAAAAAATGTTGAACTGCTGGGCAAAATCAACGGTGCAGTAGGTAACTACAACGCACACCTGTCTGCCTACTCAGACATCGATTGGGCAAAGAACGCACAGGAATTCGTAGAAGGCCTGGGCATCTCTTTCAACCCATACACCACTCAGATCGAGCCACACGACTACATCGCCGAACTGTTTGATGCTGTATGTCGTTTCAACACCATCATCATCGACTTTGACCGCGATGTATGGGGATACGTTTCCCAGGGATACTTTAAACAAAGAACAATTGCAGGCGAAGTAGGCTCCTCTACCATGCCGCACAAAGTAAACCCGATCGACTTCGAAAACTCCGAAGGTAATCTGGGTATTGCTAACGCAATCATGCAGCATCTGGCTGCCAAACTGCCTATCTCTCGCTGGCAGCGTGACCTGACCGACTCAACTGTACTGCGTAACATGGGTGTTGGCTTCGGCTACAGCCTGATTGCTTACCAGTCCAGCTTAAAAGGTATCAGCAAGCTGGAACTCAATCCTTCACGCCTGAACGATGATCTGGAAAATGCCTGGGAAGTTCTGGCAGAGCCAATTCAGACAGTTATGCGTCGCTACGCGATCGAAGAGCCGTATGAGAAGCTGAAAGCACTTACTCGTGGCCAAACCATGAACAAACAAACTATCCAGACATTCATCGATACTCTGGATATGCCTCAGGCAGCTAAAGATGAGCTTAAAGAGCTGACGCCTCACTCTTACATCGGTAATGCAGCCGATCAGGCGAAGGCAATCTAATAAGCTTGAAGCTATCCGGATCCGGGCTAGCCCGATAGGATGAAAAAAGCAGAGCACTCGCTCTGCTTTTTTATGTACAGGATGTACGGTATGTCGCGGGTACATACTTGCACACGGATGTGCTAGGTAGAGCACTGTCGGGAACAAGTGCCGGGATGTACAGGAGCGACGATATCCAGGGGTGGATGCCCTCTAACAAGAACAGGGCTGCAAGGAGCCATGGATGGCGATGCAGCGATGCATGGACGTAACTCTCTAGCAAGAAGCGGCCTGTGGGCACAGGGATGTGCAGGAGCAGAGGTTATTTCCAATAGTCTTACGCTCTACACCTAAAACATCACAAACATCACAAACATCACAAACATCGCATAAAGTATCGAATTTATGGAAAATATTACAGCCATAGACGGCACCCAAATCAACTACATCAGGTTAGGTAAAGGTAGCCCACTTATTTTTTTACATGGCTGGAGTGCCAGTGCCCGGGATTGGCTGCCCTTTGCCGCAGAACTAGCCGATAAACACGATATTATCTGCTGGGATGCCCGCGGACACGGTGGCCACAGCCACGCTCCAGGCACCAGCATGCACATTGAAACAATGGCACAGGACCTCGATCAGCTGATCAAGCATCACGATCTTGATCGGGTCACATTAGTTGGCCACTCAATGGGGGCATTAACCCTGTGGGAATATATAAGCCAATTCGGCTGCGACAAACTTGCCGGTATTTGCATTGTCGATCAGTCCCCCAAGCTGGTCACCAACAGTGATTGGCCACACGGTATTTATGGAAACTTTGATCAGCAGGCAAACAGCCGCCTGATCAGCGAATTACGTAAAGATTTTGCAGAAGGCTTATTACAGCTGGTCGCCAATGGCTACAACCGTAACTCATTAGAGAACTACCGAATTAATTCACGGGGATTTCAACTAATGCGTGAACAACTGCAACAGCAGGAAGCAGCCCCCCTGGTCCAATGCTGGGAATCACTGTCGGCTCAGGACTACCGCTCAGTACTGCCAACAATAACAGTGCCCGCCCTGCTCATTTACGGTGATGAAAGCCAGTTTTACAGCAAACAGGTTGCCGATTACGTCGCTGAACAGATTCCGCAATCAGACCTTCGCACTTATGAAAAATCGGATCATTCGCCTCAGCTGTGGCATAAAGAGCGCTTCGTTTATGATTTGAAGCAATTCACGCAAAGCTATTTATCAGACAATATTCAACCAGCGGCAATTCCCTGATTAACCACACTGACATACAATTGGTCACTGCTGTATTAGCCTGACTTGTAACACTCATTACGGATACTGTTTTAGACATGCTCGATAACATTCGCGTTGTACTGATCAATACTTTTCATCCCGGCAATATTGGCGCTGCTGCCCGCGCCATGAAAAACATGGGATTAAGTAATCTCTACCTGGTTGAGCCACGCATCTACCCCAGTGAAGAAGCTGATTCGCGTGCCGCAGGGGCCAAAGATGTATTAGACAATGCCACAGTGGTCGAAACATTGGATGAAGCCATTGCGGACTGTCAGTTAGTGGTTGGCACCAGTGCCCGCAACCGCACTTTTGATCTGCCGATATTTGATGCCCACGAATGCGGCAAGAAGATTGCTGGTGAAGCCGACAACGGCAAAGTGGCTATCATCTTTGGTCGTGAAACGATGGGGCTGCACAATCACGAACTGCAAAAGTGTAACTTTCATGTCTACATTCCCGCCAATCCAGAGTATCCGGTGCTGAACGTATCCGCGGCTATTCAATTGGTTTGCTATGAAATCTGGCAAGCGCACAACAAGCGCGACATCATCCACCAGGAGCAACCCTACCCGCTCCACAAGGAGATGGAACTGTTCTATGAACACCTTGAGAGTGCGTTGCGTAAAACCAACTTCATTATCCCGCAGCACGAGGGCAAGGTACTGACCAGATTACGCCGCTATTTCAACCGCACTCGCCCCGAGAAAACCGAACTAAACATGCTGCGCGGTATTTTAACCTCGATTGATGAAACCGCCGCCAAAGTTAGCGCAACAGCCCAACAAGACAAAGGTTCTGATAAATGAATAACTCCCCATTCGGCGACATCTCGATTGAAGAGTTCCTGCGTGACTACTGGCAAAAGAAACCTTTACTGGTGCGCAATGCCTTTCCAGATCTGCAAGCCCCCGTTGGTGCTGACGAACTGGCAGGCCTTGCCTGTGAAGAGGAAGTTGAATCCCGCTTAGTCATCCAGCAGCCGGAGAGCAATCACTGGGAACTCAAGCAAGGTCCGTTCAACGAGGAGACCTTTGCCAGCCTTCCGGAGAATAACTGGACCTTACTGGTACAGGCGGTTGATAGCTGGATACCCGAAGCAAATGAAATCGTTGAGCAGTTTCGTTTCATCCCAAACTGGCGCTATGACGATCTGATGGTCAGCTTTGCCAGTCAGGGCGGCGGCGTTGGCCCCCATTACGACAATTACGATGTTTTCCTGATTCAAACCCAGGGCAAACGCCGCTGGGAGATTGGCGGCCATTACGACCAGAACTCGCCGCGTCGACCTGACACCCCGGTGATGATTATCCCTGACTGGAAACCGGAAGAGACCTGGATTCTTGAGCCAGGAGATATGCTTTACGTGCCACCACAGGTGGGTCATAACGGCATTGGCGAAAGTGATGACTGTATGACTTACTCCGTCGGCTTCCGGGCGCCATCGAGTGCCGAGATTATGCGCGGCTTTACCGATTACATCGGCGAAAAACTCACCTCTGAATCACGCTACAACGATCCTGACCTGCAACTTCAGGACAACCCCGGTGAGATCAAACCTGAGGCGTTACAGAAAGTTCGTGCCATATTTGCGGAATATCTCAACGATGAGAGCCAGCTAGCCCATTGGTTTGGCCAATTTGTTACCGATTCAAAGTACCCTGATCTGGAGCAGGCACCGGAAGAAAAAATAACATTGGAAGAATTTAAAAACGCCCTGCTGGAAGGTGAGCTTCGCTTCAGTCGTAACGAAGGCAGCCGCTTCTCTTACCATATAAGTGGCGACAACAATCTTCAACTGTTTGTCGATGGCAACAGTTTCAACTGCAGCGGCAGTACCTGCACGTTGGCAACCTCACTGTGCCAGACCAGCGGTATCGTCATCAGTCAGGGCGAATGGCAAGATGAATCACTGCAACTACTGGTTGATCTATACAATCAGGGATCCCTCTATCTGGAGTAAGCTACCACGCGCTGGCAGCTAAAATAGTCAGAGTCCAACTGAAGGTATTCGATGCTCGAAAAAACTTGAATAGAAACTATGCTGATACGGCATGCTTCAGCCAGGCTAAACAGCTTCACAGAGAAACAGCAGGCATTAATTGCCCCTGCCGATGAGGCAACTCCCTTACGACAAAAGGTCACCAACGGTGACCTTTTTCCTTTTTAGTTAACTGATTTTATTCATTTTTTTTTCACATTTTCTTTTGAACGCAAACAAACCGCTAAGTATTAAAAATGTAGTAAGAAACCACTTATACCTTTTAGGAATAAAACGAATACATTCTTATAACCAATAGTTTTTGTAAAAAGCTGCTTTATAACCCCATTCAAAAGTCTTTATACTTTTGGCTATATAACCTCAAAGCACCGTGGATAAAGACTTTGCTGCACAGCAGCAAGAAACAGATCCGGTAGTATTTTTACAAGGCCCGTAACACAAGGCTTTGTAGTATATTTACAGCTTTATTGCTGTGCACAAAATCTCTTTGACACCCCGCCGTTAATGCCCTCATTATGATGCCCTCGCTACGGCGTCAGCCACTTCGACAATTTGCTGATGCAAGAAGTAACCAGCTTTTTACAGGGCTAACTATTACAACAATAGTTCTGAACACATTAGCTATCATACAGAAGGATTAACCATGTCTAGTCTGAATCAAGATATCGAAACTATCGCCGCTGCAAAAGCCGCTGCCGGTAGCCCTTGGGATACCATCAACCCAGAATCTGC
>JBALVQ010000084.1:0-25708 GCA_036960915.1 Amphritea sp.
CACAACATAATTCCTGAGGAGGCTGAATGATGACTGCAAATATCAAAGTATCCATAAGAAATCTCTACAAGATTTTCGGTCCCAACCCGGAGTCTGTTCTGGAACAGGCGAAAAGTGGTATCGGCAAGACCGAACTACTAGACCAGCACGGTCATGTGCTCGGTCTCAAGGACATTAACGTCGACATGCGTGATGGTGAGATTACCGTTATCATGGGCCTCTCCGGATCCGGCAAATCGACGCTGATCCGCCACTTCAATCGTCTGATCGAACCGACAGATGGACAGATCCTGATTGACGGCGTCGATGTAATGACCTTCTCAGAGGAAAAACTGCGCCAGATGCGGCAAAAGGATATGTCCATGGTGTTTCAGAAGTTCGCGTTACTACCCCATCGCACGGTGTTGAAGAACGCCGGGCTTGCCTTGCGTGTACGTGGCATAGATGAGGCTGAGGCGGATGAGGAATCGAAAAAATGGCTGGACCGTGTCGGCCTGTCAGGTTTTGAAGAGCACTATCCCCACCAGTTATCCGGTGGTATGCAGCAGCGCGTCGGCATCGCCCGGGCACTGACTTCAAACTCAGCCATCATGCTGATGGACGAAGCCTTCTCGGCGCTGGACCCGCTGATTCGTACCGACATGCAGGACCTGTTGCTGGAATTACAGAAAGACCTGCACAAGACGATCATCTTCATTAGCCATGATCTCGACGAGGCACTCAAACTGGCCGATCATCTGGTTATCCTGAAGGACGGTGAAGTAATACAGCAGGGTGAGCCCCAGCACATACTACTCAACCCTTCCGATCCTTATATCGAAGACTTTATCAGCGATATCAACCGCGCACGGGTACTGCGCGTTCGCTCCGTTATGGAGCCTCTAAGCGCCAACTCACCGACAACCGTGGGCGAAGTCGATTATGATGCGACGCTGGAAGATGTCATCTCCCATTCAGACGGCGAAACCAACAGGGTTTACCTCGTTATGAAGGAAGGCAATCCGGTCGGCACAATCTGCATGAAAGACCTCGTCCGGGCACTGGTGCCACGGGCCGCTTCTGAAGAGTGTATACGCGGGCAGGTGGCAGCAGCCTGATAAATAAGTGCGTGGGAGGCTGGTACTCCCGCCACATGAATCGCCTTCTTCTCATATTCCTGCAGACTGTCGAATTTTGCGCACCTGATTCGATAGCCTCAGGGAAATGAGATTGTCTCCCCCTGCATGAGATAATGCCCGCCAAAGCATCAGTCAGGATCACTATTAACCTGGCAATCAAATAGATCGTCCTGATCGATTTGATTGTCGCCCACAAAATACTGGCGAAGATGTGTCAATCTCCTTGTATTTCATGGGCTCGCGCTGGCCTTGGCCAGCGGCGGCACATCCTTGTGCCGCGCTATTAACCCGACGAAAATCATTGCCGGGTTAATACATGGAACCGCAGCTCAGAGTTTGTAGAGCAGACATAAAATTTTAGTGATCATTATTAATGAATTCCTGTTATTACTGCTCTCTTCATAATAATTATTTGGTTTTTTATGTGATTGTTCTGTTGCCAATGACACTATTTTTAATTCATATGAATTTTACTTAACCGCTCTATTTAGAAGCATTAGTACTAGTTTCTCTTGTTGAAGGGCAGTCTATTGGTTCTAGCGTAAACCGACGTTAGATAAGGCTGTACTGACTGATTGCGACAGTGAACAGATCAGAGTCGATATGCAAACACCGCATGCTCACTATGACTAGTAATATAAATCCTTGTTTTTAAGGGGGGTGAAATGTTGCTTAGATTTATAAATGTTTTTTAAGTCTTGTATTTATTTATTTTGATTTTTTTCTTTTGCTTGCTGAAATATATTGAAGAACTGCTATTGAGATTTTACGACTGTAAAAGCTAGAGATAGAGTCCGGAGTTACATAGCTGCTAAAAGCGTGAAATTTTATGAGGGGAGTAAATCCTTAACAAGTTTTAAAAGTGGTCTATTTCTCACCGATTAATCGACTTATTGGTGTTGGAGAATAATAAATGCAAACAACATTTGACTATGTAATATCAGGCGCGGGCTCAGCTGGATGCGTGCTGGCCCGCCGTTTATCCGATGCGGGTAACAAGGTTTTGTTACTTGAAGTTGGCTCGTCCGACAAGTCCTGGATTATTCGAATGCCTGCGGGGTTGAGATCGGCATTCAAACCCACCTCTAAATATAACTGGTGGTACTACACCGAGGAACAGAAGCATCTTAACAATCGCAAGATCCAGCAGCCCCGTGGTCGGGTACTGGGAGGATCATCCTCTATTAACGGTATGACCTGGCTACGTGGCCATCCGCTGGATTTTGATCGTTGGCAAGATGAAGGGGCATCTGGCTGGGATTGGGCAAGCTGCCTGCCCTATTTCAAGAAGATTGAGAATAGCCAGGTTGGCAGTGAATATCGGGGCCAGTCAGGTCCGATACATGCTCAGGTGCAGCAGGATCTGAGTCCGCTCAATGCGGCATTTCTTGAAGCTGGCCAGCAAGCTGGCTTTCCATTGACCGAGGATGTGAACGGATATCAGCAGGAAGGCGTTTCCCGTTTTGAGATGAGTGTTAGAAACGGTATCCGCAACAGTGCTGCGTTGGGTTATCTGCATAGCCAGAAGGAAAATCCGAACCTGACCGTCTGGACTGGTTGCCAGGTCTTGCAAATTAACCTGAATGGTACCCGATCCACCGGCTTCAAGGTTAAATATAAAGGTAAGGTGATCAATGTTCGCGCAGAACGTGAGGCACTGCTTAGCAGTGGTGTATTCGGCTCGGCGCAGTTGCTGATGCTCTCGGGTATCGGCCCGGCTAAGCATCTGGCTGAACACGGTATTGACTGTAAAGTCGACCTGCCTGGAGTCGGTGAGAATCTTCATGATCACCTGGAATGCCATATCCAGATCGAAACGAAAGAACCGCTTTCGCTGAATCGCGAATTGCAGCCACATCGTATGTTGTGGGCGGGTATACAGTGGTTTGGTTTCAAGAAAGGCGTGGCTTCTGTCAATCAGTGTCATGTGGGTGCGTTTCTGAATAGTTCACCGGATACAGCTCACCCTGACGTACAGTTTCATTTCTTCCCGGTGTTTTTTGATAAGGACTGGATACCGCTAGCGACTACTTATGGCTATCGAATCGGTGTTGGTCCGATGCGGCCGACCAGTCGGGGGAATGTGCGCTTGCGAAGTGCAGATATCAATGATCCTCTGCGTATTGATCCCAACTATATGGCCACCGATGAAGACTGGCGGGTAATGCGTGAGTCAATGCGTTTGGGATTAGAAGTAGCGAAACAACCCGCTTTTAAAAAGTATCAATATCGTGAGGATACGCCTGGAATTCATATTCGTAACGGCAAGGCGATGGATGATTTTATCCGGGACGATGCTGCCAGTGCATATCACCCCTGCGGTACTTGCAAAATGGGCCATGATGAAGACTCGATGGCTGTTGTAGATAGCCATCTCAGGGTCCGGGGGGTAGAGAATCTTCGCGTAATTGATGCCTCGGTAATCCCTTCAATACCCAGCGCGAACATTAATGCAGCGACCATCATGATTGCCGAGAAAGCCAGCGATATGGTGCTGGGCAATGAACCTCTCACATCAGAGTCTCTTGCGTTCCACTGGAATAACAGCGACAGCAAGGTAAAGAGCGAAGGATAAATTATGTCACATATTACTGTTCGTGCCGCATCGGAAAACGAGCTGGAAAACTGCCAGAGCTGGGATCTGTGGGAAAGTGGAAATACTGACACTTTTGAATACAGCTACGACCAGGACGTTCAGTTTATCGTGCAAAGCGGTGAAGCTGTTATTCGTTCGCAGTTCGAAGATTGCGTGAGCATCTATCCAGGCTGCCATGTCCTGATTAGGAAAGGAATGGAAGGTAAATGGGATATAACAGCACCGGTTAGTAACCGCTATACCTATCTCTAAAAGCCCTCCCTGATAACACTGGCTTGTACACGCTATTTCTCATTCGATTAGATGTGGCAGGCCAGTGAATCAGTCAATAAATCAGCAACCGGAATCAACCAATGATGACATCACCTTTTTCTATTTCATCGTCAAACCGGAAAATCGATCCCAGCCGGCGCCGGCACCTAGCTCTGAAGCCAGACGGATCTGAAGATAAAAATGATCGGGTGGAGATCGGGCCAACCCCGCTGGCATTTCAGGAATGGGCGGCACTTGGTCTGGAGGCTCCTCATCTGGAAACCATGCGGGAATATCGCCTGAAACGCTTATGCGACCAGCTTGTGGCCAACGACTTGGGCGGGATTCTTCTGTTTGATCCGCTCAATATCCGTTATGCCACGGATAGTACCAATATGCAGCTTTGGATCACCCATAACCATGCCCGGGCCTGCTTTGTCTCCGCCGATGGCTATATGGTGTTGTGGGATTTCCATAACTGTGAACACCTCTCTGCGCATCTGCCATTGGTACGTGAGGTACGGGGAGGAGCTGCATTCTTTTACTTTGAATCAGGTGGTCGGGTGAACGAGCACGCGCAGAAGTTTGCTGGTCAGGTGGACGATCTGATGCGTCAGCATTGTGGTAATAACCGCCGCCTGGCCGTGGATAAGATTGAAGTGGCTGGTTTGCGTGCTTTGGATGAGCTGGGGATCGAAATATCCGATGGACAGCATATAACTGAACAAGCCCGGGTGATTAAAGGGCCGGATGAGATCAATGCGATGCGTTGTGCTATCGCATCCTGTGAGGCCTCGGTTGCTGAAATGCACCGCTCGCTACGAGGCGGAATGACGGAAAATGATGTCTGGGCAGAGTTGCATGCCGGCAATATCCGCCGTGGCGGTGAATGGATTGAAACCCGCATTCTCAGCTCCGGTCCACGTACCAATCCCTGGTTTCAGGAATCCGGCCCCCGGATTATAAGTGATGGGGATTTACTTTCGTTCGATACCGATCTGATCGGTGTTTACGGTATGTGTGTCGATTTTTCCCGCAGCTGGATCTGTGGTGGCCTGGAGCCGACAGCAGAGCAGAAGCGTCTGTACCGGGTAGCTCATGAACACATTATGACTAACGCCAGCATGCTCAAGCCAGGTGTGAAGTTCACGGATCTGACCCGTAATGGCCACCGCCTGCCGGAAGAGTTTCGTGAGCAGCGTTACGGAGTGATGTTCCATGGTGTTGGCTTATGTGATGAATACCCCTGTATCCGTTATCCCGAAGATCTGGATTCCTATGGCTACGAAGGTGAATTGCAGCCGGGCATGATGCTTTGTGTCGAGGCTTATGTAGGTGCGGTCGGTGGCAAGGACGGCATCAAGTTGGAGAACCAGATGCTGATCACGGAAGACGGCTATGAGGATCTGACCAGTTATCCATTTGATGAGAGTTTCTTGCGGGGGTAACCCGATCCCTTCACGAAATGTCCGGGTAATGCCCACAACAATCCAATTAAATTTACCCGAAGAGCTCTTTGGAGGGGAGCTTTTCCGGATAACTACGCGTTAATAAAAATAAAATTAAGTAGTTCATTGCGCTGTTTATTGGCCAGTGGACATACGGAGTTATTATGAATACTGATTACAACGTCAATATAGAAACCAACAACGGTGGCTTATATAACGGCCAGAACTTTACTGTCGCGGGTTTAAAAGTAAGGCGATTATCGTTTGCCTGGTGCTTTATGCCATTGTTTTACCGGACCAGGCAGCAAGTATGCTGGGTTCATTGAATTCGGCATTGCTGAATATCTTTAATTCCTACTACATCATTTCGGTCAGCTTTTTCCTGATCTTCTGTGTGATGATGATCCTACTGCCTATTGGCAAGGTTAAGCTGGGCAGCGATGATTCAACCCCCGAATTTTCCAATTTCTCCTGGTTCTCAATGATGTTCAGCGCCGGCATGGGGATCGGCCTGATGTTCTATTCCATTGGCGAGCCGATGTACCACTTCGCCGGTAATCCGGATGTGATTGCAGGATTGGTTGAGGCAGAGAAACCGGAAACAATCGCCTCGGCGATGCGTTTTACTTTCCTGCACTGGGGCTTCCATGCCTGGGTTATCTATGTGAGTGCCGGATTGGCAATGGGGTATTTCGCTTATCGCCACGGTCTGCCGCTGACCATCCGCTCCACGCTGTCACCTCTGTTCGGCGATGAGCTGAATGGACCTATGGGCCATGCTATCGATGTATTGGCCGTTGTCGCAACCGTATTGGGTATTTCTGTCACCGTCGGTACCGGCGTTACTCAGCTGATATTAGGCTTTGATACCATCAGCGGGGCAGGCTGGTTACTGAACGATGAAGGCAAGCCAACCAGCGCGGTAATTATCGCAGTACTGGTTATGATTATGCTGTTCTCTACAGTATCTGTACTGACAGGTTTGGGTCGTGGTGTTAAATGATTGAGTAATATCAACACCTCGCTGTCAGTGGTATTGCTGGGGGTCTTCCTGGTATTTGGTTCGTTAGCGTTCGCCGCTTCCCTGTATGCTGATTCCGGTGTACTGGTATTGAATACCGTCATGGCTGGTGGTAATGATAATCCTGATGCGAAGCACCGGATCATCTGGGGCGCAATCCTGACGCTGGTGGTCGGTTCCCTGATGTTTGCCGGTGGTCTGGAGACTGTGCAGAAGGCAATGATTATCGGAGCCCTGCCGTTCTCCATGATCATGGTTCTGATGTGCGTCTCCATTTTGAAAGCTGCATACGTATATAAATAAACGGGTAATACGGTGCGTATAATTTTCACGGTTATACGCACCTTAAGGAAGGTATGATTGAAGGGGTACTAATGTAATGAATAATTAGTTGTCAGATTATTCGAAATAAATAGAATGCAGTAATCAATAAATTTGCGGGGAATAAAGCTACAGCCAGAGATCTGGTGGTTATACTGACATAACTAAACATAACACGCGTTTGTAACAATTGGCTTGAATTGGCGTCTTAATCCTATGATTCAGAGCATGGGAATCAGAGAGTGGAAAGCAATCAGAGCATGGGAATCAGAGCATGGAAAGCAATCAGAATATGGAAAGGAATCAGAACATGGAAAGGAACCATCAGGAGGTCAAGATGACCCGATTGGATAGCGTCATTCGGCGATTGCAGGCACAGCGGGCCTGTCTGGATTGGGCTGCAGGGCAGGTGGCCGATCAACCGGGCGTGGTGTTTGAACTGGGGTTGGGCAACGGACGAACCTTTGATCATCTGCGTACCCGTCTAGCCAGACACGAAATCTTCGTGTTCGATCGTCAGATTGCAGCCCATCCTGACTGTATTCCCGATCAGCGTCATCTGTATCTGGGCAACATTCAAGAAACTCTTCCGCTGGCGGTTGGTGAACATCCCTCTGGCTGTGTGCTGGTGCATTGCGATATCGGCACCGGGGTGGCGGCAGAGGATAGTGTTATCACAGCGTTTATCTCCCAGGCGTTGATACCCGCACTGGCACCGGGCGCACTGATTATTAGCGATCAAAGGCTAGAACTTGAAGGTTCTGAAGCAGTGACTCTGCCACCGAGCGTAACTGAAAACCGTTACTTTATTCGTCTTTTCCAGGGGCAATAGATGCGGTTAGTTTATTTGCAGCGGCTATCGGCGATTGGTTGTGGTCAGTACTTAGGATGGGCTTTTTCAATACTAAAAAAAGCAACCTGATTACAGACAGCAACAGCAACGTTCAACCAAGATCCACTTGCCGATGAAAACTAAGCCAAGGCTTAGAAAGGCATAAGCCTGTTGCTTTATTTTAAGCCCAGACGCATGGCTAAGCGATGCAAATTACCCATATCTACTGAAAGTTGACGCGCGGTCGCTGCCCAGTTGTTGTTGCTGTTATCCAGAGCCTGCTTAATCAGCTGATACTGAAATTGATCGGTGGACTCTCGTAGATTTCCAACCTGAGACGTTAATCGTTGACCGGCCGATTGAACTGATACACCGTCTGTCGCCAGTTCGAATTCTTTATTAAAAATTGCGCTATCAAAGTGCTGGGGCTTTATCGTCACATTTTCATCTTGCGACTCTGCTCGAGCCAGGATAGCGGCACGATGAATACTGTGCTCCAGCTCCCTGATATTACCCGGCCAGGTGTAAGCCTTCAGCAGCGCCTGGCACGAGGAGCCCAAACTAAGGTGCCTCAACCCCAGTTTGGTCCGGCAGCGTTCGATAAAAAAACCTGCCAGCAATACGATATCGTCCCCTCGTTCACGCAAGGGAGGAACCATAATAGGAAACACACTCAGGCGGTGATACAGGTCAGCACGAAAACGCCCGGCAATCACCTCTTTATTCAGATCTTTATTGGTCGCCGCAATGATGCGGGCATCCACTTTCAAAATTCGGTCATCACCGACTCGCTGCAAATCACCGTACTGTAAAACGCGAAGCAATTTAGCTTGCAGCGGCAGTGGCAACTCTCCTATTTCATCGAGGAACAAGGTGCCTTTATCTGTCATTTCAAATTGTTCGCTACGGTTACTAATGGCGCCAGTGAATGAACCTTTGATATGGCCGAACAATTCACTCTCGGCAACGGATTCAGGCAGCGCAGCACAATTAAGATAGATCAGTGCTTCGTTCGCTCTGGACGATTGCGTATGGAGTGCGGAGGCAACCAGCTCTTTACCGACCCCGGTTTCCCCCATCACTAACACGGACAAATCGTTATTCGCCAACGCCTCGATTTGCCCCTGTAGCGCCAACATTTTATCAGGCTGGCCAATGGCCTCCGGCATGCCATTTGAATTGGATAGAATCGCTGCCTCGAGCTGAATATTACCGGCCCGCTTTTCAAGTTGCTCGATGAGAATCGCATTGTTCAAACTGGCCGCGGCCAGGGCCATCACCGTACGCAACTCATCATCGCTAAATACGCCAAACTGATGCGGGTCAAAACTATCGATGGTCAGGGCACCGATCAACCGCTGATTTGCCATTAACGGCAAGCCAATACACGCATGCACTTTCAGTTAATCCGCATGAAAAGCCACTGCTGATGGTCGCTTAATTTCTACTTTTAGCACCCGCTAAAAAGGGGAGGATTACCCTATTGGGGTGGGAGCAATATATACCAACAACAGCAAGGTGACACACATCAGTCGCCGGATCATGATCCGAATGAATGCTTAGTTGAATTAGGTCATCCCTTATTGGTGTGTCTTTATTTTAAGTATTGAGATTAAACAGCTTAAAGTAATACTAAAGAAAACTAATAGATTTAACAGGTAGATATAGTGCAGGAAAGGCTGAGCAAATTCATAGAATTATTACTATGCTAAATAAAATCAAAAAATTTGAGGGACAGGGGTATGAGGATACTTAGGAGCACACAGCATGTAATTGTATCGGTATTATCGGGGCTTTGTATTCTGGCTGCGGCATTTCCGGTTCTATCTGCTGAACAAGACAGCGAGGAATGGAGTTATTTAGTGGTAGGGTCTCTCTTTGCGGAAAGTATCGACGGTACCTCTGGTGTTGGTACACCGCTGGGTGCTATGGATGTTGATGTGGATCTCAGCTTCAGTGATGTGATTGATAATTTGGATTCTGCTTTCTCTGCAATATTTAATGCCAGAAAAGGTCGCTGGAGCCTGAATGCAGATGTATTGATTGCGAAACTGGAAGTTGATAATACAATAACCTCAACCCCCGTACCCGCAAACATGAATGTAGAAATTGACATAGATGAAATCGAACTTTATGCGGGTTATAAGTTCACTCAGAAATATCCGAACCTGGAAGCTATTGGAGGTGCAAGATATATCAAACAGGACATTGATGTAGATGTCATAGAAGGTCCTGTGGAGCTTAATGTGGACGTTGGTGATGACTGGATCGATCCATTTGTAGGACTTAGGTATTATGGACCGATTAACAGCGAATGGTCGTTGTTGGTGCGTGGCGATGTTGGTGGCTTTGATGTTGGTTCTGATTTCGCATGGCGGTTCGACGCCGGTGTTACCTATAGGTTTGCGCAGAACTGGGTAGCTGCCTTTACGTATAAGGTGCTGGATATCGATTATGAAAATAACAATAGGGATGATCTCGATTATTATAAGTGGGACGGGAAGGAGTCGGGGCTGTTGTTGGGTATTGGTTATCACTTTTGAATATCATATAAAACAAACGTTTAAAGGGTTTTTTTGGCGGTGGTTTATTTTTCTTTCAGTTATTAATAATTTACGCGCCGGATCTTGTCCTATAGCGAGAGGCTAATAATGAAGAAAGAGTAACTTGCTCTGAAAGAGGAAAAGGGCATCGGCTTAAATGCCCAGAACTGCATGCTCGACGAGTTTATGGAGAAACTCAATCTCCAAGATCAGGACTGGCGCAAACAGATGAAGAAGTGAGTGTGAAATTGTTAAGGGCGGGTTTATGCCTGGCCTTATCGCAATTTTAATCTTATCTATATATTAGAGTACTCAAAGAGTCCTCCAATGAGGAATGCGTTATGTTGAAAAGCAAAATAATATTTGTACCACTGTTAGCCTTTCTTGTTGCAGGCATTTCTAGCAACGTGCTGGCAGTAGAGGACAAGTCCGGCACAGACCCGCGCGGCTTTAGCAGCAAGTTCATGCCTTATTATATACATACCGAACTGGAAAACGGCGTCGAAGTAGATCAGCTCAATCTTTTTGGTATGTACGCCTTCAAAAATCATGAATTCGCCATGACCTATGATTTACCGGTAGCGAAGTACTTCGACGTCAGTGACACCGACGGGTTCAAATCTCTGAGTTCGGGCATCATACCGCCGGCCGGGCCACTTCCCGGTGCTGGAGGAGGTATACCATTCTCGGACGTCCCGTCAGATGGTAAGCAGAACGGCATCGGTGACCTGGGCCTGCGCTTCTTCTATAAACCTGATTCCGTCCAGTCTGAAACAAGCTCCCACATGTTCGGCCTCGAGGTGACCCTACCGACCGCCAGTGAGGACATCCTGGGCGGCGACAACTGGGTCTTATCACCCATGTACGTCTATGTGACCGATTTTAAACTGCTCAGCCCGGGTTTTCTTGCCTTCATGAACTTCTACGACTTTGACATTGCCAAGGGTGATAACGGCTCGGACGTGTCTAAGTACCGCGGCCGGTGGTTCATGATGCAGCCTTTGAGCAGACCGGGTCCCAAATTGACCGACGGCTTGTATTTGCTGCCGGAATTGCAGCCAGTATATGATTTCGAGACGGATGAGTTTTCGCTCTGGCTCGCGCCCGAGTTAGGCAAGATGCTGCCGTGGGGCGCCCTGTACTTTAAGCCCGGTGTTGGCATAGAAAACGACCAAGACTTTGACCGCGATTGGACCGTTGAATTAGGTATGCGCTACTTTTTCAAATAGTATCCAGGTTGCAGGCAAATCCACTGAGCGGTATCCGTAGCGCCAGGGGCACAATGTCATTCGAGAGACCTATGACGGACCACTGGTCCGTCAACTCCGATGCGGGTATCGTGATTAGTAGCTGGCTTTTAGCGTTGCTTTTATGCACGTTTTGATTTGATGCTCAATTTTCTGTGTGCGTGCTACCAGCGCCGTGTTCAGCCACTGTGTTTTGCTCACCCGCCCCGTATTCCCTGGTTGCATCATTAATTAACTTTTTTGTCATCTTAACTGCAGCGTCTACAATTGTTGATATTGCAGTAAAAATAAATCCGTTTGTCTATCTTAAAAATAACAATAGGGATGATCTCGATGATTTTAAGTGGAGCGGGACGGAGTCGGGGCTGTTGCTGGGGGTCGGTTATCACTTTTGAATATCATATGAAACAAACGATTAAAGGATATTTTTGGCGGTAGTTTATTTTTCTTTCAGTGGGATACTGCGCCGCGAGCCGAGCCGGCCACCGGGTTAAGTTCAGACTGGTTGCTTAAAGGCAACGTTGAAGGAATTAATCCTCCACCCACGCAGTCCATCGATTAGCTGAAAATACTTGTCGGTTGGATTAAGCCATTTCAGGCACCGAAGTACGAAAGAAAAAGGGAAATGGAAATTTAGGAATGCTCCTTTTCCCCACGGGAGAGGAGTAGTTTGAGGAGATGAAGAATGAAATTAATCAACAATACTGCTACCCCCAGGACGATGCGAGGGAGCGACCTTGTGCTAGCACGTAGAGATGCTGGCAGCATGGGGAGGCGGTACCGGCAGATCCCGCAGTGGTCCGGATATGCGTTGGGTTTAATGTTGGTCACTGGCATCAACCCTGCTTATGGTGAAAACGCCTCGAATCCACTGGCAGTTGTTAATAATACAGATGTGCGCTTACAGTACTTCGATCTCGACGGACCTGAACGCTACGATTTTTTTGTGGTGGACGGGGCGTACATGCTGAACCCCAAACTAAAGCTCAAATATGAACTTCACTATTGGGATACGGATGTGACCGGCTCCAGTGAGAGCGACTGGGAGTCGCTGCATGTAAAACCTATTTACTTTCCTGAAAAAATGGTTGGGCAGTTGGGGACGTGGAAATATAAAACGGCTATCGGTGGTGAGTTGATTATTGATTTTGGGAATGAAGAAAAAGGCATCGGATCGGGATCGGACCAGATTGCCCCGTTAGTTGGTGTGGCAATGATGCGAGGGAGCACGGTGCTGGTTCCGCTGGTGCAGCACTTTGTGGAATTCGACGGTCCGGACGTTAATACAACCGCCTTTCGCCTGATTGCCATTCAATCGTTTGCGGATAAAGTTTGGGGGAAATTAGACGCCAAAGTCCCCGTTGATTGGGAAAATGACAACGAAATTCCCGCCACTGTTGAGGTACAACTCGGGAAGATGTTTTCACCATCATTTGGTACCTATGTGGATGGACTAGTCGGTATCGGAGGTGACAAGCCTTATGACTGGGGCGTTGGCGTTGGAGTGCGCTTTAGTTACTAATTCTTTTGCTGCGACGGGATCAGAAGAGCTGGAAAACACTTGAATGAAAAAACGCGGGCTGCTGGGCTATACCCCTGTCGGCTTAGGAGTTGGTGGTGACAAATCCTTGGCTGGAGTAGCGAAAAAATTTCGAGTCGGATGACGCCACCATTGAGGGAAAACTCCTTGATGCGCAATCCTCCGAACAGGTTGGTGTGCTGATCGACAAACTGTCCGTCGCAAAAGCGGGTAAGGAAAGGGACGCCAACACCTCCTGGGAGGAGATTGCGGCAAGTCTTGATTCTTATGCCAGGCGGCTTCGGTCACGCCTGGATGCGGAGCAGATGAAATGCAGCAAGGACGGCGATCCGGGGAATGAAGTGTCAGCATATAAATTTGCCAATGGGCAGCAATAGCGACCAGCACGGATACGTTATTAACCCGGATATTTTGTGAAGGGATTGGAGTTTCTGGAAAATCTGGCTAAGCAGTTGGTTTTATCTTCCGCCAAGCCCTGGTTATTTCAAGGCTCAAGGGAGATCGAGCCAAATGCAACGCCAGATTATTCAGAAAACCGATCAGCGGTACTCGTTTAAATAGCAACGATCTAATGTAAACGAATTTTCAGGCACCATCAGACTTATAACGTTATTTTAGCGCCTATATGAAATGTTCGGGTTAAGGGTCTTTATCCACTGATTTGCAGGAGCACAGCGGATGTTTAATAGAAATATTTGTCTTGGATCGGCCGTACATCCATATTCAGCACAGACAGCTGCACTGGCTCAGCAGGTGGTCGACGTGAAGGCAGACGTCTCTATTGTTCGAAAATTAAAAATGCGCCTGATCTCGACAATCCTTTATTGTTTCGGCGTTGGCCTGTTATTGGGAGGTGCAGGTAACCTGCGGGCCGACTGGGTCAATCTTACGGGAGCCGAAACCGCTCCGAATATCGCTGAGTTATATGTGTTCGACGATCATGTCAAGGTGGTGTTGGAAGTCTCTTACGCTGATATTAAAACGTTTGAGCCGCTGATCCCGGATAGCTGGTTGACGAATTTATCCATCAACCGAGCGTCTGCTGAAGAACGTCTGCGTCAATTTGCCGGGCATACGTTTCAGGTTATCACTGATACCGGCAAGAAGTTGTCCGCTGAACTGCAGGTTGTTGAACGTCGTATGCGCACGGACCGTCAATCGTTATTTGCCGGCATGATTAACCCCTTTACCCGCCAGCGGGTACCGGAAGCACCAGCGGATAAGCGCGTGCTCTACGCAGAACTGATCTATCCGTTTGAAGGTGAACCGGCACAGCTGACATTCGTTCCTCCGCGGGATGAAGAGGGCCGCTCGCAAGTGACTATCGGCTTTATTGCCTACCACAAGTCAGTCCCTATTATCGATTTTCGCTATCTCGGTGCACCGGCGCAATTGAAGCTGGATTGGGATGACCCCTGGTACACGAAGTTTGACAACCCCAATCTCAAGCGGCACCACAAGTCCGCCCTCATGTCCTATCTGTATGTGGAGCCCTACGAGGTGCGCCACGAGTTGCTGGTCAGGGTTAAGGATATGGCCAACTGGATGGATCTGGGGCTGAAGGGGAAGCAGTACATCGAAATGGATGAGCTGGCAGCGCTGAAGCAGCGAATTGGTGAGTTCCTGCTGGAGAAAAACCCGGTCCGGATTGATGCCGTGTCGTACAAACCGATACTTGATCGTACCAACTATATAAAGGTGGGCTTGTCGGGTATCCAGTTGCTGGAGAAACCGGAGCGGCTGGAGATCAATACTGCCATTATCGGAGTCATTATCACCTTTATTACCGACGGTCTGCCCAGTCAGGTGACCATGGAATGGCAGTTATTCACCGACCGGATCAACCGGGTGCCGGCCACCGCCATCGACCCGGCCGGGCCGCTGGCCACCTACCTGATGTCCGATGATAATCTGCACACTTGGACCAATTACCTGAAGAACTACACATTGCCCACGGTTGCGCAGGTACGGGTGGCCGAGGCGGGCAGCCGCTGGCAGATCCCCATTATCAGTCTGGTGCTGCTGGTGGTTCTGGCTGCGACCCTGTATAGCTTTCGTGGCCGCAGGCTCAACGGTCAATCGGTGCGTCTGCACCTGGGAGCCATGGGGTTGCTGATGGCCGGCACCGTGCTGGCCTACCCCTATGCACCACTGACACTGTCACGGCCGGCGTTGCTGATCGCCGATATGGATCACGATGAGGCGGAAGCGACGCTGCAGAGCCTGCTGAGAAATGTCTACCGGGCCTTTGATTTTCGTGATGAAGAGGATGTCTACGACAAGCTTGCATTGAGTGTCAGCGGTGATCTGCTGGCGGATATCTATCTCCAGAACCGCAAATCGTTTGCGGTACAGAAGGCCGGCGGAGCCCAGGCCAAGGTAACGGATGTTGAGATATTGCAGGTGGCGGCACAACGCCTGGATGAGAAGCCATTGGCTTATGCCGCCAAGGCTAAGTGGACGGCCACAGGCACGGTCGGTCACTGGGGGCATACCCATATACGAAAAAATTACTATGATGCTATCGTCACCATAGAGGGGATCGACGGGCAGTGGAAGATTACCGCTCTGGAGCTGCTTGAGGAAAAACGTGTCGATCCGTATAAGCGCCTGGCGACAACGGAGCAGGCGAGTGATTGATATCCAGGCCCTTGAGTTCAAGTATGACATTGGGGGATTCCATCTCGCCATTCCGGAATTATTCATAGCGCCGGGTGAAAGGCTGGCGGTGATCGGCCCCAGTGGCTCAGGAAAGACCACACTGCTGAATCTGATTGCAGGGATTATTCAGCCTTTAGCGGGCAGGGTGCAGGTCGGCGATGTTGAGGTGACCGGGTTGTCTGACGCCGCACGGCGGGACTTTCGTGTCAGTACCATCGGTTTCGTGTTTCAGGATTTCGAGTTGTTGGAATACCTCAATGTGATGGACAACATTCTGCATCCCTACCGTATCAGCACAGCATTGAAACTCACCCCGCAGGTGCGTGGGCGTGCCCGGGAATTGGCCGCTCAGATGGGGATTTCGGATAAGCTTGGACGCTCCGCGCGGGATCTGTCCCAGGGTGAAAAGCAGCGCGCGGCAATCTGCCGGGCATTGCTGCCCGACCCCGACCTGATTCTGGCCGACGAGGCAACGGGTAACCTGGATCCGCTTAACAAGGGGCATATTCTGGATCTGCTGTTCGAATCGGTCGCGGCACATAATGCCACCCTGCTGGCAGTGACCCATGATCATGAGCTTCTGCCGCGCTTTGACCGGGTTGTGGATTTTGCCGATTTCCGCCGGGAGACGGCGGTATGATGGAGAGTCTCTATATCGCCTGGAAGTACCTGCTGTTCTACCGTTGGCGCAGCGCCACCCTGATGGCGGCCATCACCCTGATTGCGGTATTGCCCCTGGCGCTGCAACTGCTGCTCAATGAGAGCGAGCGCCAGCTACTCTCCCGAGCTGCATCCACGCCTTTAATGCTGGGAGCCAAGGGTAGCTCCCTGGATCTGGTATTGAATTCACTCTATTTCGATGATGAGGTGCCGGAGTTGATCTCCATGCAGGCGGATGAGGCGGTCATTGATACCGGGTTGGCCGCGCCGATTCCCATTTATGCCCGGTTTCAGGCCCGGGGCTTTCCCATTGTCGGCACCACCCTGGACTATTTCGACTTTCGCAAACTGCAAGTGGCACAGGGGCGGCCTATGGCGATGCTGGGGGAAAGTGTCATTGGTTCGGCTGTGGCGCAGCAACTAGGGCTTGCCCCCGGAGACAGCCTGTTATCATCGCCTGAGACCCTGTTCGATCTGGCCGGGGTGTATCCGCTGAAGATGAAAGTGGTGGGTGTGCTGGCACCCAGTCACAGCGCCGATGATCAGGCGGTATTCGTGGATATCAAGTCCGCTTGGGTGGTGCAGGGGCTGTTGCACGGTCACCAGGATGTAACGCAGATTCAAGATCCCAGCCTGGTGATGGGGCGCAGTGATGGCAATGTGGTGGCCACGGCTAAGCTGGTGCAGTTCACCGAAATCACAGCGGCCAATGTCGATACCTTTCATCTGCACGGTGACCCATCGATCTATCCTCTGACCGCGCTGATTGTGTTGCCCCATGATGCCAAGTCTGCTGCGCTGTTGCGCGGTCGTTATCTGGAGAGTCCGAGTTATCAAATCGTCCGCCCCGAGGAGGTGGTGGATGGCCTGCTGCAGAATATTTTTCGCATCAAGCGGGTGCTTGATGGCGTGATTCTGATCGTCGCCAGTGCCACGGTATTAGTCATACTGCTGGTGTTCGCACTTTCCCTGCGGCTGCGACAGCGGGAGATCAATACCATCTTCAAGCTAGGGTGCAGCCGCCTGACAATCAGCCGCTTGATAGGCGCGGAGATCGGTATGATTGTCATCGTCAGTAGTCTGTTGTGCACTGTTGTATTAACGGTGGTCGATGCACAAAGTGCTGAAATAGTCAGGAGGATGATTCTATGAACTATCGGCTACACACAGCGGTGCTGCTTGTCGTGCTTTGTCTGGGCTCTTTTTCGCTGGTGGCCGGGGAAAAACTGCAGGTGTTCAGCGTCAATTACCCCCTGCACTACTTCGCCCAGCGCATTGGCGGTGCGCATATCGAGGCGCATTTTCCCGCCCCGGCAGCGGTTGATCCTGCCTTCTGGACTCCAGATATCAAAACCGTAGGTGACTATCAGCGGGCCGATCTGATTCTGCTTAACGGGGCTAATTACAGCAAATGGGTGGCCAAGGTATCCCTGCCGCGACTGCGTACGGTCGATACCTCCCGAGGCTTCCGTGACCAGTTGATGAAGGGCGCCGCTACGCCCACTCACAGCCATGGCTCCACTGGAGAGCACGCCCACCAAAGAGCCGCCTTTACTACCTGGCTCGATCCCCGGCTGGCCGCTCAGCAGGCCAAGGCGATCCATGAGGCCTTGAGCAGAAGGCGTCCCGATCTGCGACAGACCTTTTTGGACAATTACACAAAACTGCAAGCCGAACTGCTTGAACTGGATAAGGCTATCGAACAGATTATTGCCAAGCGGCCGCATCAGCCGTTTCTAGCCTCGCATCCGGTCTATCAATATTTTATCCGGCGTTATAATTTGAACCTGCAAAGCGTGCTGTGGGAGCCTGATGCCGATCCCAGCGAGGCTGACTGGCGGGCATTGCAAAAACTGACCAGTGAACACCCGGCACGCTGGATGATTTGGGAGGCCACTCCGAAGCAGGATACCGTGCAGCAATTAAGGCTACTGGCTGTAAACAGCGTGGTGTTTAACCCGTGTGCCAATCGGCCCGAGCAGGGCGATTACATGACGGTGATGGCCGACAATCTGCTTAATCTGGAGACAGCGTTTCCGGCGTTTGGCATAAACTGACACCACTCACCACTCACCACTCACCACTCACCTTAAGCCGATTGCTCATCTGTCTGGTACTTGCGGCACGTCTGGCTGTAAAAAGCGTCGTTGTGGTTCTCTTCTGGTTAGCGCGTCGCGAATGATTTGGTGCATTCAAGAAAAGGCGTGACTCAATCAGGAGAATGTCTCGCCTATGCCCTATTATTCAATAGCAGAATAAGAAGGAGCCGTCATTTGAATACCAGAGTGAGACGATCAAGGGTGGTGCGGTGGCTGAGATGGCTAGCTGTCATTGTGGGGGTGTTGTTACTGGCCTTAAGCCTGTTTATTGTTACCTTCGATATCAATAGCTACCGGGATACGCTGCAGACGGTGGCAAGCCGTGCGCTTAATCGCGATGTCGAGTTGACGGGCGAGCTTGCCATGGGCATTTCGCTGGTACCCACCGTCGTGGCAAAAGATGTCCGTATCGGCAATCCTGATTGGGCGTCACGCCGCTACTTTGCAGCTGTCGATAAACTGGAACTGAAGGTTGAGTTGCTGCCCCTGCTGATAAAACAGTTTCGTATCACCCAACTGCTGCTGCAGGGGGCTGATATTGAGCTTGAAAGCGACCGGCAAGGACACAGCAACTGGATCTTCTCGAACGTGCAAAAGCGGATCGAGTGGGGTGGCTTCAGCGGCATCAGGCGGGTCAGAATTCGTCAGTCGAAACTGGTTTATCGCCACACCGGTGCTGGCGTGAAACCGGTGACCATCCAGCAGGCCGATGCGGTGCTGAGGCTGGATCTGCCCGTTGAGCTGGCGCTCAAGGGTGAATATGCGGGGCAGCCGATAGATCTTAAACTGACGGGTAACCGCTTGGATGATCTGATCGGTTCGCAACAGCCCTGGCAGTTCACTTCCGAGGCCCATGTCGGCGACGCCAGACTCGACCTCAAGGGCGTCGTGGAGATCCTCGAACAGGCCTGGGTTGTCAATGCCGGTGTGGTGCTGCAGGGGGAGCAGAGCAAGGTGATGGAATCCCTGTTGGGCAGGCCGTTGCCAAAATTTGGCCCCTACCAGATCTCACTGCAGCTGCAGGCCGATGGCGAGCAGGTGCGGGCCTCTTCTGTGCGTATGGATATGGAGCTGCCTCTTAACGGGCGACAGATCCGGATAACTGAAGGCAGCGGCAGTTGGGGGGCGCACGCCCCTCTACAGCTGAGCCTGGCCGGTGAGTATGCCGATCAGTCCGTTGATATCACTCTCAACGCCGGCACGCTGCAGGCGATGCTAAGTGCCACAGAGTCCTGGCCCCTGCAGGGTGTGTTGACGGCGGCGCAAAACCGGCTGGATGTCAACGGCGAGATTGCAGGATTGCTTGGCGCCAACCGGTTGGATCTGCAACTGGCGATGCAAGGTGAGAATGTCCGGCTGCTGGAGCCCATGCTGGCTATGAAGTTGCCTAAAATTGGCAACTACCAGATCACAGCGGGGCTGAAGGGTGAAGGGGGGCAATATGTGGCGGAGATCGCTGCCGCCAGGGTGGGTAGCAGCGATATGCGTGGACGATTGTCGTTTGATCTGCGCGAAACACCGCCTCGGGTTGCTGTCGACCTAACCTCCAAGACCTTATCTCTTGAGGATTTCACCGGCCGGTCGAGAAAACCCGCCAAGCGGGGCAGCGAAGATTCGGCGCTGGCTCAGTCGCTACTGTGGGCCTTGCCCGGTAATGTGGAGCTGGATCTGCAGCTGAAGGCCGGGCGTGTTCTCGGCCTGCCGCAGTTAACCCGCAATGTCGCCGTTAAAGGCCAGCTCAGTAATGGCCGGCTGCGGCTTGTGCCTGTGGTGGCCACCATTGCGGCAGGACGTCTTAGCGCTAGTGTCGACATCCTGCCCGGCAAGCAACAGACCGAAGTAGCGATTGAGCTAGCCAGTAACAAGCTGAATATCGGTAAACTGTTCCAGAATGGTAGGGGGGGGCAAGGTGTCAAAGGTGACCTGAAGGGCGTCACGCTGAAGCTCAATGGCAAGGGCGCGAGGCTGGATGAGCTGCTGCAGCAGGCCCGCTTTGAGGTGCGTGCGGCAGCTCTCGATCTGCCGATCTTCGGGGAGGGGGAAGCCGATCCGATAGCGTTCACCGACATCAAAGTCCATGCAGCGGCCGGCAAGCCGGTGCGCCTGGAGGCTCAGGGGCGTGTGCGTAAAGTGCCTGTGACCATTGAGCTTGCAACGGATCAACTGCTTGGGCTGATCAACGGCACAAAACCACTGCCCATATCGTTGGTCGCCAGCATTGCAGATAATAGACTATGGGCAACAGGAACGCTCAAGGACCTGACACATCCAGAAGGTATAAAGCTCGACGTGAAGTTGAAGGGACAGCAACTGAAGTCCCTTGAGCCGCTATTCAACGTCAATCTGCTGCCCATGGGGGCCTACAAACTCAATGGGCAACTTGCCGGCGGCAAGGGTGAATACCGCGTCACATCACTGATGGGGCAGATCAATCGATCCGATTTCAAGGGCAAGGTTATGCTCAACACTACAGGCGAGCGTCCTTTGATAACGGCCGATCTGCAAAGCGGCATCCTGTATTATCAAGATATATTTACGCGTGAACCGTCATCAACGCAATCGCAAGCAAGCGCCTATGTAATCCCGGATGTGCGCATGCCCGAAAGGTTGCAACGTATGATAGATATCAGCCTGACCTTTAATGCTAAACGGTTGTTTATGGGAGAGGTGGAGTATACAGGCCTGAATCTTCAGGCAGAACTTAGCGACGGTAAACTGGAGATGTCGCCTATATCGGCAAGTCTTATGGGTGTCAAGATAGATAGTGCGTTGAAGGTTAAGTCCACCAATGAGGTGCTTGTTGTTGCCCTGAGGCTTGAAGCATCTTCAGTAAATTACGGCGCGTTGTTAAAGAGCCTTGGGGTGAGCGAAAGGTTTGAGGGGGTGGCGGATCTTAATCTGGATATCACCGGTGAGGGGCATTCACTGCGGCAACTGCTTTCTATGGCCAACGGCCATATCAATGTGGTTGCCGGTAAAGGTCGTATCAACCAGTCGAAGCTTGATTTATGGGCGGCACCTCTAATCGCCAGTATGCTGACCAGTGCCTGGAAGACTGATGCACATACCGAAGTCAATTGTGCCGTGGGGCGTTTTGACATCATCAACGGTGTGGCCAGCAGTGACACGATACTGCTGGATACGAGCCGAATCACCATCGCCGGCAGCGGTAGCCTCAATCTTGCCAACGAAACGCTCAATATCTTGCTGGTACCATCACCCAAGATTCCCAGTTTTATCAGTCTGGCCAATCCAGCACGCATTACTGGCACACTGGCAGAGCCGAAAGTGGCGACCGAGTCTGCGTTGAGAAAAGGCTGGTTTCTCGGTGGTTTGCTGATGGGATTGGCCAATCCTGCGTCACTGCTTTTGATGTATGGAAAACTGGGCACCCTGGAGGAAAACCCCTGCGAGGAAGCTGTGAAACAGCGCGAGGACAAAGAAGCTCAGGCCAAGGACCAGGGGAATCTTAATCTGTTGAATAAACCATAAGTACAGGGTCCATTAATCAATCACCCTCAAACCAGGTCGTGTATTTCATCTTGGTCAGGAGATGGCGTTTAAGGAGGCGATGAAAATTTCTTCGATGTGTAGGTTTTTGCTTAAATTTGTTAGGCGTCCAAAAAGTTTGGCTGACCCAGGATTCCGCCGTGTCAGGATAGTTGTCGACTCTGCCGAATGAAACGCTTTGAATTCCGGCATGGGCCGAGCAATTTGCTTAATAAACCGGTGGTCCTGTTCAACCATGAGTGTTGCACTCATTATCTTAAACCCCGTTCTGGGTACACGATCTAAGTTAAAGCTTCCTGGCTTTTGACCTGGTGGAAACGCCTTAAAGCTACCGATAACTTTGGCTACATATGCTTGAGCAGGTACCAATAAGAAAACCCGATCTTTTTGCGATCCATATCGACCATTATCGAGAATTTCTCGAAATCATTTTTAATTACGGCGATAAAAAAATGCTTGTGACTTGGATTCTCTGGGAATCATGGTCTAGCTTTGTTACTAACATGCTTGCATGTATTCAGAGTTGCCCTTCTCTTTGGACCTCCAACGCCCCAAGACCATAGCCTCTAGTTGCAAGCACTGTTCGTCGAATGAAATGAAGCTTGAAAACAAGGCGCTGCCCTGGCCACTTATTTTCAGAATTTTTTTTGTTTCACGAAAGTTAATCAGTCTGCACATTGTTTGTTTGGAGCAGTGCAATCAGAAAAGCTAGATAACTTTCTGTAGAAACGAAATGAGGAGGTTACACTATGCGAAACTCATGTCTGCGTACCTCGTTTACTCTTGTGTTGTTGGCGGCGATGAGCGGTTCTTTCCAGGCACCTCAGGTGTTGGCTGACGATATTAGCGGTGTAGATCGGCTCCTGTGTGCAGCATTGCAAGCAACGCGTTGCACGCTAAATGCGCCGTGCGAGAGAGGATCGCTACGAAACTGGAACATCCCGGATTTTTTTGAGATCGACCTCATTGAAAAACACTTACAGACAACCCCGCTAAGTGGAGAAAAGCGCATGACCCTAATTTCAACACTCTGGCGTGAGGATGGTCATACGTTTCTTCAAGGGGTCGATGGAATACGTACATTCAGTATTGTCATCAATGACCAAAGCGGCTACCTCACTGCGGCGCTGCCAAGTGATGGGTCCGCAATTTCTGTTTTTGCTGTGTGTACGTCGCTTCCTGAAGCGCAAGAACGTTAAAGGAGACGAACGATGTGTATTGAAAAATATGTGCTTACTTTCATTGTGGGCTGTTTCATGGCCATGCTGATCATGCCAGTAAATGCCCAGGGCAAAAAAACGCTGGCCTCGACATTGAACATCTATGTTTTTCCTAAAGTGGGACAAGATGCCGGCCAACAATCCTCAGATGAAGCTAGTTGCTATAACTGGGCAGTGTCGAATACAGGTAGTGATCCTTTCGAAATTTCCAAGCAAGCTGAGCAGCAAGCGCAACAGTCAGCCTCAAACCAGCAGCAGGCCAGCCAGGCAGGTGCCGGATCCGGTGCTAAAGGTGCATTTAGTGGTGCAGTGGTAGGTGGTCTTATTGGAGGAATTGTCGGTCATGATGCAGGAAAAGGCGCCGCTATAGGCGCTACCGCAGGGATTTTTCGTGGTCGACGGCTTGGGCGACAGGAGCAAGCACAAGCGCAACAACAGGCCCAACAGCAGAGTCAGAATCAGCAGCGCGCATTGGCAAAACAAATGGATAACTTTAAGAGGGCCTTCAGTGTGTGTCTTGAAGCTAAGGAATATATGGTGAAGTAATCGGCGACTGTCGCACTTAGGGGTTGAATTCGCGAATTGCTTACAAAAAATATTTTGTGAACTATATTTATACTGTTCGTTTGAATCTGCGAGCATTTATTCCCATGTAGTTATCATTTTGATAGGGATTATTCAGCACCGTATCATTGTCTGTTCAGGCACTGAAGACGGAGCCTGCTTAATGTCTGCTAATGACGAGTGGCAATTACGGGCTAATATCGGAACTGAATGTAAATACGACTAAAAGGATACCTTTATCAAAGGCATTCAGCATGCAGTGAGATTTAAAATCGTGAAGTTTAATCAATCCTGCGAGGAAATGTTAAAGAAAAAAAACGGTGAAAGTAAGAACTGGAGTGATTCCTGAAGGAAGAGAATATAATCACGTAATCCTTCATGTAGTCGTATGGATTAAAACAGCATGAACCCTGAGAAATCAATTAACCTGCCATAAGTTGGCAAGGGGGTTGATGTGAACAAAATACTTCAATCGATAACCTTTGGCTTATTAGCCATGATGTTGGTGTCGTCTACAATTGCAGCCGAACGCCCCAATATTCTGATAATCTGGGGTGACGATATTGGTTGGTTTAACGTTAGCGCCTATAACCGTGGCATGATGGGTTATAAAACGCCCAATATTGATCGCATCGCCAACGAAGGGATATTGTTTACCGACGGCTATGGGCAAAACAGTTGTACTGCGGGCCGCGCTGCGTTTATTACCGGACAAAGTCCGTTTCGCACCGGATTATTAAAAGTAGGCTTGCCTGGCGCCAAAGAAGGCTTGAGCGGTAAAGATGCCACGATCGCGGAGTTACTAAAACCCATGGGCTATATGACGGGGCAATTCGGTAAAAATCACTTGGGTGATTTGGATGAGCACTTGCCTACAAATCATGGTTTTGATGAGTTTTTTGGTAACTTGTATCATTTGAACGCAGAAGAAGAACCTGAAAACCCAGATTATCCTAAAAGCCCTGAATTTAAGAAAAAGTTTGGTCCCCGAGGTGTGATTCATAGCTTTGCTGACGGTAAAGTGGAAGATACTGGTCCGCTGACTAAAAAGCGTATGGAAACCATCGATGAGGAAGTAACGGCCTTAGCGCTTGAGTTTATCGATAAGGCTCATAAGGCCAACAAACCATTCTTTGTTTGGTATAACACTACGCGTATGCATATATGGACTCACTTAAAGCCTAAGTCAGTGGGCGTTACCGGCGAAGGTATCTATGCTGATGGTATGGCAGAACATGACGGTATGGTGGGTACTATGCTGGATAAGCTCGACCAGCTGGGTATCGCCGATAATACTCTTGTTATGTACTCTACGGATAATGGTGCTGAACTCATGAGTTGGCCTGATGGCGGAATGATACCGTTCCGAGGGGAGAAAAATACCACGTGGGAAGGCGGGTTTCGTGTACCGATGATGGTTAAATGGCCGGGTAAAATTAAACCAGGACAGGTCTCAAACGAAATTATTTCAGTAGAAGATTGGTTACCTACTCTCCTTGCCGTGGCGGGTGATAGTGATATTAAGAAGAAACTGCTTAATGGCCATAAAGCGGGTGGTAAGACCTTTAAAAACCATTTAGACGGTTACAATATGCTGCCTTATTTTACGGGTGAAGTTTCCGAAGGTCCGCGTAAAGAAATGTTTTACTTCACGGATGATGGCTCGCTATCAGCATTGCGTTACGGCGATTGGAAGTTAATGTTTTCTGAACAGCGCGCCCACGGTTTTGAAGTATGGCAGGAACCACTTGTTACTTTGCGACTTCCCAAGTTGTTTAATTTACGTCAGGACCCATTTGAGCGTGCAGATCACGAGGCCTTTGGCTATGATCGTTGGCGCTTGGATCGGATTTTCTTATTGGTGCCTGCTCAAGCATATGTAGCCAAATTTATAGGTAGCTTTAAGGCGTTTCCACCCCGTCAAGAGCCAGGAAGCTTTAATTTAGATCGTGTATTACAGTCCCTTGAAAAGGGAAAAGGTACGACAAACTAAGGAACCTACGAACAAGTCCCTTGGGCCTCTGGCTTTCAGAGCGATCTGAGATCACGACAACGTACCCAGAGGGCATGCTAATT
>JBALVQ010000085.1:0-23986 GCA_036960915.1 Amphritea sp.
TCTTCAAATAAGTCAGCAAAGCTTTCGGTCATGCTTTTTCCTATGCAGCGAACACTATCAAAAAGCGTTCACAGGGGTAATACCTGTATTGTCAGTTCAATACAGGGCAGTTTAGGTATCCCCTGCGGTTGTACAGACTGACAGAAAAAACAACCGGACAGGGGGGGGGCACCATATTTTACAGGTTACTGTGCTCATAAGGAAGTGAATACAATACGCAGTTTATGATCTTAGTAAGTGTGGTGATGTGATGGACGACGCTCTTTTCAATAATCGGCGTCTAAGACGCTAAGCGGCAGCTTTTGGCTCATCCCTACCCAACTCTGACCTTGGGGCTTATGTCTGTATATGGATGGATGCGAAAGCACCTTAGTGGCTCGAACGTAAATTTTGATTCTGTGTCATAACCAGGCATTACCCATCAAATAAAAAAAACGCGCTCAATGGCGCGTTTTATAATTCTGGTTATTGCGTTGTGCGAACTTAGCTCACTACTATTTTAGTGCGACCTGTTCCGGCTTGAGCTCTGCCAGTTTTTCACGCTGATAATGCTTGGCGGTACTACTGATCTTGCCGCTTTCACCGGTGGTGATCCAGCGCTTGATACGTCCGGCATCGCCGATCGGGGTGCGTTTGCCGTAAGAGTTGAGCATCACCATCACGACATCACGGCCATCGACTTCGGTCATCATCACCAGGCAGCGACCGGCTTCATTGAGGTAACCTGTTTTTGTTACATCAATCTCCCAGCTTTGGCGGTGCACCAGCACATTGGTGTTGCCGTACTGAAGTCTGTAGCGGGGTTTCTTAAAGCGGGCGGTAAATCCGCGGGTGGTACTGTATTTGGTTATCTGCGGGTAGCTGGCTGCTGCGGCGACCATCTTTGCCAGGTCGCTAGCGGTGGCAATATTTTGTTCTGACAGCCCCGTGGGATCGACAAACCGAGAGTGCTTCATACCCAGGGCATTGGCTTTTACGTTCATTGCTTTGATGAATGCACTGATCCCGCCGGGATAATTGTGAGCCAGAGCGGAGGCGGCCATATTTTCAGAAGACATCAGGGCGATACGGATGACATCCTTGCGGGGCAAGGTGGAACCGACACGAATACGGGTATAGTAATTGTTGTTGGCTTTGCGCTGCTCTTGGGTAAACAGGATGCGTTCGTTGAGCGGCTGTTTAGCATCCAGCACGACCATAGCGGTCATCAACTTGGTGATGGAGGCAATAGGCATGATCAGGTCGGCGTTCTTCTGGTACAGAGGGGCACCGGTTTTATTATCAACTACAGCAGCACTGATAGAAGCGAGCTGAATTTTGCCGCTATCCAGGTTTTTCAGCTGTGGGGCAGTTTTAACCGTGGCGGCCTGTTGGGTGGCAGTTGCTTTTTTTACAACCACATCTTGTGCATTCAGCGTGGTTGAAGCTGCTGCTACGAGGCTTACGCATGCTAGAAATTTGATAATACTTTTTATACTTTTCAAAACGTTAACCCAATTAAAACAGCTGATGGCGCTCCCTTGCCTTTATCTTCTGTGATCTAACCGCATAATCTACCATAATCGGCAAGGTTGTTGATTAGTTTAGCTACTCATTTTGTGGATTTGTCTGCAATGACAAATTAACTGGCTCTTTTGGATAGGCTTTTGCAGTATGAGGTTCCTGGTATCGAGTCCGTTTCAACTGTATTTGGTCAGGCCAGTTGGGGAAAAAATTCATTAAATACAATGAAGCTGACATAAACTTCTCTGTTCTGATCTTTTATTCCTACACGATAAGGAACCCACGTGGAGCAAATAATCACCCTGATTCTTGATTCCGGTCGTGCCGCTATCGATATGGCGCTTTATATTCTGCTACCGGTGATGGTGGTGATGTTGGCTTTGATGAAACTGCTGGAGGCGAAAGGGATTCTGGCGATGGTGGCTAATTGGTTGTCTCCTGTGTTGAAGGTCTTTGGCGTTCCCGGACTGGGGATCTTTGCCGTGGTGCAGATCTTGTTTGTCAGTTTTAATGCCCCGGTAGCGACTCTGGCGATTATGGATCGCGACGGCACTGCCCGGCGGGCGATCGCGTCAACCCTGGCAGTCGTGCTGACCATGTCCCAGGCTAACGTGGTATTCCCGATGGTGGTGGTCGGCCTGGATATGCCTATGATGATGCTGACCTCGGTTATCGGCGGACTTATTGCCGCTGCCTGCACGTATTATATCTTTGCCCGTGATCCCGCTCTGGATGATGACTATAGCCACGCAGAACATCTTGCTCCGGAACTGCACGAGAAGACGAATTTTATCCAGATCCTCTCCGATGGTGGCCAGGCGGGGGTGAAGATTGTGCTTAGTTCACTGCCGCTGCTTATTTTGGCCCTGTGTTTTGTTAACCTGTTGAAAGTGACCGGCAGCATTGAGCTGTTGACCTGGCTGCTGGCACCGGTGCTGGCGTTGGTGGATTTGCCTGAAACAGCGGTGCTACCTATCGTGACCAAATTTATTGCTGGTGGTACCGCGATGATGGGAGTCACCCTGGATATGCTGAATCAGGGAACGTTGTCGGTGACCGATCTTAACCGTATCGCCGGTTTTATCACCAACCCCTTTGATGTAGCGGGTATTGCTATCCTGCTGGCGGCCGGTAAACGGGTTGCCTCTGTTGCGAAAGCTGCCATGCTGGGAGCGGCGGTTGGTATTATTGTACGGGGTGTGTTGCACCTGATGATTTTCTGATTTTCAATAATGGCAGCAGTTATCATTGCACTCTTGCTATGCTGCACTGACGATAAACAAGGAGTCTGTTATGTCAGAAGAAAAAACCTATAGAGGCCAGTGCCATTGTGGCGCAGTGGAATTCGAAATTGATACCGACCTTGTTCCGGTTGTACGTTGTAACTGCAGTTTGTGTCAACGAAAAGGTGCAATTATGCACCGTACCGATGGTGAACATTTCCGCTTAATCAAAGGCGCAGGCAACCTCAGCCTTTACCAGTTCCATACCCATAAAGCGGAACATTACTTTTGCAAAACCTGCGGTATCTATACCCACCACCGGCCGCGGATGAATCCAGCATTGATTGGTGTGAACGTCGGTTGCCTGGAAGGGGTTGACCCACTGGCACTGGACAACATAGAGTTGGTCGATGGGGCTTCTTTCGACTGACAGTTCAGCTTAACAGGGTCCCGATTACCAACTGGGACTCTATTTCATCATGCGCTACCCCGATACCAAATTACCAAAAGTTACTACCACCATTTTTACTGAGATGTCGCAGTTGGCGGCAGAGCATAATGCGATTAATCTCTCCCAGGGTTTTCCTGATTTCGATGGCCCGCTGGCACTGCTGGATCGCGTCACCTATTACCTGGAAAACGGCTGCAACCAGTATGCGCCGATGACCGGCGTGCCTTCGTTGCGTAACGCTATTGCAGTTAAAATCGAGCGTTTATACAACTGTAAAGTGAATGCTGACACCGAGGTGACGGTGACTTCCGGTGCCACCGAGGCGTTGTTTGCAGCGATCGGAGCGGTGGTTAAGCCTGGCGATGAGGTCATTGTATTTGATCCCGCGTATGACAGCTATGAACCCGCCATTGAACTGAACGGTGGTAAGGCTATTCATCTGGCATTGCAGGCCCCGGATTTTTCCATTGACTGGCAACAAGTGCGCCAGGCGGTTAATGAGCGCACCCGGATGATTGTGATTAACTCTCCACACAATCCGACCGGAGCTGTGCTTTCTGCAGAAGATCTTGATCAGTTGGAATCGCTGGTAAAAGGGACTGATCTGCTATTACTCAGCGATGAAGTTTATGAACATATCTGCTTCGATGGTGAGCATCAAAGCTTATTGCGTCGCCCTGAGTTGGCTAAAAGATCTTTTGTCGTGTCTTCCTTTGGGAAGACTTTGCATACCACCGGCTGGAAGGTGGGCTATTGTGTCGCGCCAGAACCATTGAGTCGAGAGTTCCGTAAGCTGCATCAGTATCTGACTTTCTGTACCGTACACCCGATTCAACTGGCGTTGGCCGATTTTCTCAACGACTATCCTGAGCACTATCTAGAGCTGCCGGAATTTTATCAACAGAAGCGAGATCTGTTTGGTCAGCTGATGTCTACGAGTCGATTTAAATATGCGCTAGCACCGGGCACTTATTTTCAGTTGATGGACTACTCTGCAATTACTGAAAAGAGTGACCTGAATGATGTGGACTTTGCACGCTGGCTGACCACCGATGTCGGTGTCGCGGCAATTCCAATCTCGGTATTCTATGAGAATGCACCGCAACAAAAACTGGTGCGCTTCTGCTTTGCCAAAGACGACGCCACCCTGAAACAGGCCGCAGAGAAACTATGCAAGATCTAACTCTCACCCTGCAAGATTTAACTCTTACCCTGATTCAGGCTGATATGCTGTGGCAGAGTCCGGAGCAAAACCGGCAGATGTATGCTGAGTTGATGGATCAGAATGCTCAGCATACCGATCTGGTGGTGCTGCCCGAGATGTTCAATACCGGCTTTACGATGGATAGCCGCACAGCTGCCGAGCCGATGGGTGGGGCTACCTGTCAATGGTTGCAGCAGCAGGCGCAGCAGCGCGGCATTGCTATCTGCGGCAGTATCGCGGTAAAGGCGAGCGAGCAGTTCTATAACCGGATGATCTGGACCAACCCGGATGGCAGCCAGGTTTATTACGACAAGCGACACCTGTTCCGGATGGCCGGCGAGCATGAGCGCTACCAGGCGGGTAAGGAGCGGGTGATTGTTGAGTATAAAGGCTGGCAGATTCTGCTCCAGGTCTGCTATGACCTGCGCTTCCCGGTGTTCTCTCGCAGCCGCAACGACTATGATCTCGCGCTCTATGTTGCTAACTGGCCTGCTGCCCGTCGCCACCCATGGCGGACTCTGCTGCAGGCCCGAGCCATTGAAAACCTCTGTTATGTAGCAGGAGTTAACCGGGTCGGCAGTGATGCCAACGGCTTCGATTACTCCGGTGATAGCATGCTGGTGGATTTCAAAGGCGAGATGCTGGTTGATCATCCGCCCGGTGAGTTATTTTGTGAAACCTTTACGCTCTCTGCTGCGGCCCTGGCTGATTTTAAAGAAAAATTCCCTGCCTGGCGGGATGCCGATCAGTTTCAATATGACTGCTGATCCGGGATTGTGATCAGTTTTGAACACCTTGTAGAATGCTACGTAGGAATTCAGTAAAACGCACTTATAGCAGGCGGTGTATATTCTGAATTTATTTGCCTGTTATATGGCAAGTGGCTATCCTGCAATCCCCTTACGCATTCTGTCATTGTTGACCCTGCATACTTGCCAGTGACAGCCGGAAACCGTTATGAGTAATACCAGAACTGACGCTACACACAATGTTGGCGTTAACAACAATGGCGAAACTAATGGCGGAGCTATTGGCGGAACTACAGGCGCCGGCTTTGTCGAATTTATTGCACTGACAGCACTGATGACCTCGCTGGTTGCACTGTCGATCGATGCAATGCTTCCGGCGCTGCCTCAAATTGGTGCTGATCTTGGCGTGACAGGGGCCAATGACAGTCAGCTGGTTATTTCGACGCTGTTTGTGGGGCTCGCCTTTGGCCAACTGCTGTATGGCCCGCTGTCCGACAGCATCGGTCGCAAGGCGGCTATTTATATTGGCTTAGTGCTGTTTAGTGCCGGTTGTATTATCGCCCTGTTTTCAGATGATTTCATGACGATGCTGGCAGGACGGTTACTGCAGGGGGTTGGTGTGGCCGGGCCGCGAATAGTCGCCATTGCTATGGTCAGGGATCAGTTTTCAGGTCGTGCCATGGCACGCGTAATGTCCTTTATCATGTCTGTTTTTATCCTGGTTCCCATTGTCGCTCCTGCTTTGGGGCAACTGATTGTTGATATAGCAAATTGGCGAGCAATTTTTACGTTATTCCTGGTGCTGGCTATTTTCCTCTCTGTTTGGTTCTGGTTACGCCAGCCAGAAACCCTGGCTAAGGAGCGGCGCCTGCCACTTTCACTTGCTCAGTTGCGGCTGAGTCTGCGTGAGATACTTACTCATCCTACTGCGCTGGGATACACATTAGTAGCCGGTATCGTGTTTGGTGCTTTTTTGGGGTATCTGAATTCTTCTCAGCAGATCTTTCAGGAACAGTATGCGCTGGGCAGCGAGTTTCCCCTCTATTTTGCGATGCTGGCAGGTGCTATCGGCATCGCCTCGATCACCAATACGTATCTGGTAATGCGCTATGGGATGCGGATGCTTTGTATCCTGTCGCTAGCCAGTATCGGTGCTTTATCCAGCCTGTACTTTGGTATTGCACTCTACTTTGATGGCCATCCGCCCCTGTGGGCACTCATGAGCTATCTATTTCCGGTCTTCTTTGGTATCGGTTTGTTATTCGGTAATCTGAATGCGCTGGCAATGGAACCCCTGGGACATATTGCCGGCATTGGCGCGGGTGTCGTTGGCTTTATTTCAACGTTTATCTCTGTACCCTTGGGGGTGCTGATTGGCCAATTATTTAATGGTACGGTGCTGCCCCTGGTTGGCGGTTTTGCTGTACTGGCGGTATTGGCGCTTTGCGTTATACGCTGGATAGATATTCGCTCAAGCAATTAGGGAACCTACGAACAAGTCCCATGCACCTCTGGCTTTCAGAGAGATCGGAGGTCAAGACAACGCACCCAGAGGGCATGCTAATTACAGGCATACTGGTTGTATCAGGAACGCCTGCCGGACGAAAATCGTTAACACAGATATCGGGTCGCTCTGGAAGCCCCGAAGGGCGGGCTCTATAACGACCACCTGCTTTGTCAGCCAGTTTGAAAAGGTCCAGACATTTCACTGCACTGTCTTTCGCGCATCTGGCCGCTCTATAGCCCGCAGAGAAAGCATTAGACTTATTCGCAGGTTCCTTAGCCTGAATCCCTCTCTCACAAGCCTCCTGGGTATTAACATAGATTTTCAGACTTTTAATGTATTTATTCGCTGAGAATAGAGCCTATTAAAGCCTCTGAAGGCGGCGAATTTTCTGCTCTGAGCTATACTTTTGCTATCCGATGAAAGGCATGCAAATGTCTGGAGGTTTAGCATGAAACGTTTAACATTCCTGACGCCAAATTTGGAGCAGGCGCAGGTAGTCGTTAACGAACTTCGCACAATGGGTGTGAGCGAAGAGATGATGCATGTTGTGGCTGAAGATCATGACATGTTACAAAAAGCCCACATTCATGAAGCAACCGAAATGGAAACATCTGAACTGGAAACCGATTTCGATTGGGGCATGGTTGCAGGTGGTGTACTGGGATTAGTGATTGGTTTTTCTGCCTATAAAACAATGCTGTTTGGTTTTGAATTTGGTGCCGGAAGTCTATTGGTGCTCTCCCTGGTGGGGATTGCTCTGGGTGGATGGCTCGGCAAAATAATAGGTGAGAATACGCCCAACGGTGAGTTGGAAAAATATCAGCATGCGATCGAGGCGGGGCAGATCTTAATGATGGTTGATGTGCCCTTGGAGCAGCTTCCTGTAGTTTATAAAATGATCAGGAAACATTGCCCGAAAGCGTTGATTGAAACCTCTCATCTTTTTCACGATCACCCGCTTGCAGCGTAAGCCAGTTCGTCAGGTTGAGCTTTGATCTGCCTGTAAAAGGCAAACCGTCGGAATATTTTTCCGGCAGGAAGGGTAGCTAATCTTCTGCTACCCTTCTTCATAATTTAAGCGATAAAGATTAACAGTGAGTCATAGCGTTGCTACACTTTAGTACGTAATAACAAGTATTTGCGGTGTATTTAAGGGATCGGGTTATGTCAAAAGGCCACGCAAAACATCAGGAACGTCACCATGGATTGTCTTCATTTGGCAAAGACCTTGTGCGGCGTTGTGGATCGAAGTGTGAACTCTGTGACGCCCAGGGTGTGAAGCTGGTGGTCTTTGAAGTACCCCCATTGGGCACAGAATCTGATTATGACCACTGCGTTATGATTTGTGAAAATTGCCAGTCACAGATCGATCGGCCAAAGACTATCCATGCCAAATATTGGCGTTTTCTCGCGACCTCGATGTGGCATAAGATACCCGCCGTAAAAGTGATTTCGGTCGCCATGCTTAAGCACTTGTCAGCCGAGCATGCCTGGGCGGCAGAATTGTTGGATCAGGTATATCTGAATGCAGAAGAAGATGCCTGGGTGATTAAAATAGTCATCTGATGATTATCAATTCATCCTCTATGAATTTCTTTCAACTAAGAAGAGCTTAAGAAGCAGGACAACAGGTCGATAACTCCAAAACCGGTTACAGGTTTCGGAGTTGGTTATGTTGAATGCTATTAGTTTTCCAGTTGGCGGCTATTCTCCGCCGCACTCACAGCCCCATTTAGATCATTCAGATAATCGTTCAACACGAGCAGATCAGGTTGCCAATAATCATTACCGTACAGACCCTGCCAGTCTGTCCGGCGCAGTCCGTGTGGGTGCGGCAGAGCGTTTTGAAAAGGCAGAAAGTTTTTCGCTGTCGCTGGTTACCCGTGATGGCGATAAGGTAACCATCCAGTTCAATAGTGAAGACAGTTACCGCTCCAGTTTCGCCGCAGGGCGTAACAGCAACGGTGATAGCGCAGCGCGCTTTAGTGTGGATCGCCAGCACAGTAGTGAGTATGGCTTTAGCATTGAGGGCGAGCTTGATGACGATGAGCTGGATGCGATTAGCACGCTGGTACAGGATATCGCATTGTTGGCAGATGATTTTTTCAATGGCGATGTGCAGCAGGCTTTCGATCGCAGTCTGGAGCTGGACTTTGATGGGCAACAGCTAGCCGAAATGAATTTGTCCCTGGAGCAATCCCTGACCTACAGCGCCGTTGCAACGTACCAGGAAGTACAATCCTTTGGCGAGCAGAATGCGCAAGGGCCGCGGGCATTGCGGCCATTTGCTCAGCAGGCGTCAGAGCATGTCTCCCAGGCTGAAATAATTATGCACAATGCCGCTAGCTTTACCCAGTCCCTGATGGTTAATCTGATTCAGCAAGATAGCCGCTATATGGAATCTTCTATAAGCGAAGAGTATTCCCTGAATAAAAGCATGTTAAAGGTTGAATCGATACTGGAAAACCTCATTATCCAATCTGGGGAATTAAGTGAGGTAGAAGTAGAGTCAGAGGATGAAAGTTAAGCTAGTATGAAAGTCAGATTTTTGATCTTAAGCAGATTTGATTCTCTGCTTAAAATTAACAGCTTTTGCTGACAGATACCGGGCAAAGGTAAAAGGTAAAAAGTATTTAGCATGACCCCCCCTGGGATCGTTAAGGTGTAATACCTTAAGTTGTTGTTTAAGCCGTACTCTGTACGGCTTTTTTTTATGTACAGGATGTGCGGTATGTCGCGGGGACATGGATGTCCAGGAGCGATCCTTATTTTATTGCATGCCTCGTGATTCAAGTATTGTAGGGCGCCACCTGGGGCGCCACATCTATGGTGCACAGCCTTTTGGTGCTGGTGAATCTTGTGGGAGGTGCGCCTCGCGCCGATTAGGAGGTCATTCGCGGCGAGGCGCCGCTCCCACAGGTTCCGCTCTACCCAATGGCCAAAACACTTCGTGGGCCACGCTGAATGCTTCGCGAGGAATGCAATACCCAAGGCGTTTCACGGGGCATACACACCAGCCCTCTACAAAAGATCCACGCTATCTGACTAAGAACCTTTTTTATGTACAGGATGTACGGTATGTCGCGGGGACATGGATGTCCAGGAGCGATCCTTATTTTATTGCATGCCTCGTGATTCAAGAGAAGGATAAAAGTTGGGCGTATTTCCTATTGAATCAGCAATAAATTTCATTAGAGGCTCAATAGCAAATTTGCTGTCGTAATTATTACTGAACACCCCAAGGCTGAATTTCGGAAGTAATGGAAAACCTTCTTCTAGTCCTAAAATTGTCATCGACGGCAGTAAAGATGACTTGCTCAGCACGCCTATTGCGAGACCTGCCTGTATTACGCTTTGTACTCCTGAAATATTCATCGTAGTCACTGCGCAATACCATGGGCGCCCTTGTTGGTCCAAAGACTGGATCGCCGCCTGGCGGTAAAAGCAGGGGGGCGGCAGTACTGCCAGAGGGACGGGGCTCTCGGGATCCGGGAGACCCAGGGGGCCAGTAGCCCAGCAGAGTTGTTCCCGAAAAAGTTCTTTACCCTGATCTTCACCCTCGCTGCGTGCCGCAATGATTACATCCAGTTTGCCTTCTTCAAGCTCTGAGTGAAGCTTACTACTGAGATCAATGCGTAATCGCAGATCCAGGCGCGGATAAGCGCGCCGCAGTTTCGAAATAATATCTGGTAACCGGTGAGGTGCTAAATATTCGACCACGCCAAGACGCAAGGTGCCTTCGATCTCCGTTTCGGTTAATCGCAGCACGGTTTCATCGTTGAGCTTTAACATGCGGTGCGCATAGCCCAGCAGCATCTCACCTTGTTCTGTCAGTACCGGGCTGCGCTTGTTGCGTTCGAATAACTTCTGACCGATGGTTTCTTCCAGGCGTTTGATCTGCACACTGACGGCGGACTGCGTTCGCAGCAGGGTTTTCGCAGCGGCGGTAAAGCCTCCCGCTTCCACGACGGTAGCAAAACATCTTAATAAGTCGATATCCAGGTTTACGCGTCGCATAGGACACCTCTTCTTGAGTGTTACCGTGTTTTAGCGGTGTTTGTTGCAGGATAAGAAAGCGATAGCATCAGCTTATCATCATTCTGTTTCATCATGATAGCCATTCTAATTATTCGTTTTTTTTATGGTAAGCGTGGGTGTATTGTTTTATTACGCAAACATAATAGTTACCGATAGAGCCAAGAATGCTTCTTTACATTCGAGAGAGCGTCGGCTGATTTCCAATAAAAATAAGATACAGGAGAACTCAAAGATGATTACCGCTGATCTCAATGGTAAACGTGCTTTAGTCACAGGTGGTGCGTCAGGTATTGGGCTTGCGACAGTTGAAATGCTTGCTCGCTGTGGTGCGACAGTGGCCATAAATGACTTACCCGGTAGCAGTAAGTTGGTCACTGAAGTCGAACGTTTGCGGGGGCTGGGCTATGACGTCCATGCTGCAGAAGGCGATGTAAGTGATCCCGCAGATGTTACAAGGATGGTAAGTGGCGCCGCCGAAATCATGGGAGGACTGGATTACCTGGTTAACAACGCCGCTACGCCGGGGACCAGGGACTTCATTCCTGAATCTGATCTGGACAGCCAGGACGAGGCGTTCTGGAACAAACTGCTGTCTGTAAATCTGGTCGGTCCATTTCGCTGCATACGTGCGGCACTCCCATACCTTAAAGAAGGCGGCGGTGCTGTCGTTAATGTTGCCTCGGTGGCGGCTATGGGCGGTGGCTGCAGCAGTACAACGTACGCTTCAACCAAGGGTGGCCTTATCACGATGACCCGTGAGTTGGCGCGTGGCCTTGGGCCTGATATCCGGGTTAATGCAGTCGCTCCGGGCTGGGTGAAAAGCTCGGGTTGGGACTGTACCTGGGATGATGATTCCGCTGATGAAGCAGCCCTCTCCTTACCACTCAAGCGCATTGGTGTACCTGAAGATTACGCTGAGGCGATCTTCTATCTCTGCGTTGGCGGTAGCTACATCACCGGTCAGACTCTTGTCGTCGATGGTGGTTTGTTAGCCTGATAAATCAGTGACTTAAGGGTAGCGAAATGACAAAAGAAATCGTAATTCTTAGCGGTGCCCGTACGGCTGTTGGTACATACGGAGGCAGCCTGAAGGATATCCCTCCAACCCAATTGGCGGCAACCTGCGTCAGGGAAGCAGTGGCACGGGCGAGTATCGAGCCACAATTGGTGGAGCAGTTGGTGCTGGGTAATGTTATCCATAGCGAAGCCAGAGACATGTATATAGCGCGCGTTGCCGCACTGGAAGGTGGGTTGGCAGAACATACCACCGCACTGACCCTGAACCGCCTCTGCGGCAGTGGCTTGCAAGCCGTGATATCAGCGGCTCAGGCACTGATGCTCGGTGATGCCAAAGTCGCCGTTGCAGGTGGGGCAGAGAGTATGAGCCGGGCCGGTTACCTGGCGCCTGCTTTACGCTGGGGGCAGCGTATGGGAGACGCTGCGATGATCGACATGATGTCGGGTGTACTGACCGATCCTTTCGGTAACGGCCATATGGGGATGACAGCGGAGAACGTAGCCAGGGAATTTAATATTAGCCGCGAACAGCAGGATATATTGGCGCTCGAGAGTCATCTGCGCGCTGAACGGGCTATTCGTCAGGGCTATTTTAAGCAGCAGATCGTTCCTGTGGAGCTTCACAGTCGTCGAGGGCCACAGGTTTTTGACACCGACGAGCACGTACGTAATGACGCCCACCTAGAGGACTTCAGCAAACTCAGGCCGGTCTTCCAGAAAGATGGGCGGGTAACCGCCGGTAATGCTTCAGGGCTTAATGATGGCGCGGCTGCTTTAGTACTGATGCAAGCCGACATGGCTGAAAAGCAGGGGCTGCAACCGATGGCACGAATCGTAGCCTACGGTCATGCCGGGGTGAGCCCCGCTATGATGGGTATTGGGCCGGTTCAGGCAGTAAAAAATGCCTTGCAGCGTGCCGGGCTGAATCTGCCAGATATGGATGTGATTGAATCCAACGAGGCGTTTGCCGCTCAGGCCTGTGCCGTAGCGCAGGCGCTGGAGCTGGATCCTGAAAAAACCAACCCCAATGGTGGTGCAATTGCCCTGGGCCATCCTATCGGTGCGTCAGGGGCAATTATTACCGTCAAAGCCCTGTACGAGCTACAACGCACCGGTGGTCGTTACGGGCTAATCACCATGTGTGTCGGAGGTGGACAGGGTATAGCACTGATCATCGAAGCGATTCACTGACAAGGCGATTAATAAACGCGTATTAAGTCCATAGAAATACCCGCAGTGCATATAGGTTTGTGGAGTCAGGGCTTTTGCCAGTTTCTATAATCCTGTTGTTACCAGAACTTATTTAGAGAACCCACTATGTTAACTACAACCAATGTTGTGGCAGCTGAGATCACTCAAAAATTAGGAATTATTGCCGCGCCTGGATGGTTTGATCCGACCCAGAAGGAGTTTGCGACTCTATGTCCGGAAGGCGTTGATTCTACTCAGACCATTTTGCCGCCGATCGGATTTGATTACAGCTTCACTCAGATGGAACAGCTGGAGCCTCATCTTGAAACAGCAGGCCGGTTACTGGCAGACGCCGGTAGTCAGCTGATTGGTCAGGTGGGACCTGCGTTTGCCTACTTTAGTGGCGGAACCCCAGAGGGGGCTCGTGCCTTACAGCAGCGTTTAAGTCAGGCCTGCAACGCCCCTGTAATTTTACACGGCGTAGCAGTACTGGATGCGTTGGCGGCTTTTGGCAGTCAGCGGATAGCACTGGCCTGTCCCTACTACGATGCTCAATGGAAAGCATACATCCTGGAATTTCTGGCTCCTTTGGAACTTTCAATCGAAAGCTGTGAAACCTTTGTTGAGCAAGGCATTTTTGCGTCTCAGGCAGAAGTCGATGAGCGACACTACCAGTTCAGTGAGTCCGAGATTAAGGAAAGTATTCGCCGCACCCGGGCTTCGGCTCCTGAAGCTGAACTGGTTTTTGTGGCCGGCGCCGGCGTGCGTTTCCTGAACATCATCGAAGAGCTGGAAACGGAATTGGGCATCCCTGTCCTTTCTGCAGACGTTGCCCTGTATTGGGCCCTGTTGAACGCTCTGGATATCAAGATCGAGAACAACAACTTCGGCACGCTGCTACGACTGTAGCAGCGGGCCATCACTCTATAAAACCTGAAGTTAAGGAATTTATATATGAAAGCAGCATTGTTTAATAAATTTGGGCCTGCCTCAGATGTCCTGCAAGTAGGCGAGTTTGACAAACCTCAGCCTGGCCAGGGTGAAGTCCTGGTACGTATGCATGCGTCAGGGGTCAATCCCTCAGATACTAAAAAGCGCGAAGGCGCCTTCCCCAATTTGCTCGATAACGGGCCGGTCATCCCCAACAGTGATGGCGCGGGCGTTATCGAAGCCGTGGGCAAGGGGGTGCCGCATTCACGCATCGGTGAACGCGTCTGGATTTATCAGGCCCAGTTTGCACGCCTGCATGGCACGGCGGCGCAATATGTGTCGATTGATAGCTCGCGTGCGGTAACCCTGCCGGATAACACTTCCTTCGCGGTGGGTGCGTGCCTGGGTATTCCAGCCATGACCGCCCATCGTTGCGTGTTTGCCGATGGTCCGGTAGATGGCCAGTTGCTGTTTATTACGGGAGGGGCCGGGCGTGTTGGGCACTATGCCATTCAGTGGGCCAAGCAGGCCGGAGCCACCGTCATCACGACCGCCAGCAGCGAGGCAACCAGACAACAGTGCATTGAAGCGGGGGCCGATTGTGTCGTTGATCATACCGATCCGCAGATGGTGGCGCAGGTGCTGGACTTCACCCAGGGAGCCAAGGTTGATCGGGTGATTGATGTCGAGTTTGGTGCCAACCTCGATAACAGCTTACAGCTACTTCGGGTCGGCGGTGTTATCGCATCCTATTCATCCACAGTGGTGCCTGAACCTGCATTGCCGTTTAAGCAAATGATGTTTATGGACCTGACGATCCGCCTGGTTATCGTCTATGCAATGCCGGAAGGCGCGAAACAGGCAGCTATCGCCGATATTACTCAGGCCCTGCAGCAAAATCGTTTGCAGCATCGCATTGCCGCTCAGTACCCGCTGGATGAGATAGCCCAGGCCAATAACAAAGTAGAGCAAGGCGGTTTCTGTGGCTGTGTCGTCGTAGATATTGATTAGAGCGTCGTGGCGCAGCTGCGTTTTCTCGCACACACACCGGTGTGGGTCACCGGAGAAATGCAAGTAGCGCCACATTTTAGTGTTCAACGGAGATGAGTATGAACTGACGGGCATGGCGCCCTGTATCAGATGTCATTCACAGTAAGTCTAGGAATTGGTATGAAAATAAAAATAGAACAACCAGTTAATGAAAAAATAGCACCGGTTGAAAAGAGTATCTTTTTGCCAAGTGTTATCAGCATCGTCGCGATTATCTTATTCATGATCCTTTTCGAGGAGCAAGCGAAAACGGCAATCAGCGCTATATTCAGTTATGTCACCGACCAGTTGGGGTTTGTCTATATCTGGGCCGGTGCTTTAAGTCTCGGAGCCGTCACCTGGATTGGGTTCGGCAAGTACAGCAATGTACGCTTGGGTGGTCCTGATGCCCGTCCGGAATTTAAGCGTCTGAGCTGGATGGCGATGTTTTTCTGCTCGGGTATTGGCACCGCGCTGATCTATTGGTCTACGATCGAGTGGACCTACTACTACACATCGCCACCGTTCGGCATCGAAGCCAAGAGCCAGGCAGCCGCTGAATATGCGGCCATGTACGGAATCTTCCATTGGGGACCTATTGCCTGGGCTTTTTATGTATTGACTGCCTTTCCTATAGGCTACGCCTACTACAATCGAAAAAAATCGGCCTTACGTTTAAGTACCGCATGTGCCGGTATTATTGGTGAAAAACGGGCAAACGGCAGCTTGGGCAAGTGCATCGACATTTTGATGATTTTTGGCTTGGTAGGCGGTACGGGGACTTCGTTAGCCTCAGGCACGCCAATGTTGGCAGAGGCGATTAGCCAGCTAGTTGGGATTGAACATACCTTTTCTGTCGACATCGCTGTGGTGGCTATTTGGACCTGTATCTTTGTGACTTCTGTCGTATTGGGGCTAAAAAAGGGCATCAAGGTCTTAAGCGATATTAATATTGTGGCGTTGATTATCCTGTGTGCCATCTTGTTTATCGGTGGGCCGACCTATTACCTGATCAACACGTTTACCGATAGCATCGGGTTGATGATGAGTGAATTTACACGCATGGCTTTCTATACTGATCCGGTTCGCCGCAGCATGTTCCCGCAGTGGTGGACTATCTTCTACTGGGCGTGGTGGGTTGCCTACGGTCCGTTCATGGGTATATTTATTGCCCGCATCTCCAAAGGCCGTACTTTCCGGGACATCGCAGTCTCAGTAACCCTGGCAGGCAGTGCAGGTTGCGCCTTGTTCTTCATGATATTCGGCAATAACGCCATGTACAGCGAGTTGAATGGCCTCTATCCGATGCTGGATACCATCAAGAATGAAAGCGCATCTGCTGCCATCCTGGGTGTGCTGATGCAGATGCCGCTGAATTGGCTGATCCTGCCACTCTTTATCCTGGTGGGTTTTGTTTACTCGGGTACAACTGTGGACTCATCTGCTTATGTACTGGCATCCATTACCTCCAGAAACATCCATGAAGGGCAGGAGCCCTCCGTCTACAACCGCTTGTTCTGGGCGGTGGCGCTGGGCGGCTCGGCACTGGTACTGATGAATGTCGGAGGTTTGGCACCGCTCAAAACTGCTAGCCTGGTGGTTGGCTTACCGCTGGTATTTTTGATGGGTATCGCCTTCTTATCACTGCTTAAGTGGCTCAAGGAAGATCAACCTCATTTAATCTCAGAAAGCACACCGGTGATTGCGCCTGAACCGGTGGATCAATCGACTGAGAATGAAGGTGATGTACCTGCGGCAGAACCGTTGCCTGGAGGCGCCTAAGTTATAACGGATATACATCTGGGGGGACAAGTAACCTGTTATTTTTCATCCTGGAAGGCCTGGTGAATGCAGGGCAAGTTATAAAGTGAATATACCCGAGTCGGTCGATAGTGCCGCCTCGGGTATTTTTTTGCCTGCCTTGAAGACCCACTGGTGATTGAAAAGATACAGGCTCACCTCAAACAACCAGAAGCACATGTGCCAATGCAGAGCCACGTGAACTACTGTCTTAAGACAGGGCATCACCACAACCTATCCTTTCCGATTGATGACGAAACACAGGTAATGCTGCGAAACAAGCGGCAGGGGTGCACTTGGCCGGTAGGCCGGAGCGAATAACTACTGCTCAAGTGGTGAAATGATGCTGAAGCAGCGAGGTAAAATCGAGGTTTATAGGCTAATCTCACAGAGAGTTGGGCCGATCAACGATGTGGACTTTCGGAAAAAGGCTTCTTATTCTTTATTTACATAGCAATTGATATCACAAATGTGGCGAGAATATATATGGATAGAAGGCTATCTTTAGGAATATTATCGCTCTGGGCGATGTTCGCCCTGTCTGGCGCTGTGTTTGGTTTTTTTGTCTTGTATCCTGTGAACGAGTTCGTCTACTTTCATGAACACGCACCCGCTGCCCCAAACGCTATAAGCTTTGTCATGGAGCAAGTAATTGACTCCCTAAAGGGAAACACACCCATTAAATCGCTGTTCTATGCAGCACTGGGTACGATTCTTGGTGTTATAACCGGGCTTATATACCGTGTTTTGCACCGAAGACGGTTACGCGTCCTGCAACTTAGCGAGGAGTTGGGTAAAAATCTGGAGGCGCTGATCGAACAAGGTGAAGGTCCAACACTGGAATTTAAATCATCATTCAGATGGGACCTGGAAAAGTCCTCGGTCAATCGAGCTCTTGAAACCGTTGTTATCAAGACCTTGGCCGGATATATGAATGTAGCAGGTGGTACGCTACTAATAGGCGTTGCTGATAATGGTAAAATTTTGGGATTAGATAATGATTATCTAACTCTGAAAAAGAAAGACCGTGATGGTTTTGAGCAAGCGGTAATGACTGCGGTATCTACCAATCTCGGGGCAGACCTGTGTCAGTTTGTACAAATTCTTTTTCACTCAATCGAAAAGCTGGATGTCTGCAGGGTAATCGTCGCACCGTCCGGACGTCCGGTAATAATAAAACAAGGTGGTAACCCCAGGCTATATGTGCGAACCGGTGGTAGCACACGAGAGCTCAATGTGCAGGAGGCGATTGATTATGTTTCTCGGCGTTGGTCGAAATAGTCGTAGCCCTGTTGATCTGCAGATACTAATGTAAGACAGGTAATACTTTTCACTCTATTCTCGCGCAGATCCTCAGACTGATCTACGAAGTTCCCTCTCTCGCCCCATCCATGAACAAGGCTTTTTTGCCGGGATTCGTTGACCACTACAGTAAGTGTTTAAAATTCATAAGAAATTCATAACAGTTCGTAAAACACCTTACTATATTCATAGTAACTTCAAACTGTATTTAATTTTTACCTGACTATATTCATAGTAACTTCAAACTGTATTTAATTTTTACCTGACTATACTTGTTCTTATTGACGCTCTTCCTGCTCCATATCAGGAAGAGCGTTTAGTAAAGGTTATTTAGTAAAGGTTATTTAGTAAAGGTTGTAAGACTTTCTTAATAATCTCTAATAAGTAAATGGACTCTCATCCAACGTTTCCCGGTATACGCCCGGTTTTATTTGGAATAAATCTATGGTCTCAATGCTAAGAAATTTTATCAGGCTTGAAAGTGCCGGCGGGATTTTGCTTATTCTGGCTATGTTGCTGGCGATGGTGTTGGCAAATTCACCTTTGGCGCTCTGGTATTCCGACTTCTTGCATCTGACAGTAGAGGTACGTGCAGGAAACCTGGGATTAGAGAAATCGTTGCTGCACTGGATTAATGACGGTCTGATGGCGATCTTCTTTATGCTGGTGGGGTTGGAGCTTAAGCGGGAAGTGCTGGAAGGCGAGTTGTCCCGGCTTTCTCAGGTCAGCTTGCCAGGTATTGCTGCAGTGGGAGGAATGGTCGTACCAGCAACAGTTTTTTACCTGTTTAATATGGATGGCAGTGATACCGATCTGCGTGGTTGGGCGATTCCTACGGCGACCGATATCGCGTTTGCGTTGGGTATTTTGTCATTGCTGGGCTCGCGGGTTCCGGCTTCTCTGAAGCTGTTTCTCATGGCGCTGGCAATAATGGATGATCTGGGCGCTATTATCGTGATTGCGCTGTTTTACACTGTAGAGCTTTCGGTGGCGTCGCTGGTTGTTGCTGCCGCCGCAATTGCGGTGCTCTTCTTGATGAATCGTATGGGCGTTGTACGCATTGCCGCCTATATGCTCGTTGGAGTTGTACTTTGGGTGAGTGTGCTTAAGTCCGGCGTACATGCGACGCTTGCAGGTGTCGTTCTGGCGCTACTGATTCCGCTGCAAGGTAATGACAGTAAAAAGGAATCCCCCCTGAAAAGCCTGGAACATGCGTTGCACCCATGGGTAGCATTTATGATTCTGCCGTTGTTCGCGTTTGTGAATGCCGGTGTGGACCTGGCAGGTATATCAATAGAAAAACTGTCTAGCGGCGTGCCGCTGGGTATTTTGTTGGGGCTCTTTGTTGGTAAGCAAGTGGGTGTGTTTGGGTTCTCCTGGCTGTGGATCAAACTGGGGTTAGCGAAGATGCCTGAGAATGCCAACTTGATGCAGCTGTACGGCGTATCGATCCTGACCGGTATCGGCTTTACCATGAGTTTATTTGTCAATTCTCTGGCTTACGAGGGGATGGAAGAGCTTTATGGCTCTGCGGATCGCCTGGCTATTCTTATTGGCTCCGTGCTTTCAGCTGTTATCGGTTATCTGGTGTTACGTTTTACGCGATCTGAATCGGTTGAGCAGAGTCATTCCAAGCCGTTGCGCACGTTATTCGAAGAAAATTGAGGAATATTTACCCTGTTTCTGCTTTTTCATACAGTCTGGGCATCAAACGAACATAGTTAATACTGCACTTTCTATGATGGTTTTTACAGCCGGTGTCGATGCGTTGGTCACTGTGAATCTGGTTCGAACCTCACCCCTGTATACTTTTTCCACTTACGGACTGGATTCGCTGACAGTAAAAAGCGATCTGGTAAATAAAAGTGGCACCCACTAATTGATTCTTCATTGTAGTTCAGGGCGTTATTATGGCCCTGAACTGGAAATTAACAGGAAGGCGTCGAGGCGACTCTCAGAGCCGTCCGTAGAACGTCATCCGGGCGGATTCCGACACAGCGATGCCGGGCTGAGAATTATAGGCCAGTACCACCAGCATTCGGGTGCGGTCATCCTCGGTAGGCGTTACCCGGTGGATGGCGTTACGCCCGCGAAACATCACCAGTGCGCCTGGCTCGATGGTCAGCGATTTGGGCTCAGTACGACCGGCCAGAACATCCGCCACCCCGTCGTAGTTCATTTCTCCCCGATCCGCATTGCGCATGTTTTCAACATATTCGAAACTGCCACCCTGTTTGGGTTTCTGGATCAGCAGAGTGATCGCGAAAGAGGAGTTATCGAAGTGCCAGCCCAGCTCCTGTCCCTCACTGGCATAATGCAGATTAATGGACGATAGCGGATCTGCGTAGTTATAGAGCTGGGCCTCTCCCAGCACCTGACAAAGAAAGTCACGAAACAGCTTCGAGTCGTACAGGGTTCTTAACGGTGAGTTTGCGGAAATCTGATCATCGGTAATACAACCCTTGGATGACTCAATCTGCTTGTTTCTCGGATGATCATCCGGGTAATCGGGATCCGAATCGCGCAGGTACACGTTGTGCTTCTCCCCGGTGTACCAAGCCAATGACTGCTTGTCGATTCCTTCCTGCACCACCTGCTCGATAGCTGTCGGGGTCAGAAACGCGGGCAGTACCAGAGCGCCGTCATGATCCAGCCGTTGACGACAAGTCTCACTAAATTTCGGGTCAGCTAGCGGGTAGTTTGATTGCTGAATGATCTCCGATAAATTCATTCCGGTGTCTCCTGTTGCTGTCTTATTATTCTATTAAGGAAAGAATAATTAATGATTAACCCCATTAATAGCGATATATTCTAGGGTTATTGTTAAGTATTACTTAATGATGGGTGGCTTCTGAAAATCCAGCTTCGAGCAAGCTGGAAGTGTTAGATGAAGCAATAATGTTGCCTGTAAACGTACTGGAGATTCTGCTATGGCGATCACGCACCTACCTCCCTTGAGTGCATTGCGGGCCTTTGAAACTGCGGCACAGGCCGGTAGCTTTACCAGTGCTGCACAGCAGCTTTTCGTAACGCCGGCAGCGATCAGCCAGCAGATCCGTCTGCTGGAGAAACATCTGGGTATCGTCCTTTTTGAACGCTCTAAAAAGGGCGTGAAGTTGACCCGGGCAGGGGAGAGTTATCTGTTCTTTGTGCATGAGGCATTTGAAAAACTCAGGCAAGGGCAGCAGTACATTGAACAGCATAAGAATCTCGATGTACTGACCATCACGGCACTGCCTTCGATAGCGTCAAAATGGCTGATGCCACGGGTGCTGCAATGGATGGAAACTAATCCTGAACAGGAGATAAGGGTAGAGGCCAGTCATTCGCGGGTGGATTTCAATCGCTCGGCTTCCGATATCTGCATCAGCTTTGGCGATCAGGGCTATACCGGGCTGGACCGAGTCAAGTTGTTTACCGACTCGGTGTCGCTGGTGGCCAGCCCTCAACTGCTGGCTGAACTGCCTGTGGATTGTGCACTGGAGTCACTGATACGATTGCCGATGATTCATGTCGATTGGGGGGATGACAACAGCTACCTGCCGGGCTGGGAGGACTGGCTGCAGGCTGCAGGATTTGGCAATACGATGCCTTCGAAAGGGCCACGCTTTAATCTGTCCAGTATGGCGATAGAGGCGGCGGTGCAGGGTAAAGGGCTGTTGCTGGGGCAACAGTTACTGATTGAGAATGAGCTTTCTTCGGGTCAGCTAGTAATGGCCAGTGATATCAGGCTACCTCTAGAGCGTGGTTATTATCTGGTGTATCCAAAACGCACCCTGGACAATCCCAGTGCAGTGACATTTATCGATGAGCTACGAAGACAGGCTTCACTGCAAAAGCCAGCATCCGAAATGAAAAATGAAAGGGCTCCAAAAAATTGATTCCAGTGGTCTAATATAGGTCTGAAGATGAGAAAAAATTATGCATTCTAATAATCAGGATTACGCCGCCGCAAAAACGCTTTCACTCGAGGACATACCGGTCATCGATTTCGCCCCGCTAATCGAAAACAATGAGATCGAGGAAGTCAGCAGGCAGCTGATCTCGGCTGCGCGGAATACCGGTTTTTTCTATATCAGGAATCATGGCATAGATCAGCGTTTGATCGACAACGCCCTGAATGCCGCGAAAGGTTTCTTCCGTTTACCTGCTGAGGATAAATCCAGGGTAGCGGTCAACACCAGCCAACGGGGTTGGTTGGCGCCGGGTATGGCGACCCTGGAAGGCGCCAGGACTCATGACCTCAAAGAAATTTTCTTCACCGGTCCGGAACACTGGTCGGCGGCCTTGCTGGAAAAGAAAGCCCAGATCCCCCTGATCGCCGATAATCTCTGGCCAGCGTTTTTCCCCGCGCTGAAAGAAAACGTATTGCCTTACTATGATGCGGTATGTCAGCTTGGCCACCAGGTGCTCAAGGCGATTGCAGTGGGGATGGGCGAAGAAGCAGATTTCTTTGCCAAACGCTACACCAGCCCGTTGGGTCGTGGTCAATTGGTTTACTACCCGCGTTCCAGCAATGAAGACGAAGCGGAGGAGCGTTTTGGTGCCGCCGCGCATACCGACTTCGGCGTCATCACCCTGTTACTGCAAGACGACAACGGTGGCTTGCAGGTACTCAATAAACAGGATGAATGGGTCGAAGCCCAACCGATCGCAGGCACCTTCGTCTGCAACATCGGCGATTTATTACACCGCTGGACCAACGATCATCTGTCATCCAACCTGCACAGAGTCATCAATCGCTCGGGTAATGAGCGCTTTTCAATGCCCATCTTCTTTGATCCGGATCCTACAGCGATCATCGATTCCAGGGATTTCAATAAGTTAGCCCATGAAGATCCGAAATACTCTGCAGTATCTGTTGCGGATTACATTGACAGCAAAAACAGAAAGGCATTTGCCCAATATAAGTAACACGCCTCAGATTGCTTGCAGCTTTGCTGGTAGGACTTGTTAAATCAAACCCTAGGAACCCAGTGGAAAAAGCTAGTAGCTGTCGACCTTAGGGAGCCTGCGAGTAAGTTGGTTCTTCAGCTTCAGCCTACTTTTCGGTAGTCAGGGGCTAAATCCTCCGGCAGTTTAGACTGAGAGTTTATCCCGCCTGCTTAGCTGTTTCCCAGTATGCAGGCGCGCTGAATCGGCATTCGAGCCACAGATCTTAGTGGCAAAATAATTCGCGTCCGAAAACTCTATATATGTGTGTAACTAAAAGCGGGAGGTTTACATACGCAGTCGAGCCTACCGTCATCAAGCAGAATACTTGCAAACGGGAAGGAGCCCATATACGGACATAAACCTCAGCGGGTTCTGTAGCAAAGTTTTTCAGTATCAATAATACGCCCGTTTTGCTGGCACTCTTAGGCTGCTAAGGCCATAAACTGCTTATAGGCAGGTAGCCTATCATCGTACAACTGCCCCTTTCGGAACATCTGCGCCGTTTCGATTCCTGCTAGGGTTGCAGCTGCAGAATGAAGCGCTTTGAATCCCATCATTGGCTTGGTGATTTTTCTTTATATTCCAGTGGTCCTGCTCGATACGGTTGTTCAAATATTTGACCTGAAGGATCTCAATCCAACAAACAATACCGGCCAGCATCAGCATCATATTGATATTTTCCAGACCCGCATTATTTGATCCACTTTATATTGATCACTACTTTTTCTGGCAGGCCATTACCGTCAATGGCTTGCCTGAAGAATGCCGTAGCCGCGGCCTTATCTCGCTTTTCAGACAGCAGGAAGTCTACAGTATCGCCAAACTTATCAATTGCGCGATACAAATAGGTCCATTTCCCTTTGACCTGGATGTAGGTTTCATCCATTTTCCACGAGCCTGTCACAGGCCGCTTTCGTTGCTTGGCTTCCCACGCCAACTGTGGCGAGTAACGGACTACCCAACGATTGAGTGTGGCATGATCAACAGACACCCCGCGTTCCTCCATGATCTCCTCGAGATCGCGGTACGACACAGCATATCTGACTTAGAAGAACACCGCATAGAGGATCACATCCTTCGGATAGTGCGCTCCCTTGAAATCAATCA
>JBALVQ010000086.1:0-1852 GCA_036960915.1 Amphritea sp.
CTGTAATCGCCCCATGGTGCCTCCGGTTAAAGCAAGAAACATACTATGAGCATAGCTGACCAACTGCTAACCCCAACAGAGCCGTACAGTTTACTGTTAGCCAGCCAGACTTTAGGGGAAGATAAAAAACCCGGTTCAGAAGAAACCGGGTTTAGTGAGCAACTTAATAGAATTAAGCTGCAAAGAAGAACATCACGCTAGCGACTGCTGCTGCCACCAGAGCGTATGGCAACTGAGTCAACGCATGCTGCATTGGCGTACAGCCACTACCCTGAGCCGACAGTACGGTGGAGTCACCATAGAAGCAAGCGTGGCTACCAAACGCCGCAGCCGACATCAAGGCACCGATTACCAGTGGTAGATGAGCATCCATCGCTATTGCCAGCGGCATTACTATAGGCAGCGCCACAGCCAGCATGCCCCAGAAGGTACCTGTCGCGAAAGCAATCAACGCCATCACCAGGAAGACGACCATCGGCAGAAGTTCAGGCGTCATCAGCGGTTTAACCGTATCGATCACATAGAGAGTCAGACCCAGAGAGTCATTAACATCCTTAAGCATGAAACCGGCTACAACAGTACCTAACGGCACCATCATCGATTTAAAACCATCCATACTGGTGTCAAACACTTCATTAAAGCTCATCAGACGCTGTGACAGGTAAAGCATCACAGTGATCGCCAAAGCTACAATCACGCCCATCAGGATATCGACATCGAAATACCAGGTGAAAAAGATCAGTGACAGGATCGGCACAAAGAAGTTGTACAAGCCAGGCTTGGTACGTGCCGAACTCAGACTCTCGCCAGGTGCGACTGTCAGATCAAGCTCAACTACTCCCGGTGGAATAACCTCTCCACCACGAGCTCTCATTTCTGCTGTTTTCATTGAACCTAACAGCGGGAATTTACCTAAAGCTACCAGCGGTACGATTATCGCTGCTACCCAGGCATAAAACATGTAAGGGATGGCATCGATATAAACGCTCAGTCCTTCTCCCTTGGCCGCAACGCCATTATCTTCCAGCAAACCAGCGAAGAATATTGCCCAGGTGGAAAACGGTACCAGCACACAGATAGGTGCAGCCGTTGAATCAACAATGTAAGCCAACATCTCGCGGGATACTTTAAATTTATCCGTAACTTTCTTCATCGATGAGCTGATCGCCAATGCGTTCAGGTAATCATCAATAAATATAATCAGGCCGAGAATCCAGGTCACAACCAGGCTGCTGCGACGTGATTTTACATACTGGGACATGTAGTCGCTGAAGGAAACCGCACTACCGGTTTTTATCAGCAGTGCAATCAGGCTGCCGAAGAAGCCGCAAACCAGGATAATCCAGCCGATAGTATCATCGCGCATGGTTTTGAGCGCAGTATTGGCAAAGCCAGTAATCAGCTCAGTCGGTGATATCATCAGCAATCCAACCACCACACCTGCCAGCAGCGATTCAATCGTACGCTTTGTTATCAGGGCAACAATTAGAACTACTAAAGTGGGAAATATTGCAAAAGCACCGAAAGCTTCCATATCAAATTCTCCCGTTTATTTCGCAACAATTATTATTAAATTCAATTCGCACATTCGCACATTCGCACTTAATATTTCAGGCATAGCCTCTTCCTTTTTATTATCTAAGAACAATTTAAAGGCTACCTTATAAAAAAACAGGTCAAAATAACCACTAAGGGTTAACCCTTGCAAATGAGAATCATAAACATTCCCATACAACAGATAAAAACAATAAATTCAAAGCGTTATTTAACAACTATAAAGTATTAAAAAAACTTCTTGTCATAAGGTATAAGATAAAAGACCAGAGAAAGAATGAATGAAAATGAGGGACAG
>JBALVQ010000086.1:1952-23828 GCA_036960915.1 Amphritea sp.
GAATAAGGAATAAGGAATAAGGAATAAGGAATAAGGAATAAGGAATAAGGAATAAGGAATAACAGACGTAAAGCATTATAAAATAAAACTCAACACCAACTCACATAAAGTACTTATCATTCCTAATCGTTAATATAGAAAATAACCGGATTTTACCCGGTCGTTTTCCAATACACAGATCTATAAAGATAATAAATTATGACAAGACTTTATCCATCGTACTGTAGGTCATTCCCGCTACCCAGCCGCCGTCAACCTGAATATCACTACCGGTTATATAACGGCTCTCATCGGCGGCGAGAAAATGGTAAGCGCCGGTAATATCAGAAGTGTTTGCGGGTCGCTCAAGGGCTGTAGCCAGGATACTGATACGTGCTTCTGGACCATCGATAGACTCCATCGGCGTCAGTACTGTACCGGGGCTCACTGAATTAACCCGAATACCACGGGAGCCCAACTGTAGCGCAGCGGTTTTGGTCATCACCAGCACGCCACTTTTGGAGACGGAATAGGAGGTGTATTCAGGCATCGTGACATGCGCCGCAGCAGAGCCCGTGTTGATAATACTGCCGCCATCATTCATATGCCGCGGGGCATATTTCAGGCCCAGGTAGACACCCTTAACATTTACACTGAAGACTTTCTCCAGCACTGCAAGGTCGGCTTCCTCAAAGCGTCCTTCATGCAACGCAATGCCAGCATTATTAATCACCACATCCAGCTTAGTGCCGCACTGAGTGGCTTTGTTGAATGCCTCAATAACGGCAACTTCATTGGTTACATCCGTAGTTATAAATGTTGCTTCAGTATTGGCCAACTGATCACTGTTTTGCATATCGAGAGCGATGACTTCTGCCCCGGCAGCAAGAAAATGCTCCACTAGAGCGAAGCCAATGCCACTGGCGCCACCGGTGATCAAAACCCGCTTACCTGTTACTTCAAACATATCTAACAACTCCTAAATTAGGGAACCTGCTTAATTAGGCAACCTGCAATAAGTCCAATCTGTTCTCTGCGGGATATAGCGCCGCGAAATAGCACTTACTTTCAGTCACCCTTTTAAATTTGATGGTTGAACTATCTGTATCGATATCAGATATTACTTTGCTGTTCTGCTACGACTTCAACAGGTGATTTCGCCAGCAAAAAAACAAATATAATCAAGCCCAATAAGATTAACGTAACGGTAAAAATGGAGAGTCCGCCATAGCCCTGACCGCTGATCAACATCCCCGCAATTGCTGGCCCGATGATGGCACCCAGCGACAGAAATGATGAAATCAATACAGATAGGTTGCCGCGCAGATCCAGGCTGACCACAATGCCCATCTGATAGGCCAGGCCATAATTCCAGACACCAGAAAAGACAAAGGTTGCAGCGGCAAATAACAATGCATTAAAGGCAGTACTGTAAATAAAGATAACAGCCATCAGTAATGCGGTTGATAACACCAGTGGAAATATTCGGCCAAACCGGTCGCCCAGCAAGGCAGCTGCAAACGCCCCTATGCCACCACCGATTAAGCCAAATGAAAGTGCTTTACCAATGTTGACTGCATCTATTCCATTGCCCGTGGCTATACGTTCAACAAAAGCCCATAGACCGGATAGACCCGCAAAATAGATCATCAACGCCAGCAATGCAGCCCACACGGGCCATACTTTTACTTTCGCTGTAGAATTACTGTCTGTTGTTTCGACTCTGCGTCGCCCTCTTGCCGGTAACCAGAAAGAAGCCAGCCCCAAGAGCACCATAACCGCAGCCACGGCCAACATTAAACCCGGGAAGCCCCAATGTTCAGTAACAAACATGGGTAGCAGGAACAGCAAGCCAGCACCTACGGCTTGTTCAGCAACTAGCTTGATTCCGAAGCAACGGTCTGGATCACGGGTATCCGACAGCACACACACCGCCAATCCAAACAGCGTCCCGGCACCGACGCCGGACAGCGCCATCAATGCCAGCAACATCTCGTATTGTGTGACAAAGGCTGCGGCAGCGAGGCCTCCGCAGAGGAACAGAAAGCCCATCAGACTGATATGCTGCCAGTTAAATCGCCGTATCCAGAATACAGCACTGAGGCATACCAATAAGAAGCCGACAAAATAACTGGAGGCAATCAGACCCGCCTGCTCCTCGTTCAGTTGCAGATACTCTGCAGCACCACCCAGCAAAATCGGAAGTATCAGGAATATAGCTGCACCAGCGGCGGAAATTAACGATACAGCAGCTATGCTGCTGTGCGCGTTGATATCCTTGGGTGCAATAGAAGAGACAGTCATAAGATCAACCTACGTAATTATTCTTGTCGGGCTGTTAAGAGTTGTTTTTAAAGACCTGCAGGAGCGGTTAGCCGCCCTACAGGTTTTCTGTAACATTGCGTCACAGTTGTCTCAGGCTTATACCCACTGGGTTGGACGGGTACGTCCAGTTGCAGCTTCACGGCGATCAGCCAGCAGGCAGAGCAGTTCAAAATATATCGCCGCCGCCAGATGACCGGATTTACCATCCGGATCACGGTTAGGATTATATTCCACCAGATCAGCACCGATAATATTCAACCCACGTGCACCGTGGATGATATCCCGTGCCTGACGAGGCGTCAGACCAAAGGGCTCCGGGCCAGTAGTGCCCATCATGTAGTTGCTGTCCAGACCGTCGACATCAAACGAGAAGTAGCTTTTCTCCATACCGACAATTTCACGGGCCTTATCGATAACGTATTGTGTACCCTTCTCAAACACTTCATCTGCCGTAATAACTGTCATGCCGCTATCATGGGCAAACTCCCACAGGAAGTTAGACCGGCCACGGATGCCGATCTGTACGGTACGCTCGGGATCAACATAGCCGTTGAGTACTGCCTGGCGAAAGATTGACCCATCGTTGACCGCGTCCCCTCCCCATGCTGCCATGGTGTCTGAGTGGGCATCGATATGGATTACACCCAGGGCTTCATCACCATGAGCTTCGGACAATCCCTTCAGGGCACCAAATGCTGTGGTATGTTCGCCACCACAGTTAAGCGTATAAGCGCCTGCATCAGCCAACTTCTTGAACACCTGGTAAATATCATCGACACGGGTCTGCAGATCAGTAGATGACCAGTCCACATCGCCATAATCAATCACCGAGCACTGTTCAAAAGGTAGCTTTCCGGTGACATCGTTGATCGGGCCGTAATTACGGCTCCATTCACGTACCGCCTTAGGTCCGTGACGGGTACCAGCCAGGCCAATTGCGCCCAGATCCAGTGGAGAGCCGACCATGGCGATATCCACCTGATCCAGGTTATCGCGTCGATGCGGTGCCTGAAAGAATCCGGGGTGAGCCAGAAAACCGGTAGTGTCCAGGCTATATCCCTGACTAGCAGCACGCTGGAAAAAGTTTGCTACACTCTGGTCTTGAAAATCAAAGGCTACACGGTCCAGTTCACGGTACTGTGCCAGCCTCTCTTTACTCATCTTAGCCATCGTATTTATGCTCCCAACTTATCCCATACACGCTGATTCAGTCCGGCTGACCAGCCGCCACACAGGTTCAAAGCCTGCCCATTGATAAAGCCGCAATCATCTGCAGCCAGGAAGTGGAACATTGCAGCCACCTCTTCCGGCTCACAGATCCGTGCCAGAGGCACCAGCGTTTTCTCCATCTGCAACAACGCATCACCGCCCTCTTCATGGGCCATAGGCGTATTGACCGAGGTTGGACAGACACAGTTGACGCGTATCTTACGCTCGGACAGCTCCAGCGCTGCAGTCTGGGTCATACCCACCACAGAAAACTTGGAAGCACCGTAGGAGCCCAGATCGATAAATCCGGTCTTACCCGCATAGGAGGAAGTATTAATTACGCTTCCGCCTTCATTCATCAGGCTGGCTGCGTGCTTGATACCGTAGAAAGCGCCGAGTGTATTGACATCAAAACAGCGCTGAAAATCTTCGGCAGATGCATCTTTCAACTGTTTATAGTTGGCAAAGATACCGGCATTATTTACCAGGATATCCAGCCCACCGAACTTATCGACGGCGGTTTGCAGCAACTGCTTAACCTGTGTCTCGTCGGTCACATCGGTCGGCACCGAGATACCACCTACCTCAAGTGCCAGTTCTGGGCAGTCTCGCAGATCGCCGATCACGACTTTTGCACCGGCACGGGCAAAGCGCTGAACCACCGCTTTACCGATACCGGAGCCACCGCCGGTAACCACTGCTATCTTGCCCTGCAATGAGAAAAAAGAATCCATAACTGGTTTCCTCTGTATGTAATCAGATTCCTGGCGACATGCCACCGGCAACCGGCATCGTTACACCGGTCATATAGCTTGCAGCATCGCTTGCCAGGTAGGCTACCGCATCGCCAATAACTGAAGGCTCAGCCGAATACCCCAACGGGATACCAGCATTTTCGTGTTGCTGGGCTTCTTCAACACTGATGCAGTTCTCCTGAGCGATCAGTTCAAAAGTCTGCTTATGCATCTGGGTAACGATAGAGCCCGGACATACCGCGTTGCAGCGTATATTCTGCTTGGCATAGTTAACAGCCAGTTGCTTGGTAAGCCCGATTGCCGCAAATTTGCTTGCCGTATAACAGGCAGGAATCGCTTCGATCGCTCCCAGTCCTGCCAGCGAAGCAATATTGATAATGCTGCCGCCCCCCTGACTTTGCATCGCGGGGATTACCGCCTGACAAAAGTCAGCCATGCCTTTTACATTCACCTGAAAACTGAGGTTCCAGTCCTGATCGGTAAGCTCGGTAAAATCACTGGATCCGACACCGACACCGGCGTTATTTACCAGGATGTCGATCTGGCCAAAGCGCTCAAGAACCTGTTGCACGCAGGTCTGGATTTGATCTTTTTTGGTGATATCTACAGCGATTGCCATCGCATCTACGCCCTGATCAGACAGTAGCCCTACCGCACTGTCCATATCACTTGCTGCTTGTGCAAGATCGGTAACAACAACGGTTGCCCCTTGCTCAGCCAGTTTAAGCGCAATTGCCCGACCGATCCCCTTGGGGTGGCCCGCGCCGGTAACAACCGCTATTTTTTTTGCCAGTGGTTTCATAGTCATCTATTCCGTTGGTTTTTCGGAGTAAGGTTATCGGAGTAACCGCAATTGAACGCCTCTTAGGAGTCCTCTTGCCGCTCCATATACTCCACACAGTCGAGCAACCACTTAGGTGCAGTACTGGCATCGCCGACACCGCCGTAACTCAGTAACCCTTCCGTATTGAGCTCACCTGAACGGATAGCCGCGACCACTTCATCCAGATCCTGCAGGAACTTATTCAACAGTTCCTCTTCCATCGGATCAATAGTCAGGTGAATTGCCGGTGGCTCATTCACACCGAGCAACACCCAGTTGCGCTCGGTCATACCACCTACAACGAGTTCAATACTGAGATCGCCTTCTGCCTGAATCATCAGCAATGGCCCATGGGTTTTCCAACAGCTCAGCCCATCGATCGCCTCTACTTTCGCAATGATCGAGTTCTTCACATGCAGAATCTTACGGGCATTTTCCATATACCCTTCTTCACCCATGTAGTTCATGATCGCCCAGGCCGCAGCAGTTGCTGCCAGGGGACGACTACCTACAAAGGACTGTGATACATACAGTCCACAAGGCCAGTCGGTAATGGGTACATAGTGATATTGCTGCTCTTCCTTGGAACGCCATAGTACGGTGGAGCATGGCTTGGCGGCATAACCGTATTTGTGCAAATCAGCAGAAATAGTGGACACACCCGGCACGCGGAAATCATACAGCGGGATATCACAGCCAACTTCACGCAGGAACGGCAGACTATAACCACCCACACAGGCATCGACGTGGAACCACAGGTCATGTTCCAGCGCCAATTGCCCCAATTCTTCCACCGGATCAACCAGGCCATACGGCCAGCTCGGTGCAGATGCGGCAATACCGATAGTATTGGGGCCGATTGCAGCTTTCATCGCTTCTACATCGGCGAGAAAATCTTCACCCACCGGCACCCGCACGACTTTAATGTCAAGAAAGTGTGCACCCTTGGAAAAGGTGGAGTGAATCGAATATGGCGCCACAATTTCAGGCTCTTTGATATGTGGCTTGGTAATCTTGGCTTTTTCACGCATCGCATGCAGTGCACAGAAGATACTTTCTGTGCCGCCGGAAGTGATGTTACAGCGTGACTCTTCGCCACCGTGCATAATCTCAACGCACATATCCATGACATCATTTTCCAGTTTGGCCGCGCCGGCCTGCTGGAAACTGAAGAGTGCGTTATGGGAGAAAAACTTCAGGTATGCTTGCTCGACAACGTCCTGAATATCACGACCGCCTTTCAGCGAGTTGCTGCTCAACTTCCCTTCGGAATCAGGCGTCATATCCTGTTTCAACTTATCCAGCTGCGCCAGGACCTGCTCGGAGCTGGTTCGTTGTTTAGGAAATACGGATGGTTTTATTGTTTTCATTTTCTGTTCCCTAGGCGAGATATAATCCACCAGGCTCAATAAACATAGACTGTATCAATGCTGGTGGGGTAAGGCTTTACAGTAGACCGGCAACCCGGAATTCTGCAGACAATTCTTCGATACTCTCGTAAAGTGCCGTAATAATCTTGTCACACTGTTCTTTCGACAGCGTTAACGGCGGGGAGATCACCAGCAGGTTACCGATCGGGCGCACCACAACACCACGATTCATGCACCGCTTGAATACCCGCATCGCAGACTCAGCATCGGGGGCAAAGCCCTCCTTGCTGTCTTTATTTGTAACCAGCTCGATACCGATCATGAAATGACTGCCGCGCACATCACCGACAATAGGCAGATCCATCAATGACTGCGCTTTCTCATAAAAGTATGGACCAAGTTCCTGTATCTGTTCGCAGATACCCTCACGCTCCATAATCTCAATGTTTTTCAGTGCGGCCGCACAGGCTACCGGGTGACCGGAATAGGTATAACCCAAAGACAGCACACCGCCTTCACACTGTGGCTCGCTGATTACCTCGTAAATTTTATCGCTGATCAGTGTAGCGCCCAGAGGCACATAACCAGACGTCAGCCCTTTTGCGATACAGATAATGTCCGGAACCACGCCAAACACGGCTTCTGAAGCAAACATGTGACCTAGACGACCGAACGCGGTGACCACTTCGTCAGCTATATACAACATGTCATACTTCTTGCAGACAGCGTACATCCGCTTGTGATAACCCTCTGGAGCCACCAGCACACCGCCGGCCCCCATAATCGGCTCTGCGATAAAGGCAGCAACATTGTCCGCGCCAAGCTGCAAAATACGATTTTCAAACTCAGCTACCAGGAAATCACAGTACTGTTCTTCATCCATGCCTTCCGGACGACGGTACATATTGGCAGCCGAGACATGATGGATCATGTTATCGATACCATCGAAGCTGTTCTTGGTCGCGTGAATCCCCGTCAGGCTGGCTGCCAGATAGGTTGAACCGTGGTAGCCATCAACACGGGAGATAATCTGTTTCTTGTTAGGCTGACCTTTCAGGTTGAAATAGTAGTGAATCAGACGAATTGCAGTGTCATTCGCCACTGAACCACCACAGCCATAGAAAACATGGTTCAGATCACCGGGAGCCAATTCAGCCAGCTTTGCTGCCAGTTCAGACGCTGGTACGTTAGTGGTGTGACCAAATGGATTGTAGTAATCCATCTGCATCACCTGCTGAGAAATTGCATCCGCCATTTCACGACGCCCGTGGCCGATATTGACACACCACAGCCCGGCGATTCCGTCCAGCAGACGATTTCCGTCTGCATCAGAAACATAGGCGCCTTTGGCATTAACGATAATCTGGCTTCCCTCCTCTTTAAAGGTAGAGAAATCAGTATAAGGATGGATAAAATGATCTTTGTCCATTTGCCAAAGACGTTTTGCGTCGAGTTCTATTTGCATTGACATTGGATACTCCTAACATGTTTATATAAGCACAGACTAATAACTTGACCAGCTCGTTAACTCATCTAATCACTTTCCCAAAAGGCTGGGTAGTTACCCTAAGTGGGTAACGCCAATGCCGGCAACCTGTGTAAACATGAACGCTGCAGCTAATATACGGCTGATAAGAAGACAGTTTTTTAAGATAGTAATGAGTTATTTGAGGACTAAAATATGCCTATGGCGAGCGCTCTACTTAACTCTGAAGCGTGGTATAACCTGTTAGCCAAACTGGTCACGCATAGCGATAACAGCAAGTTCCCGCACCTGCTGGCGAAGGCTTGCCAGCAGGTATCGCACTATGACAGCACCCTGATTACCGCCTACCCGAAAGACCAGCGTCCGGTGCATATCTACAATAATTTGCCCGCAGAACAGATCACCCTGACGCTAGCACCCTACTTTGCCGGAGCCTATGTTCTGGATCCTTTTTATGCTCTCTGCCAGAATAAAAGCCCGAACGGCATCTACCGTCTGAAGGACCTGGGGCCAGATCTTTTTTTCCGGAGTGAATATTTTCGCAGTTATTACGCGGGCACCCAACTACAGGATGAAACGGGGCTACTGATCAGCGTAAACCCCGATCTGTATGTTGTCGTCTCTCTCGGCCAGAGAACCAGCGATGATGAGCTATCCAAGGTGCGCGTCAACAGCTTGCAAACCATCAGTGCTCTGCTGGTCTCACTGTGTCAGAAGTTCTGGCGCGCTGGCGGCACCGGCATGGAAATGATTTACGGCAAAGCCGATGAAGAGCAGCAGCTATACGGCGCGTCGCTGGATAAGACATTTATGAACTTCGGCCGGGACTTTCTTAGCGAACGGGAATGCGAAGTGGTACGCCTGATACTCAAGGGCCACTCCAGTAAGTCGATTGCCCGGGTGCTGGACATCAGCCCGTATACTGTCAAAGTGCACCGTAAACGCTTCCACGCCAAACTGGAAGTAACCTCCCAGGCAGAACTTTTCTCACTGTTCTTCGGCGCCATATCCCTGGCCCCAATCAGCAGCGACGAGGACCCGCTGAGCTACTACTTTGCTGAGCATCCTCGCCAGGAAGCGTTTTAGAAATCGTCGCGCTTAGCGCAGATCTGCAGCGCAATAATTTGCCGACAATAGCGGCACTTGCCAACATAGGCCGGTGCAGCTGTAAGCTTATAATCTAGCGATTCGCCTGCTCAAACTCAGCCCGGAGCTGGTCTTCAGACAGTCCATAACGGCTTGTGATGTTGTCAAAGAATGGAATCCAGTGGCTACTCAACACCTCCACCTGATCATTGTCTTGCTGCAAACTGTTGTAGCCCGCCTCACCCGGCACTCGGACGCTATGCCCCGGACGTGGCTTACACTCTTTTATTCGGCTAACGTAATCATCGGAGCGCTCCTTAACAGCATCTATTGAGCCAAACACCGCTGGATTAATACACAGGAAATAGCTACCGCCGACACTGCTTCCCACCTCTTTTCCATCCACCGCCGCTTGTTCAAAATCTTCGATCGTCGGTAACTGTGTCGAGGGTACACCCAGCGGATTGATGATGGCGGTCATCATCTCATTCCACATGTTCAGAGCATACACCCGTGGCGTTTCGATCTGACCGGCACAACTGTAATCCCAAAGGCGGCCATACCCCTCTATCGGTTTCGCATATGGCCGTGCATCATCAGTGGCCTCACCGGTTTCCGGATCGATACACCATTTTCCCTTCATCGGCTTGTTATGCAGTACCGCTTCTGAGATATCGGCATCATAGAACTCGCCAAATTTGATAGAGGTCCACACTGGTGGCTGGTCACCACTGGGCGCAATGGCATCAAACGGCGGACAGGAAAGTTGATTTTCCATCCCGCCAAACGGCGCTGCCAGTGGTACCGTGTTGTTGGAGGCCATCGCCATCATATTCTGCTGATACGCCTTGTAGACATAGGCGGAAAAGCTACCCGCATCGAAATGGTTGCCACCGTATACAATGGCAATACCACTGGTGCGGGCTTTCTTGATGGCAAGGTCTGCCATCACATTCAGCGTGTAATAACCGGAGGAACGCTTACCGTCCACTACCGCCCAGGCAGGGCCCTCATTTACGACTTCCGGTATCGCCTTGATATCAAGTCCACCGCCCTCTAAACAGAGATCAATGCACTCATAAACCCCCAATCCCTGATTCAACTTGCCCTGGCGATGGGCAAAACCGATGGCGTTAGCCACATGATCAGCATGTATTTCGCTGGCTCCTGCTGCCATCCATACGCGCTTAATAGCGTATTCAAGAAAGTGAATATTTTCTTTGCGCGTTTCAGTTACAGACATTGAGGTATCCTCGTTCACTATCATTATTATTTTATGCTTCGGCTTGTGAGCACTGTTCGCGGTGCTCAAACGAGCTTAGATTAGCACGCTCCAGACGGTGCTCCATCCAGATAAAGATTACGCCCCCCAGCGCGATCATCAGCCCGGCAAACAGGTAGCCGGCGTTTTGCCCGCTGCTATCGAGAATCAATCCGAAAACACCAGGACCAACCACGGCGCCAAGAGCCAGCGCAGACGCGATTAATGACGCATAGCGACCGGAAACATCGGCATCACTGATAATGCCGAACAGATAAGCGAGTGAAAAATAGTAGGCAGCGGGGAAAATAGCCATCAACAATCCAAACTTTAGTGCTGTCACCGGCCCAAGCAACAGCCCCATGGAAATCAGGCTCAGCACAACTCCCAGTATGATTGGCATAAACCGACCACAGCGATCACCAAGAATAGCCGCAGCAAAAGGTCCTGCGGCAGATGAAACCAGGCCCAGTGCCAGTAATTGCCCTACTAGAACAGCATCCAGGGAATCATGCGCCAAACGCTCCATGAATGCCCAAAGTCCGGCAAAACCGGCAAAGAAAATAACCAGAGCCGACAAACCCACAAATACCCAACCACGGCCCTGCGGCAGCTCCTGCTGCTCAACCACATGCTCACGACCACGGGTAGGAATCCCTCGCGTAAGGAAGGATAGTAAAAGGATGACTGCTGCCAGCACTATCAGCATGCCTTGCAAACCAAAATCTCCGATGACCAGTACCGGTAACAGAAACATCATGCCTGCCGGTATTACCTGCTCGGGAATTAACTTAATAGCAAAGCGTCGATCCTTTTCTTCCATATCGGACACGAGGGTAACGCTTAATGAGTAGAGGATTGCAGCCCCCAGGCCGGACAGCATTATTCCGATCATAACGCCCCAGTAGGAGTCGCTGTACCACGCACTACCGGCCAAGCCCAGAACCATCAAACCGAAACCAACAGGCGCTAGCAATCGCCAGCTGATACGCCGCACCCAAATCACCGAGGTCAGGGTGACAATAAAGTAAGCGGCAAAATAAAGTGACGCGACCAAGCCGGTCTGGGCATCATCGAGGACTAGATGTTCGGCAATAACCCCAAGCAGAAGAGGCAGGACTGCGAAGATTTTAACGCCCGCAGTCCCCAGAGCACAGGCGCCCAGGAGACTGGCATGGCTATCGATTTTGTTTTGATGCTGCTTCATTGTTATTTTCTCTTAATTGCATCTGTAAGTATGGAAGATCCCATCTAAATTTCATCCTACGCACCCTGCCATCCCTCCCCAATACCCTCTAATGGTTATTGAGCCTATGAATAAGTCCTTTGCGCATTAGCATGCCCTTTGGGTACTGGCCGTTCTATAGATGGAATAAAGCACTGAGGTAGTAGCCGCTAAGGCTGACAGATGAGTCAATCTCCCGAACATGTGTCAAATGTTGACCGAGGTCGCCAGAGCGCCTCAATGAACGGGAGGTTGGCTATGAATAACTGTGGCATTGACCTGGCAAGCAGGTCAAGTGCGGTATGTATCATGGGAGATGGCTTAAACATTCTCTGGGAAAGGGAGTGCCTTACTGATGCAGCGGGGTTCGGTCAGGCGTTGCAGGGTAAAGGTAAGTTGCGCTGTATCGTCGAAGCCAGCCTTCTATGTGAATGGGTGGCCGATATGTTGGAAGACCTGGGGCATGAGGTCATCGTGATCGACCCCCGCAAAGCAAAGGCGATCATTACCAGCAAGAAAAAAACAGACAAGCTGGACGCCCGCAACTTGGCGCGCATGGGACAAACAGGCTGGTATACAGAATTTCACCGAAAATCGACAAAGGTGAGGTTACTGCGCAGTCATCTCAAAGCGAGAAAAGGGATGGTCGATGCCCAACAGCAACAGAACAACCGTATCCGAGATTTTCTGCGGGCGCATGGCCTGAAAGTTGGCCAAGTGAGCAACGGGCAATTCGCAGCCCGTGTGGTGGATTTGGTAGAGCACAGTTGTCCGGGGTTGATGACCGCCATTCGTCCCCTGTTGGATATCTGGGGGATGATATGGCAGAAGCTCGTGGAGATGACCAAGCAGGTGAAACAATTGGCGATCAAGAAAAAGACCTGCCCAGTTACTGATGTCGACCCCCGGTATTGGGCCGCTGACTTCCTGCGCATATATCGCCACGATAGACGATCCGGCGCGTTTATCGAGAGGGGGACAAAGTGTCGGCCTATATTGGTTTAGTTCCCTCGATCAAGCAGTCTGGAGAAACCGAGTATCGAGGGCGCATCATCAAAGAAGGTGATCGTTTATTACGTTGGCTACTGGTGGAGGCAGCTAATGTATTACTTACTCAGTGCCACCAGGACAGCGCACTGAAGCGCTGGGGGCTTAAGTTGGCAAAACGCAAAGGAGGATCCAAAGCCAGGGTAGCGGTAGTTCGTAAACTAGCGGCAATACTCCATCGTATTTGGCTGACGGGAAAGCCCTTCGACGCCTTCCCTGTATAAGCTCAGTCGCGGCTAGAGATGCAGCGCCTGAGTCAGGAGTAATCATGAGGTTAGCAGGTTTTCGGAAAGGTAGACCCCGTTGCGGGCTTGGGACCTAGATCCTGCGACCTATAACTTGGGGCTACCCTCCGACCCCATAATGAGGCGTTTGATACGACCTCGGAGAGAAGCCTGAAAAAACCTTCAGCTCTGTGGCTATTAACAAGGAGTAAAGAACAGCAGAATATTTGAGTAGTTGGGAGTCTTGACTTAAGACCGTGCTTTAGAGAAGCCCGCAGAGAACACAATGGACTTACTCATAGGCTCCCGACTAACCACTACGGGGTATTTCCCCCGCCGCGCTTAAAAGCGATAACAGTAGGCATGAAACTGAATCATTTACGCCAGGACTATCAGGGCAGTCTGCAACGGGCAGACCTCTGCAACGACCCTTATCGGCAGTTCGAGGCCTGGTTTGACGACGCCCGTGCCCCCAACCTGCTGGAGCCTAACGCCATGAGCCTGGCGACAGTTGACGCCCAGGGCCGGCCATCATTGCGCAACGTGCTGTTAAAACACTATGACGAAGCGGGCTTCGTTTTTTTTACTAATCTTAAAAGCACCAAAGCCCAACAGATTGAAAGCAACCCCAATGTTTCACTGATGTTTTCCTGGCTGGGGCAGCAGCGCCAGGTGATCGTATCCGGTAAAGCGGTGCAGCTTTCCCGGGCCGAAACCCTACACTACTTCCTGCAGCGACCGCGTAATAGTCAGCTAGGGGCCTGGGTCTCCCATCAGAGCAAGGTAATATGCTCACGCCAGTCACTGGAAGCAAAATTTGCTGAGCTAAAACAGACCTTTGCCAAGGGTAACATCCCTCTGCCGAATTTTTGGGGCGGCTTTCGCGTACAACCGACATCCATTGAGTTCTAGCAGGGAGGCGCCAGCCGTTTGCATGACCGTTTTCAGTATCAACTGGACAACGATAACCAGCGGCAAATTCAGCGGCTATCGCCTTAATCACCTCCATTTATAAACCCACTGAATTCTCTAGAACTTCGAGATCCTTCTAAACAAAAAGCTAGACAAGATTCAATACAGAATAAAGACAGGAAAGAATAACGATGAAAAATTCAGGTAAGATGCGGCTAGCGGCTAACGGCGATCGTTTATGGCGCCGACTACAAGAGATGGGCGAAATCGGTGGAACTGAGAACGGTGGCTGTAATCGCCAGGCATTGACCGATGAAGATAAAGCCGGACGCGACCTGTTTGTCAGCTGGTGTAAACAAGCCGGTTGCAGCATCACCGTCGACAGCATGGGTAACATCTTCGCCCGCCGTCCTGGTAGAAATAACAATCTCCCCCCGGTAATTACCGGCAGTCACCTGGATACCCAACCAACCGGTGGCAAATATGATGGTGTCTACGGTGTTTTAGCCGGCGTTGAAGTACTGGAAACACTGCAGGAAAACGGCATCGAAACAGAGCACCCGATCGAGGTTGTGGTCTGGACCAACGAAGAAGGTGCGCGTTTTTCTCCAGCAATGATTGGCTCAGGCGTTTGGTCAGGTGCTTTCTCCGAGGAATACGGTCATAGCCGTATGGATAAAGACGGCAATACCATCGGTAAAGAGCTGCAACGCATAGGCTATCTGGGCGAGCAACCGGCTCAGGCTAAAGAAATTCAGGCTGCATTCGAGTTGCATATTGAGCAGGGTCCGATTCTGGAACATGAGGGTAAGCAGATCGGTATCGTTTCCGGTGTGCAGGGTATGCGCTGGTACGACCTGACAATCGAGGGTCAACCCTGCCACGCAGGACCTACGCCAATGACAGTGCGTAAAGACCCCATGATGGCTTTAGGACCAATACTGGAACGCCTGTATAAACTCGCCGATCAAAACGGTCCCTGGGCCCGTGCGACCTTCGGCGATATCAATGCAGAACCCGGAGCACGTAACACGGTACCGGAGCGAATTATCCTCGCTGTCGATCTACGCCATCCGGATCAGCAGGTTTTGCAGGAGATGGATCTGGAGTTTCGTCGTATCGTCGAAGAAGAATCCGCTAAACAGGGTGTCACCAGTACTGTGCGTGATGAGTGGAACTCACCGGCCGTGAGCTTTAATCCAGACTGTATTGCAGCGGTAAGAGATGCCGTCAGCGAGCTTGGTTATTCCAATATGGAGCTGTTCAGTGGCGCAGGCCATGATTCGGTGTATGTCAGCACTGTAGCACCGACCAGCATGATATTTATCCCTTGTGAAAAGGGTATTTCTCATAATGAAGCTGAAAATGTAGACCCTGAAGATGTAGGTGCAGGCTGCAACGTGTTATTACATGCAATGCTTAATAGTGCCGGCCTGGCATAATTTAAAATTCTTACCCCTATCCAGTGACTGATAGCCATTGAGCTGCCTGGAAGCAATCTTTATCACACAGCTAAATCTTAATTATAAAATAGTAGAGGTAGTTTTATGCAGGTTCTTATCTTGGGTAGTGGCGTTGTTGGCGTCACTAGCGCCTGGTACCTGGCGAAACAGGGTCACGAAGTGACTATCATCGATCGTCAGGAAACACCGGCTATGGAAACAAGCTTTGCCAATGCCGGTCAGGTTTCACCCGGTTACTCCGCTCCCTGGGCTGCTCCAGGGGTCCCCCTGAAAGCCATCAAATGGATGATGCAGGATCTGGCGCCTCTGATGATTAACCCTAAGGTTAATGCCAATACTATTAAATGGATGACCAAGATGTTATCTAACTGTACTCAGGGAGCCTACCATGTCAATAAGGCGCGCATGATGCGCGTGGCTGAATACAGCCGCGACTGTCTGCGTGATCTGCGTTCTGAGCTTGAAATCGACTACTCACACCGAACTCAGGGCACGCTGCAAGTGTTCCGTACCCAGAAACAGGTTGATGGTGCCGCCAAGGATATTGCCGTTCTTAAAGAGTGCGGTGTCGATTTTGAAGTATTGGATACTAATGGCTGCGTAGCTCGTGAGCCAGCGCTGGGATATGTAAAAGAGAAAATTGTCGGTGGCTTGCGTCTGCCGGGTGATGAAACCGGTGATTGCTTCAAGTTTACCAATGCCCTGGCTGAAGAATGTAAGAAGCTGGGTGTGAAGTTTATGTTTAATACCGAGATAGAAGGCCTGCTTAGCGATGATTCCGATATCGTCGGAGTAAAAACCAAAGAAGGAGTACTGACTGCCGATCGTTACCTGATGGCGATGGGTAGCTACTCGACCATCGCGTTGGCGAAGGTCGGGGTTGCCGTTCCGGTTTATCCGATAAAAGGTTACTCACTGACCCTGCCGATTATCGATGAGAGCCGTGCGCCGGTATCTACCGTAATGGACGAGACCTTCAAGGTTGCGGTAACCCGCTTTGAAGATCGTATCCGTGTGGGTGGTACCGCCGAGATTACATCTTACGATATGTCGCTAAAAGAAAAGCGCCGTCGCAATGTAGAGCATACAGTGAGCGATCTGTTTGAAGGTGGCGGCGACATTGAAAAAGCCGAGTTCTGGACCGGCTTGCGTCCGATGACGCCGGACGGCACACCGATTCTGGGTGGTACCCGTTACCCGAGCCTGTACCTAAATACTGGTCACGGTACGCTGGGATGGACCATGTCGCTGGGTTCGGGTAAATTTGTCGCTGATGTTATTTGCGGCAATGAAACCGATATCGATCCTGAAGGCCTCTCAGTTGCTCGTTACGGAATGAAGTAAGCGTTCGAACGCCATCACATTAAATGAGTGCAGGGGCAGTACAAGAATAGTTGCTGGGCTATCCCGGTTGGCTGTTCTGGCCCCTGTGCTCAATTTTTTATACAGGATATAATCCCGCTTCGATTTGTCGTTGGGGGATGACTATCGACCTTTTTTCTGTTGCCGGGATGTTTACACAGAGTTTATGCGTTGTAATCGCGAACCTGGATGACTCGGCACACATAACTTTTTGGTTCTGTCGCAAAGATACCGGCTCCCTGATAGTCTAGCGCCTTTTACTAGAGCAGAAGGAGTTGTGAATGTTTGGCGGCCGTCATTTTCCGAAGGATATTATCCTGCTGTGTGTTCGATGGTATCTGGCTTATCCGCTCAGCTATCGGAATATTGAGGAAATGATGCTAGAACGCGGTATCAAAGTTGATCATGCCACTATCAATCGTTGGGTCATCCATTATTCGCCTCAACTTGAGCAGCTTCATCGTACCAATAAACCATCAACAGGCCCGTCGATGAAAATGGATGAGACGTATATCAAGGTCAAAGGTGCTTGGTATTATCTCTATCGAGCCGTCGACAAAGAAGGCCACACCATTGATTTCCTGTTCAGGAAAAACCGGGATAAAGCCGCTGCCAGAGCCTTTTACGACAAGGCGTTTGATTCGTCAGGCCAGCCTGACAAAGTCACCCTCGACAAAAGCGGCTCCAACTTTTCTGCCCTTCAAGACATCAATAATGAGATAGAAAAGACGGTTAAGATACGCCAAATTAAATATCTGAACAACGTGGGGTTCTGGAGGTTTTTCGTCCTAAAAAGTCATAATCCTCTGTAGCTCCCGCCATCCATGGCTTCCAGAGCAGCATTAACTTAGAGATCCTTCCTGTTTTCGGTAATTGGCCGCATTATTTCCTCAATATTGATAAGAGTTTGTGCAAAATCAAAGCTGTAAGTCCCATTCAGGTTGATGTTGTGCCAGGCCACCGGAGAGACTTGCTTTGTGATTGCCCGTTTTTCTTCATCGCCAATGCGCTCAAAGTGCGTCAGCAAACGGCTCAAGATCATCGAGTTGAAGTAGATAATGGCATTAGTGAGCAATCGTGCGCACTCATTCCACAGGCTGATTTCATAATCCGACGACCCCCTAAACCGGTTGCCATTAACCGATGCAATGGCTCGCCGCAATTGATGGTAGGCCTCACCTCTATTCAGTGCTCGTTGTATATAGCCACGAAGGCTGGCGTCATCGATGTAGTCCAGTAAGTACATGGCTTTAATCATGCGATTATACTCGGTCAGAGCCTGTAATAATGGATGGTTTTTGCTGTAACCAGACAGCTTGCGTACCAGGATCGCCTGAGTGGTGCTTTTTTCTTGCAGTGAGATAACAATGCGTTGGATGGTATCCCAATGCTCGATAATAAGCGCTGTTTTGAGCGGCTTTTTGAAGCTTAGCCTGACGCTCTGGTCTTTGCTTTCACTGACATTGAACATCTCTTCAATGACCTTACCGAACTGGGCGTATCTCGGCGCAAAGGTGTATCCGAACAGATCCAGCAAGGCAAAGTTCACATGATTAACCCCATGGGTATCCGTTGACAGGACATCTGGCCGGATCTCAGAGGTATTGCTCTGCAATAGGTCGAAGATATAGTGAGATTCATGTTCATTCGAGCCAATCACCTTGGCGTTTAGCGCAGCATGATTGGCGATAAGCGTAATAGCTGAGACACCTTTGTTGGCGCCAAAGTATTTTGAGGAGTACCGGGTTTTAAAGGTCTCCAACCGGCTCTCGAACTTTTGCCCATCGGCACTAGGGAAGCTGCGAATAAGTCCCTGTTGTGCAAGAATTGAAGCATGACTATCGATGAGGCATGGATATGGAACTTCAGCTAGGATTTTCGGACTTCGAGCAGAGAAAGAGCAATCACCAGACGCGTAAAGAAAAGTTTCTTACTCGAATGGAAAGCCTGGTTCCCTGGGCAGCGCTTGAAACGCTTATCGAGCCCTACTATCCAAAGCGTGGTAATGGTCGCCCACCTTATCCTTTAAGCTCAATGCTCCGTATTCATTGTTTACAACAATGGTACAGTCTCAGTGATCCTGCCGCAGAAGATGCGCTATATGAAATAACTTCGATGCGCCGTTTTGCGCAACTTTCCTTAGAACGAGGCATTCCAGATCACACCACAATTATGAATTTTCGGCATTTGCTGGAGCGCTATGAGCTGGGGCGCCAGATATTTGAAGCCGTAAATATCTGGCTGGAAGAAGCTGGCATATTGCTTAAAGAAGGCAGCGCGATAGATGCGACGATCATTGATGCCCCTTGTTCAGTTAAAAATAAATCAGGTAAGCGGGATCCTGAGATGCATCAAACCAAAAAAGGAAACCAGTGGTACTACGGGCTAAAAGCGCATATAGGCATCGATGTTAATTCGGGCCTGACGCATAGCTTTACCACCACCGCGGCCAATCAACACGATCTCAACGAAGCACACCAGGTTCTTCACGGAGAAGAAAAATATGTATTTGCTGATTCAGGATATCGAGGCGCTGAGAAGCGTGAAGAGCTGGCGGATAAGGAGCTTGATTGGTTTATTGCCGAACAGCCCAGCAAAGTTAAAAAGTTGAAAGAGCATCCTCGAAAGAACAAAAAGCCCATCAAAATAGAGTACTTGAAAGCCAGTGTACGGGCCTTTGTTGAGCATCCATTCCGGATTATAAAATGTCAGTTTGGCTTCAAGAAAACCCGTTACAGGGGGCTTGAGAAAAATGACAATAAGCTGGCAGTGTTATTTTCCTTATCGAATATAGTGAGAATGGGGCAATTGATAAAAATATAGGGATAAATCCGTCTTTTAGGCGGGTTTAACGGCTAAAAAGCGCAAAAGTATGGCCGCAATACGCTTCAACGGCGGTTTTGTAGCCTCGGAAAATAATATTATCCGGAGACGTTTAAAATAAGGACTTATTCGCACTTTCCCTAATCAATAGAAACTTCTCTTGTAAAGAAAAAGCTCGATACCTTTTATGATAAAACCCTTTTTTTTGGGGGTTAACTACGCAAAACCCATAACCTTCTATTCATACATCCACTTTAGGCACGTTAATAGATATTAACGAACCAAGACTGGAACTCTTGAGTTATCCTCACAAAGCAGTAGATTCAACAAACAATTTAAGTCATTAGCTTAGTCCGCTCAGTGGTGTAAAGCGACCAATTGAGTACCGAAGAATGATAACTTAAGTGGTCAACTACCGTTGGTCGCAATGTGCCAAATCCGGACTTTTAGAGGTCGCTAATATAGCATTGTACCTGCCAACCCTCAGTGCCATAAGCGAACACAGGATAATACCATCCACGAACCCACTAGAGAATAGCGATTTAGGGTGAAATGTGCGCATTCGAGCAGAAACTGAGATGATCGGGCAGGCCATTTATGGGGTTCTGGGGACATTAGAACGGAATGTCCCTAGATCCCTAAATAGGTCCATTTCCCTTTGACCTGGATGTGGGTTTCATCCATTTTCCACGAGCCTGCCACAGGCCGCTTTCGTTTCTGGGCTACCCACGGCAACTGTGGCGAGTAACGGACTACCCAGCGATTGTGTTTGGCATGATCAACGGACACCCCGCGCTCAGCCATGATTTCCTCAAAATCGCGGTACGATACAGCATATCTGACATAGAAGAGCATCGCATAAGGCCTGCGACCATTACCTGCTTTGGGATGTGGATTCAATGATCGATTCCAGCAGCGTCCTGGGTACTGCGCGATCCACTTTGTCGAGAAATATTTCCCGACGAGTACGCTTGCACTTGGTGTTATCCTCGGGGTCCAAAAAGCTGAGTTGATCCACGGTAATGCTCGTTTAGATGTGAGGCGAGATGCGCCATTGTGCCATGCAACGCGGTGGGAATACTTAGAACGTCCCTAGGCACAGTCCGATCAAGGAATGCTAATAGAAAACCCTTTGGACATATCAAATTGATTGAAATGGCCATAAACATCTCTCTAATACTGGCCTAACATCAACGACATAGAACAGGCCGTACAGAGAAAACCCCATCCGGGGTGGCGGATAAAGCAATCTATCGACCCGGGGTGGCGGATAAAGCAATCTATCGACCCGCAGTGGGCAGGCCCCGTGCCCTGCCATATCGTTGCCACCATAACGGGTAGTACTTGGGCAAGCCCTTCCGCTGGCGTTGGTGCACGGATAAGAACAGGCCGGAATTTTTCCTTATATCCAACCCTATGAACTTTTTCCTATACTGCGAACGGATTTCGGGCGTCCCGCTTCCAACATGCGATTGAGGACTACCACGCCGATGGCAGCTTCGGTGCATTGACCATCCATGCAACGTGCTCGCATCCGCGGACCGATGATCGCCTTGTATCGTCCCATGGCAGTTTCCACCAGTGATCGGCATCCATAGCCGGTCCTCTTCTGCCAGCCCAACCGCCCGTTTGCTGAAAGTGAGGCGATATGACCGTCCCGTTGGGAGGGTTCCTGTTCAGCAGCGTCGCTGCGGACCGCTGTTACAGGTGGCGGAATCACCACCGTGGTGTCCTTGCTGCGTTTCTCTACTATCCGATAAGTCGGTACCCCGTCGTAAGCCCCGTCTGCCGTCACTTTTTCAATTTCACCGGGTATCTGGTCGAGTAACGGCCCTACCTGAGACGGATCACCCTTATCCTGCTCGGTAAGCGTTGAGGCAACGATCATGCCGCTGTTAGCATCGACGCCCAGATGCAGCTTGCGCCAGGTGCGGCGTGCTCAAACGGTGTGCTTTTCCCGCAGCCATTCACCAGCCCCATAGACTTTCAGGCCTGTGCTATCAATCAGCAGATGCAAGGGCCCCTCTGGCAAACGGTCTGGGGAAACGGAAGACAGCGTCGTAGCACGTCGGCTGAACGTAGTGTGATCCGGTACTTCAACTGGAAGATCCAGCAGTTTGACAATTGAGCGCATGAACCCTTCCGTTTGGCGCAGCGGAAGGTGATATACCAGTCGCAGCATGAGGCCAGTTTCTATCGCACCATCCGAATAGCGTGCTTGGCCACCGGGTGTCAGACGTGGTTCCGCCTGCCAGTTGGCAATGGCCTCATCAGTTACCCATAAAGTGAGGCTACCGCGCTGGCGAAGCCCCGCCTCATACTTGGCCCAGTTCGTCACCTTGAATTTCATCTTGGGGATATGGTGTCGACGAGTAGCATTGTATTTGTTAGGCATGGGGGGATCGCCGATCACTTGAAAGGGAAACATTCTACGTCAGAGTTCTTCAACGTGGTATCCATGCACCAACGCCCAGTGCCTGCATGCGGGGTTACAGTGTCCGATATTATCGGCTATCACGCTTAATG
>JBALVQ010000001.1:139-152267 GCA_036960915.1 Amphritea sp.
AGAGGGCATGCTATACCCAGAGGGCATGCTATACCCAGAGGGCATGCTATACCCAGAGGGCATGCTATACCCAAGGGGCACGCTGATACTCGAAAGACAGTGCAGTGAAATGTCTGGACCTTTTCAAGCTGGCTGACAATGCAGGTGGCCGTTATAGAGCCCCCCTCATTTTCTTTTAAAGAAGGGGGCTTCCAGAGAGACCGGATCTCAGCGTTAACGATTTTCGTCCGGCAGGCGTTCCTGGTACAACCGGTATGCCTGTAATTAGCATGCCCTCTGGGTGCGTTGTCTTGAGCTCCAATCTCTCTGAAAGCCAGTACCCGAAGGGGCATGTTAAGGCGCATGGACTTGTTCGTAGGTTCCTTAGCCAGGGGCATGAAGTTTTTTCGCTGCCCCGATAACGTTGTCCATTTTCCTTTGTCATTAGCTTCTTTGCGGTTGCTGATGCCGGTCAAGTCATTTTAAGGAAAACAACAATGCAGATGTTGAAGCGAGAGTTCGGTGCTGAGCAGTCATCGCAGGCAGAACCGGCAGTTCAGAAGTAAGCCAGAAGGAAGGCTATCAACATATATAAAGCCTGGCATATGCCAGGCTTTATCATTTCAGCCCCAGGTCACATCGACGGTAAGAATGTAACCAACGCCATACACGGTTTTTATAATTTCGGGATTTTTAGGGTCCTGTTCAAGTTTTTTTCGCACGCGAGACATGCGAACATCGATACTGCGATCATAGGGCGAGGCCCTGTCACCCAACAAGCGATCCCGGGATAAGATGGTCTTGGGCAGATTGAGGCAATGGACAGGCAAGTGAACGATTATCTGCAGGCCTTAGATGAGAATGACTGCCATGAAGATCAATGCGAGCATGGTAGTCTTTTCGATGCTTCTATGTTGGCTGAAAATCTGGAAGCCTTGCAAGAGAAGTTGAAAAAGAAGCAGGCGCAATTACAGCACCTGCAGGACAGCGATGAGGGTCAGTTGTCTCTGACCGACCCCGATGCACGTCAGCTCAGCAAGCGGGGGCAAAGTATAGCGGGCTACAATGTTCAAATCGCTGTCGATGAGAAGCATAAACTTCTGGTAGCAAGCGAGGTGACCAACGATGGGAACGACACTCAACAGCTTTATCCCATTAGCCGTCAGGCAAAACAGGTACTTCAAGCCGACGCCCTTAATGTGCTGGCAGACACCGGTTACTGGCAAGGGGAGCAACTTCGTCAATGCGAACAGGACAATATAACGGCCTATGTCGCGGTGCCTGATACAAGTAAGCAGAAGCATTGTGACAAGCTAAAGCGTTTTAGCCGAAATGACTTTGAATACATTTCGCAAGACAACGTCTACCGTTGTCCAGCCGGAAACTTACTGGCGCCCTTGAGCAATCTTGTGAAAAACAAGGGCAAGTCATACTGGCGGTACATGTCGAAGAAAAAAGAGTGTGACGCATGCCCTTATCAATCCAAGTGTCTGGGAGCGAAGGAGCGCCGAAAAACTCTTCAACGATGGGAGCATGAAGAGGTCTTCGATCGAGCCAGGGAGCGATCAAGTAGCGTGGAAGGTAAAGAGCAGATACGATTGCGCGCCAGCCTTGTAGAGCACCCCTTCGGAACACTCAAGCGAAGAGCAGGCTGGGATCATTTTTTAGTGAGAAGCTTCGAAAAAGTCAAAGGCGAATGGAGTCTTATGACTTTGTGCTACAACTTCACCCGGGTTCTGAACATTATTGGTTTAGACCGGTTCAAAAAACATTGTCAGGAGGTGAAAACCGCATGAAATCACTTTGTTTACGGGCGTATTGAAGGCCAGAAATGATTTCAGCCTGAATAGAAGGCTATCTGAGGGTTTTGTTACCCTCAGTTAGCTATGAAGTGTAGTAATTGGGTAGGCAATGTTGGGGTTCGTTTCACTCACCGCCAACCTACAGGGAATACTTTCACAGTCTCTTCGCTCTACCCAAAACGCTTCGCGGGGCATGCTAACCCCAACCTACAGGGGTTCCCAAAACGCCATTAAAGTTTTTTCGAACAACGAACAACGCGTTTTTATTCCGGCAACGGACGATTCAGCGCGCGAAACGGATGAGCTTCGTAGGTGCCCAGATTGCGCATTTCTTTGGCGAAGAAAGCCAGTTCTTTTAACGCGTATTGCATCATCCGGTCGTCCGGGTGGCCTTCCAGATCGAGGTGAAAGCTACTGCCTTTGGGTACGCCGCTGCCCATATAACTTTCCAGCTTGACCATGTTGATGCCATTGGTGGCAAAGCCGCCCAATGCTTTGTACAGGGCTGCGGGAATATTACGCACGGTAAACATCAGTGAAGTGATATACAGGGTATCTTCTTTCAGTGGCGGAATACCGCCTTCCCTGGAGAGAATCAGGAAGCGGGTGGTATTACCGGTCACATCCTGGAAGTTTTCCTGCAGGATCTCCAGATCGTAGAGCTCTGCTGCCAGACTGGAGGCGATCGCTGCATGGCTTGGGTCCGGGCTCTTGGCGAGCTCGTAGGCGGAGCCTGCGGTATCCAGTCCGGCCATTTGTTCCAGCTTCAGTTGCTTAATGTGGTTATCACACTGGGCCAGTGCTTGCGGGTGTGATGAGATGGTCTTGAGTTGCTCTATTTTTGCGCCTTTAATCCCCAGCAGGCAGTGGTTTACCGGCTCGAAGTGCTCGCCAATAATATGTAGCTGTGTCTTGGGCATCAGGCGGTAGATCTCTTCTACCCGGCCGGCTGTCGAGTTTTCCAGTGGAATCATCGCCAGCTTTGCTTCACCGCGTTCTACCATAAACATCGCATCGACAAAGGATTCGCAAGCACGTGCTTCCATTTCAGGATACACCTGACGGCATGATAGATGTGAATAGGCGCCTTCGAGGCCCTGGTAAGCGATGATGTTAGGTAGTTCAGGCATGGTGCTTCCGATGCTGTAGAGCATGTTGGTAATAAAATGATCGGCTAATTATGTCACAGATTTTTCGTAATGGAGTGAGCAGGGGGAATTTTTTCGTTAAGATGGCCTCTTCATTTAGTCCTAGAGCAATACGATGACCCCGGAACGTAAACAAAAACTGATTACCACTCTTGAACGACGCCAGCCTGACATGAACTTGATTACCGATCAGGTACATAAGCCGAGAAATCTGGCTGCCTTGATTCGTACCTGCGATGCGGTGGGTATCCCCTATGCGCATACGGTGACGCCTAAAGAAGGCTATGAATTCAAAGGCACCACTAAGGGGAGTGATCGCTGGGTTAAAACGATTAATCATGACAGTTGTGAAGCGGCGATTGCAGCAGTGAAGTCGCAGGGGATGAAAGTCTATGCGGCACATTTTTCTGAACGCGCCGTTGATTATCGAAGTGTGGATTATACGCTGCCCTGTGCCATCCTTATGGGGGCCGAGAAACACGGGGTGAGTGATGAGGCTGCCGATCTGGCGGATGAGCATATTCTGATTCCGATGATGGGTATGGTGGGGTCGCTGAATGTCTCAACCGCGGCGGGCATTATTCTGGTGGAAGCACAGAACCAGAGGATGCAGGCGGGCATGTATGAGCAATCCCGGCTTAACGCCCAGGAGTATCGGGATACCCTGTTTGAATGGAGTTTTCCTGATCTGGCTGAGTTCTGCCATAAGCAGGAGATGGATTATCCACCGCTGAATGAAAATTTGGAACTGGCAGATCCATCGGCCTGGTATCAGTCGGTGAGAGATGGCAGTACAGTAAAAAGACAGTGGTAGAACGCCTTTTAATACTGCTTAGAAAATGACTCAGGGATTGTTTTGAAATCACGACGGCTTTTTCCAATCGTCTTATTGATCATTGCATGCTCAGTACTGCTGACCTGGCAAGTTGGCCGTTATGCGCATGACTGGTCGATGGTGCAGTTAAAGGATGAGGGTGAGAATCGTCTGTTGCGCGTTATCAGCCAGTTCCGCTCAGCCCTGGGTGAGTATCAATATCTACCGTTTTTGATTTCGCAGAACCGGGATGTAAAAAGTCTGCTGCTGTCTCCGGCGCCGGATAAGATAGCCGCGGTTAGCCGTTACCTTGAACAAACCAACCTGGTTGCCGGGTCTACTGCGCTTTTTGTCCTCGATATCACGGGGAGGGCTCAGGCATTCAGCCATTGGCGTGAGCAGCAGGATTTCTATCTTATCTCGCATGCCGATGCGCCGTATTTCGAGCAGGCCAAAAAAGGACAGCAGGGAATCTATGTATCCCTGCCGGATGCCTTATCCGGCGGATCATTCTATCTGTCGGCGCCGATTTATGATCATAGCCGGTTTGTGGGGGCCGCTACCGTGCGGGTTGATCTGGAGCTGCTGCAGCCGGAACTGCCCCAGATTGAAAGCTTTATTATCAGCCAGCGTGGCCGTGTGTTGCTAGCCAGTGAAGAACGCTGGGCATTGCAAAAACGTGATGAAGTGATGCAGCCGGTTAAGCAGATAGAGCTTGGCGATGGCACTGTCGTTGATATCAGAAAACTGGAGGATGACCGCCAGGTACTGGTGCAGTCAGTATTGCTGGATGACCTGGGGTGGCAGATAGCGGTTATCAGCCATACTGAAGACGTACAGAGAGTTGCACGTACTGCTACTCTGTACAGTCTAGGCGGTTGTATTGCGTTCTCCCTGCTACTGTTGTGGTTGCGGGAGCGACGCCTGAAAAACATCTCTCGGCAGGAAACCCGTGAAGCACTGGAGCGCAACGAAGCCAAGCAGCGTAATATTATCAACAAGGCCAGAGTGGGGTTGATAACTCTTAACAGCCGAGGGGATATCCTGTTTATTAATCCGATGGCAATGCAGCTGTTTGGTGTTTCCATGCCGCGGGTGCTGGGGATTTCAATCAGCCAGCTAATCGCGGCTGATGCCGGTCACGGGCCGTTGCGAAAAACACTGGCGCGTGTGGGGCAAGCCGGTTTTGCACCGATCACCGGGCTGGAAACCGTCGGGGTGCGCGCTGATCAGACCGAATTTCCCATGTTGTTTTCGATCAAAGAGATGGAGCCCCTGCCTGAGGCTGTCTATCTGGTTACTGTGATCGATATCACGCCTCGCAAGAAACTTGAACGCGCCTTGCAACAAGCCAATGATCAACTGGAGCAGAAAGTTCTGGAGCGTACTCAGGCGCTAAAAGAAGCCCAGAGTGAATTGGTGCAGGCAGAGAAGATGGCGGCATTGGGGCGGATGTCTTCGGCGATGGTGCATGAGCTGAACCAGCCATTGACAGCGCTGCGTACCTATATCTCGATCTGTCGTCATCTGCTGGCCCAGCAAGAAACTGATCAAAACAATTCACTGCTCCAAAACGGCTCATTGAGTCTGAATAAGACGCTGGATGAGAATCTGGAGCTGATAAACGGCTTAACTGATCGTATGGCAGTACTGACCAAGCAACTGAAAGTATTTGCCTATAAAAAGCCGCAGCAACTCTCGGCAGTAGATCCCGCCCAGGTACTGGATCAGTCTCTTGTGCTGTTTCGAGAACGTCTGAAACAGGATGCTATCGAGCTTGAGTATAGTTGTCCCGAGCAGGGCGCTTGTTTTGAAGGAATAAGCGTTGCAGGTGACAGTGCTCGGGTAGAGCAGATTTTTGTCAATCTGATAAAAAATGCCTGTGATGCTATGGCAGCAGACACCGCTGGGCGCAAGCATAAGTTGAGCATATTGATTGCATCCCTGTCAGAATCTCAGATTAAAATAAGCGTGTGTGATACGGGGCCGGGGATCAATGAACAGGATCTTGATCATCTGTTTGAGCCATTTTTCACCACCAAGAGCATCGGTGATGGTCTGGGACTGGGCTTGTCGATTGTGCAATCAATAGTCAGGGATCTTAGTGGTGAAATTACGGTTTTTAATCAGCCTGAAGGCGGCGCCTGCTTCGAAGTACGACTGCCGAAATACCGGGGTAGTGCGGTGTCAGAATTAACGGAGAATAAAGCATGAGAGGGACAGTTCTACTGGTCGATGATGAAGTTATGATTCGTCAGTCGACGGAACAGTGGCTCAAGATGGCACAGTTCGATGTGATCAGCTGTGATAGCGCAGAGCAGGCGTTGAACCAGCTGGATGAGCAGTTTCCGGGTATCGTTGTTACCGATGTACGGATGCCCGGGATGGATGGGCTGGAGTTAATGGAACGTGCCCGGGCGTTAATTCCTGAGTTGCCGGTCATTCTGGTGACCGGCCACGGTGATGTTGATATGGCTATCAAGGCGATGCGCAGTGGTGCCTATGATTTTATTGAAAAACCGTTTGTGCCCGAGCGCCTTGTAGAAACCATCAATCGGGCCTGTGAGAAGCGCCAGCTGATGCTGGAAAACCTGCGCCTGCAGCAGAGCTTTTCATCGCAGTCTGGAATCGATTCTCGAATTATAGGTATCTCGCCTTCGATTCAACGCCTGAAGAGAGATCTGCTGAAATGTGCTGCGCTGGATACCAATGTCATCATCTATGGTGAAACCGGCTCCGGCAAGGAGCTGGTAGCGCAGTGTCTGCACGAATACAGTGGCCGTGCAGAACATAATTTTGTACCCATTAACTGCGGTGCTATCCCGGAGTCCCTGATCGAGAGTGAGTTGTTTGGCCATGAGGCGGGGGCTTTTACCGGGGCGGCCAAGAAGCGTATCGGCAAGTTTGAGTATGCGGATAATGGCACGCTGTTTCTCGATGAGATCGAGAGTATGCCAACTAATTTGCAGGTAAAAATACTGCGGGCCTTGCAGGAAAGGCTTATCGAGCGGCTTGGAGGCAATAAGCAAATTCCGGTCAACCTGCGCATAATTGCAGCTTCCAAGGCGGATCTGCGTACTGAAGACGGCTTCCGTCAGGATCTGTTCTATCGTCTCAATGTATCCTATCTGCACCTGCCACCGTTGCGGGAAAGGCAGGAAGATATCCCGTTGTTATTTGAGCACTATGCACGCCAGGCTGCCAGTCAGCACGAGCGTGAACTGCGTCGGGTGACCGACCATGATATCCGTAATATGCAGCAGTACAGCTGGCCGGGCAATGTTCGCGAACTCAAAAATGCGGCCGTACGCTATGCACTGGATGGTGGTTTATCGGTGGCGGACACGCTGTTTCCCCGAGAGACTGAGATCGACGCCGGTTTACCCGTTGCCGAATCATTGTCGCTGGCCGCCCAGGTGGCTAATTTCGAGAGCGATGTGATCTGCCGTGCGCTCAAGCATCATCAGGGCAACATCAAGGCGGTGATGGACCAGCTGGATCTGCCGCGCAGGACGCTCAATCAGAAGATGGTTAAGTACGACATTAACCGCACTGAATTTCTGGATGATGAGAAAGCGTAGCTGGGAAGGCTAAGGTCGATTTATTATGTCTGCAAGGCATAAGCAAAAAATTGCCGATTGATCGATATTGAGGGTAATCGACGTGAAACAGCTCTGCTTTGTTTCCTGATAGCAGGTTTTTAAAGCCTCATTGGAGCTGTTTATCCCGTTTAGGGCTCCCGATAGGCAATTTCTTGCTCATGGTTTTGATCACCAGTAAGCAATATCTTGCTTATCTCGTACTGCTGTTTATTATTTGTTTTTAAATATATCCTTTAAAAACAATTGGTTGTGTGTTTTTGTGATAGTTGGCCTCGTAGTTGCTACATAGAGAAGTATCAAAAACAAAAACACCATAAAGGGTATAACGATGACTATCAGCAAGCGTACTTTCCTGAAAAACGTCAGCATCGCGGTAGCACTAGGCAGTGCAGTGGGTCTGTCCGGTTTAGTTCAGGCAGATGAGAAACGTTCCTATATTCTGGCGACAGCGTCTACAGGCGGTACCTACTACCCGGTGGGTGTGGCACTGGCAACCCTGACCAAAGTAAAGCTGGAACCCAAGTTCAAGATTTCCCTGTCTGCCATCAACTCTGCGGGTTCTGGTGAGAACATAAAACTGTTGCGGGAAAACGAAGCTCAGTTTGCGATCTTACAAGGTTTGTACGGTGCCTGGGCGTGGAACGGCGACGGTGCATTGAAGTCCTCTGGCCCGCAAAAGCATCTGCGTTCAGTGTCTATGTTGTGGCAGAACGTTGAACAGTTCGCGGTGAAGACTGATTACGCAAAAACCGGCACCATGGCTGATCTCGCCGGCCTGGCGGATAGCAAGTTCTCTATCGGTAAGAAAAACTCAGGTACTGAAGGTTCTGGCCGTCAGATCCTTAGTGGCCTGGGGATGAGCGCCGATAACTTTGATTTGGCTTATATGGGCTACGGTCCCAGTGCCGATGCGCTGCAGAACGGTACGGTTAAAGGCATGAATATACCTTCGGGCGTGCCTACCAGTGCAATTACCCGAGCCTATGCGGCGCTGGGCAGCGATATGACCATCCTGAACTTTACCGATGAGCAGATTAAGCAGGCCAATGGAAACTATCAGCTGTGGACACGCTTCGTGATTCCGGCCAACACTTATCCTGGCCAGACTAAAGACGTAAACACCATGGCACAGCCAAACTTCCTGGCGGTACGTGATGATCTGTCCGATGATGATGTTTACCTGCTGACTAAAACTGTTTACGAAAACCTGCCATTCCTGAACGGCATTCATAAAGCGACCAAGGCGATGACACTGGAAAAAGCCATTGCTGGCTTGCCGGTACCGCTGCATCCTGGCGCCGCACGTTACTATCAGGAAATGGGACTGGATATTCCAGCGCACCTGATCGCTGAATAACACTCGGCGCTCCCCCGAGGAGCCTGCGGGCTCCTCATCTCTCCATCCTAGGAGCCTATCGGACTTAACACTAATCTACTGCGGAAAAGTCACTCTTGTAGCAGAGAGGGGTCATATTTTCCGATCTTTGGCGTTAAATAGCTGGCTATGCCCAAAGCGCTACGCGGGGCAGGCCCTTCGCCACAAAAGATCGAAAAATCTGCCTCAAATCGCCTTCCCCTCGCTACGATCGGCCAAGCCCGCAGGCTCCTGATTATTAAAGTTGTTGTTACGTTTGCTAACAAATTAATTGTTACGTTCGTTATTTTATTTGTTATTACCGCTACTCCGGGATGCTGTCATGAGTACTACCTCGATCAAAGCCGATCAGGAAATGGCTGAAAAATTAAAAAGCCTCGAATTGACTCAGCGGCCTGAAGGCTCTTTGGCTGGTCGCTTTGTCTACTGGGCGGGTGTTGCCTTTGCACTGGCACATATCTATTTCAATACGCTGGGGACGCTGTCTGAGCTGTGGGTGTCGGCCATTCATTTTGGTGGCTTCGCACTGATTTGCAGCCTGATGGTGCCTATGTTCCGTTGCCGGACTGCGGCTGGTCGGCGGCTAACTTTGCTGCTGGATGTGCTGATCGGCATCGCGGCTGTATTTTGTGCACTGTATTTGATCGGATTTGAGGACGCACTCTATGAGCGCGGCGTCAAATTTGCTCAATGGGACTGGGTATTCGCCATTTGCGCAATCTTCATCGCCCTGGAGATGGCACGCCGAACCACCGGCTGGTTTATTCCGGTGATGATAGTTACCGCGCTGACCTATGTCTTCTGGTGGGGGCAGTATCTCGATGGTGTATTCGGTTTTCCTGGACTGAGTCTGGAGACGGTACTTTTCCGCAGTTATTTTTCGCCTGAGGGCATGTTTGGTTCGATTGCGCGTATCTCCTGGACTTTCGTTTTCATGTTTATCCTGTTTGGTGCTTTCCTGGTGAAGTCCGGGGCGGGTGATTTTATTATTGAATTGTCGCGCTGTGCTGCAGGGCGCTTTGTGGGTGGCCCTGGGTTTGTAGCAGTATTGGGTTCGGGCCTGATGGGCTCGGTATCCGGCTCGTCTGTTGCTAACACCGTATCCACCGGCGTTATTACTATCCCCTTGATGCGCAAGGCGGGTTTCCCGGCGAAGTTTGCTGCGGGTGTTGAAGCAGCAGCGTCTACCGGTGGACAGCTGATGCCGCCGGTCATGGGCGCAGGCGCCTTTATCATGGCATCTTATACCCAGATTCCTTACCTCGATATTATCTCGATTGCGGCACTGCCGGCGTTACTGTATTTCATGTCGGTGGGCTTTTTTGTACGGGTTGAGGCAATGCGCAGCCATGCGGACTCAATCGAGCTGGATACCCGTCCAATCGGTGAAGTATTTAAAGATGGCTGGCATTATCTGTTGCCCCTGGTAGTGCTGGTAGCACTGCTTATTTATGGCTTTACCCCGACCTATGCTGCAGGCATCTCCATTATTTCGGTGGTGGCTTCCTCCTGGTTGTCGAAAAACCCGATGGGAATACGCGATATTCTCGATTCCCTGGCGCAGGGATCCAAAAATATGGCGACAACAGCGATGCTGCTGGTGGCTGTTGGCCTGGTGGTGAATGTCGTTGCGATGACCGGTATTGGTAATACCTTCTCTTTGATGGTGACTGACTGGGCCAGTGGCAGTTTGCTGATTACCTTGTTGTTGATCGCACTGGCGTCGCTGATTCTGGGCATGGGGCTGCCGGTGACGGCGTCTTATATCGTACTGGCGACGTTATCTGCGCCGGCGCTGTATGGCCTGATTGCCGAAATGCAGCTGATCAGCATGATGGTTGCCGGCACAATGCCGGAAGTGGCACAAACTATCTTCTTGCTGGTGGATGCTGAAAAAGCAGCCTTGTTGGCAGCGCCGATGAGCGAGATTGATGCCCAGCAGCTGCTGGCGCTGGTTCCCGGTGATTTTAAGGGGCAATTGCTGGAAATGGCGATTAATCCCGAAGTACTGGCGATGACCTTGTTGTCTGCGCATATGATTATTTTCTGGCTGTCTCAGGACAGTAACGTAACGCCACCGGTATGCCTGACTGCATTTGCTGCGGCGGCTATTGCCAAGACACCGCCGATGGCAACCGGTTTTATGGCCTGGAAAATAGCCAAAGGCTTGTACATCGTACCGCTGCTGTTTGCCTATACCGGGTTTATCGGAGGTACGACCACTGAAGTGTTGTCAGTGTTTATCTTCTCGCTGTTCGGTATCTATGCGTTGGTTGGTTTTATGGAAGGCTATCTGGAAAGTCCGCTGAATATCGTTTTGAGAGTAGTAAGCGGGATTGCTGGCGTGGCGATGATGTGGCCGCACAATGAGCTGCTGATCAGCGTTGCCGGATTGATCGTTTTCCTGGCTATCTTTATTTATAGTCGCAGGGCTGTTAAGCAAGAGTATCAGGTGCAGATCGGCGGTAGTTGAACGCTTGAATACTGGCTTTTTATTGTTACTGAAAGGCCGGGATTACTCAGTGATCCCGGCCTTTTTTAATCCATAATTTATCGCTAAGCCGGGTTACTCGCAGATTTTGGCGCTTAAGTGTTATTAATATTATTGTTTTTCAGAGTAGTGTATTTATATGCAGACAGTTATTATGTATGCCCATGCAGACAAATTTGAAGATGCACTGAGGTATACCCGTTTATACACTGAGTGCACTACATTACTTCAACTGCACGCTAAGTCGGATTGCATAGGTGTATGAATTTCCGGTGATGATTTAACCTGTTATGACGTTTAGCGATTAAATGGACTAGGACGTCAGCTGAACATTAAGGAAAATACCGAATGATTTCGGCTGGAAATTTGACAGACAGATTGAAATTGACACTGTTCAAGCACGTTATGGGTTCGTTGAGTGCAGTGTTGCTACTGAGCAGTATACAGCCATTACCCTTACAGGCTGCTGAAACAGACGGCTGCTATTCCAGTTTTGAAAACACTGACTACCAGGATGCCAAAGCGTTTTGTCAGGAAGCCGCCGAGTTGGGCGATGCCAAGGCCGCCTATCTGTTGGCTACCATCTACTACCAGGGGTTATCCGTTCAGGCTGATGATCAGCGAGGGCTTTTTTGGGATGAGGTGGCTGCGGACAAAGGCTATCCTGAGGCCGCTTACCGGCTGGCGCTTGCATACCAGTTAGGGCAGGGAACAGAGCAGGACTTACAACAGGCTTTGCACTGGTATATGTTGGCGGCGCGCGCACACCATGCTAAAGCTCAGCGTAATCTGGGAGCCATGTATGAAATTGGAGCCGGGGTAGAGGAAAATATTGAAAAAGCCTATTTCTGGTATCAGCTATCTGCCAGGCAAGGGCTGGATGATGCTCAGTTAAGAATAGGTACCATGCTCTTGGAAGGTCGAGGTGTAGGTCAGGATAGAGCGACAGCGCAGCACTGGATCAGAAAATCGGCACAGGCGGGTAATCACAATGCACAGTTGGCTTTAGGTGTAATATTGGCCGAGATCGATCCTGCGGACAGTGTTCATTTGTATCAAAAATCTGCGGATCAAGGCAATTTGTTTGCCAAGCATAACCTGGCGTTGGTGTATTACACCGGCCAGGGGGTAGATGTTGATTATCCGCGTGCTCTGCAGTTTGCAAACGAAGCGGTTGATTCCGGTAATTCACAGGTCAAGCCGCTGCTGAAACAGATTCGTCTGAAGATGCAGCTGCAGATCGTTTCAGATCTGCAGGCCAAAAAAGCACGTATGGATGCCTTGCTAAGCTCTACTGAGATAGCTGCGACTGAGATAGCTGCGACTGAGATAGCTGCAACTGAGATAGCTTCGACTGAGCCAGCAGACAGGAAAACAAATCACGCGACGGGAGGGCTTATACCGGCGGGCGTACTGTCATCTGATATGCAGATTAAAACAGCCGCTATTACATTACCGACGGAACCTACTGCAGCTGGCTTCTCAGCGGTGAAAGTTCATGATTCTGTTGTATTACCTGCAAACTCTCCTTACCAGATGAAACCCGATGGCTGGATTATGCAACAACCCACGCAGCGTTTTGTCATTCAACTGGCGAACGGAATGGATGAGAAAGGGATTCATAAATATATACGTCAAAAGGAATTGCCGGAAGGCACGCGCTATTACCGTACGCAACGGGGTGCAGAGGTTTTTTATATCCTTGTTTATGGTGAATATGAATCCGTAGTTCAAGCTACAAATGCCGTGCTTCAGTTAACCGTTGCTGCTCAGAAAAATCACTGGATAAGACAAATCAACACCCTGCAAAAGCTATACAGACCGCTGACACTCTGAAAGCTATCAAATAACAGCTAACTATTTGTAATTTGAGTGCGTTCTTTTTTGAACGCAGGTATCTTATAGGGCAAAATTTTAGCCTAAAAATTATATGAAATTTTTCAGAACCCCCGGATCTAGCATGCTACGCACACTGTTTTTCACTCTTCTATCGTTTGTTGTACAGCTTAATGCCTTCGCGGATACCCCGTTGCAACAGTGCAGACAGCTATATAGCCAGCAGGATTCTAAGGCGGCCTTTGAAACCTGCTTACCTTTGGCTGAACAAGGCAGTGGTGAAGCCAGCTTTATTCTCTCCAATCTTTATACTCAGGGAATTGGCGATAAACAGCCTGATCTGCAGCAGGCGCTGGTCTGGCTGCTTGAGTCTGCCAAACAGGGACATGCTCCTGCCTGTTTCAACCTGGCTGCGCTGTATGAGCGTGGCAAGGTTGTCGATCAGGACTACGCTCTGGCGTACTCCTGGTATGAGAGAGGGGCGCAACGGGGGCATACTGGCAGCCAGTTTAAAGTAGGTGTTATGTCACTGAAGGGTATTGGTACTGAGAAAAACGCTAAGAAAGCCCAGGCATGGTTGGGCAAGGCTGCAGAGTCCGGTAACCAGAATGCTCAGGTTACCCTGGCCATTTTGTTGAGCGATTCTGATGCGCAGAAGAGTTTCGAGTGGTACAACAGAGCGGCCGATCAGGGTAACCCTTTAGCTTATTCTCAGTTGGCTGAAGCTTATGCTGAGGGTAAGCTGGGACAACAGGTCGACCTTAACGAGGCACTCTACCTGGCACAGAAGAGCGTTATTCTGGGGCGAGCCAACAGTCAGGTACTGGTCGATAGGATTCGGCAGAAGATTAACAGCAACGCCCCTGTAGACCTTACTCCTACTCAGCTGGCAGTTTCTGAAACAGCTAACCCTGACGCTTCTTTAGCCGACACAGACGACACAGTCGAAGCTGTAAATGAAACGGCGACAGCTGTTGTCATAAAAGACGAAAAAACAGCACCTGAAAATTCCGGGCCAGAAACAGTCATACCTGAAACAGCCACAATTAAAACAACCGCTCCTAAAACAGCTATGGCAAATACAGCAGGGGCTGAAGACATTGACACTGAAGCAGCGTCCTCTGCGCTAGCGACACCGGAAGCCAAAACTGTTGCAGACCCCCGTTCTGAAGTTGCCAGCTCTGAAGCAGTAGTTACTGAGGAAACTGCAGCTGCTGCGCAAATGAGCAGTGAGCCTCAGCCGCTAGCCGTCATGGAGGAGCAATCGCACCTATCGACTAAGAAGCCGACTTCGCAGGTTACTGTCAGTAAGGTTGCAGTTAATACCGGGTTTAAAGATAAGGCCTGGTTGATGGCTCAGCCATCCGGGCACTATGTATTACAGCTGGCGCAGTTGAGTAGTGAAGCGTCAGTTATGCGGTATATAAAGCAGATGGGGCTGGAAGGTAAAGCCAACTATTATCATGCTCATACCAATGCCGGGCGGGTTTTTGTGGTGTTATATTCTGAAAGTTTTCCAGGATTACAGGCAGCTAAAAAGATAGTTCGGCAAAGCTTTTCTGCTGAATTACAAAAGAGTGTCTGGTATCGGAGTTATAAGACCTTGCAGACAAGCTACCGTGCTCCTTAGGGCCTTGATCCATAGCTAGTGAGAAGCGTACCGGCAGCTCCTTCGAGTAGAACTGTATAAAATGCGTGCCAGAAGGAACTTGAATATGAATTATCCGGTAGCTGTTCTTCTCAGCTTGGTGTTAATTTGTAACACTGGTATTGCCGCAGAATTTAATCGTTCGATTTGTATAAATGCGTTCAAGGCAGCGGATTATCAACAGGCTTTAGGGCAATGCACAGGTGTGGCCGAGAATGGCGATATGGATGCTGCCTTTATCGTTGCGCGTCTCTATGCGCAGGGTATTCAGGGTCAACCCGACCTGAGCCGTTCTGTTAAGTGGCTGAAACATGCGGCTCAATTGGGGCATGCTGAAGCCGCTTATAATCTGGGGGTTGCCTATCAGTATGGCAGGGGTGCTCAACAGGATTTGGCCAAAGCCAGAGAAGCCTACCAACAAGCCGCTGATGCCAATAACCCCAAAGCCCTGCGTAACCTGGCTGTGTTATATGAAACAGGGATTGGGGTTGAGCAAGATTTAGCCAAGGCTTTTTTTTCTATGAGAAGGCTGCTGTGTTGGGACAGATTGATAGCCAGTTAAAAACCGCAGTGATGCTGTTGCGCGGGACGGGAACGGATGCCGATCCGACGCAGGCAAGAGCCTGGATGGATAAAGCCGCAGCAAGTGGTCATGCTGATGCCTAGGTAACGTTGGCAATTTTACTTTCTGGAACTGATTTTTCAACCAGTTATTACTGGTACAAATAGGCAGAAAAGCAGGACAATCTCTATACGCTGCATAACCTGGCCATCATCTATTACAACGGCAATAAAGTAGAAAAGGATCTGTTAATGGCATTGGCCTATGCAGATAAAAGTATTTCGCTGGGTAATGAGAATAGCCAGGTGCTTTATGATGCAGTGTTGGCTGAGATTCGCTCGAGCGGCGTAAGTAATAAGCCTTCAGAGGGGAGACAGCATTAAACGGCCGTGACCTGTAAGTCAGTGCCGCAGGTTTTAAAGGTGCTGCCTGGCTGACAGCACAACCGGCTAACCGATATGTTGTGCAGTTGGTTCAACTGGGCACCAAGCAGGCGTTGGATGCATACCTGGATGGGAACCAGTTACAGGGCAAAGTTAATTACCTTTATGGTAATACGAATGCGGGGCGATTCTATGTTGTTTTATATGCTGCGGATTTTTCGGGCCATGAGGTTGCTCAGCAAGGGGTGCAGGGCGTATTGTCTCCTGGGGTCATTGAGGGTGCCAGGATACGCAGTTATGGGTCATTACAGCAGAACTATACAAAGGTCAGTGTCCATTAAGTGAAAGCTCTTCTATTATCAGCATACGATGCCGCTAGCCATGCATGTTGGCGTAAAGGCCTGGTCGAACAATTCCCAGAGATTGACTGGACGGTTTTAACCTTGCCGGCGCGCTATTTTTCCTGGCGCCTGCGAGGCAATAGTCTTAGCTGGGCGTTTAATGAACGTGAATTGCTTGAGCAGCCCTATGATCTACTCATTGTTACATCGATGACTGATTTGTCGGCGTTGCGCGGTTTTGTTCCGTCCCTGGCACAGATTCCTACATGGGTATATTTTCATGAGAATCAGTTTGCCTACCCTGAATCTGGCCAGGAGTATGGCGGTGTTGAGCCCAAGATTCTGAATATCTATACCGCCCTGGCTGCGGATTTTGTTTGCTTTAATACTGAATTTAACCGTAATACCTTTCTTGAAGGTTGTCGCAAGCTATTAAAAAAATTGCCGGACCATGTTCCGGCCGGATTGCCGCAACGTCTGGAACAGATCTCTTCGGTGTTACCGGTGCCTTTGTCGGCAGAGGTCTTTCTGCCTGCGCAGGAGCAACCAGATTCATTGCAAGTTACGTGGAGCGAACACCGAAATTCTCCTTGTATTGATAAGCCACTGCTGATCGTTTGGGCTGCCCGATGGGAATATGATAAAGGTCCTGACAGATTACTAGCTATTATGCGTGAGCTTGAGCGTAGGGGCGCAGACTACCGAATGTGTATTCTTGGCGAACGCTTTAGAAACACCCCTCAAGAGTTCGGCGTCATCGAGCGGGAATTCGAGCACCGTATTGATCAGTTCGGTTTCGCCCAGAGCAAGAAAGAGTATTTTGAGTGGCTCAGTTGTGCTGACATAGTGTTATCCACGGCTACGCATGAGTTTCAGGGGTTGTCGGTACTCGAAGCTGTAGCGCGAGGGTGTATTCCGGTCTTGCCGGACAGGCAGGTCTATCCTGAGTTGTTCGATGCTGAGTACATCTACGATGATTGTGGTGATGATGTAGAAACAGAAGCAACAGCTGCGGCCGATACTATTGAGCTTCATGCTCAGTTGCTTCGAGAGAATAAAGCACGGGTGCCTGCGGTGGAGAATTTCGGCTGGTCAGCGATGAAAGCTGAATATGCGGTTATTATTGAGCGCGTCATCGACAGTCACCCAAAATAAAGCGCTACATTAGTTCGTAAGTTATCTCTCCGTTAATGCTTTAGAGTCAGAGTATCACCACGTTGTGTCATTTCCAGGTGCTTCATAAAGCTCATGCCCAGCAGTACGGTTTCGCCTTTCATGTGGGGATTAATACTGGCGGTGATATCGTATAAGGTGATTCCACCCAGCGTCACGCTATCCAGCGTCGTTGCGTAAACAGTGATTGTGCCGTTGGCAGTATGCGCCTGTATCGGATGCCCCTTTCTTATATAGAGCTTTTCAATGACGGCGGCGGGAATGCTGATATCGGTGGCTCCGGTATCGAGGAGGAAGGTAACCGGGGTCTCGTTAATCAATCCGGGAGCGACATAATGACCTTTTCTGTTGCGCGTGAGAATCACCGGTTTTTCATTGCTGGTTGTCTGGCTGGCCACAAGGTTATGGTTCGGATTTTCACGCTCCAGTAACTGATTATCGAAGAACATAAACAAGATGCCCAGAATGACTATCCAGGTCAGGTAGGTAAAGAGTGTGGCAAAGACGCGTCGGCTCTGATCCGGGTGGCTCATCGGTAATCCATTTACTGTATCTATTCCTATAAAAGACCTGATCTTAGTCTAAATGTTCATTCAGATTGTCTACTACAACTGTTTACTACAACAGTTTTCTCAAAACGCTTCGACAACCTTGATGGGCGAAATTCCCAACTCTTTAAGTACCAGTGTAGCTTTGTCCAGGGAGTGGTAAATACGCGTATGGTCATGATCATCGGTGAGGGCAAACTGCTCACCATCTCGGTTTTCAACCGCCACCATCCAGCCGTTAGCTTCCTCACTGGGTTTAAGAAGACCCTCTTTAATGGTGTTCATCGCGGCTAGTCCGCGAATCTCTTCAAGTTGCATGATCGCCTCCATTTAAGGTTACTGCAACTTGAGTTTAGACCGGATATATCATAAAGGCGCTTGAAATAATGTTGTAGGTCTGATGATTCCTGGAAAAACTACTTATATTTGAAAGTTATACTATGTTGTCGCTCTTGGACATCCATGTCCTTGCGACATACCGTACATCCTGTACATAAAAGACGAAAGAAAACAGCCATTTCTTTCGTCTTATTATAAGTCTGAAGGGAGAAATATCTAAATTGCCATTAAGGCTTGTTGCAACTCTTCGCTCTGTACAGATATAAGTTTTTCGGCTTCATCTGGCCAGCTGCCCAGTGTTTGTGCCAGTGATACTACCGAGCCGATAATTATCAGGCTGGGCGAGGCAAACTCTGTCAGCTTGCAGCGCTGTTCGATATTTTCCAGGTTACCGGTGAGTAAGCGCTGCTTGGCTGTAGTGCCATTTTGCACCAATGCCGCAGGAGTGTCGGGAGAGCAGCCATGCTCAATTAACTTGCTGCTAATGGTGCCCAGAGAGTTAAGACCCATATAGAACACCAGCGTCTGGCCGCTTTTTGCCAGGTTGTCCCAATCGTGTTTCAGATCGCCACGCTTGAGGTGGCCGGTAATAAACTTTACTGACTGGGCATGATCACGGTGCGTCAGAGGGATTCCTGTGGCTGCAGAACAACCTGCAGCGGCGGTAATTCCCGGAACAACCTGAAAAGGGATACCCGCAGCACTGAGTTGTTCTGCTTCCTCACCGCCGCGGCCGAAGATATAGGGGTCGCCGCCTTTAAGCCGTACTACGGCTTTACCGTTTGAGGCTAGATCGACCAGTAACTGGTTGATCTGATCCTGTGGCAAGCTGTGAACCCCGTTTTCCTTACCGACAAATATCCTCTCGGCAGTTGGATTGGCCAGGGCGATGATATCGGCGGAGACCAGTCGGTCGTAAACCAGAATATTCGCCTGCTGGATTAATCTCAGTGCTTTGACCGTTAGAAGGTCCGGGTCTCCGGGGCCAGCCCCTACGAGAAACACAGTTCCTTTCAGCGCCGAATGATCTTGGTTACTCCACGGCATACCTTGCCTCCTTACAGCCCGTATGCAGAACATCTGATGTGGGTCAGTATCTTCCTGACAACCGGTGGTTAACTTGCCAAAAGTCAAGGATGGCCAAAAATATAGCGCTAGTATGATCCCTAAAGCTGATAGTCCGCGCAGCACTGGAATTTTTCAGAGGTTCATTAATGAAGTTGTCTAGATCCCTTAGTTTAGCTATCTGTCTGGCGTTAACTGGCGTAGTCAGTGCCGATACATCCGCTGAGCGTCAGCAATATCTGGACAATCTCCTGAAACAGGATTGTGGCTCCTGTCACGGTCTTACTTTAAAAGGTGGTCTGGGTTCCTCACTGCTGCCCCAAGATCTGCAAGCGCGCAGCGATGCAGCGCTTTTTATGACGATTAAACAAGGTTTGCCCGGTTTAGCGATGCCACCCTGGGGAGAGTTGCTCAGTGACAGTGATATCCAGTGGCTGGTAGGGCGCTTAAGACAAGGAGATATGAAGTGAAGCGCAGAGCGGTATTAAGCAGTTTTGGCGCACTGATCGGAGCATCCGCTATCAGTTCATGTGCACAGATTTCCACTGCAGAAGTAAATCAGGCAGCAGGGCAGCAGCATTCTCAACACCGTCCTCAACAGTTTCCAAAAATAAGAGGCACCGGGGATTTAGCTGTCGCTATCGCCCGTGCCGATGGCAAGGTGGCGGTGATTGATACCAGTGCTCAGGAAATTATCGCTGAGATTCCAGGCATCGGTGATCTCTCCCATGCCTCTATCGTGTTTTCCCGGGATGCCCGGTTTGCCTTTGTGTTTGGTCGCGATGGTGGTTTGACGCGGATCGATATTCTTGAACAGAAAGTCACTCATCGGGTCATTCAGGGCGGTAACAGCATCGGTGGTGCTATCAGTCAGGATGGCTCCCTGGTAGCCGTATCCAACTATAAGCCCGGTGGCGTTAAGGTGTTTAACAGCGCCGATCTGACGCAGGTAGCGGATATCCCGTGCGGCTCTAAAACTGTCGGCCTGGTGGATGCACCGGGACAGAAATTTGTATTCAGCCTGTGGGATAAGGGTGAGATCTGGATTGCTGATTTCAGCACCGGAACCGCGCAGATTACCCGCTTCGAAGACATTGGCCGTAACCCTTACGATGCCTTGATCACGCCGGATGGCCGCTATTACATGGCGGGTCTGTTCGGCGAGGATGGTATGGCACAGCTTGATCTGTGGCATCCCGAGAAAGGCGTAAAACGTGTACTGCCCAATTACGGGCGTGGGGAAAAGAAACTGCCGGTCTATAAGATGCCGCACCTGGAAGGCTGGGCTCTGGCCGGTGGGCGAGCCTTTGTTCCGGCTGTCGGGCGTCATGAAGTACTTATTCTGGATACCCACAGTTGGCAGGAGGTGGGCCGCATTGCGGTACTGGGTCAGCCGGTATTCGTGATGGCTCGCCCTGATGGCCGCCAGATCTGGGTGAATTTCGCCCACCCCGATAACAGCAATATTCAGGTGTTCGATTCTGAGACACTGGAACAACTGGTACACCTGAAGCCGGGGCCCGGCGTACTGCATATGGAGTTCTCGCCACGGGGGGAGAGTGTTTGGATGTCGGTGCGGGATAATCACCAGATTAACCTGTATGACACCGAAAGCTTTCAGCTGCAGACGCAGCTCTCTCTACCCAGCCCGAGCGGCATCTTTATGACGGCCCGCGCCCACAAGATCGGTTTGTGATGATGAAGGAGGCGGTAATGGAATTAACCGACCAGCAACGCTTATTGCTTAACCAGTTTCAGCAACAGTTACCTGTCAGTACCACGCCCTATGCGGATATGGCTGCAGCCTGCGACATGACCGAAGCGGCTGTTCTCGAACAGCTGCAGCAATGGCAGGAGCAGGGGATCCTGAGCCGGGTAGGCGCCGTACTGAATCATCAGAAAATAGGCTCCAGCACACTGGCGGCGCTGGCTGTACCGGATGAATACCGGGATGCGGTTGCACTGCAGGTGAATGACTATCCCCAGGTAAACCATAACTACCGACGCACTCACCGTTACAACATCTGGTTTGTCGTGACCGGGCGTGATTCAGCCGAGATCGATCGGGTATTGGAAGACATTGAACAGCGCACCGGATATGCCCCGCTGAATTTGCCGATGCTACAACCTTTTCATCTGAATTTGGGATTCGCATTATGAATGCACCGTTTAATCCACTGAGCCCGATCGATCTGGCTTTGTTGCATCAGCTGCAGGAAGGGTTGCCGTTGTGTTCACGCCCCTATGCCAAGTTGGCAGAAGAACTGGGGTGCAGCGAAGAGTTGCTGGCAGAGCGGCTGGCATTCTTGCAGGAAACCAAACAGGTGCGCCGCAGCGGCTTGATCATTCGCCACCGGCCACTGGGCTTTAAAGCCAATGCGATGGTAGTGTGGAACCTTCCCGATGAGCAACTGCAAAAACTGGCTGAGCAGCTGGCAGTGCAGCCCGGTGTGACGCTTTGCTATGAGCGCCCGCGTCGCCTGCCGGACTGGCCCTATAATCTGTTCACTATGATTCATGGTCGCAGTGAAGAGCAGGTGCGAGCGCAGTTACAGCAAATTCTTGATCGCCTTGAACTGAATCATATCCAGCATGATCTGCTATTCAGTGAGCATTGCTACAAGCAGTGTGGCGGTCGTTATCTGCATAAAGATAAAGCCCCGTTGGCGCATATGAATAAGCACCAGGGTAGCAAGGACGTTGTGCATGGATAATCTTGATCGAGCGTTGATCAATCAGTATCAGGGCGGTTTTCCGATAACCTCCAGGCCGTTTTTACAGCTGGCTGAGCAGCTTGGCTGTAGTGAGCAGGATGCGATTATGCGCATTGAACAGTTGCTGGCCGATGGCACCCTGACCCGTTTTGGTCCGCTCTATGATGTTGAAGTCTTTGGCGGGCAGTTTACCCTGGCTGCGATCGACGTACCGCAAGAGCGTTTCGACGAAGTCACCGAGATTGTAAACAGCTTCAGTGAAGTAGCCCACAACTATGCCCGAAATCACCAGTTGAATATGTGGTTTGTGATCGCCTGCGAATTGGCTGAACAGACTGCCGAGGTGGTTGCCCGGCTGGAAGAGGCGACCGGTTTGAAGGTATATCCCTTCCCGAAGGAGAAAGAGTTTTACATTAATTTGAGATTTGAGGCCTGAGATTTGAGGCTTGAGATTTGAGGTTTGAGGCTTGAGGAAAAAAGTATGAGCCAGATTGAACTGACCGAGCTGCAGCGTAAGCTGGTTATAGAAACCCAGGGAGGCTTGCCTTTGGTAGCAGAGCCCTACGCTGAGGTTGCTGCAAAAATAGGCTGTAGCGAAGCGCAGGTGATGACTGATATGGCGTACCTGCAGGAGCAAGGGGTAGTGCGCCGCATCGGTCTGGTGCCAAACCACTATCGATTGGGTTACACCCAAAATGCCATGACGGTGTGGGATGTGGATGATGAATATGCCGTTGAGTTGGGTGAAAAAGTGGGGGCGCTGGAGTTTGTCAGCCATTGCTATTTGCGTCCGCGCCATCTGCCTTTGTGGCCATACCATCTGTTTGCCATGGTGCACGGTAAAACCGAGCAGGATGTCGAGCAGCAGATTGAACAGATCAAAGCGATACTTGGCGATCATTGCCGTCAGGCAGATCGCCTTTACAGTAGCAAAATTCTTAAGAAAACAGGTATGCGGCTGAAGTCCAGGCCGGAATCAGAATCCCGGTCTGAATTAAGAGCTGAATCTAGGGCTAAGCCCTGAGGAGTCACCATGTTCCGTTTGAGTCAATTTGTCAGAGAATTATTGGAACCCGGTAGTCAACGTAAGCCGGGCACACCACCGGGTCCGGTGGTTATCTGGAACCTTATTCGTCGTTGTAACCTGTTATGTAAACACTGCTATTCAATCTCCGCGGATACCAATTTTAAGGGCGAGTTGAATACCCAGGAGGCGCTGACCGTCCTTAATGATTTGAAACAGTTCCGGGTTCCGGCGCTTATCCTGTCAGGGGGCGAGCCATTGATGCGTCCGGATATTCATCAGCTGGGCCGCGCAGCCAAAGAGTTGGGGATTTATACCGGCCTGTCGACTAACGGTACGCTAATCGATGAGAGCAATATCGATGAGCTTGCCGCCACCGGCTATGACTACGTAGGCATCAGCCTGGATGGTCTGCGGGAAACCCATGATGCGTTTCGCCGTAAAGAGGGGGCTTTCGAAGCTTCCCTGCACGCGGTTAATCTCTGCCTGGATGCCGGAATCAAAGTGGGATTGCGCTTTACCATCACCGCAGGCAATGCCCATGAACTGCCGGATTTAGTCAAACTCAGTGAGGACCTGGGTGTTGATAAGTTCTATCTTTCGCACCTCAACTATGCCGGGCGTGGCAATAAAAACCGTGGCGAAGATGCTTTCCACCGGACCACGCGGGACGCAGTGGATATGCTGATCGAGCAGGCGGTGCGTGACTATGAAAACGGCTTTATGCGTGATTTTGTCACCGGTAACAACGATGCCGACGGCGTGTATCTCTACCAGTGGGCACAGAAACACTATCCAGAGCGTGCCGAGCATCTGCGTGAGCAACTGGTGGCTTGGGGGGGAAACCAGTCAGGCCGCTACATCTCTAACATCGATAACCTGGGCAATGTACATCCGGATACGTTCTGGTGGGAGCATACTCTGGGGAATGTGCGGGAAAAACCGTTCTCCCAGATATGGAGCCAGTCAGATGATCAGCTGTTGAGCGAATTCAGGATGCAGCCTCGGCCGTTAAAAGGTCGTTGCGGCGCCTGTGAACACCGTGATATCTGCGGCGGTAATACCCGCGTACGTGCCTGGCAGCTGCATAAGGATGCCTGGGCTGAAGATCCAGCTTGCTACCTCACCGATGAGGAGATCGGTGTGGACTCTAACCTGTTTGCCGAGCGGATCAATGTGGAGACGCTGGCATGAGGAACCTGTTCAAAGTCGGATTGGTAGCTGGTGCGCTACTTTCCGGGACAGTCAGTGCGTCTGGTAGCGCGGTCAGTCCGGATGAAGCGGCACTGCTCTATCAGGAGCAGTGCGCTGCCTGTCACCATGCTGAACGTCTGGGCGGTATCGGGCCGGCGTTGTTTCCACAAAACCTGAAGCGGTTGCGTCCAAAGCAGGCCATTGAGGTAATCACCAATGGCCGTGCGGCATCGCAGATGGAAGGATTTGGTGAACGCTTAAGCAGCGAGCAGATTAGCGCCATCACCGATTTTATCTATTCAAAACCTGCCCAGATGCCGCTCTGGAGCGATGCTAATATCAAGGCCAGCCAGATCGTTACGCATCCTTTTGGCAGCCTGCCCGATGAGATGCAATTTGAAGCGGACCCGATGAATCTGTTTATCGTGGTGGAAATCGGCGATCACCATGCGACACTGCTCAATGGCGACACCTTCGAGCCGATTACGCGTTTCAAAACCCGTTTTGCGCTGCATGGCGGTCCCAAGTTTTCGCCGGACGGGCGCTACGTGTATTTCGCCTCCCGTGATGGTTGGGTGAGTAAGTATGATATCTATAACCTGAAGGTGACGGCAGAGATTCGGGTGGGGCTTAATACCCGCAATATCGCCGTGTCCAGCGATGGCAAATATGTGCTGGCCGGTAATTATCTACCGCACAGCATGGTGGTATTGGATGCACGGGATCTAACCCCGGTGCAGCGGGTGGATGTTCAGAACGATGAAGGAAAAAGCTCGCGTATAAGTGCTGTCTACAATGCTCCCGCCCGCAGTAGCTTCATAGTCGCCTTGAAGGATATTCCGGAAATCTGGGAGCTTTCCTATGCCGATGTCAACGACGAAACTGAAACCGACGCAGCAGAAACAGCCAGCGAGTTGGCTGCATTGCCGGTAAGACGAATCGCACTGACTGATTACCTGGATGATTTCCTCTTCGATCCCAATTACGACCTGGTGATGGGGACCACCCGTCCCAAGCAGGAGGGGCGCCAGCGTTCAGCCCAAGGGCAGGTAGTTTCCCTGAATACCGGCGAGCGCAAGGCGACGCTGGATCTTGCCGGAATGCCTCATCTAGGTTCAGGTATTACCTGGAGTTTCAGTGGCCACCGCGTGCTGGCGACGCCTAACCTGAGTACCAGTGAAGTCAGCATTATCGATATGGATAACTGGCAAACGATCAAGAACATTCCCACCGCAGGTCCTGGCTTCTTCATGCGCAGCCATAAGAACAGCCCCTATGCCTGGGTTGATGTGTTCTTCGGCCCGGAAAAAGAAGCGGTACACATTATCGACAAGCAGACGCTGGAAATCGTCAAAACGCTGCGTCCGGCGCCGGGTAAAGTCGCTGCGCATGTTGAATTTACCAAGGATGGCCGCTATGCCCTGCTGAGCATCTGGGATATGGACGGTGCGGTGATAGTCTATGATGCCCAGACTTTGGAGGAGGTGAAACGGATACCGATGGTGAAACCCTCAGGCAAGTACAATGTCTGGAACAAGACCCACTACGAAGAGGGGACCAGCCATTAGGAAGCGGCCGTTCCGGCCGCTCTTAGCGAGAATGGTAGGACGGGGGTTGTAGGAGGCGCGCCTCGCGCCGAAAGGTTTGTGCAGGATTATCGCGGCGAGGCGCCGCTCCCACAGACGATGAAAGTTCTGTGTCATTTTACCCAGTCTTGTGAGTCCGAGTGGCCTGAGGCAATGGACTGCCATTCAAGTTGGACTGTTATTGTAGGAGGCACGCCTCGTGCCAAAAGGTTCGTGCAGGATTATCGCGGCGAGGCGCCGCTCCCACAGACTATGAGAGTGCTGCGTCATTTTACCCAGTCTTGTGAGTCCGGGTGGCCTGAGGCAATGGACTGCCATTCAAGTTGGACCGTTATTGTAGGAGGCGTGGCTCGCGCCGAAAAGTTTGTGCAGGATTATCGCGGCGAGGCGCCGCTCCCACAGACGATGAAAGTGCTGCGTCATTTTACCCAGTCTTGTGAGTCCGAGTGGCCTGAGGCAATGGACTGCCATTCAAGTTGGACTGTTATTGTAGGAGGCACGCCTCGTGCCAAAAGGTTCGTGCAGGATTATCGCGGCGAGGCGCCGCTCCCACAGACTATGAGAGTGCTGCGTCATTTTACCCAGTCTTGTGAGTCCGAGTGGCCTGAGGCAACGGACTGCCATTCAAGTTGGACTGTTATTGTAGGAGGCGCGCCTCGTGCCAAAAGGTTCGTGCAGGATTATCGCGGCGAGGCGCCGCTCCCACAGACGATGAAGTTATTGCGTCATTTTACCCTGTATCCCGCGGTGAAAATCCTGAGGCGAATTTTTCCTAACCACGAATTTTTAGACATAGAAACTACTTAACAACCACCGTACCCGTCATCTCCGGATGCGGGCCGCAGCGGTAAGGGTGCTCGCCTGCGCTGTCGAATGTCTTCTCATAGCGATCGCCGGGAAACAGGTAATCCGGCTCTTCATCCCCCAGCTGTTCAAACCATACGCTGTGATACTGGCGTTTTTCCCGGTTTACCCAGACAACGGTATCGCCACTGTTGATGGTGATTTTCTGGGGGACAAACTTGAATTTGTAGATCTCAATTTCCACGGTTTCAGCAAGAGCTGCATGTGCATAACAGGAAATGAGAATAGTTGATATTAATAATCCGAATTTCATCATTTGTCGTATCACTCGCTTTGAATTTCTGTGTGGCTAAGTAGTGGCGCGTTGATTAATTATTCGAAACGTAATCTTAATAGTTTATGAGGTTTTTAGGGTGGGTGGATAGCGACTTCTGCTTATGGTGAGAGAATAACTACCTACAATAAGATGTAAATGAATTACATCTTATTTGTTTTTGTTTACGCTTTTGTTTTAGTTTTATTGTAACGATTTATTAATCCTGTAATCAGCTGTTTGCTTAATGTTGATGCGATATCTTGAGTGTGTATTTTTTACAATCTATTGATTTAAAAGAGTTTAATTTGTTTTTGTGAAATGTTGGTTGTCGGGTTTTTTGGAGTTATATAATTATATTATCTGTTTTAATTAAGATTATTACTATTGAAAGTAATTCTTGTTTACAATTAAAACGATAATTAATTCTGATATATATCAAGAATAAAATCCGTAGACAGGGTTTTTTATTCTTTGTTCCTTCTTTGTCTGCAGTTATTTAAATCGCTTGATGATAGTCAAGGTGAAGAAAATGAAGAGGATCAGACTTACTCCTAATTGGTAACCAGCATGCTTTGCGATTACCTGACTAAAACTTCTAGAAAAGTGAACATCAGAGGAAAAATCGATGAAGAAATGGAAGTACGGCCTGTCTGCTTTAGGATTAGCTGTGGGTATGGCAACTACAGGTATCAGTGCAACGGTCTCTGCTGCTGGACCAACACTGTCTGAAGCTGATTTTGATAATGCAAAGACGTTATATTTCCAGCGTTGCGCTGGTTGTCACGGTGTATTGCGTAAGGGTGCTACAGGTAAAAACCTGGAACCCGAAGCGACCCTTAAACTGGGGCAGAAGCGTCTGGAACAGATCATCACCTACGGTACAGAAGGCGGCATGAACAACTTTGACGATATCTTCTCGTCAGAAGAGATTTCAACGCTGGCGACTTATATCCAGATGGAGCCACCTGTGCCACCAGAGATGTCTCTGGATATGATGAAAGAGCACACCAAGCAGTTCGTCGAGTTGAAGGATTACCCAACCAAGCCTATGCATGGTCGTAATTGGGAAAACTTCTTTGTGGTTATCGAGCGTGATGCCGGTACCGCTGCTATTATCGATGGCGATACCAAAGAGATCGTAGCTCACATTGATACCGGTTATGCGGTACACGTAATCAAGGGTACTGAACACCACAAGACGCAGCATCCTAAAGATGCCGTAGGCCGTTTCTGGTACACCATTGGCCGTGATGGCAAGGTGAACAAAATTGACCTGTGGCAGACTCCTGACAAGATGCTGGTTGCTGAAACCAAGATGGCATATGACGCACGTGATATCGCAGTATCCGGCGATGGTAAGTACGTAATCGCCGGTGGTTACTGGCCACCTCATTTCGTAATCATGGATGCTGAAACACTGGAGCCGCTTAAAGTAATATCTTCCCGCGGTATTAACGTTGACGGCGAGTATGTCAACGAAGCCCGTGTTGCTGCTATCTATACTACGCCTAACGAGCCAACCTTCCTGGTAGCAATCAAGGAACTGGGTCAGATGTGGCAGGTGGATTACACCGATCTTGAGAACCTGCGTATTGAGCAGATTGACTCGGCTAAATTCCTCCACGATGGCTTCTTTGATCCAAGTGGACGTTACTTCCAGATCGCTGCGAACGCCTCTAACAAGATGGTCGTCATCGATACGCAAGAGCGTAAGCTGGAGAAGATAATCGATGTTGCCAAGTTGCCACACCCTGGTCCAGGTGCTAACTGGGTTGATAAAGAGTGTGGTCCGGTAGGTGGTACGACTCACCTGGGTGAAGGTACCGTGTCCGTTTGGGGTAATGACCCAATAAACAATGCCGATAAAGCCTGGAAGCTGTGCTACGAAGTTGAAACCGATGGCGCTGGTGTCTTTATCCGTACCCATGAGACGTCTCAGTATGTCTGGGCTGATCAGCTGAAACACCCTGAGCCGGAAGTGCAGCAGAGTGTTCAGGTATTTGATAAAGATACCCGTGAAATCGTTAAGACTATCCGTGTAACAGAAGAGGAAGGTAAAGCCGCGCTTCACATGGAATTCAACCAGGATGGTACTGAGGTTTGGGTATCTGTCTGGAACCGTAAAGACGCGAGTAATCCAACCGGTGAAATCGTTATATACGATGCCAAGACGCTGGAAGAGAAAGCCCGTATCAAGGGTCTGACAACTCCAACTGGCAAGTTCAACGTATTCAACCGCGTTAATCACAAGACCTAATCGGTTTTTGTGAATGTTGTACAGCAGGCATAGCGCGCTATGCCTGCTTCTTTTAAAGAACCTGTTCTAAGTGTCGTATACCTCTGACAGATCTACACCATACAGATTGGTCATCCGGTATTTCACAGGCTCCCTAATACCCTCGCTTTACACCAATGGTCACTGATATGGAAAAGAAATCAGGTTTTATGTCACGCAAGTTAGTGCTGGGCACTACTATTGCCGGTGCCATCGCATTTTTCATCGTTGGTATTATTTTCTGGGGTGGATTCAACACCGCCATGGAAGCCACTAATACAACAGAGTTTTGTATTGGTTGTCATGAAATGGAAGATAATGTCTACCAGGAATATAAGCCAAGTATTCACTACTCGAACCGCACTGGCGTTCGAGCAGGCTGCCCGGATTGCCATGTTCCACGTCCCTGGGTACATAAAGTTGTACGTAAGATTCAAGCCTCCAACGAGCTGTTGCATAAAGCGTTGGGCACGATAGATACCCCGGAAAAATTTGAAGAGCACCGTTTAAGACTCGCGAAAAATGTCTGGAAACAGATGAAGGCGACAGACTCGCGTGAGTGCCGTAACTGCCATAACTTTGAATCCATGAATCCAGAGTTCCAGCGCCCACGGGCACGCAAACAGCACCTCAATGCCTTCGAGAACGGTCAGACCTGTATCGATTGCCATAAGGGTATTGCTCACAACAGCGTACGCCACATGTTGAGCGATGAAGAGCTGGAAGAGCTGGAAGCACCAAATCCGAAATATATTCGTGAAGTACCGCAGATGTACGTCGATGGTCTGGCAAAGATTGAAGAGCAGGAAACTGCTGATGCAGCTGCTGCAACTCAGGCCAAAGTCGAGGCGAAAGCCGCCGAACAGAAGCGTATAGATGCTGCAGTCGCTGCTGCCCTGGCGGGGGGGGATGCTGATGCCTCCATTTCTGGTTCTGCAGGTTCGAGCTCTATTAATGTTGACTGGAGCAAAGCATCAAGTCGTGATGTCACCCTGTTCTACCCGGGTGAAGCCTCGATTGAGTGGGTGATGAACGGTCGTGACCACGGTGGTGCGCGTCCATTTATGAAAGGCGGCGAGCGCTGTGTGACCTGCCATGATAAAGAAACTGCCGACATGGGCGCCAAGATCGTTAGCGGTGAGACGGCTGAGTCCAGCCCGATTCCGGGTAAACGCGGCAGTATCCCGGTTACCGTCGAGTCTACCTATGACGCTGAATACCTGTACATGCGCTTTAGCTGGGAAGATGGCGAGCATGTTCCGGTACCCTTTGTTGAAGGCGGTAAGATGGATCCGCAAAACTCAATGAAACTGGCGCTGATGCTGGCAACTGATGATGTTGAATTTGCTGACCGTGCCGGTTGCTGGGGATCTTGCCACCACGATGCCCGCTCTATGCCTGATACACCTGCAGCCGATGTATTGGCCGCCAGTGATCTGGGAGAGCGTCTGAAGTTCACTGACGGTGTAACCAAGTACATCAAGGAATCCCGTACCAAGCTTGAAGTGAAAGGTCGCCGTGGCAAGCCACGTGGTGGCTGGGATAAGCTTAAGTCCGAGGATGAACTTGCTGCGGAAATGGAAGCCGGTCGCTTTATGGATCTGGTGCGCTATAAGGCGGGTGAAGACATCGTAGAAGATGGCTCTTTATTGAGTGAGCGTCATATGAACGGTGGTCAGGGTGCCGAGTTTGAAGCAACACTCAATGGCGATACCTGGACTGTAGTGATGAAGCGTAAGCTGAACTCCGATAAAGCAGGTGATACCAACCTGGCTAAGGATGGACTGTATAACATCGGTTTTGCTATCCATGACGACTACGCTAATGCACGTTTCCACCATGTGTCTTTGGGCTACAAGCTAGGCTTCGATAATGCCGATGCAGAGTTCAACGCAATCAGCCAGTAATCGCTGATGAGTAAAACGTAAGGGGTGCTGGATAACTATTTAGTTAGCCAGCACACGGCAAAAGCCTCGCATTGCGAGGCTTTTTTTGTTCAGTGGCGAGTGGCTAGATATAGTCTGTGGACTGCCCCCTGCTTAGTGGACAACTGTCTTGAAAAAGCCGACTCAGAGTAGCGGGAGACCTAACAAGGTTGGTGTAGGAGGTGCGCCTCGCGGCGAATATTTCGCAGCGGGGCACCGCTCCTACAGAAATTAATACCGGATCAGTGTGCATATTTGTAGATACCATCTCTGCGAACCAGCTTCAACTCACTTATTGAACTGAGGCTGGTATTCACACTAACACGCGAAGAAGCTTCTTATGCCTGTTATTTGATAACGCCGGTTTGACAAAGCAGGAGTCCGTTATAGCGCTTGCCTTCTGGGGGGGACGAGGCGAATTGGCCTTGTTCAGAGGAACCTTTGTAATTTATATCAGGGTTTCAGGTTTGTTAATTCCTGCAGCAGGCTCTTCAATTGTTCTACCTTCTCGGCAGAGAACTGGCTGGCCATGCGCTGGTAATGTTGTTCGACTTCAGGGCTGAGCCGTTCGAATAAATCCCGTGCTTTGGGAGTCATGCTGATCAGTATCCGGCGTTGGTCTTCTTCAGACTTACGTCGCTGAATGAGGCCTTGCTGTTCCAGCCGCTTGATGATGCCGGTGAGGCTTGGGCTGAGGATACAACAGGTTTCTGCCAGTTGTTTGGATTCCAGTTCTTCATGCTCGAAGAGAGCCCGCAGTACTCGCCACTGTTGCTCGGTCAGTGAGTGTTCCTGCAATATTGGGCGAAAGAAAGCCATGGCTGATTCGCGCGCTTTTAGCAGCTGAAGGGGCAGGGAATCATCAAATTTACGCATTTTGGCAAAGCTTCCTGACACTAAAACGATAAGATATTATCGTAAAAGCTGATGATATTCACTGTATTCCTGTTCGTCGGCCCATAAGAGAAGGCTGAGCTGGGTGGTCTCGATATGCAGCTGACGTGTCAATGTCCGCCATTTTTTTCGATACTCTTTAGGTATTCTTAGAGACAGTGAAGCGGGAATGAGCAAGCAGGGATCACCGACAACAGAATTCCCGCCTTTGCAGAGACGTCCGCCAGCTTAAGGTTTTTGACGCAATGAAACTGTAACCTAAACGTCCACTTTGTCATCATCGTAGCGCTATCGCTCATTTGGCTGTGAAAGTTTGCTGCTAAAGTTGGCTTTAGGGCTTTCAAATGTTAATTGCAATGACGTTACTCATTTTGCCATGTAAAGTTCTGAATTTTCGGCAATTTCCGTTATATTCGTATAACAGCGGATGATATCTGGGAGTTCCAGGGAGGGACGATAGCAACAACCGGTGAGAAGTATTGTGCTTAAAGAAACTAGCAGAAATGATCTGTTCGCCCGGCAGGACAGTGTCCTCATAGTCGAAGATACGCTAGACGACATCGCCCTGCTATCCCAACAGTTAAGTCAGAAGGGCTATAAGTTACACGTTGCAACAAGCGGTGCAATCGCCCTTGAATGGATCAGTAAACATCGGCCGGATCTGATCCTGCTTGACATTAATCTGCCCGACATCGACGGGTGCAATCTCTGTCGTCAGATTAAAGAAGTCGATAGCTTAGCATCCGTCCCTGTTGTCTTTATGACTGCATTCAACGATCAGGAACACAAGGTAAAAGGGTTTGAAGCCGGCGGCGTTGATTATATTACCAAGCCGTTTAATGAAGCCGAAGTGATGCAGCGGGTGCAAACCCACCTGGACCTCAATCGGCAAACAGAAGAGCTCAAGGGAGCGAGAGCTGTCCTTGAAACCCGAGTCAGGCAGCGCACACAGGAGCTGGAAGACGCTAACAAAAAACTGTTGGCAAACGCAGCTAAGTACCGACGACTTATCGAATCTATTGAGCAGGATCATTTTGTCTATTCACGTAGCCGGGATAAAACCTTTGATTACCTCAGTGAATCAGTCTTTGATATAACCGGCTACAGTGAAGAGGAGTTTTCAGATCTCTATAGTCATCTTATTCACTCGCAAAGTGCAGAATGGAACCCGTGTGAATGGCCAAAAAATAGTACGCATCCACGATCTGAAACCCCGTTCACTATCAGGATAAAAAATAAACAAAATACGCTTCAGTATCTTGAGATCATGGAAACACCGGTATTTCATGATGGCGATATCATTGCAGTTGAGGGTATAGCCCGCGATATCACCCGACGAAAATTAGCCGAGGATGAGTTGCGCCTTGCTGCAAGCGTATTCAAAACCAGTACCGATGGCATAATGATAACCGATGTAAATGGGAAAATTATTCGCATCAATACTGCGTTTTCTAAAATTACCGGATTTACCGCGGAAGAGACTCTTGGCCGAACGCCGCATCTATTGCAGGACGGGCTTCAGGAAGATGTATTTATCGATAATCTTTGGTCTGAGATCAGTGAGAAAGGGGAATGGGAGGGCGAAGTCTGGAACCGTCGAAAAGAGGGGGAAGCCTATCCCGTCTGGTTAAAAGTGTCGGCAATAAAAGATGAAGGTGGCAAAGTTATCCAGCATGTTTCTATTTTTACCGACATTTCCGAGAAAAAAGAATCACAGAATAAAATTTATTACATGGCTCATTACGATGTGCTGACACAGCTGCCTAACCGGCAACTATTCCAGGATCGTGGCCAACGCACCATTAAAAAATCAAAGCGTGGGCGCGGTAGGGCCTGCATCATATTTGTCGATGTTGATAACTTTAAAATCATCAATGACACTATGGGCCACTCTATTGGCGATAGGGTTTTGCGTGTTGTAGCCGATCGGTTGAAGTCTTTGGTGCGTGAAGAGGACACTGTGGCGCGTTTGGGCGGTGATGAATTTGTTATCCTGCTGGACAGCGTTGAAAATTCACAACATGTTGGCCGTATCGCTGAAAAAATTGGCGCGGCGTTTGTTGAGCCTTTTCTTATTAATGGCCGGGAACACCGTATTTCTGTCAGTATGGGGATCAGCCTGTACCCACAGGACGGCGAGGACATCGAAACCCTGGTTAAGCATGCCGATGCTGCTATGTACAATGCCAAAAAAGCAGGGCGAAATACTTATAGGTATTACACAAAAAATCTCACCATTATGGCACTGCATCGGCTGGAAACAGAGAACGCCCTGCATCATGCACTAAAAAATAATGAATTCGAGCTGTTTTACCAACCCCAAATATCGTTTGAAACCAATCAGATTACCGGTGTCGAAGCGCTGATCCGCTGGCATCACCCGGAGAAAGGGTTACTAGGACCTGTTGAATTTATTCCCATAGCAGAAGAGTCTCATCTGATTATCGACATTGGTGAATGGGTCATACAGGAAGCAATAAAAACCTTAAGTAGCTGGCGTGAGATCTCGCTTAACGTACCCCGAGTAGCAATCAATGTTGCAGGAAAGCAGCTACAAAGCAGCAACATGATCAATTTAATAAAAAACATGCTCGGACAGTTTGGTGTTTCGCCCAATCACCTTCAGCTTGAAATAACCGAAAGTATCCTCGTGCCGCAAGGGCTTTTAGGTAGCAATAAAGCAATTGCTCAATTAGAAGCCTATAGGGATATGGGGGGATCGGTCGCTATTGATGATTTTGGTACTGGATTTTCATCCCTAAATTACCTTAAGCGTTTTCCTGTCGATACATTAAAAATAGACCGTTCTTTTGTGGAAGGTCTTGTCGATAATTCAGATGATCGAGCCATAGCCCAAACCATTATTACACTTGGAAAAACATTGGGGTTAGCGGTCATGGCCGAGGGGGTTGAAACAGAACAGCAAGAGGGCGTTCTGCGGGGATTAGGTTGCCATAAAGCGCAGGGTTATCTGTACGCAAAGCCTATGGCTGAGCCTGAATTAAAACGTTTCTTATCGGATTATGATAAAAAAATAACAACAGATGGTTAATGACGTGTTGCTGGTTGGCACTCAACGAGCCTGAGGTGAGGCACAATATAATGGCGATGGGAGGTGGCTGAAATGGTCTTATCGCATATTCTCCGAAGCGTCTGAAACATAAAAAATATTGCTCCGGCATAGTTACTGCCAAACAGGAGAATTAACATAGTGACGGAATATGGCGTATGTTCAGGTATTTATCTAACTCATTGATTAGTAGACGGTTGCTGGCTGCCATTGTGTTGTTTAGTACCGTCATTACACTGTTCACCAGTGCCATCCAGCTGTACTCAGATTACCGTCACGATGTCGATGCGCTGAGCAAAGAGATAGAACTGATAAAGAGCGTGCATTTAACAACCCTGACTGAAAGCGTCTGGACTTACAGTGATTACATGGTCAATACGCAACTCAATTCACTGGCAGGTTTATCCGGTATAGAGCACCTGGCTATTCTCTCCGAAGGAAAAAAACTTTGGCAGGCGGGAAAACAACCGCAGAAGTCCGCCCTGAAAGCGGAGTTTCCATTGGTTAAATTCTTTGCCGGTGAGGATGAGCTGTTAGGTACACTCCAAGTCACGGCCAGCTACGAGGAAATCTATCAGCACTTGATTCAAAAAGCAGGGCTTATTCTTCTGACTAACGGGATCAAAACGTTTTTGGTTGCGGCTTTTATTTTATTTGTTGTCTACCATTTGGTGACCAGGCACTTAAATCGACTCGCAGGCTTTGTTCGCAACAATGACATTCATCACCTTAAAGAACCGTTTCGCTTTGATCGCAAGCAGGCCCAGGGTGGCAAGGCTGACGAATTGGATCAGCTACTCGATTCTTTCAATGATATGCGTAGCAATCTGGATCGGGCCATCACTGACCAGATAGAGGTAGAAAAAAAGGCCCAGCGGGTGCAGATAGCCAGCCAGGCAAAAAGCGAGTTCTTGTCCAACATGAGTCATGAGTTACGCACGCCGCTGAATTCCATACTCGGTTTTTCAGAATTATTTGCGAAGGATGACGCTATGCCGGTTGCTGTGCAGGAAAACCTGCAACGGATCAATCGTAGTGGCAATCATCTGCTTTCGCTCATCAATGACGTTTTGGATATGTCAAAAATCGAAGCCGGTCGCATTGAACTCGAAGCCACACCGACAGATCTTGGTTTGTTGGTGAATACAGTCCTGAATATGCTGGCCAATGAGGCAAGTCATAAAGGGATTCTCCTCCTCCTGGATCCTGATTCTGACTTCCCCAGGTACGTAAATGCTGATGCCAATAAGCTGCGACAGGTGTTTATTAATCTGTTGAGTAATGCCATCAAAAATACAGAGTCAGGCCATGTGACGTTGCACCTCAAACAGTTCGATATTGATTCGGAAACCGTGCGGCTGCGTTTTGAGGTAGAGGATACCGGCTGTGGTATCAGCGCCGAGGATTGCGAACGAATTTTTCTTCCTTTCGAGCAACTTGGTGGCCAGTCATCCAAGCGGGGTACAGGTTTAGGCTTAGCATTAGCAAAGAATTTTGTAGCATTGATGGAAGGGGAGCTTAAAGTCGAAAGTACCCTTACCGAGGGATCAACATTCTATGCGGAGATTCCCCTCAAGATCATTACCGACCACAGCTTTGTCGACTCGACTTTGCCGGATAAACAGGTGCTTGAATTAATAAAAACACAACAGCAGCGAATTTTAGTTGTCGATGATGAAGAAGACAGCCGTCTACTGTTGAAATCACTGTTGGAAAAAGCGGACTTTAATGTTCGCGAGGCTGATAATGGGCAAGAAGCTATTGCCGCTTTTTTGGAATGGCGACCGCAGTTTATCTGGATGGACAGAAGTATGCCTAAGATAGACGGTTTATCCGCCACACAGGTGATTCGCTCACTGCCAGGTGGGGATGAAGTTAAGATTGTTATAATCACAGCCAACGCCGTTATAGAGCAAAAAAACGAAGTACTGGAAACAGGCTGTGATGATCTAGTGATTAAACCCTATCAGTCCGGTGAAATATTTCACTGTATGGCCACCCATCTCGATATTGAATACGATTACGATGAAGACAATTCTCAGGAAATCCCCGTAAGTGTCTGCGTAAACTCAGAGATGCTGGAGGTATTGCCGGTAGCACTGCGCGAAGCGTTGTTTGCGGCCGCCGACGACCTTGACCTGGAAGAAACAACTCGGATTTGCCAACGTATCCGCGAGCAATACCCTGAAGTGGCGAACGCCTTGATTGCTTTACTCAATGATTACAACTTTGCCGAGATAAAAGCGCTGTTAAAGGAGTAGTGTCTGGCGCTATCCCAAATGCATAAATGGGTGGCTTTGATGTTAAGAAATAATTATTTAACAGGCCTTTGCTTAAATGCCCGAGGAGCGATGGAGTTTATGAAAAAAATCATACTGGCAGTAACTCTGATACTGTTTTGTGCACAGGCGTACTCGCAAACGCTTGTTATAGGACGAATAGAAGGTGCTCCTGATCACCAATTGGGGGCGGCAATAATAGAGGAAGCCTATAAACGCATAAATGTCGTCGTTGAATTTAAAGTTTTTCCGGGCCAAAGGGCCTTGGTTCAATCGAGTAGCGGTAAGGTGGATGGAGAGATGCAGCGAATCTATGAAGTTGGCGATCTCTACCCAACACTTATTCGTGTGCCGACACCCTTTACCTATATGGATGCTGCTGTTTTCTCTAAAGATGAAAAAATTGTTGTGTCAGGCTGGTCTTCCCTGAATGATTATAAAGTTGGCATCGTCAGGGGGGATAAATATGCTGAGATAGGTCTGCGCGACGTGGAGAATGTGGTGCTTGTTTCCGGCACTAAAAGCTTGCTTAGAATGCTTGATGCCGGGAGGGTTGATATTGTTGTCACGACCATCTTTGATGGTCTCTATGGTGCAAAAAAACATCAAATGCAGTCGATACGGCCAATTTATCCCATTCTGGCCAGGATCCCCCTTTACTTCTATCTGCATGAGAAAAACAAACATCTGGTTGCGGAAATTGACCGGGTGTTTAAATCCATGCAGCAGAGCGGCGAACTGGAAGAGTTAAGATTGAAGTTTGCAAAAGAGCTATTGAATGATCCGTTGTTTGAGCAGTGATATCAGAGGGTGGATTTTACGTATGATTTTCAGCCGCATCGCTAACAGCGACAAATAACAAAAAGGTCGATATCCGGCTCTGCCTCCGGTTTTTAGGATTTGGGCTTGATCCAGGCCGGTTAATCAGATCGAATATAAAGCAATCCAAGTGCGTTTCTTTTTTAAAGCAAAAGTATCAGAGCGTATTTTCTAACTAAGGGGATCAAAGGTGAAGTCTCACCCACAACGTCAACAGATAGCCGATGAAGTTCATGCACGTCCTTTCCAGCATCTGAGTTCACCGTTGAAGGTGATGCATTTTGCGGTGATGAAAGCCGAGCATGATGCCGCTGAAATACGCCAATCGATATCTGCGCTGTTTGTGGCATGTGGTGGCGTGGCTGTTGGTGACAAGGCGGACTTCTGTATCCAGGAGATGGATGATTTGTCGTTGCGTTGGGAAGCACATAATGAATTCTATACCCTGACATTTTACTACAGAGGGACTGAACAGGATTGGCAACAGTCGATGCCAGGATTGCCGCAAGATTGGAGCGAGGGCGTTCTCGGCGAGTTGATTACCGGTGTGCAGCTGCTGGTTAAATCGCCAGCCGGTGATGCCGATGGCCGAGTGCCACCAAGTGTGTTTGATGCTGATTTTCCGGTTATCGGCTCCCATGTGATGCGCGAGGCAGCTACCGTGTGGGCTGATTTCCATGCGCAGGGGGAGTTTGGCCTTGACCGGATTCTGGTACAGGACAATCGCCTGCACGGTTATCAGTGTGGCCGGTTGATTCAGCGCCTGTGTGAGATCGATACCTATCGGGCCGTCGCGCTACTGGGTTTGGCGCCAGCCCGTCAGACCATGAAGCAGGTTTCCAGGCTGGATACAGAGCTGGCGGTGATCACCAATCACCTGAGTAACCTGGAAAAAGGTGAAGACTCTGCAGCACTGGATGATCTGATGAACCTGGCGGCGCAAGCCGAAGAGATCTCCGCGGAAACTGCCAACCGCTTTTCCGCCTCCGATGCTTACTATGCTGTCGTACGTATGCGTATATCCGAACTGGAAGAGACCCGGGTTGAAGGCTTGCAAACCATGGAGCAGTTTATTGACCGTCGAGTCGATCCGGCGATGCGCACCTGGCGTGCAGCGGCTGCTCGTCTGGAACGCTTATCGGAGCGCATTGCCCGGGCAAGTAACCTGTTGCGCTCCAACATTGATCTGTCGACCGAACAGCAGGTACATGGTCTGCTCAGTTCAATGAATAAGCGCACCCGTCGCCAGCTGACCCTGCAGGCCAAACTGGAAACTTTTTCGATCATAGTGGTGACCTACTACGTGTTTGATCTTGTCGAGCGAACTATTCGCCATTTGACCTCCGGCGAGCCTGAAGAACTGGCCATCAGTGGCTTAAGTTATTCCCTGCCGCTGATAGTGTTGATCGTCTGGTGGTATGTACGCAAGGTGACCAAGGAGTTCAAGTCGGACGACTGACCCGCGTGGGTGTAACCGGAAGAGCCAGCTTTCGATTGGTTCTTCCAAAAGTAATTGATTTGTAAGGCTTCATTGAATAAAGACAGGATATTTTTGCTTTATCTGAGGTATCCGATTTGCATCTTCAATGCATGCTGGTATACTGCGCGCAACCTCAAAAGAGGCGGTCTTTAAGACCTCGTTATGGTGACCCTATTGGTCCTCCCGCAACGATAAACCGTGAACCTGGTCAGGCCTGGAAGGGAGCAGCCACAGCGGTGGATTCGTGTGCCGGGATGTGGCTGGTAGGGTCACCCCCATCTATATATCTCATTGTTTTCTAAGGCTTTTTTTCTGATTTTGCTCTGCTGGCGCTAAGTGCGACACAAGCTGAGACACATGGCCCGTTCTACTGCATACATCGAAACCTCTCGACACCTCATTTTTTACTTCCGTATTCGTATTCCCAAAGAGCTTAGTCAGTATTTCTCCTGTACGTTCATCAGGCGGTCTTTGCAGACCAAATGCAGACGCGAGGCAGTCATCAGTAGCTCTGTGCTTCTGGAGCAAGTCTGTTCGTTGTTCAAGATGGCAACTCGTGGGCAATCGATTCAGCTGACCGAACTCTCATGGGAACGACCACAGCAACCACAGTCATCTGAAGTCATCCAAGCGAAAGTGATAACTCCACCAGCAGCGAAGGTAAAGGCTGGCCCGAAGTTGTCAGTGGTTCTGCGTGATTACCTGCGTGAGCAGAAGCTGCAGGGTGTTAGCGAGAAGACGCTTGGGGATACTCGCATACGCCCTCACGCTGGTTGCAAGTGTTCGGGACAAGGTTGGCATGAAGGGCGGGGCGCTTAAGAAAGACTTCCACAGCTTCCGTCATACAGTCGCAGACCACCTTAAGCAGCTGGGCGTTGCTGAAAGTCTGATTGGCGGTGTGCTTGGTCACCAGGCCGGGGGGATTACCTTCGGTTGGTCTGGGAAGGATTTCAAGCCGGAAGTTTTGGTATCAGTGATGGAGTTGGTGGACTTTCCTATTATAGCTTCTCAATGACCAAGCTAAATCATCGCACTAACATTCACATGAGAGGCTGCAGTCGGTCAACAGCGGTCATGGACAGTAACCCTAAAGATAGGCCACTATTGACCCTGAGCAAACATAAGGGAGGCTCCGCGCAAGAATCAGGGAGCCCTTAGCTTAACGACATTGTCGAGGATGGGGGCTCCTAAGCACCGCCGTCCAAATTTTTTATGATTTCGACATTGGCCTTTTCAGAAAACTCTTTAAGTTCGCTCAGCAGATGATCAAAAAACAGCTTTGCCTCTTCATCTGTTCTTATTTCATCTTCGACAGTCCACTTTCTGAAACGATTCTCTAATTCCACAGCACTTTGTCGGGCTAATATTTCAACTGCATGATTCCGAACATCAGACATACGCCAGATCCTCCAAGTTGATTTCACTACTGTGCGTTGAGTATAGGTAATCGGGCCGACGTTCGCCTTTAGGATTATTTCTTTGAGTAGGCCGTACAGCTAATATGGTGTGGCTCCTCAATAAGAATAAATATGGAGCCGCCCCACGGTGCAGTCTACTGCAGTCTACGGGACAGGTGCAGTCTACGCAGTCTACGTACGCAGTCTACCAGTCTACGGGACAGGCATAAACTTTCAATCCTGATCTATACTTTTCTTTAACCTCAAACAAGGATGTGGAGGAAAGAACGATGACCCGCGCCAGAAACTAGATCATATCGACGTCCGATACCCCGTACTATCACTGCATTGCCCGTTGTGTACGACGGGCATTCTTATGTGGTGAAGATCCGTTAACCCAACGCAGCTATGAGCATCGTCGCCAGTGGGTGGTGGACCGCTTGGTTGAGCTTCAGCAGGTGTTTTGTATTGATCTTTGCGCTTATGCGGTGATGTCCAATCATTACCACCTTGTGCTTGGCATTGATGAAAGCCGTGCCGCTGAGTTAACCATGGATGAAGTAATTAACCGCTGGTGTCAGCTATACAAAGGCCCACTACTGGTACAGCGATATCGGCAGGGTGCAGTATTGGATAAAGCTGAATACCAGGCTGTTTCAGAAATCGCTGAACAGTGGCGCTCACGGCTAGCCGATATCAGCTGGTTTATGCGCAGCCTGAATGAACACATTGCCCGGCAGGCCAACCGGGAAGATAGCTGTAAGGGGCATTTTTGGGAATCCCGGTTTAAGAGTCAGGCGCTACTGGATGAAAAGGCGCTGTTAACGTGCATGGCCTATGTTGATCTCAATCCGGTTAGGGCAGCAATTGCTGAGACACCGGAAACATCCGATTACACGTCAGTACAGAGCCGTATCGCACAGAAAACGATCAATATTGATACAGCGGCTGCATCACTACCGGATACCGCCGTTCAACCCATACTGAAACCCTTTGATCCGACTACTCAGACCTTGGCGAGTATTGGTTATGACCTGCATGATTATCTTGAATTGGTCGACTATACAGGTCGGGCGATACGGGTTGATAAACGGGGCTTTATTGTGCAATCCGCGCCAGCCATTTTGCAGCGTTTAGGTATCAATCCCGGTGCCTGGCTGGACGCGATGGGGCCTAAAGGCATTCACATGGCAACGGTGCTGGGGGGGACCGCCTGTATTGAGGATTACACCAAAGCTCATCACCTGCGATTTATAGCTGGAGCTAGCCGTTTAAAAAGCCTGCTGCAATAAGTTTACCGTTCAACTGCTTTAAGCACAGTGAGGTCATACTCCTCAGGATTGAACTTGCTTGAAAACTGCTTTTTTAGGCTGATTGTCTGATCATTGTTAGCTAATTAACATTAGGGATTCTGAAGAGGCGAATAGGCTGAGTTTGTAGTTGAGTTCGGCTTTTAAGCCTGTCCTATATTCTTGATATGCTTATATGCTCTTCCATGCCAGCGAAGTGGCAGCCCAGCATAGTGCAGCGTTATTCGCCATCCCTGGCGCTCAGGGCCATGGCATAGGCGTTGCTGCGAATGGCGATGCAGTTATCCGGCTTTATATGGATAAAGGTGAACGTCGGCCAGCTGGTGTTGGAAGCATTCCTGCTGAGGTCGGTGGTGTACGGATTATTGTTGTAGAAACCGGTCCGATTCGTGCCTATTGATTGACACCCGCATTGCTCTCATAAATTGAAAGGCGGTGTTTCATCCTACCGCCTTTTGTTTTTCACATCTGATCAGTCGGGCGGGTTCCCTATAGCCTGTAGCCGGTAGTGTTAAACCTGATTCAAACAATTCAGTCAGTGGCAACTTTACCTCCTAAACGGGTGTTTAGCTTTGTTAGGCCACAACCGTCTATATGAAAAATACCTTGCTTCAGGGCTTCATCAAGAATGTGGCGAACAGCCACCGGACGAGATATGCGAGGTATGTTTAGCTCCTCCGCTAGTTCATTTAAACCCTCAAGACACGCTTGTTTCGGTCTGTTTGGTGTTGTTTCTAAAGGCCGATAGGGCGCTGTTTCTGGTCTCTGCCTTCCTCCCCATGTGTTACCGAACATCTGAGTTCACTGTTTTATCCCTTTGGTACATGTTTTTGGTACATCGCTGCTGCGATCGATGTTGTTTAAATTTTTTTGAAAAGGTCCAGATATTTCATTGCGCTGTCTTTCTCTCTATTTTTTGACAAGAGGGCCGTTCTATAGCTTGCAGAGAACACATTGGACTTATTCGCAGGTTCCTTAGATTTCGCTAAAAATTCGTTGTTTTCACGATGGGTGATTGCGTTTAATGCACAAGAAACGATTGGTGAAAAAAAATTTCACTGTGCTGTTCAAATTCACAAGCAGTTTTCTTTTAAATTACCTATTGAATTTGTTAACTAATTGATATTAAAGAGTATTAGTTTTGCTAGTACAAATTATGCTCAAATCAAGGGAGTTGCAGATATTTAGGGAGCTAAGTGCGCTTACTCAGCTTTTGTGCACAGAGATATCCACAGAAAATGTGAGTAACTGAGGGTGAATTGTTTTTGTTTATTTGAATATGCTAATTACTGCATAGAACAGCTTTTCTTTGCTGGTATCTGAGTAGTCCTGGACTGGTTTTGCTAGCGTTTGATAGCCTTTCCTTTAGTACCCGCAGAGGCTCGTTGGTCTGCAAACTCATTGCCTGGATTTCACCCGAGCGAGTAAAGCTGCTGAGATAGCTTTCGCTCACCTACCGGATAGGATGTCACTCCAAGTAAATATTGATACACATCAGGTTAGTTATCGATATTGATTAATGACCTAAGTCATGACAACAGAATAGGGCTTTTACCTATGATTTAATCTCACTACGCTACGATAATTTTAATGGGGAATGATGTTATTCAAGGACAGAATAACTGGAAGGCTTAGCACTAGGGGAAAGGATTACACGCAGTGCAGGCAGGATGCCTAAGCATTAGCCACTTGGAAATGGAAGCCAATACGCAGAGAGTGCTTAAAGGGAAATTAAGGAGGGGGAATTAAGTGCTCTCTGTTTTTACCTGTCGAGTGTTAGGGAACCTGCGAATAAGTCTAATGCTTTCTCTGCGGTCTATAGAACGGCCAGTACTATACCCAAGGGGCACGCTGATACGCGAAAGGCAGAGCAGTGAAATGTCTGGACCTCTTCAAACTGGCTGACAAAGTAGGTGGCCGTTATAGAGCCCGCCCTCACTTTCTTTAAAAGAAGGGGGCTTTCAGTGGTCCGACACTCGGGAAACCGGATCTCTGTGTTAACGATTTTTGTCCGGCAGGCGTTCCTGGTACAACCAGTATGCCTGTAATTAGCATGCCCTCTGGGTGCGTTGTCTTGACCTCCGATCTCTCTGAAAGCCAGTACCCGGTGGAGCGGGGCATGCTAAGGCGTATGGGACTTGTTCGCAGGTTCCTTAGTTGACCACTACATACTTCTATAAACGCTGTTCATTAATAAAGTGTAGAGCCCTACAAGGGCGACTTGAGGGCTCTACACCGCCGCACCTCCATGCTTAAAGGTGCGGCTGAGACAACCCGAAGGGGGGGGAGGGTTGCCTCAAATGAGCCGCATTGGGATGCCCTAGGATCAAATACCCAAATTGCTCATCCAGTTTCAGTTTACAACATTAATAGGAATTGGAATGAGAATTATTTGATTTCAGTGCCTGTTGAGCAAAATAAGAGCATATTCGGTGATGATATACAAAAGATTGAATAGCCAGAAAGCTGTAAGGAGGTTGGCCGGCATGCTTCCTTTGCGTTTCCCGTCGCAGTGTTAACCTCCTGACAATTCTTCAAGCTCATGTTACCTATCTCTGAAGGGTGTAACGGCGGGACTCTGAAATGTGAAGTCTTCTGCGAACGCTTTATTAAATCCAAATTTAAGGTTTTTTTGATGACTGACTGGAAATAAGGTTGCCCCCCCCACTGCCCAGAGCTTGAGCATTTCTCTTCGCGTGAACACTTCTCTTCGCGTAAACATTGTATCGACCTTTCTCCTCACAGAGTATCTGCTGCTAATTCAGTATATGTCTCCTGTGGTTACCCCATTTGATCAGACTGCTATTCATCAGCCCGCTAAAGAATTATGTAGCAAGACTAAATTGAGTGTTTCAGGGTTTTGTGTTGCCGCAGCAGGAATTATCTTACTCAAGCATAGGTGCGCATTGGCAGTATAAAAAACAATCAATTCAGCGGACATCGAGTGACTCGAACTAAGTGCACTAACCGCCTATTTATCTGTGTTACCTGATTTTTTAGCTTGTGGAGTGAAATCGTCCACTTCAATGTGCCTATTTAAATCCTAGTCATGGGGAGGGTTTTGAGAAGGTGCTAAGGGCTCTTTTTACGGAATCTTATGATTAACTTTATTGTGTACTTTGGTTCCTTAGTTGGGGGCTTAAGTACAGGAAGTTTACGGTTGGTGGCGATTGGTTAAATAATTTATTAGCGGTGAGGGGAAGAGCGCCCCGGAGTGAGGCGGATTCACTGGTATGCATGTATCATCTGTTAAGTGATTAAAGTAATAATATCAAAGAGTTTTTCTTTGCCTGTTAATATCACAATCGAGGAAAAGCTAAGTGTTAGAAAATAATAACCTTTGTTTTCATAAGGCATTATAAAGTTAGCTTTGTTTTATGTATTCGGATAAAGCAGTTTTTGAATCTTTAGCATAATAAATCTCCTGATGCTGTATTAATGATCCATAAACTATCTCTAACGCAGTCGTGCTATCGATGAGCAAGGCAATGCCTGAATCTTCTGGGGCTTCCAATTCATATAATCCAGCTTTCAGCTGCGCTGTCGATAGGTTTATTTCATCCAGATAGTTATCACGCGGCATCTGGTGGATTTCCAAAGGGCAGGATTTATTACCGAAAAACTCGACTACGGCGTAGGTTTTAGGCACCGACAAATAGTCCCGTCTGGCGGCGTAGATGAGTATTAGAGATGGATGATCTTCGCCGTGATGATCCGTGCCGCGGTTGGGCATGAATGTCCAGTCACAGGTAGGCTCAGACTCTAAAGCAGGTAGTAGATCAAACGGAGTAAGTTGCATGGATTCTGTCCAAATTTATAGCTCCTGATTATAGCTATTTCCGGGGCAATACGCTGAGGTTATTGTTCATGTCCATCAAGATGATCAGCTGTCTGATGGTAACTCTGTCACTTTAAGCTTTTATTACCTTTATCTGCAATGACGGTAAGTTTTTATCTACTGTCCCCAAAATGGGTGGGGTATTGAAATATGACGATCAACTGTTATTTTATCACAGTATTTTTGTGCTATAGATATTCATAGGTGAATACATTTAAGTAGTACTCAGAATTAACCAATATCGAGTAGTTATTTAATTCATGGATTAATGTTTATTCATTGCTCATATTTCAGACTCCAGTAGAGAGTCGATTTAAAAGGAATTTTCTATGCAGTTATTTAAAGACCAGAAAATAGGCACAAAAATACTAGGGGTTATCATACTGCTTCTTATCATGATGAGTGGTGTAGCTGGTTATGGTATGGTCAAAATAAATCTGATTGGTGAGCAGCTGGAAGGCATTGCCCATGAAGATATGCCCCTGATTGAACTGACGACAGAAATAACCATTAATCAGCTTGAATCCGAGCTCATTCTTGAGCGTGCCTTGCGACAGGCCGAAATTAAGAACTCCCATGGGCTGTCTTTCAAAGAGGCAGAGACAAAAATCCGTGGGATGTCGCGGGCGATTGATGATGAATTACATGAGGCTGAAGCACAGCTGACAAAAGCAATTAAGGATGCGCCAACGGCAGAAATTCGGGCTGTTGAAGAAGCGTTGGTTGGGGATCTCAAGGAGCTTGAAAAAGCCCATAAAGTTTATGAACAGCAAGTATTTCAACTGTTGCAGTTGATTGAGGAAGACCGACTGGTTGAAGCAACGGCGCTACTCGATACGGCAGAAAAACAGCAGGAAATACTTAATCATAAATTGGAGGCCTTTCTCAGGGCGGTCGAAAAACTGACGGATAAGGCTTTGGAGACTGCCAAGCATGCCGAGGAGAGTGCTCTTGTTGGCATGATTAGTCTTACGCTGATCGAACTAGTGCTAGGCTTGATTCTTGGTTATATCGTTACTATCAGTGTTACCCGGCCGATCAAAAGTGCAGTAAGCGTGGCGAACCGAATGGCCGAAGGTGATTTCAGTCTAGATGTTAAATCCGATAGTAAGGATGAGACCGGACAACTGCTGAATGCGATGGGGAACATGTCGCGGCGATTGCGCAAGATGATTACCGAAGTCCTTGGCTCATCGGCGCAGATTAATGCCTCCACGGCTGAATTATCCTCTGTTTCAGAACAGAGTAATCAGGCTATCGCCTATCAGCAGTCCAATACTGAAATGGTAGCAACCGCAATCACAGAGATGGTAGCCACCGTGCAGGATATGGCAGAGAACACCGCCGGTGCCGCGCACGCAACCCAACAAGCGAAAATCGAGGCGCAAAATGGTGTTGAGGTAGTGCAGAATAATCAGCAGGCGATGGAGCAACTGGTTTCAAAGGTAAATCTTGCTTCGGATAAAATGAATCAGTTGAAAGAAGACAGTAATGATATTGGCGGTATTCTCGGTGTTATTCGCGAGATTGCCGATCAAACCAACTTGCTGGCACTGAATGCTGCCATCGAAGCGGCACGTGCCGGTGAACAAGGGCGTGGATTTGCGGTCGTCGCCGATGAAGTACGCTCGCTTGCTCAGCGTACACAGCAGTCTACTCAGGAGATTCAAGCGTTAATCGACCGCCTGCAGCAAGGTACGACTGCGGCGGTTGAGGTGATGAATGAAAGCTGTGCTCAAGTGGAAGATAACTCCCAGCGTGCAGAGAAAGTCCGGGAATCGTTGAGCGCAATCACCCAGGCGGTCGCCACAATCAATGATATGAATGTCCAAATTGCTTCTGCCAGTGAGCAGCAGTTAGCTGTCGCTGAGGATGTGAATCAGAATGTGGTTAATATCAGCGAGTCCGGTGATCAGATCTTAAGTGGCTCGAAGCAAAATGAAATCTCCAGCGAGGAGCTTGCTAAGCTCTCGGGAGAGTTGCAGGCCTTAATGGGCAGATTCAAGCTAACAGCTTAAAGCAGGTTAACTGAGCAACTGCTGTTCGGCAGTTGCATCGCCATCTCCTGCTTTATTGACTGAGAGATTAAGCTCCAAGCCTCCGCCCCTATGCCTCCAGGCAGCAAGTAAAGCCGTAAATACCTGCATTGTTCTATTAGGGGGGGCCGGTGCTGTAAGCATCCCTAAGATAGTGGCATTCACATTTTTAGGGGGTTTTAGCGGCCACTTTCATCGATTGCTATGGCCTCTAGTGAGACTAGTCTGGCAGGGAATTCACATGTGGGTTAGAAGCGTGAACCAGTTGCCTGGCGGGAAACTATCAACGACTTAACGGCTGGAAGTGCCGTTAAGTCGCTGCTGTTAATAAACAAGGAATCTTAAACAGTAAAGCGGCCAATCAGCTGCTTCTGCTGCTGCGATATCTGCAGCAGTTCACTGCTATTGGTTGACGCTTTTTTAGCACCTTCAGCTGTTTCGATTGCGGCTTCGTTAATGCCTACCAGCGTGCGTGCCATCTCTTCCACTGCTTGATTCTGTTGGCTGGTGGCTTCGGTAATCTGGGTGCTCATATCGCGGATATTGGCGATCGCCTGCTTCATCTGTGAGATTGTCTCTTGTGAGCTATGCGCAGAACCAACACAGTGTTCTGATTGAGTAACACTTTGCTGCATCACTGAGACAACCTGGCCGATACTGCCCTGCATATTTTCAACCATGCTTTGAATCTCTTGTGTGGAGTTCTGGGTGCGGCTGGCCAGTTCGCGTACTTCATCGGCTACGACCGCAAATCCACGCCCCTGGTCACCAGCACGAGCGGCCTCAATAGCAGCATTCAATGCCAGCAGGTTAGTTTGTTGGGCGATACCACTAATCGTATCGAGAATACTGTCTATCTGGTTGCTGTATTCGTTGAGCTGATCACTAAGGGTCACCGCATCGGCAATATCATGGGCCTGCTGTTGAATGCTGGCAACGGTTTGCTGCACTTGTTTATCGGCATCCAGGCTGAGTTGCTCACAGCTATGCACGGCATCCAGCGTCGCCTGTGCAAACTGGCCAACTTCCTGCACCATGGATTCCATCTCTTCGGAAGCTGAGGCAGTAATGCTCAGCTGTTCGCTTTGCTGCCCCATTGCGTTGTGGGTTTGCTGGCTGGTGACTGAGTTGTTTTCAGCCACGTTACTCAGCTGTTGGGAACCCTTGCTGATCTCTTCGAGAATATCATGCAGGTTTGCCACAACCTGATTGAGTGCGCGTCCCAGCTCACCAAATTCGTCCTTACGATGATCATCGAACTTGATTCGCATATCGCCTTGCGCAACCTGTACCAGTTTTTTAGTCATTGCGGATAGCGGTTGATGAATACTGCGTACAGTGAAAGAGGCTATTAATACTGCCAGGATTACATTTCCCAGTAACAGACTGATGATTAACGTGTTAGTGATCTCTGAGGCTTGATCGGCTTCAGATTTTCGTGCGCCTGCCTGATCCAGACTGGCGTTGATGAAGGCATCAGCGGCCTCGTGGGCAGCTACCTGCAGTTCCAGTGTAGAGGCTAACTGAGCACTCAATTGCTGCTCGTTCTGGTAGGACTGACTATACAGACCGACCATGCCGTTTTCACTGTAGAGGTCATTTATCAAGTCAGTGGCTAAAGGGCTGATACGCTTTGCCTTAGGGTCTATGCTGGCAATTGAATCCAGTGCTTTTTTCAATTCACCCTTGGTTTCAGCCAGCTCCTTTTCCAGACGGGGAAAGTCCTGGTTCTGACGGTAGTTGATTAACTGGTTGCGGTGCTTGCTAGCTGTGCGCATAAAGCTGCGCATACGGACCAGCTTTTCACTATCGCTTTGATCATTGATGTATTTTTGCCCCCAGGTATTGAGGGTATCTATCTTGCGTCGAAAGCTGCTTTCTTTCTGGCGCAACCGTTCATGTAGCATCAAACGCTCGTGATACAGCGACATGGCCTGCTGCGCAACGACGAAAAACTGATCCTTAGATTCGCTTGTTGTGCTTAGTAGCTGGTTTTGTTCGTTAGTTAACTGGTACTGGTCTGCCAATTCCGTAAGCTGAATGCTGAATGTATCGATATGCTGGTTAAACAGCTGTTTTTCCTGATCACGTGCTTGCTCATCAATGTCGTCAGACATAAACCTTAGCAGCGCCTGATTAGCCTGCTGGAGTGTGATCATCTGCTTCAGGCTGCCGACTACCGTTGGCAAGGACTGGTTGGCTACCTGGTCGAGTCCCTGCTTTATATTTTTTGCCCCCCATAAACCACCGGCACCGACTAAAAGAATGGATAACACCAGAAAGGCGAATCCTAACGCGATTTTATGGGAAACCTTAAGTTGCACAGAGCACTCTCCATTTATTATTATTTAAACAGCAGACGCTAGGTATTTTGTAAGGTTATTGCAACAAATGAAGGTCCCAAAGTGGTTTTGGACTTGTAGATAACGATCAACTGGTACCATTGCTGCGAACGCCTGAAAGGGCCCGTATTAAAGGCTGCTTCAGGTTAAGGTATTGGAGGTACGAACCGTACCGATTTATTGCAAAAAGCTTATCTGGATAAACGTATTACAGGCTTGTCCTGTTCATCAGTCAGATAGAGTAAACCATCTTTAATCAGGAAGTGTTCTACCCGCTCCAGCGCCTCAAGAAAACGCTGTTCCTGGTCCATCAGTGCGGGAGCGCAGGCCATGCGTGTCGTTCCAATCGCTGAAAGATTGAGATGATCGCCCTTGGGTTTATATTGCCCAAACATACGGTTGCAGCTGCTGTTTCCGCTAACGTTTCCGTTGTTCTCAAACAACATGCTGGCTGGACTGTTATCGATTACAGGACGTCCCTGAATATTTTCGACGCTCCATTGACCGGGTAACGAGACTGTCGGCTTTACCCAGTTGCCATTCATACATCCTGCCAGTGCAAGGGTTGACCCTGCGGCAATGAATATCCTGAAAGCATGTGTTTTGAGTCGCATGAGATCTTCCCTGTGTAGCTGTTAACTCTGGTTATGTTATGCCAGCATCCGGATAAGTTATTCAGTGTGTTTATGGTAACTGAAAAGCAAGAAAACCGCGGATCAATGATCCGCAGTCCTGGATATACCAAAATTTTGCTTAGCTGATTTCTAATTCTTCCGCATCGCGCAGGCGTTCCTGGCGGCTTTGTTCTTCGGCCAGGGCTGCTTTGATCTCAAGCATGACGGTATCTACATCTGCTGCTTGCGTACGCTCTTCAGCATGGCCGGTAAGCTCGACTTCGGGATGTAAATCACCGTTTTCATACAGCCTCCAGATTTCCTTTGCATAGCGAGTTTTTAACAATTGGGGGGCGTATTGGCCGTAGTATTCGGTCATGTTAGTAACGTCGCGCTCAAACATCCATTGGGCATGGTTATTCGCAGCGGCATCAACCGCCTGGGGTAGATCGATAATGACCGGGCCATAGTCGTCCACTAGCACATTGAATTCAGACAGATCTCCATGTACCAGTCCGACACAGAGCATGCGCATCACGTAATGCATAACGACGCTATGGTCTTCAATGGCCTGTTCGGCTGACATGGAAATATCGTTAAGGCGTGGTGCTACATTGCCTTCGTCATCGGTAACCAGCTCCATCAACAACACGCCATCGAAGCAGCCGAAGGGCTCAGGTACACGCACGCCGGCACTTGCCAGTTTATAGAGTGCATCTACTTCAGCGTTGTGCCAGATTTGCTCTTGCTGATTGCGGCCAAACTTGGAGCCTTTTTCCATCGCCCGGGCACGGCGGCTGTTACGTACTTTACGGCCTTCCTGGTACTGCACCGCTTGTTTGAAGCTGCGCTTGTCGGCTTCCTTGTAAATTTTGGCACAACGGATTTCTGAACCGCAGCGTACAACGAAAACGTCGGCTTCTTTGCCGCTCATCAGGGGACGAAGAACTTCGTCCACCAAGCCGTCTTCAACTAGTGGTAGGATTCGTTTAGGAGTTTTCATAGCGCTCTTATACCTTACTTGGGTACTAGATGGAATAGAGAGGCTTTATTTCTGAACTCTGGCGGTGGGCTAAAAAGTATTTTTTCCAGAGCAATTAAGTGAGTAAACAATTAATATCCAAACATAAATATCAGCCACTTTGTCTTTGGTAATGAGGGTACCCAATATGGTTGCAGATCTCCCGGCCTTGCTTAAACAGTCTTTTGGTTTCGATCAATTTCGTTCGGGGCAGGAACAAACAGTTCGGCAGCTGTTAAACGGCGATTCTTCGTTGGCTATATTTCCAACGGGATCAGGAAAGTCTTTGTGCTACCAGTTTACCGCGCTGCAATTACCGCATTTAACCCTGGTGGTCTCACCATTGCTGGCGTTGATGAAAGATCAGTTGGAGTTTCTTGCCAGTAAAGGTATTTCCGCTGCGAGCCTTGATTCTACGTTAACCCCACAACAGAGCCAGCAAGTGATGTCTGATGTACGCGCTGGAAATATCAAGATTTTGATGGTGTCGGTGGAGCGCTTTAAGAATGAACGTTTTCGCCAATTTATCAGCTCTGTTGCTGTATCGATGCTGGTGGTCGATGAGGCCCACTGTATCTCTGAGTGGGGACATAATTTCCGTCCGGATTATTTAAAGCTGCCGACATACCGCCAGGAGCTGAATATCCCCCTGGTGTTGTTGCTTACAGCCACGGCGACCAGAAAAGTAAAGAAGGATATGGCTGGTAAGTTTGCGATTGCCGAAAAGCATATAATCCAAACGGGTTTTTATCGGCAAAATCTGGATCTGTCTGTTAAACCGGTGGCTTCTGCGGCTAAAAATACGCAGTTGTTGCAACTGATACAACAGCAATCAGGCACTGGCATTGTCTATGTAACATTGCAAAATAGTGCCGAGCAGGTGGCGGAGTTTTTGCGTCAGAATCAGATTAATGCGATGGCGTACCATGCCGGGTTTGCCGATGATAAGCGCCAACAGATCCAGGCGGATTTTATGGCGGGCAGAGTGCAGGTAGTTGTGGCGACCATTGCATTTGGGATGGGCATCGATAAAGCCGATATCCGATTTGTTATTCACTACGATCTGCCAAAATCGATAGAAAACTATAGCCAGGAAATTGGTCGTGCCGGGCGCGATGGCTTGATGTCTCAATGCGTTACACTGGCAAACCTGGATGGCATTAATACCGTTGAGAACTTCGTTTACGGTGATACACCGGAGTTGACTGGCATTGAATACGTGTTGAATACTATCCGGCAGGAATGCCAAAACGGTCAGTGGGAATTGCAATTGCTTGGCTTGTCTAATGCCAGTAATGTTCGTCAATTGCCGCTGAAAACCCTGTTGGTACAGTTGGAATTGTTGGGAATCGTAAAGCCTCTGTACGCCTATTATGCTGATTTCAAATATAAGTTTTTGCAGCCTAAAGAGGCTGTTCTGGCCTTGTTCGAAGGTGAACGACAGGCATTCCTGAATGCTATTTTTACCCATACCCAGTTTAAAAAAGTATGGGGGAACCCTGATTTTGAAGCGCTGTTTCATAGCTATTCCTGTGAGCGGGGCAGGGTGGTCGCTGCACTTGAGTACTTACGGGAAAAGCAGTTGATAGAACTCGAAACCAAGCGCATTACTGAAGTTTTCAGTATCAATGAAACCGCATTGGCGGAACCCGAGCTTGCCCAAAAACTGCATCATTATTTTGCTGATAAAGAACAAAAAGAGATCAAGCGTATCGCCTCTCTGGTGCGTTTTTTTGAGCTGGATCGCTGCTTAAACCGTAATCTGGCGTTGTATTTTGATGATGTTAAGTCCCCTGAAGATTGTGGGCACTGCTCGGTTTGCCGTGGCGATGTCGCAAAACTGGAATATTCTCAGTCGCAGGTTTGGCCGGATGATACTCAGTTGATTACTGTGTTGACCGGGCTGAAGCAGCATCTTGTCGCCAAGACCGCCTCGTCAAGCCTTTCTCTGGACCTCTCTGTGGATAGTTACTGCCGTTTTCTGGCAGGAATGAGTGTGCCTATGTTCAGCCGGTATAAGGTGCGACAACTTGCAGGCTTTGGCCTGTGCGGGCATTTACGCTATGAAGAAATCCGCCAACGGATACAGGGATTATTACCTTAATCCCGGCGTTGTCTGTTTTATCGACTTGAATCTCGGGGTTAATTTTAAGGGTATCAGCGCCCATTATTATGCTGTGTGGATCTATTAAGTTGTTTTTTGAGGTGCCATGAAACAGGGGATTGTGGGATACCATAAGGATGATGAGAATCACTGGGTAGCAGTGCTAGCCTGCGGTCATTTTCAGCATGTACGGCACAATCCTCCATGGGCTAATCGGCCCTGGGTTGAAAGCGAAGAGGGAAGGGTATCCATGCTGGGATATGCACTGCAGTGTAAAAAGTGCGATCTGGGTGCCCCGAAGGACAGTAGGTAGCTCCCGCTATGTCCAGGCGTTTTGATCGCTCCTCACGCATGGAATTGCAGGATATATAATTTATATAAATTCCGGTGAGACGAAATTAAATACAGCGTTGCGACCTGCTTGTTTTGCCGCATACATCGCCTCGTCTGACGCCATGATATGCGCCTCCATATCCATTGACGCTTCTCTCACTGCTGTGCCAATGCTTACGGTGACCGCTTGTTCAGTTAATGACAGTAGCGCCTGATCCTCAGTGACGCTGCTGCGAAGCCTTTCTCCAATCAATATGGCCTGTTCGGCATTTGTTTCAGGCAGTAGAGCAATGAACTCATCTCCCCCCCAGCGGGCTAAGATATCTGAGGGACGCAAGGTAGTTTTAAGAACATCGGCGATCTTGATCATGACCTGATCACCAAGCAGATGTCCGTGACTGTCATTGATCTGTTTAAAATTATCCACATCCAGCAGGAGCAGTGTCATTGGCCTGCCAGAGCGTGTATGGCTACTGCTCTGTTGCAGATAACGTTCCATGAAAGAGCGACGATTTAACAGGCCAGTTAATGGATCTTGCCAGGCAATGGTTTCCAGCTGGCTCTGATAACGATTCAGCAAGCGTAATAACAACCAGAGAACGATTCCGGTTACCAGCAGGCAGATGGCCAGATTGATCACCAGTGGCATAATCAGGCCTTGAGTGATTTGATTCTCATCTGCCTCTACGCAGAGAATGAGATCGAGTTCTTCGATGTAGCGGGTGTGTAACAGGTAGTTATTTCCCTGGCGGGTATACTTAAATTGACCGCTGGGAGCGCTTAGAATCTGTTCTGCAACTTTTGACATTCCCTTTTGTTGAGAGATGTTGCCGGTGAATGGACGGGACTCTCCATGGAGTAAAATATTACCCTTCTTATCCAGGAAATAAACATTGTTACCATATTTTTCGCGGTAGTGGTTCAACACGTCTTGAATATGCTGGAGGTTTAACCCCACGCCTGTCACACCGATAAATTCGCCAGAATGCGAGTGTATTTTTACATTGATGTAAATAGTAATCATATCCTCGTTTATCATGTCAGGATCGAGGTTAATCTCGCTCTGCTGGGACATATTTTTCACCCGGTAAAACCATTCGTCGCGAGGCTCATGTTGTTTAATCGTTTTAAGCAGGCCATCAGAATGGTAATACTTCCCGGTTTTGTCGGAGATCAGGAAAGTGGTAAAGGCGCCATATTTCTCCTGGATCATTTTCAGGTAGCGGGTGACGGCGTCTATGTCCTGTTCGCCGTTTACGATCCAATCCTTCAAAAACGTATCATTGGCCATAAAAGAGGAAACAATACGTGGTCTGAGAATGTCGCGTTGTACTTCGGAGAATATGTTATCGCTAGTGAGAGGCAGCTGATTTTTTTGTACTGCATCAATTGCCGCCTGGCGGGAAATGGAGAAACTGGAGATAGATGTAATTAAAAATCCGCTAATAATTAGCAAGCTAATCATCAATAGCATTTTTTGTTTAAAACGCACGCAGGAGTCTCCCGACTTGGCAGAATCTATATTGAATTTTGAGATAGGTTACTAACGTCTGTTAGATGTAACGGATTTGATTTGCTTGAGGTGCTGTATTTCGGAGTGCTCATAGTACTACTTAACCTTTGAACAAATAACGCGCTCTCTCAGGGAAAAACCAAGTGAGCTAAGGGTAATAGGCACCTGATAAAAAGTGACTACTTGCTAACAGTAGAGCACTGTCGTTTATTTTATTCAACCGTCAAATGAGCTTGATAATCATTTGATAACTAAACAGTTGTTTGTATTTATGGGTTGGTTGTATTTATGGGCTGTTTGAACAGCAATTTGCGAAGCTATCTTATTTGAGACATTTGATAATTTAAAGTGCAGGCCGCTGCGTTGCGTGAGATATAGCTGAGATCCTATAAAGCCGGGTTAACCAGATGCAGAGTATTGGTTAACACCGGCGAAGAGTTTGTTCTGTGCTAGCCAATAACGCCTTCAAGGGGAGATGACGCACTGGCATAGGCTTTACGCGGCATGCGACCAGCCAGATAGCCTTCTCGACCAGATTCAACGGCTTTGCGCATCGCCTGCGCCATTAACACCGGGTTCCTGGCATGTGCTACGGCGCTGTTCATCAGCACGCCTTCACAGCCCAGTTCCATCGCCAGGGTAGCATCAGAGGGGGTGCCAACACCGGCATCGACAATGATCGGTACGTTGGCATTTTCCAGTATCAGCCGGATATTGTTCGGATTCTGGATGCCAAGTCCTGAACCGATAGGCGCACCTAATGGCATCACAGCAACACAGCCCATCTCTTCCAAGCGCTTGGCAATCAGGGGATCATCGCTGGTGTAAACCATCACCTTAAAACCGTCGTTAATCAGGGTTTCTGCCGCCGCCAGGGTTTCGGTTACGTTAGGGTACAGAGTCTTGTCATCACCAAGAACTTCTAGCTTGACAAGGTCGTGACCATCGAGAAGTTCACGAGCCAGTCGGCAGGTGCGAACGGCTTCTTCTGCGGTATAGCAGAAGGCGGTGTTGGGGAGAATGCAGTATTTTTCCGGAGACACGACATCGAGCAGGTTGGGCTCGCCCGGGTTCTGACCGATATTGGTTCTGCGCAGGGCAACCGTAACAATTTCTGCGCCACTGGCCTGGATCGCAAGACCGGTTTCTTCCAGATCCCTGTATTTTCCGGTGCCGATCATTAAACGGGAGTTGAAGCTGCGCCCTGCCACGATCAATGGATCATTGATGCTGTTATCGGTAGTCATTGTTGTCTCCTGTAGTTGAAATACAAATAGCTGAGATACAAACAGCCGAGATAAAAACAGTTGAGAAAAAAACGCTTAAGTCGCGAATTCCTGGGAGAGGGGGAATTAACCCCCGCCAATCGCGCGTACGATTTCAATCTGATCCCCTTCACGGATACGGGTAGCTTCGTGGCGGCTACGGGGAATAATCTCACGGTTGAGTTCAACAGCAATTCGCTTCTCTCCCAGGCGGAGTGTTTCAATTAACTGCTTTAGATTGTTTGGCCTGGAAAGACGCATGGTTTCGCCGTTTACGGTGAGTCGAATCATGTTCACATCCTCTTCATTCAGACGTAAATACACCTGATGTGATTATTAAACCTGTGGTCAAAGCTGTGACAGTTATGTTGATCCAACAGGCCATTGAAAAACGCCGTATCGCCTACACAGGTAGTTTCTCAACAGCTGGCTAATAGTGAGAAACAAGCCAGAAATCGTTAAGGGCCAGATCTTTTTATCCTGTGAGTCCAGCGCTGAAAGCCTTATAAACTGTGCTGGCATCATCTGTCGCAAAGATCTGGTTCTAACTCGTTTTCGCCATTGACCAGTAGCTTAGAGGGCATAGAACGACAGCAGGGTAAGCCTGTTTTTGTCTTCGACGTTGTGAATGCCTTCAGACTGTGGAGGCATTTGAATCGATTTAGTAAGACGGAAGTTGGGAGTTTGCCTCCCGCCTCTGCATAAAAATAACAGTACCTTCAGAGGAAGTGAGTATGACTTACAACGCTAACGAATTTGATGCAAAGGAAGTCGTTGGTAACGACCGCAAGCATGTATGGCACCACCTTAGCCAGCATAAGCCGTACGAAGAGAGTGATCCGATGGTCATTGTCAAAGGCGAAGGTATGCGCGTCTGGGATGCTAAAGGTAATGAATATCTGGATGCTGTTTCCGGTGCGGTATGGACTGTAAACGTTGGCTATGGTCGTACTGAAATTGCTGATGCGGTACGTGAACAGCTGGTTACTATGAACTACTTCGCTCAGACTGCAGGCAACGTTCCTGCTGCACAATTTGCAGAAAAGCTGATCGAGAAGATGCCTGGCTTGAGCCGTGTTTATTACTCAAACTCCGGTTCTGAAGCTAACGAAAAAGCCTTCAAAATGGTACGCCAGATTGCCGAGAAGAAGTATGGCGGCGTGAAGCACAAGATTCTGTTCCGCGAGCGTGATTACCACGGTACGACTATTACAGCGTTGAGTGCTACGGGCCAGTTCGAGCGTAAGAATCAGTACGGACCTTTCACGCCTGGTTTTGTTGAAGTGCCACACAACAGCGAATACCGTGCGCAGGAAGGTTCTGACGCTGCAAACTATGGTGTCTGGGCCGCAGATCAGATTGAGAAGGTAATTCTGGCAGAAGGCCCTGAAACAGTCGGTGCGCTGTGTCTTGAGCCTATCGTTGCCGGTGGTGGTGTGATTGAGCCACCTCAGGGTTACTGGGATCGTGTTCAGGAGATCTGTAAGAAGTATGACATCCTGCTGCACATCGACGAGGTAGTCTGTGGTCTGGGTCGTACCGGTAAGTGGTTCGGTTACCAGCACTACGGTATCAAGCCAGACATGGTGACTATGGCTAAAGGTGTTGCATCTGGCTACGCGGCAATCTCTTGTACTGTTACTACTGAAGCAGTATTTGATCTGTTCAAAGAGCCTGAAGATGCGCGCATGGATTACTTCCGTGATATCTCCACCTTCGGTGGTTGTACTGCAGGTCCTGCTGCTGCTCTGGTTAACATGCAGATCATCGAAGACGAGAATCTGCTGGAAAACGTTACTCAACAAGGTGAATACCTGCTGGGTCGCCTGAACGGGCTGATGGAAAAGTACGATGTAATCGGTGATGTACGTGGTAAAGGTCTGTTTGCCGGCTTCGAAATGGTTAAAGACCGTACCACTAAAGAGCCTGTTGATGAGAGCCTGGGTATGGCTATCGGTGCTCACTGCATGCAAAACGGTGTGATCATTGGACGTACCAACCGCTCGTTTAAGGAGCTCAACAACACTATCTGTCTAGCTCCTGCACTGATTGCTACTCAGGCAGATATCGACAAGATTGTTGATGCGATCGATAACGCACTGGCTGAGTTGGCTCCAAACGCATAATACTCGCTGAGTAATTATCGAGTTCGTCAATCCGGGTTTGCTGTCTACCTATTTCCACTGGGTAGCGGTATACCCGGATTTTTATGTGGTGTTTCAATATCAGGCTGATCAGGCTTGATACCAGGCTCGTTAGAAAGCCTTTTTTTGTCGATAGTTTTGTGGTTTGTTTTAACTGCCAGGAAGAGCATAATTGTTCTATGTCTGGTGAGAACTGTCTTTTTCGTATATAAATACGTTGTTCTCAAATAAAAACAACAACATAGAGCTTGTATCTGCTAGTACACAGCAGCCATACACTGTACTGATTAACGTCTCCACCGGTTTTGTAATCATGCACCTTTCTTAAAATATCTGCCGCAAGCAGTATGGCAAATATAGCTAGTTATGGCTGTGGAGAAATCGGCTGGCGGGGATCAGCGTTACTACAATAATGATAAAAGGCAATGTTAATGTTTCAGCTTTTTCACTTAACGCCAGGCAAGGGCGGAAGTCTGCAGCAGCAACTACGAGAGCAAATTGCATCGGCCATTCTCAATGGTAATATTCCGGTCGATAGTCCGTTACCCTCTAGCCGTAAGCTTGCACAACAGCTCAATGTTGCCCGCAATACGGTTGTGCTGGCGTATGAGCACCTGCTGGATGATGGTTATTTGCTGGCACGAGAACGCAGTGGCTACTATGTCAATCCTGATATTCTTAATGGTCAGGTGAAGGTGGCGGCGCCCAAAGTACCGGAAGAGGGGGCTGTAACAGGCCATCCACCGGATTGGAACATTCGATTTAAGCTCCGTCCCACCGAACAGACTAATATCGTTAAGCCGCGTGATTGGCAAAAATATACGTACCCGTTTATCTATGGACAGTTTGATGCGTCGCTGTTCCCAACGGTTAACTGGCGCGAGTGTTGTCGTGATGCGGTGAGTGGACCGGCTATCGGCGACTGGGCTGCGGATCGTTTCGATAATGATGATCCGTTACTGGTGGAGCAAATTCGTACTCGCTTATTACCCCGGCGTGGGGTGTGGGCATCTGCTGACCAGATACTGGTGACTGTTGGTGCTCAGCAGGCATTGTATATGCTTGCCAAATTACTGCTTGATAAGACCAGCGTGATAGGCCTGGAAAATCCTGGTTATGTGGATATCCGCAATATTGCCACGCTTAATCCCTCTCAGGTACGTCCGATTCCTGTCGATAAAGACGGCATGCTGGTGGATGATCGCCTGAAGGGCTGTGATCTGGTTTACACGACGCCGAGTCATCAGTGCCCCACTACCGTTACCATGCCGATCGAGCGGCGTTATGAATTGCTGCGCCGGGCCGATGAAGACGATTTCATCATTATCGAAGATGATTACGAGAGTGAGACTAATTTTAAGTCGAATCCGATACCAGCCCTGAAGAGCCTGGATAAGAGCGACCGTGTACTTTATATCGGTAGTCTATCCAAGACCCTGGCCCCTGGCTTGCGGGTTGGCTATCTGGTGGGGCCGGCAGAATTAATCAGAGAAGCCCGGGCATTGCGTCGGCTGATGGTACGCCATCCGGCAGCCAATAATCAGCGCTCAGTTGCGTTGTTCCTTGAGCGGGGCTATCACGATTCTCTCATCATGAATATTACGCGCAACTATCAGACCCGTTCGCGGGCAATGAACGAGGCTCTCACCCAATACCTGCCGGAATCTCACAATCCGCCGACATTTGGTGGCTCTTGTTACTGGGTTAAAGGTCCGGAAGGACTGGATGCAACTGAATTGCAGAAACGTGCAATGGAAGAGAGTATCCTGATTGAATCCGGGACGATTCATTTTCTTGAGGATCCTCCGCCGAAAAATTATTTTCGTCTGGGGTATTCATCCATCTCGACGGATAGAATTGAACCCGGCATTAAAAAACTGGCTGAATTGATTCACTCAAGTCTCTAGGGAACCTACGAATAAGTCCTGGCGGCACTCTGGCTTACGGGTAAGTTCACAATCAAGGAAGAACTTTGCAGTAATGTCTGGACCTTATTATATGTTCTGACACAGAGTGTGGACTTTCCCGTAAGCCCCGTAGGGCAAGCCCTGAAGCCCGCATCTGCATCGTTGAAGTTCTTATTAAGGACTATGGCCATTAATAGCAAACTTCGCCTTGCATCTGCAGGCTTCAGAACTTGCAGAGCACGAGCAGGACTTGTCCGCAGGTTCCTTAAGCCAGACCTGAAATTTACTGCTAACGGCCACCTGGATCAGGTGGCCGTTTTGTTTTGGTTCCATAAAGATATCTTATTGAATTTATTGCGTTATTTTTAAAAAAATACGCTTTGTTATCTCTGGCTCAACCCATTCCTTAAATCTGGTTCTACTGAGTTTAGGGCCAGCCTCCTAATCTGTTAGCACGTTATCCGTTTACGCAATGCGTTTTATGCATATGCCACCGGGACGGAAGTTACCGTTGCTATAAGGTTTTTTGACTATCTTGTAGTGCTTGATCGATTAACTGGTTCTGGCGGTGGTTTTGCCACCCCTCTTACAATAATAAGGAATTCAAATATGGCTCGTATGACTCCTAGTGAAGCGATGGTGGAAACCCTCGTTGCTAACGGTGTAACCGACTGTTTCGGTATCATGGGTTCAGCGTTCATGGACGCAATGGACATCTTCACTCCTGCAGGCATTCGTCTGATTCCTGTAGTGCATGAGCAGGGCGGCGGTCACATGGCTGACGGTTACTCTCGTGTTTCCGGTCGTCACGGTGTTTGTATTGCCCAGAACGGTCCTGGTATCACTAACTTCGTAACTGCAATCGCTGCAGCTTACTGGGCACACTCTCCGGTTGTATGTATTACGCCAGAGACTGGTACTAACACTCAGTGGCTGGGTGGCTTCCAGGAAGCACAGCAGCTGCCATTCTTCGAAACAATTACCAAGTACCAGGTAACTGTTACTAACAACACCCGTATGGCTGAATACACCGCTCGCTGTTTTGACCGCGCTATGCTGGAAAATGGCCCGACTCAGCTGAACATCCCACGTGACTTGTTCTACGGCGATATCGATTGCGAAATCCCTGCGCCGATCCGCATCGAACGCGCTGCTGGTGGTGAAGAATCTCTGAAAGCTGCTGCTGAGCTGCTGGCTAACGCTGAATTCCCGGTAATGATCTCCGGTGGCGGTGTTGTTATTGGCGATGCTTTCGACGAAGCAATCGCTATCTCTGAGCAGCTGGGTCTGCCAGTTGTAAACAGCTACCTGCACAACGACTCTTTCCCAGCGTCTCACCCTAACTGGTGTGGTCCTCTGGGTTACCAGGGTTCTAAAGCTGCTATGAAACTGATCGCTAAGGCTGACGTTGTACTGGCTCTGGGTACCCGTCTGGGACCATTCGGTACTTTGCCGCAGCACGGTCTGGATTACTGGCCGAAGAACGCTAAGATCATTCAGATCGATTGCAACCCTAAGATGCTGGGTCTGGTTAAGAAAGTAGACGTAGCTATCTGTGGCGACGCTAAAGCAGCGGCTAAATCTATCATGGGTCTGATGGAAGGCAAGTCTGCCAAGTGTCTGGAAAACCGTGCTGAGCGTGAAGCTGAAGTTGCAGCTGAAAAAGCGGCTTGGGAGAAGGAACTGGACGAGTGGATCCACGAGCGCGACGATTACTCCATGGAGATGATCGAACAGCAAAATGGTGAAGAAGGTACTTACCTGCACCCACGTCAGGTTCTGCGTGAGCTAGAAAATGCGATGCCTGCTGATGTAATGGTTTCTACCGATATCGGTAACATCAACTCTGTTTCTAACAGCTACCTGCGTTTCGAACGTCCACGTTCTTTCTTCGCAGCGATGGCTTTCGGTAACTGTGGTTACGCACTGCCAACTATGATCGGTGCTAAAGTTGCAGCGCCAGAACGCCCAGGTATCTCTTACGCTGGTGACGGCGCATGGGGCATGTCTATGATGGAAATCATGACTTGCGTACGTGAAGATATCCCTGTTACAGCTATCGTATTCCACAACCGTCAGTGGGGTGCAGAGAAGAAGAATCAGGTTGATTTCTACAACCGTCGTTTCGTTGCCGGTGAGCTGGAAAACCCAAGCTTTGCTGATATTGCACGCTCTATGGGTGCTGAAGGTGTTGTTGTTGATAAGCTGGAAGATGTAGGTCCGGCTCTGACTGCTGCACTGAACGATCAGATGGAAAACCGCAAGACAACTGTAATCGAGATCATGTGTACTCGTGAGCTGGGCGATCCGTTCCGCCGCGACGCACTGTCCAAGCCAGTTCGTCACCTGGATAAGTACAAAGACTTCCAGTAAGACGTCCTTGTTCTAATCAGAAGTACTACTAAACCGAGGGCCAGCCGGCCCTCGGTTTCTTCAAGGTTCCTGTGAACAGATCATTTCCCGCTACCCTGTAAGACCAAAGGGATTAGTGATTTTTTCAGAGGCACTTTAGCGGCACAGCATTCAACTCCCGACTTGAGACTTGATACTCGAGACTTGAAAGTTAAGCGTTGCTGCATCTGTCCACATCACATTGAAGGAATACATGTCATGAAGGCCCTCAACAATATTTTTAAACGTGCCAGTGAAGATCCAAGAGCGATTGTACTGGCTGAGGGTGAAGACCCGCGCATTCTTGAAGCCGCGGTGGTGGCGACAGAAAAGGGTATTGCGGACGTTACCTTGCTGGGTAATGTCTCCCGTATCCAGCAGCAGGCTGAAGAGCTGGACCTGGATCTGAAATCAATCGCAGTAGTTGATCCGGAAACATCCGAAGCATCAGAACGGTATGCCCAGGCGTTATATCAAATACGTCAGGCTAAAGGCATGACACCAGAAAAAGCCGCTGAACTTATTAAAGATCCGCTGCACTATGCTCAGATGATGGTGCACCTGGGGGATGCTGAGGGTTCTGTTGCGGGTGCTGTCTATACCACCGGGGATACCGTACGTTCAGCGATTCAGATTATAGGTATGTCTGAAGACAGCTCGATGATTTCCAGCTTCTTCCTGATGATGCTGTGTGAGCCGTTTCACGAGCTGAAAGGCGGTGTGATCTTCTCTGATTGCGGCCTGGTTATCGATCCTAATGCAGAACAGCTGGCGCAGATTGCCATGTCGGCATCAAACAGTGCCAGAACACTGTTAAACGAAGATCCCCGGGTAGCGATGCTGTCATTTTCGACCAGTGGCAGCGCCAAACATGCAGCGGTTGATAAAGTGGTTGAAGCAACCCGTCTGGTTAAGGAAGAGATGCCGGAACTGGCAATCGATGGTGATGTACAGTTGGATGCGGCTATTGTTGCCGAAATTTCCGATCGTAAGGTGTCCGATTCTGCAACCCATGGTCGTGCCAACGTACTTATCTTCCCTAATCTTGAAGCGGGCAATATTGGCTATAAACTGGCAGAGCGTATCGGTAAGGCCGATGCGATAGGGCCGATTCTTCAAGGGCTTAAAAAGCCTGCCAACGATCTGTCCCGTGGTTGTAACTCCAACGATGTTGTCAATGTGATCGCGATCACCGTTGTTCAGGCACAAACCCTGTAACTGTTTCCACCCATCCTGATTTATCAGGACTCTTCGCTCTCAGCATGTTGCTGTATTCATCGCTCTACCGGCAACGGTAGAGCGTTTTTTTTTATGGTTCATCGTCGAACACTGGAGAATACATTACCGGTGTAGGAGGCGCGCCTCGCGCCTCGCGCCTCGCGCCTCGCGCCTCGCGGCGCGCTGCGAGCGGCGATTGATTTTCTTCATTATTCAATAGATCTTCTAAATCCAAACAGCATCCCACATGGAATAATCTCTGATCGATTTAACTAAATTCTAAGGGCGGATGCATTCCCATTCCCATAATAAAGCACCTCCTGTGCTATACCTTTCTTTCGCCGCGGGGGCGCGCCTCCTACAGAACTATGGCAAATTGTAGGAGGCACGTCTCCTACAACTGAATATCCTGATGCATAAATCATATTCAGAATTTGAGCGGAACAATTAAGCTTCCATAAAGCCCCTCTGGTGGATCATGTGTCAATATTCAGATGAGCTAATCACTTGCCTGTTTATGTCGAAATAATCGATCACAGCCTGGTGAGGTAATATCGTGCGCACTTTTAAGCAAGCAAACCTGTTGGGGCTTGGTCTTTTTGTCTTTCTTGGATTGGCAGCTTTGGGCTATCAGTTAGGTGAAGCGGCGATAAAGTATAAGGAATATGAGCGTATAGTCACCGTTAAAGGGTTATCTGAACGTGAATATAATGCGGATGTGGTGATCTGGCCGATTCAGTTTGTTGTCGCCAGTAATGACCTGGAAACGATGTACGATTTGATTCAATCCAGTACAGCAAATATTACCGACTTTCTTGCAATAAACGGTATAGCAACAGCTGATATTAGCTATTCTTCGCCTTCGATTACCGACAAGTCGGCCCGGGATTGGGGGAATAACGCACGGGCTGAATTCAGATATTCGGCCAATCAGAATGTCACGGTGTACTCCAGTAAAATTGACGAAGTCAGGGCTGTTATGGGGCGTTTGTCAGAGTTGGGTAAGAAAGGCATCGTATTTAACAGCGATACTTATCAGGCACAAACAGAATATTTGTTTACCAGGCTGAATCAGGTTAAACCGGATATGGTGGAAGAGGCTACCCGCAATGCTCGTGAAGTGGCACAGAAATTTGCGGCCGATTCACAGAGCTCGCTGGGCAGAATAAAGCAGGCAACCCAGGGGCAGTTCAGCATTATGCCACGGGATAAGAATAACCCGCACATTAAGAAAGTACGCGTTGTGTCTACTATTGAATACTACTTGTCCGATTAAGAACTAGTCTTGTCGTGGGCCTTGGTTCAGCACTTCATTGTTATGGAAATTGTCTCGGGTGAGGCCGCCTAAAGTGAACTTGGGAGTTACTTCAGGCTCCTTGAAACTGCTCAAACTCTATACAATAAAATTGATTTTGTTTACTGTAACAAATGGCGCGACTGCAAACCTGATCCGTACAGTGTATTTATGATGCGCAGCGTTTAGTCGTCTCGTTTAATAAGAACGTAGGAGCAAATCATGGCCGGTGGATGGTCCCGAGATGGGGCGGTACAGGATCAAATTGACGCCAGCGTGGAAGAAGCTGTAGACCTTGCCCGGAGTCGATTACCCCACGGAGAAAGCTTAACGCATTGTGAGGAATGCGATACACCTATCCCGGAAGCCAGGCGCAAGGCAATCCTGGGTGTTCGCCTCTGTGTTAGCTGCCAGGCTGAACTTGACGATCAGCAGGAAAATCTTAATAGCTATAACCGTCGTGGCAGCAAGGACAGTCAATTAAGGTGATCTTGGCGCTTTAGGTCATGCAATTGGCCATTTAATAGTCAGCAAAGAATATGATGGACTTGTTCGTAGGTTCCTTAGCTAATATTGTTGTCGGGCTGCTTGCTGCAGATGCCAGTTATGAATGTACATTTCTAAAAGGAGTTGTTCTGTGGTGTCGGTCATTAAATTTTCTAAAGAAGAAAAAGCGCGCATCGTAGAGAAGATTCAACGCTATTTTAATGATGAACTGGATCAGGAAATAGGTCAGTTTGATGCCGATTTTCTACTCGATTTCTTCTCCAAAGAGGTCGGCTCATATTTCTATAATCGGGGGTTATTTGATGCCCAGGCGATGCTGGAAAAGAAGCTGGAAGATGTCGCTGAGGGTATCTATGAACTTGAAAAGCCAACCGAATTTACCAAGTAAGCCGCAATTTTATTGGACTGCCCCCGAATAAAGTGGACAGTTTTTTTGTAGGAGGCGCGCCTCGCGCCGAAAAGCTTGTTCAGGATTATCGCGGCGAGGCGCCGCTCCCATAACCGCGTATCCTGAAGCGATTTTTTCGAACGACGAACTACGCTGTTAGAAAACTGCTGGTAAATAACTGCCTTGATAGATAAGGGGAAAGGTTATTCACTATTGCTTGTTTCTTCAATAACCGACAGCAGCCATTTTCTGAAACATTCTAAGCCTTTTTTCGGCCGTAGCTGCTGAGGTGGTTCCAGCATATAGAATTGTGCTGTTGTAATCAGCGTTGTATCGACCGGTGGCACCAGCAGTCCGCTGGCCAGGTAGTCATCCACCAGGTTGGCCCAGGCCAGTGCCAGCCCCTGGCCGTTAAGGGCCGACTGGATTACCAGTGGGTAGTTGTTGATATTCAGGCGGCGGGTCGATTCCGGCGGTTGTGGCAATCCGCATTCGCGGAACCAGTCATGCCAGGTAAGCCATTCTTCGCTGACTTCGAGTGACAACAGGGTACCCTGGGCCAGGTTTTCCGGCTGGCGCAGTTGCGGGTGCTTTTCCAGGTAGCCGGGGCTGCAGACCGGGAATACGGTTTCGCTGAACAATGGCGTCACCTGTAGGCCTTCAGGCGGGGTACGACAGTAGAACAGGGCGATATCAAACTCGCTCTGGCGGACATCATGCAGAGAGTCTACCGCCAGGATGCGCAGGTCGATATCCGGGTGCAGCTCCTGAAACTCGCCGAAGCGGGGCAGTAGCCAGAAGGAGGCCATGGCGTTGGTGGTCACCACAGTGAGTTTCTGGTCGCCCTGCCATTGCAGGATATCGCCGGTAGCACCGGCTAGCAGTATCAGTGATTGCTGTACGCTATCGTAATAGTCGATGCCGGTTGGGGTCAGGCTCAGGGTTTGCCTGTCACGGATAAACAGCGCCCTGCCGAGATAATCCTCGAGGTGGCGTACCTGTCGGCTGATCGCGCCCTGGGTAACGCTCAGCTCATTGGCGGCGCGGGTAAAGCTCAGATGCCGGGCTGCGGCTTCAAAGGATACCAGGCTGTTTAATGGTGGTAATGGTTTTATCCGCATTGCTTTTTCTCACCCTGAGCAATTCTTTTCCTAAAATAGAAGAGCCCGTGCCTGAGGGCAACGGACTCTCTTTATTGACATTAAATCACACAGTAAAGGCTGTCACATCCTCATTTGCGACCAGGATTCAGCTTGTCATATCGCCTTGCAGGCTTTGCTGAGACCGATCCAGAGGCTGACACTCTTGGCCAGTAAAGCTTGATGCGGTTCGTACCTAATCAGCACCCTACATTTTCGATAAAAACCGTAGGGTGCCCGGTGAGTTTACGAACCGCACCAAACTATTTTTTTGCTGTCCGGCGATGAGTTTTCGTCATGACTCAATAGTCTCAGGCCGTGCTCTGGCTTGTGACCAGATCATCAGCAGGGCGGCTGCCAGTACCAGCAGGCCTCCCAGTATGTTGTTCCCGCTCAGGGTTTCCTGCAGCAACAGCCAGGCCCAGAAGACGGACGCGATCGGCTCTATGCTGGAAAACATCGCGACATCAAATTGCCGCCGCAGGATGCCGATTCCCTTGATCAGCAGCAGGAAGGGGATGAATGTCGATATGATCCCGAGCGCCAGCGCCATACTCCAGCCAGACAATGACTGGGGAAGCTCGGCATAACCGAGAACAACGGGAACAGTAAATACTGTGGCCGCACCGATCAGGGTCCAGGCGGCCGAGCCCAGGGCATCACCGGGTGGCATCAAGCGGGGAGCCCCGATCAGATAGGTGGCATAGAACAGTGCAGCGCCAAGGCCAAACAGAATGCCTGCCCAGGAACCGGCAAAGTTACCATCCAGGCTGCAATAGATACCCAGCAGGGCGCCAGCCAGCGCGACTAGACGCAGCAGCGACAGCGATTCCTCGCGCCGCAGCCAGGCCAGCAGGAATACCAGCAGGGGAAACAGGCTGAACAGCATCACCGTAAGGCTCACGGTAATCTGTTGCAGGGCCAGGAAGTAACACAGGGAGGTAACGCCGTTGAGCATCCCGAGGAAACCGGGACCGGGCCTTAACTGACGCGTCCTGCCGGGAAGGAACAGCAATAGCAACAGGCTGGGAATAAAAAAACGCACCCACACCAACCCCAGGGCGTTGGCGCCATCGGCATAAATGGCGCGGGCAAATACCGGTTGCAGGCTGAAGCCGATTGCGGCCAGGAGCACCAGCAGGGCACCGGGAAGGTAGTCTTTAAGGGGCATTGTTAGTCCTGAGGTGGTGGCTTAATTTAGGATCATCGGCGAACTCCGGGGAGCACCGCCGGAGTTACTTTATACTACCGGACCAGCTGCTTCCTGATCACTGTATGATTTCACTGATGGATCGTCAGATCCGTAATGGTGCGGTTCATACTTCTCCAGCACCCAACCTGTCTCTCATATGTGCAGGGCGGGACTTTTTTCGAAGGCTGGGTCCCGGCAAAAGGTTGTACACCATAGATGTGGCACCCCAGGTGGCGCCCTACGAAGCTATATATCGTCTTGGGGTAAGATCTACCTGATAGAAAATATGCCAGTCAGAATATTTAAGAGGCTCTCCCCCGGTAATCAACGAAGGGCCTTAACTAAGCCAGTCCTCCTGCCATGGATAGGTGGATAACTCGGTACAGCCATCAGCGGTAATCAGTACCTGTTGCTCCAGCTTGATCCCCTCTTTACCACCTTCTGCACCGATATAGCTTTCCACGCAGACTACCATGTTTTCTTCGAAGGTGCCGTCGTAGCCGGCGCTGATCCAATCTTTGCCGCGATGGGCGATCGCCGGGAACTCATCGGCCATACCAGTGCCGTGCACCACGCAGCAATAGCGGTTGTGGTAGAACTCTTCGGGTATCGGCCAGGCCTGCTCAGAAAACTCCCGGTAGCTCAGGCCGGCTTTCAGCAGTGCCATATTGGTGTGGATCTGTTCATAGGCCTGACTGTACAAGCGGCGTTGCTCCGCAGTAGGGGCAACGTGGCCGACTGTCCAGGCACGGGAGATATCGGCAAGATAGCCATAGGGACCGATCAGGTCGGTATCGAAGGCGATGATTTCTCCCTCCTGCATTACCCGGTCACTGGATTCCTGCATCCAGGGGTTGGTGCGCGGGCCGCTGGCCAGTAGCCGGGTCTCGATCCATTCGCCGCCGTTGCGGATATTCTCAAAGTGAAGCCAGGCCCACAGCTCATTCTCTGTCATACCCGGGCGCAGTTCGTCGTGCATCCGCTGGATGCCCTGTTCACAGACGCGGATGGTCCAGCGCATCAGTTCCAGCTCCTGCGCCGATTTGATCTTGCGGGCTTCCTCCATCAGGCTGTGCCCTTCAACCAGCTCAATGCCTTGCTGCTGCAGCATATGCAAGCCTTCCAGATCGGCCTTGTCCACCGCGAGGCGCAGGTTGCCACCGCCATACTGGCGCACAAGGTCAGTGATCTCACCGGACCACTGCTGGGCTTTTTCTGATATCCGCGAGCCGGCGCCGAAGTAGCTCCAGTTCACTGCAGAGCGAACTTCATCGACCAGTTCGTTACCTTCCAGCAGGTGTTCGCAGTTATGAAATTCCCATAGGATAACTGGCCCCTCGGCGAAGATCAGGGCGTAGCGGGCAAAGTTATGCATCGTCCAGATCTGCATATTGGAGCTGTCGGTGGCATAGCGGATATTCACCGGGTCGTATAGCAGCATGGCACTGCAGTCACTCTCGATCAGCTGTTCGCGTACCCGCTGCAGGCGGTAGGCGCGTGCAGTCTTATGGGTGTCCGCTGTAACCGGATTGCGTAGCGGCTGATCGGCTGCTTCAAGGTTCAGATATTGCGGTTTCGTGTCGGACATAACTCACCCTGAGAAATTAAGTTGCTTCTATATAGGAAGGCTTTTCTGGCAAGTTAATACGCTAATGGTTGTTGTTGTAAAACGACTAATACTCATCAGCTCATTACCAAAGCTCAGTCGCTTTTTGCGTTGTGACAATTTTCGCTAAATCAGATTTGCCAGCGGAGTTTATTGCCGGGTTTAATCAAAGGTTTGGATAACTTTTTGTGTCCAGTTAGAACTGTCATCTTCCCGCTCTTATGCCGTGCAAGTCCCTGAATATGGGCTGATCCATTAGTTGATGAGTTTTACTCATGACCAGGCGCCGGAAAAATCGTTTGTCGTCCGCTTTTCATTCTCAGTAATATTCTTGTCATATATCAAGAACTGCGCATACAAAATAAATTTATGCGTCGATTTAAGCTCAGTTTTCAGCTTATTTTTAAGTTAATAAAAGCCACTGTCAGACATGACAGTTTTCAGGTGGGGAAATTATCGATGACAAAAATAACAGCTAACCATCGCATTCCGCTGGCAACCCTTGATGGCGTACGCCAGTCGATCACTGATGCCAATGGTATGCCCAATGAGGTCTATGACGATCCGGCGCTGTTTGCCTATGAGCGTGATGAAGTACTGGGTACCACCTGGGCGGGCCTGGCCTTTGCCAGTGAGCTGCCGAAAAACGGTTTTGCCAAGCCGGTAGATTTTATGGGGCTACCTCTGGCGATCATGCGTAACCGGGATGGCGAAATAAAGGTGTTTCATAACGTCTGTAGTCATCGTGGCATGATCCTGTTACGCGAGGAAACCGAGGTTGAGGGTATGGTACGTTGCCCGTACCACTCCTGGACCTATGATCTCAACGGCAATCTGAAGGGGACTCCGCATATCGGTGGCGTTGGTAAGCACAAGGCAGAAGGCTTTGTCTGTGAAAAGCATGGTTTGAAAGAGATACGTGCAGAGATCTGGATGGGCATTATCTTTATCAACCTGTCCGGTAATGCTGAATCATTTGATAGCTTTATCCAGCCTTTGGTACAACGCTGGGAAGAGTTCACCGGCAAGGGTTGTTTGGAAAAGGTGCATGTCGCACCGACCGGTAGCCAAATGGAGTTGACCATAGAGGCTAACTGGAAACTGGCGGTGGAAAATTATTGTGAAGCGTACCACCTGCCCTGGGTGCATCCGAGCCTGAACACCTACTCGCCGCTGGATCAGCACTATAACCTGATAGTTAACGATAATATGTCCGGCCAGGGTAGTTACACTTATAACCTGTCGGATGTCGCAGGTACCAGTTTGCCGCAGTTCAGCGATTGGCCGGAAGACAAGATCCGCCAGGCGGAATATGTGTCCCTTTATCCTAATGTGCTGTTGGGGATTCAGGCGGACCATGCTTTCGCCATTATCCTGCAGCCGCAGGCTAATAACCGCACGCTGGAGAAGCTGCAACTTTCCTATGTCGGCGCAGAGTCTAGGGGGGATAAGTTTTCGGCTTGCCGTACCGCGGTACTGGAAAGTTGGAAAGTAGTGTTCGGTGAAGACGTGTTTGCGGTTGAAGGTATGCAGAATGGCCGTAAATCGCCGGCCTTTACCGGTGGCGTCTTCTCGCCTGTACTGGATGGCCCGACCCATCACTTCCATCAGTGGGTTGCTAATAAGTACTCTCGGACAGCCGGTTAACTAACGCCACCCGGTGCTGGCTTTGCCCGGCAGGGCGATATAAACAGAAATAAGAAGTGCAGAAAATTATGAACAATTCAACAAATCACTGGCTGAACTTTATCGGCGGCAACTGGGTTGACGGCAAGCGCTCCACCGAGGTGTTCGATCCGGCGACTGGAGAGCCTTTCGCAACCATCGCCTGTGCTGATGCTGAGGATGTCGACCGGGCAGTTACTGACGCCAGGGCCTGCGTAAACTCCGGGGTGTTGACTGACTGTCGTCCGGCGAAGCGGGCTGAGCTGTTGCTGCGTATCGCAACTGAAATCCGTAACATTGCGGATGAAGCTGCACCGTTGCTGGTGCGTGAAAACGGCAAGAGCCTGGATGACGCCCGCGAGGAGTTCCTGATCGCTGCGCGCTATTTTGAATATTATGCCGGCATGGCGGATAAAATTGAAGGCAAGTCGATCCCGTTGGGGGTCGACTATGTTGACTATACCTACTATGAACCGGTGGGTATCTCTGCCCAGATCGTTCCCTGGAACTTCCCCGTTGATATTTGCGCCCGTTCCCTGGCACCGGCGCTGGCTGCCGGAAATGCGGTGGTAGTGAAGTCACCGGAGATTACGCCGCTGGCGATGACCTGGCTGGCAACTGCCTGTCAGCGTGCAGGCCTGCCTTGCGGAGCCCTCAGTATTCTTAACGGAGTGGGCAGTGAGGTTGGTGCGGTACTGGTTTCTCACCCGGATATCGATCAGATCGTATTTACCGGCTCTGTGGTAACCGGCCAGTCAATCCTGCATGCGGCTGCCGACCGTGCGTTACCCTGTGTAATGGAACTGGGTGGTAAATCGGCTGCGGTGGTGTTTGCCGATGCTGATATGGAACAACTGCTGAGCAGTGTGAAGTGGGGTATTTTCTTCAATGCCGGTCAGGTCTGCTCGGCGATGTCTCGCTTGCTGGTGCAGCGTGATATTTATGACGAGGTTGTTAGCCGGGTAACAGAGCTGGCGCAAAGCCTGAAGATGGGGGCCGGGATTGATAATGCCGATCTGACTCCGGTAGTGTCGGCACAGCAGCAACAACAGGTGTTGCGACACTGTGACAGGGCTGTTGCCGAAGGTGCACGTCTGGTGACAGGCGGGCAGGCTTCACAGGACCGTAAAGGTTACTTTGTCGAAGCGACTGTCTTTGCCGATGTTACCCCGCAGATGAGCATCTTCCGCGAAGAGGTGTTCGGTCCGGTGATTGCGATTACGCCGTTCGATACGGAAGAGGAAGCCTGGCAGCTGGCCAACGGTACTGATTTTGGTTTGGTTGCCGGTGTGTTTACTCACGATCTGACTCGGACGATGCGTGCCACCCGGGCGCTCAAGGCGGGTCAGGTATTCGTTAACGAATGGTATGCCGGTGGCATTGAAACACCGTTCGGCGGTATCAAACTGTCCGGTTTCGGCCGCGAAAAAGGCCAGGAAGCGCTGTACAGCTACGTCAACACCAAGAACGTTGCTATCCGCGTAACAAAATAAGAAAAATAATAGTCTTGAACGGGGTGCCCCATGAAAAAATGGCTCTGTGTAATCTGTGGATTAATCTATGACGAGGCCAAAGGCTGGCCGGCTGATGGCATCGTAGCGGGTACCCGCTGGGAAGATGTGCCGGAAGACTGGCTGTGCCCGGATTGCGGTGTCGCCAAAGCCGATTTTGAGATGATTGAGGTCACTGCGGATGCAGTGGCAGCAGTGGTCGAAAATGCACCGCAGAAAGAAGCCCCGCTGGTTATCATCGGTAGCGGCTATGCCGGTTACAACCTTGCCCAGGCGGTGCGCGAGCGCTCTGCAGATAAGGAAATTCTGTTGTTCACAGCGGATGATGGCGCCAGCTACTCCAAGCCGGGCCTGTCCAATGCACTGGCTCGTGACAAATCAGCAGCCGAGTTGGTGACCGAATCCGTGCTGGAGATTGAGCAGCGGCTTGATATCCGTATCCACGCCCGCTGCCGGGTGCTGAGTATCGATACTGAAGCGCACCTGTTGCAGACTGACCTGGGAGCGCAGAAGTACAGCAAGCTGGTTCTGGCTCTGGGGGCTGCGCCTATCCGCCTGCCGTTTAAAGGCGATGGTGCCGCTGATGTGCTCAGCGTCAACGATCTTCAGGATTACCGTGAGTTTCGCCAGCGATTGGAAAGTAGCCACCGGGTGACTATCGTCGGCAATGGCCTGATCGGCTGCGAGTTTGCCAATGACCTTGCCGGCAAAGGCTATGACGTATCGGTGGTTGGCCTGACAAAGTGGCCGATGGATCGCCTGCTGCCACAATCAATAGGCCACAGGTTGCAAACCGAGTTATCCGGCCTTGGCGTACAGTGGCACCTGAATAATACCGTTGCGTTGATAGATAAGGCCGATAGCGGCTATCAGCTGACGTTGGCTGGTGGTGAGCAGTTCGAAACTGATCTGGTGCTTTCTGCCGTAGGGCTGGCGCCACAGACAGAGCTGGCAGCAAGCGCCGGCATTGAATGTAACCGCGGTATCGTTATCAATGGCGGCTTACGCACCAGCGCCCATGATGTTTACGCCCTGGGGGATTGTGTTGAAATCCAGGGCCAACTGCTGCCCTATATCGCGCCGATCAACTTTGGCTTGCGCGCCCTGGCAGACTGCCTGATCGGGCGACCGACGATGGCGCAGTATCCGCTGATGCCGGTAATGGTTAAAACCCCGGCGCTGCCGCTGACCCTGCTACCCCCGGCACCGGATCAGGCGGGTGAGTGGCAGGTTGAGGAAACCGCTGCCGGTATGCGAGGGTTGTTTGTCGATGACGAGCAGCGGCTGATGGGCTTTGCCCTGGCCGGAGAGCTGACCGCAGAACGGCAGCAGTGGAGCGATGCAGTGGCTCAGGCTGAAAGCCTTTGCGTGGCATAAGCCTGTTGTATTATTTCGTAGGGTGCTGGTGAGCGGAGCGAACCGCACCACTGGATTTGCAGTCGGTGCGGTTCATTCTTCACCTGCACCCTACATTCCCATCACAGCTGATCAGGCCTGGCGTAAGTATTATTTTGCGCTAGTGCTTGCGGCCGGATGGAGTTTGTTGAAATGCCAATGATATTCCAGGTAGTCCTATGAAAAAGATAAAACTGCCCTCAGATGACAGAAGTTGTGGCTGGTATGAAACCCTGCCGAGCGAATTGCAATATAAGCAACACTCGAATGTGCTGCGTGGCATACAACAAACCGACTGGCTGGTGATTGGCGGTGGCTTTGTTGGTACGGCGGCCACCCACCGTCTGGCGGAGTTGCATCCGCAGGACCGGGTAGTGCTTATTGATGCCCAGGCTATCGGACACGGCACATCGGGCCGTAACTCGGGCTTTATTATCGATCTGCCCCATAAGGGTGATCTTGAAGGCAATGATATAGAACGTAAACAGAAGTTCATTCAGCTGAACCGGGCGGCGATTGAGTTTCTGAAGGAACGGGTTGATCAACACAATATTCCCTGTGACTGGTCACATACCGGTAAACTGCAGGCGGCTGTGAGCGAGCGTGGAGTGAAGTTTCTAGACCATTTTCAGCACCTGCTGAAAGAGCTGGATGAGCCGTTTGAAGTGCTGGATCGCGAGGCTTTGAAGCAAAAGACCGGCACCGAATATTACCAGCAAGCACTGTTCACGCCGGGTTGTATCCTGATGCAGCCTGCCGCTCTGATGCGCGGCATGCTACTGAATATGCCCGATAATGTTACCCCGTATGAAAATACGCCGGTTGAAATACTGGAGCGTCGCAAGGGTGCCTGGGTGGCGCAAACCCGCGATGGTGAGATACATGCCCGCAATGTGATTCTGGGTACCAATATCTATACCGAGCAGTTGGGTTTCCTGAAATCGCGAATGTTGCCGATCATGACGTTTGCCAGCATGACCCGTCCGCTGAGCGATGAAGAGTTCAAGGCCTATGGCGGAACCTCAGACTGGGGCATGACGCCGGCTGATTATGCCGGCACGACGTTGCGCATGACCCGCGATCGTCGTTTGATTGTTCGCAATCAGTACCGATTTGTACCGGACTACGGCAGTAGTCTGGATGAACGCAAAGAAATTCGGGTGATGCACCGGGATGCGATGCATGCGCGCTATCCAATGCTGAGCAATGTGTCATTTGATTACACTTGGGGTGGCGTATGTACGCTGTCCAGTAACTACGCCTCTTTCTTTGGTGAGCTGGAGACAGGCCTCTATGCGTCTTGCTGTCACAACGGTGTTGGTGCTGCACGGGGTACGATTTCAGGCAAATTGCTGGCGGAAATGGCATCCGGTGGTGACTCAAAGCTGCAACGCTTTATGACCGAAGTGTCGGGCATGCCGGCGCGTTTGCCGCCTGAGCCAGCGCTGGGCCTTGGTGTGCGGACACGCATCAAGATTGCTGAGTGGATGAGTCGTAGCGAAGTCTGACCGGATTTTTAACTAACAAAGCTTCTAATAAATGGGGCAGAGTAAAATTAAATCGCAATGAAATAATTCTATTCTGCCCCATTTTTCATATTACCACTGTGGATCAGGGGCACAGGTAGGCTCTGATTGGGATTGGTCATAGCTGATCACGACCCCTGCATCACCATCGGCCGAGGAGATGGTGTTGAATTCTGTCTCTTTAGATTGACTGAACAGGCACGAAGCTGAGTTGTCGTTCAATTTAGGCCCCGCCATTCCCGCTGAAGTGGTATAGCCCCAGGAGTTTACTGAAATAATCGGGCCTGTTCCTGGTTCAAGGCTCATGTCCATTGGTTGAATCCAGGGCCCGCCGGATGCTCCTCCGGACAGACCGCAGCTGTCCAGCCACCAGTTCACATCTCCTTCGGTCGTCATATCCTCGGCACAATACATAAAGTTCGGGTCGTCGCTATAGGAGTAACCTAAGGCATGGGTATAGTCAGTACTATCTGGGGCATCGGATACAGGCTCCATGAAATCAATGGCTATTGAGGGGTCGCCCGCTTCTGCGTCAAGTACTGTTCCAGGGTATACACCTTGATGAGAACTGGGATCATCATCAACCACGTAGTAAGCGTAATCCCAAGCGATATTATCGGGGAAGGTTTTGGCGGTCCATTTCTGATCGACTACGCCAAAGGAGGGGAACCAGCAGCCCAGGGGATCGTTTGTGCAGTCCCCATCGGTTCCGGAACCTGTGGTACCTGCCTGATCAGGAATAAACATAACGTTACGGGCGAATGCGCCATTAACATCATCATAGACACAGTGAGCGGCGGTCAGAATTACTGAGCGCCCATCAAACCCGTCCGGTCCATCAATATTGAAATCGTCGCCATCATAAACAACGGTACCGGAACAGACATACCCCTGCCATTCGGTGGTCAGGCGTCCTCTTCTCCTGACTACATCCGGCATCTCAAAGAAGATACGGCCCGCCGCAGTTTGTATAGCTCCGCCGTCATTCCAGGCTGAATTTGTGATAGTGCCATCACCTCCAACGCTACCACTTCCAGCCAGGTCGACGGTAAAGCTGACAGCATCTGTAGTAATACTATTGCCGCCTTTACCCGCACCGTCTTTAGCTTCGACATACCAGCTCCAGTCACCATCGGTGAAACCGTAAAGAGTGAGCTCCCATCTATCGTCAACTGTGTTGTTCGGTGTGAATTTTTGCGGCACGCCGCCAGCTATTGCAACTGAAAAGGAAACGGACTTAATTCCACTATCATCGCTAACGGTTGCCGAAAAGGTGTAGGAGGAGGTGTTAATAACTGTAGCCGGAGTTGTCGCCGGGGGATCAAACGATCCAACGCTTGGTGGGGTCTCATCGCTACTGCCACCGCTGGGTTTTCCTGTGGAGGTTCTGTCATCCTGTGTTCGGGCTTCGGCGGAAATCTGATGTCCATAGGGCTGTAAAGAGCCATCCGGCCTGCGCAGGTAGCCGAGACCACGAGGGTCGATCACCAGATCACGTGGCATGGCTGCATCTATTCTCTCTCTGGTCCAGTGCTCGAAGATTCTGGCCTTATCGGCATTCAGTGCATGGCCATTCGCGGCAAGAGCCGGCTGTACCGATACAAGGCTGAATACCAGAACCATGGTTACCGAAGTTAACAGCAGAAATGTTTTATTCAGATCAACTTGCAAGTGTTTCTTCATTATTCCCCCTCCTGAACCCCACGATGTCTATAGGGTTCTTCCAATCCGCCCACTTGAATAAAGACCGGTTTTATCGATCGATATACAAGGCATTTGATTGCTAATTAGCATCTCTAAACTGAAAGTGATGCATTACGATCAGCAAGTACAACAACCACCAAGTGTAACTATAGATGTTAGCTAAGACCGGTTGGTTGAAAAATTTGCATGAAGAGGGTTGATACCAGAATCAAAATTAATATTCGGGGGGTCTGGGTCTTATCAGACGAACCGAAATGGCACAGGAGATAAAGTATTCTATCTCCTGCTTTTATGTACAGGATGTACGGTATGGCGCGGGCACATGGATGTGCAGGAGCGATAATACGGTCTGAAGTCACAGTGCATTAGGCTATCGATCGCCTGTGGGAATCAGATCATAAAAACTGTCCACTTTATCGGGTGCAGTCCACAGTCCACTATGAGTTGCGATTTTTCAGGTAACCCATTTCGGCTGAGATTGCTGCAGCGGTGTTGAGCAACTGAAGGGTGATTTCACTCATTATCTCGTCACCGCGCATAAAGATGTCAGGCCCTGAGATATTGATAGCTGCGATTACTTCGTTAGCGTAGTTACGTATTGGTGCGGCGATGGCGGTGGCGAAATCCGATTGATTGATGGCGACCCCCTGGGTGTTTTCCTCTTTAATTCGCTTGCGCAGCTCGGGCAAGCTTTGTGGATTAGGCTTGGGGACACCATCCATTTGCGCGCCGAAATAAAGCCGGCCAAGTTCATCATCACTGAGGCCGCTTAGCAGAGCTCGACCCAGAGCGTTGCTGTGACAGGGTAAGCGGGTACCGACCGGGACATTTACAGTAAGCCTCTGTGAGGCTAATGCGCGGTAGATATAGATCGTATCGCGTCTCTCGCGAATCCCCAGGTGGCAGGATACTGAAGTAGCATCACTCAGTTGGTTCAGGTGGGGGGCGGAAACATCAATGATGTCGCGACTGGCGAGAAAAGAGTAGCCAAGTGAGATTACTGCTGGCCCCAGCTCATAGGTGTTACGGGCTACTTTTTTAAGAAATTGCATATCAGTCAGGGTTTGTACTATCCGATAAATCGATGAGGTGCTCACCCCCAGGTGTTCAGCAAAATCGTTTGTGCTTAGTACGCGCTGTTGCTGGCTGAACATATCCAGGATGTTCAGGCCGCGGGCCAGGGCGGGTACGGTGTAGTCCTTATCAGCAGGGGTAGTCAAGGTGGTGCTCCAAAAGTGTGCAGGTGAAGAGTGACAGCACTAAAAATATTCAAATATAAATGTTTATTCATTATATGAAGTTTATCGCTATAAACTCAAGAATGAGTTTGTTTTATGTTGATATATTAAAATTATTTCCATATTTTGATTAAAGCGCAGCCCTTAGTTAAAGGGTTGATGAGTTTATTGGTATATGAAGTTGTTTATTCATATATGCACAAAATAAATCTGCTGAGCAGATTTGACCGGAGATATGGGACTGCCATCATGACCACTGAGAATTCAAATCCACATCAATTCGTTCTTAAAGCAACCTGCAAGGCGAGTAGCGGCATTGTTGCAGAAGTAACCACTTTCCTGTTTGAGCGTGGCTGCTATATCAGTGAGTTGTCTCAGTTTGATGATGAGGACAGCGGTCGCTTCTTTATGCGCGCTGTTTGTCATGTCGAGTCCGGTGATTGCGTGTTGAATGATATCCGCGAGCAGTTTCCGGCTGTGGCGGATAAGTTTCAGATGGAGTGGGAGCTGCATGCGGCTGCTACGCCAACTAAAGTCCTGATCATGGTCAGCAAGTTCGATCACTGCCTGGATGATCTGCTGTATCGCCTGCGCAAAGGCGAGTTGAATATGGAGATTACTGCGATAGTCTCCAATCACCTTGATCTGCGGCCGATGGCTGAGCGTGAAGGTATCCGCTTTATCTATTTACCGGTGCACAAGGACAATAAACGCGAGCAGGAGTTGGCGTTGTTGGATGTGGTGGAAGAGACCGGCACCGAGCTGGTGGTTCTGGCGCGTTACATGCAAATTCTTTCCGACAATCTCTGTACCGAGCTGAGCGGCCGCGCGATCAACATCCACCATTCCTTCCTGCCGGGCTTTAAAGGTGCCAAGCCTTACCATCAGGCCCATACCCGGGGCGTTAAGCTGATCGGTGCAACCGCCCACTACGTGACTTCTGATCTGGATGAAGGCCCTATTATTGAACAATCAGTGCAGCCGGTGGACCACTCTTACCGGCCAGAAGCGCTGGTGGCAGTTGGCCGCGATACTGAAACCGTTGCCCTGGCCCGAGCGGTGAAGTTGCATATTGAGCAGCGGGTTTTCCTTGATGGCAATAAAACAGTGATCTTCAGATAAGGCGGCCTGGTGACTTCAATGACCCGAATAATTGATAGTAAAGTGTTATCGGCGATGTCGCTGTTTGTAGCCGAGCAATCCCCGTGCAGCTTGTTGTTGAATCAGCATATTGAGCAGCGGGTTTTCCTTGATGGCAACAAAACTGTGATCTTCAGATAAGGCGGCCTGGTGACTTCAATGACCCGAATAATTGACGGTAAGACGTTATCGGCGCAGGTGCTTGATCAGGTTGCTACTGATGTGCAGCAGTTTCAGGCAGAGCAGGGTATTACTCCCTGCCTGGCAGTGGTTCTGGTGGGTGAAGACCCCGCCAGTCAGGTGTATGTGCGCAATAAAGTGCGCCGCGCTGCTGATGCGGGTATCCGTTCTATCGAACACCGCCTCGCCACTGATATTACCCAGCTGGAGCTTGATGCTCTGGTGGGTGCACTGAATAGCGATCCGGCGGTACACGGAATTCTGGTGCAGTTGCCGTTGCCGGCTCATCTTGATGCGGCGGCAATTATCTCTGCGATCGATCCGGCGAAAGATGTTGATGGCTTTCATCCGTTGAACGTGGGCGCGCTGGCCTCCGGTCAGTCTGGGCTGGTGCCCTGTACGCCGCTGGGCTGCATGATCATGTTGCAGCAGGTGCATGGTGATCTGAGTGGCCTTAAGGCGGTGGTGATCGGGCGTTCCAACATTGTCGGCAAGCCGATGGCTGCTCTGTTATTGCAGGCTAACTGCACCGTGACCATCGCTCACTCTCGTACCCACGATTTAGCAGCCGTCTGCGGTGAGGCTGATATTGTGGTCGCTGCTGTTGGTCGCCCTGGGTTTGTCAAAGCGGACTGGATTAAACCCGGTGCGACCGTGATCGATGTGGGGATTAACGCAGTTTCTTGTCAGGACAGCAACGGTGAAGCCCGTCGTAAGCTGGTAGGAGATGTGGATTTTGCGGCTGCAGAACAGGTGGCCGGTGCAATTACTCCCGTCCCGGGCGGTGTTGGTCCGATGACCATCGCCTGTCTGATGAAAAATACGCTGACAGCGGCGCGTGCGCAGTCGTTATTGTCTAATCCGGCTGTTCCAGTCGGGCAACCCTGAATTCCGGAGGGCCTATGCCTTTCTCTCTTTTGAAATACGGTCTTAACAACGACTATCCGTTCGAGCAGGATGCTGATCTGCCAGCACCGACTAATCTTAAATCGAGTTATGACGTCGTCATTATCGGTGCGGGTGGTCATGGGGTAGCGACCGCTTACTATCTGGCTAAGTACCACGGTATTACCAATGTGGCAGTGCTGGAAAAAGGCTACCTGGGTGGCGGTAATACGGCACGTAATACCGCGGTTATCCGCTCCAATTATCTGACCTCTGAAGGGGTTCGCTTTTACACCGAGTCGGTGAAAATGTTTAAGGAACTCTCCCATGAGTTTGACTTCAACATTATGTATACCGAGCGCGGCCAGCTGACCCTGGCCCATACCGATGCGACCGTGCGGGCTTTTCGTCAGCGTGCTGAAGTAAACAAGCACTTCGGCGGCCGTACCGAGCTTATCGGCCCGCAGGAGATCAAAGAGCTGGTGCCGACCCTGAATATGAATCCCGCCCATATGCCAGTATTGGCAGGGCTGTGGCATATGGACGGCGCAACGGCACGTCATGATGCGGTAGCCTGGGGTTACGCTAAAGGCGCAACCCAGCGTGGTGTAGAGTTGCATCAGCTGACTGAAGTGTCTGATATTGTTGTAGAAAACGGCAAAGTCACCGGGGTCAAAACCAATCGCGGCACAGTGAATTGCGGTTGTGCGATTCAGGCGGTTGCCGGGCATAGCTCGCTGCTGGCGGCTAAAGCGGGTTTTCGGATGCCGATCACCACTTATCCACTGCAGGCGATGGTAACTCAGCCCGTTAAACCGTTTCTTGATCCGCTGGTAAGTTCCTCCGCATTGCACTGCTACGTGCAGCAGACCAGCCGCGGCGAAATTGTGTTTGGTGGTGGTTCTGATCCCTATCCGCTGTATAACACCCGCTCCACCCTGGAGCTGAAAGAGAGCCTGCTGGCACACGCCATCGAGATGTTCCCGTTTATGGCCAACCTGCGCCTGATGCGCCAGTGGGCCGGTATCACCGATATGACGGCTGACTACAGTCCGATCATGGGACTCAGTCCGGTTGAGAATTACTACCTGGATGCAGGCTGGGGTACCTGGGGCTTCAAGGCCACGCCAATCTGTGGCAAGACCATGGCTGAACTGGTTGCCAGTGGCGGCAAGGTGCCTGATCTGATCGCGCCGTTTGCGATGGATCGTTTTGATGTTTTCCGTCAGGTCAACGAGATGGGCGCTACGGCGGCCAGCCACTAATTCAGCCACTAATTCAGCTATTGGGTGAGGAACAGCACAATGAAAATTATGCACTGTCCGCTTAACGGACCCCGCAACATCAGTGAGTTTGTACACGGTGGCGAAGTGCGCGATATGCCGGATCCGGCACGTTGCACCGACCGTGAGTGGGCTGACTACGTATTTTATTCTGACAATCAGGCGGGCGTGGTGACCGAGTGGTGGCTGCACGCGCCATCCGGCTATTGGTTTATCGCTCAGCGTCATACCGTGACCGACGAGATTATCCGCACCTTTGATCCCTCCGAGATATTTAACGAGCGGGTTACGTTTACTGTTGAAGATAGTGCTGCGCCGCAGCCGAGCACCGAGGAGAAAATAGCATGAGCAGTACGCAGCGCCTGAAGGCGCCAATGGGGCTGCTGATCGACCGCAATAAGCAGGTTAACTTCAGCTTCGACGGCAAACAGTATCAGGGATTTGCGGGTGACTCTATCGCCAGTGCACTGGTGGCAAATGATCGCTGGTTGATGTCACGCTCGTTTAAGTATCATCGTCCGCGTGGTCCACTGACCATGGCCGGTCAGGATGCCAATACCCTGATCCAGCTGGATCAGGAACCGAACGTACTGGCAGACCGCGAACTGATCGCCGAGGGTATCAAGGTTTCCGGCCAGAACTGTAACGGCTCGCTGGACCATGACCGGGACGCGATGCTGGGGCATTTTTCCCGCTTTATGCCAGTGGGCTTTTACTACCGCTCGTTCTTCAAAGTGCCATTCTTTAAGAAGAAGGATAGTTGGAAACTCTGGGAACCGATGATCCGCAAGATGGCCGGGCTCGGTGTTCTGGGTCTGGAATCTCAGCCGGAGTATTACGACAAGGCTTACCTGTTCCACGATGTTGTGGTTGTCGGATCGGGTCCTGCAGGCCTGAGTGCTGCATTGAAAGCCGCAGACGCCGATGTATCGGTATTGCTGGTGGAAGAACAGCCGGTGCTGGGTGGCTCCCTGACGTATAACCGCTTCGATGTGGAAGGTACTCAAGCGGATACATTACGTGCCGATCTGATGGCCAAAGTCGAGCAGCATGACAAGATTGACGTGCTGACCAGTGCCTCCTGTAACGGCTGGTTTGCAGATAACTACCTGCCGGTGATTCAGGGTAAGCGGATGTATAAGGTGCGCGCTAAAGAGTGCATCGTCGCCTCCGGCTCTTTTGAGCAGCATGTGGTGTTCCGCAATAACGACCTGCCGGGCATTATGATGAGCAGTGCTGCAACCCGCCTGATGAAGCACTACGCGGTGAAACCGGGCAACCGGGCAGTTATTCTGACCGGTAACGACGACGGTTACCTGACTGCACTGGAGCTGCAGGAGCAAGGTGTCGAAGTAGCGGCCGTCGTTGATATGCGTGCCAGGCCTGAGTGCAGCGACCTGGCTGGTGCGGTATCCCTTAAGGGTATTGACGTGCTGACAGGTCATACAGTGTATGAAGCGTTGGCGACCAGGGGCAATAAGCATCTGCGCGGGGTTGATGTGCGCCAGATTACCGCTCGAGGCAGTGTTGCAGACAGCAGCCGCAAGATCGATTGTGACCTGCTTTGCATGTCCGCCGGTTATATGCCGGTATACCAGTTACTGTGTCAGGCCGGTGGCCAGCTGCGTTACGACGACAATGCCGCTGAGTTTTCCCTCAGTAACCTGCCACAGCACTTGCGTACCGCCGGTTCTGTCAACGGTGTACATGATCTGGCAGCAGTTATTGCCGATGGTGAGCGGGCCGCGGTAGAAGCTTTGCAGGCCTTGGGTCTGGCGGAAGGTGTTGCGGTACCTGCGGTGAACTGTAATCGCAAGATGAATTTTGAGTGGCCGATTTTCAGTCATCCCAAAGGCAAGGATTTTGTCGACTATGATGAAGACCTGCAGGCAAAGGATATTGTTAATGCCACCCGCCTGGGTTATCGCGATGTGCAACTGGTTAAGCGGTTCTCTACCGTGGGTATGGGGCCGTCTCAGGGGCGTCACTCGGCACTTCCGACGGCTCGTCTGGTCGCCGATGCTACCGACCGTACGGTTACTGAAACCGGTGTCACCACCGCACGTCCGCCGTTCTCACCGGAGAAGCTGGCGCACGTGGCCGGTCGGATCTTCGATCCATACCGGCGTACCGCTATGCATCATCGGCACACTGAAATGGGTGCCAAGATGATGCCTGCAGGTAACTGGCAACGGCCGGCATTCTATGGCGAGCCGCAGCTTCGCGATGCCTGCATGCGAGCCGAATCCAGCCATGTCCGCAACAAGGTGGGGCTGATCGATGTCAGCACCCTGGGAGGGATCGAGCTGCGCGGACCGGATGCGGCCGAGTTTATGAACCGCATCTATACCTTTGCCTTCCTGAAACAGCCGGTTGGCAGAACCCGCTATGCGGTGCTGACCAACGAGCATGGCGTAGTGATCGATGACGGTGTTGCCTGCCGTATAAGTGATGAACATTTCTATGTGACGGCAACAACCAGCGGCGTCGATCGCGTTTACCGTGAGATGATGAAGTGGAATGCCCAGTGGCGTCTGGATGTCGATATTGCCAACGTTACTTCTGCCTTTGCCGCGGTAAATCTGGCGGGGCCTGATTCGCGCAAGGTATTGGAAAAGCTGACCACTGATCTCGATCTGAGTCCGCAAGAATTCCCTTACCTGGCGTACCGGGAAGGGCATGTTGCCGGTATTCCTGCACGTCTGTTACGGGTCGGTTTTGTCGGTGAGCTGGGTTATGAAATCCATGTGCCGGCCCGCTTTGGTGAAGCGTTGTGGGATGCCTTGATCGAAGCTGGAAAAGAGCATGAAATCCGTCCATTTGGGGTTGAAACCCAGCGTCTGCTGCGCCTAGAGAAGGGCCATATTATTGTCAGCCAGGATACCGATGGCATGAGTCATCCGGGTGAGCTGTCGCTGGAGTGGGCGATCAACCGTAATAAGCCGTTCTTCATCGGCCGACGTTCGGTGGATATTGTCATGGCCCAGCCACAGACCCGTAAACTGGTGGGCTTTAAACTGGCAAAAGATAGCACCAAGCCGGAAGAGGGCCATCTGGTGCTCAACGGGCAGGACATCAGCGGTAACGTAACCTCTTGTGAATACTCGCCTTCAGTGGGAGCGATTATCGGCTTGGCCTATGTGGGGATAGCACAGAGTGGTATCGGCAACCGTTTCCCGATTCGTGTGGATGGCGGCGCGATCGTTCGCGCCGAGGTGGTTGGATTGCCGTTCTTTGATCCGAATAACAAGCGCCAAGAGCTTTAAGAAAAGGGGCTATAAATATGACGACTGTAACACCTGAATCATTCAGCAAACGCAGCTTTGTGTATCGTAAGTTAGCGGGCGCAGCCTTCACTGAAGTGGCGTCCAGCGCCCTGGCAACTGATTTTTATAATGGCTACAGCCAGGCTGAGAAATCAGGTTTGATGGATCTGTCTGTGTTACCACGGACCGGTTTTCGTGGCCTCAATGCGGCGCAGCAGCTGGAAGCTATTGGTCTGCCGGTACCGGCAAAGCCAAATCAGGCCAGTGTTTCGGATAATGGCGAGCTTGTATTACGCCTGAGTCAAAAAGAATACTGGGTACTGGCTGCCATGACGGATCAGGGCGCTGGTGTGGAAAAACTTAACCAGCGGGGCTTACCACAAAGCGATTGCTACTCGCTGTACTGTCAGGATAGCCACGCCTGGTTTGCTCTGACCGGAGCGCATCTGCCTGAGATTATGGCAAAAGTCTGCGGCGTTGATCTGCGTGAAGAGGCCTTCCCTATCGGTTCCATCGCCCAGACCTCGGCAGCCCGTATCAACGTTATCGTGATCCACCACGAGGTAAAGGGTGTCTCGTGCTTCTCCATCCTGTGTGACAGCGCAGCAGCAGAGTATCTGTGGGACAGCCTGCTGGATGCGATGCAGGAGTTTGGCGGTGAGGTGATAGGCACTGCTGCTTTGCCAGGATAAAACCGTAGCTCATGGCTCGAAAGTCTTCTGAATGACGGCTGGAGATAACTCTGGATAATCTATCCGAAAGGCAAAACAGTAAAAACGCACCGCCTGGTGCGTTTTTTTTTCACTATTTAGTTCTTTAGATTTACTGTAATTGCCCGCTTCAATGCTGTTGTAGGCTGCCTTCTCAAATACAAACATCCAAATAAACTTCACAATGACCGACCCGCAAGGACGATCGACTGCCACGAGAGGCTCCGTTATTGAATGCGCTCCCTCACCAGGGCAGCACATCGCCGTTAGAGTGCCAGAAAGTACCGCTGCTGCTCAGCGTTAGCGCATCAATCCGTTGTGCCAAACGATCCGCTGCTTCATCAGGAGTGATATCCCCATGGCCGCCGACCATTTCAGTACCAACCAGGCCAGGGTGCAAAATAGCCACCGCAACGCCACGGGGGGTGAGATCCTGAGCCAGGGATACACCGGCAATATTCAGTGCTGCTTTGGACATCCGATAGCCGTAATGACCGCCGCTGGTGTTATCAGTAACCGAGCCCATGCGGCTGGAAATCAATGCCACCTTCGCGTCGGGGGCTAACTGATCCATCAAGGCCTCCGCTACCAGCAAAGGCGCCAGAGCATTAACTTCAAATTGCTGACGAATCGAGTCCGGGTCGATATCTCCCAGTACCTCATTGCGAAGAATACCTGCGTTATTGATCAACAGGTCGACATTTACCGCTTCCAGCGCGGAGGCGAGGCGAGCGATCCCCTGCTTCTGCGACACATCGACAGCATCGATCACCTGGACACCCAGGGACTTGAGCTCCGGTGATGCCTCTCGACAAACGGCATAAACATTGTAACCGCGGGCTTGGTACAAGCGGCAAAAGGACAATCCAATACCTCGATTGGCACCAGTAATTACAACAGTTTTAGACATAGCGTGGACTCCCATAAAATTAGGGTTAAGATCCCAACATAAATTGGGATGAATAAATAGCTTTCAACGTATCCCAGGGAGCTTCTGTAAGCCCCGCAGAGAACTTAATCAAGCCACTGCCGAGCCAAAGGCGAGGGTACCAGTCCGTAACCTGGCCTTGTTATATTGTCATTACCAATTTACTGCTATTCATTTGACCATTTTATTTGAAATTCAATTTCTTCTTCTGAATCTCCGCGTTCGTGCTCAATGCTATAAGTAGCACGAACTGGAACATATATTCTTTCACCTGCTATTTGAATTTCAAATCTTTCTCCGCTTTCCAGCGAGTCTGCTAAGCGTCTTAACTTAGCTACAAACTCTGAAGTGGAGTATGATTTTTCGATGTCTCTATCTTGCTTAGTGCTCATTGTAAGAGTTCCTAATGCTTTATTATCGATTCGAACCGTATAACGTCCGCAACACCGGTCAATTTTGAGCGCAGCTGAAAATTAATCTGCGTGCTCCTGCTTGCTAGGTGTGGTTTCAACCTCAACTAACTTACCAATTAGATTAGCAATTACATTAGCTGCTTGTTCGTCCGGCAGAGATTCTGCTTTTTCCTTGTCGTCAGTAACTTCTCTTTTCACATGACTATGAGAGCACGAATAAGATGGAACAGATTACCTATATCACCATTTTAGTGTGTAATTGTGATGAAGCACCTTTGTTCTTCAAATATCATGACTATACTGCTTTCGATAAATCGACTTTGCTAAGTCGTTGATTTTACGCTCTCCCACAAGGGGGGGTGTCAAATGTAGATGATTAAAACCCGTCAGATATTAAGTTCGCCATGAAAATACAGCACAAGATTATTGCTATTCCGCTTGCCGTGATGCTGCTGGTCAGCACTGTCACTATCATCATGGTTGAGAGTTACCTTGAATCTCATCTACTCGAACGCAATAAAAATGAACTGAGTATTCTGGCAGCCACGTCACTCGAGTCAGTTAGAACCTAGGAAACAGTCGATCCTCAGGGTGAAGTACATGTCATTCGTTCATTTGAGTGATTAGCTGAAAATTTTGCTCATGCTGGTGATTTTCGCATCACCTACATCGATGCTAACGGCAAAGTACTGGGTGATTCGGATATCAGCTACAACCAACTGGCCCATGTTGAAAACCATGCCGATAGAGACGAAGTAGAGCTAGCCCTGACTAACGGCAAAGGCATTGCCGAACGTTTCAGCACTACGCTCAACACAGCTATGTTGTATGTGGCGGTTCGCTCCAGCGAGGCGCATTACATAGATAACACCTTGCATTTAGCTCACCCAATCCTTGCTCGAATTGCGCGCTCGCAGTCTTCTATTCAAGCTGCCATTAATGAACTTAGCGAAACACTGATATTAACTGGCACCCGCTAAAAAGGGGAGGATTACCAAGATATCTTTGTGCTGATGCAATCACCTGAATTTCTCACAGAAGATCCCCCATTTGATAGTAGTGGTCATGCGATTTTTCCCTCGTGGCTGAGCGATTTCGCAGGTCTGATTCAATATTGCATAGCGTTTCAATGTTGATTCAATTATGAATTGCTTTGTTGCTATGTTATCTCCGTATTTGAATTAATTGTTATTAATCTGTTGATTTATATGGTTATTTAAGACTGGCATGAATATGGCTTAGAAGTATTTACTATTGGAACTTATAGGTACTAATGTAGCGAAGCTTCCTGTTAGGGAATTATTCGGAGAGGCATATTGATGGGTATCCAGAATATCGAAGCACATAATTTTACCAATACTAGTAAAGGGATCGCTGAATTACTTAACCATGTGCAATTAAGTAGCTTTACCAAGGTGTTAGCTGATTTCCTTGCCAGATATTGTAGTTATGATGAAATTACGGTTCTGGCCTTTACGACAGGTCAAAAGCCAACATTGGTCTATCCGCAGGGTGAAAACCATACTGCACTGCTTCTGGACTATCTCAATGATGGTGAATACCTGATGGATCCCTTACTTAATTCGAAACTAACTGAAGGCATGAGAGTGTTTAGGTCCGCCTACCTGAACTGTGATTCCCTCAGTAATAGTGAGTTTTTCCAGCGCTGCAGCCAACATTTGGGCTATGTCGATGAAGTCTTGCTACAAATCCAGACTGGTGTCGATACAAAAATCATTATTTCAATGGGCCGCAAGGCACAACTGGGTGTGGTATCACGTAGAGAGATGAATAAGTTAAAGAGTATCTATCCGGTGATCGAAGCTTTACTGCAACAGTTTTGGGTTTTCCAGGGAGATAATTATAGCTGTCAGGTATGCGAAGAGGGAGTATTTGAAAGGGCATTGCAATCGTTTGGTTACGGTATTCTAACTCAGCGTGAGCGTGAGATTTCTGCTTTGATCCTAAAAGGCTATAGCTCCAAATGTATCTCCAGAACTCTGGATATCAGCATCGGTACAGTAAAGGTACATCGTCGCAATATCCATTCAAGGATGAATATCTCCAATCAGTCGGATCTATTCAAAGAGTTTTTAACTTATCTTGATGTCCTGAAATTACAGGCTGCTTAAAAATTTAGGATGACGCGTAATTATGACCATGACGGCATTATATAAAAAATCGGAACTTCAGTTTGGCCTATGCAGTGATGAGCCGTGTAAGGTTGCATTGGCTTAAGTAATTGATTCGGAAAAAAGTAAAACAATTGGCAATAGGATCAGACATTCAACAGAATGTTTGGGACGATAACTTTTCGCCACTCGCCACTCGCCACTCGCCACTCGCCACTCGCCACTCGCAATAAAAAGCCCGGCGAACCGGGCTTCGTTATTGCTGGTGTTGTTACAGGAGCCATTTAGCCTATATAGGCTTCAACCTTTGCCAACAATTCTTCGCTGATTTCGACCCCGTTAGCGTCGTTACCGGCACGATTGTTGTTGCGGCGCTGACCAGGCAGACGGGCATCCGGTTGCTCTTCAATCGAGGCGACCAGATCGCTGATGCGTTCAGCAAAGGTTTCGCCAGAGAAAGTTTGCGGATCGATAGCGAAGAAGAACTGACCGGTTTTTGGCGGACCGCCAGCTGTGCCGGAGAACGGACTTGCTTGTGTGCCCAGTGTAGCGCCTGACAGGGCTGCAGACAGCACTTCAACCATCAGGCCAACACCAAAGCCCTTGTAGCCGCCGCTAGGGGCCATACTGCCTTTCAGACCGACATCCGGATCGGTTGTCGGATTGCCCTCGGCATCCAGCGCCCAGCCTACCGGAATGGCTTTACCGGCGCGGGAGTGCATCATGATTTCACTCTTGGCGACTACGCTGGCAGACTGATCCAGTACAAACGCCACGCCGCCTTTGCCATCTGGGGTGGCCATTGAAAATGGATTGGTACCCACTACCGGCTTGTTGCCGCCAATGGGGGCGATAGAGGCAGGTGCATTAGTGAAGCCAAGAGCCAGCAGGCCCTGTTCAGCGAGCCGTTCGGTATGGTATCCCAGGACACCGCAATTGTAAGAGTTGTTGATCGCAAGACCGGCACAGCCGTTCTCCTTAGCCAGTTCTACCAGCTTTTCAAAACCCTTATCGATTGCGGGGTGGGCAAAACCGCTGCCGGCATCGACCACAACGGCAGAGGTTGATGGTGTGCTCAATTGTGGCACTGCCTGACCGATTACCTTGCCGCAACGTACATGTTCACAGTAGTTGGGTACATAAACCAGGCCGTGGCTTTTAATGCCGTCTCGTTCGGCGGCAGCAACCGCTCTGGCCAGTGAACGTGCAGCGGTGTCGGATGTACCGGCTCCGGTCAATGCCTGGTAGCTCAGTTCTTCAATCTGTGCCAAGCTCAGGGTGCGCGTTGTCATTATTTTGTACTCCTATTCTCAAACCAATCTTTCGCCGTCCGTAACGGACCGTTAATCATAAGGCTCTGTTTTATCTGACACTGTTGTTTCGTAATACAGGCCATCGTTCAGCTAGTAGCCTTGGCTTCACTAAGCAACTGTAAAAATGATCGTGTTTCGCTCCGCCGTGTTTATCAGAGTATTGTCGCTTCTGGATGTATGGGTATCTGTTCCAGACAGTGCTATGCCCAGTACACCCATGTACAAGCACCATTTGCGACATAGCGTACGTCCTGTACATAAAAAATTTCATTTCAGGAACATGATCGGTATATATTAGTGATAGGGCTAACTGTTTTTTTTGTAAATTTGTTAGGTAAAACTTATCGCGTTGTTTGCCCGCTTCATGGTGGCGTTAGCCGGAGGGGAAAGTGAGTCTGAAATTACAGCAGTTGCGCCACTTTGTACTGGTCGCAGAAGAGAGAGGTTTTCGTAGCGCCGCCAGCCGGGCCAACCGTTCCCAAGCGGCGGTATCCAGTTCAATCCGGGAGCTGGAAAATAGCCTGGGACAGGCGTTATTTGAACATGGCAACAAAGCCCGGCTGACACCCTATGGTGAGGCATGCCTGCCCAAGGTGCAGGATATGCTGTTGCAGGCAGACCGTCTGGAAGGCGACTTGCAGGCGATGGCGCATGGCCAGAGTGGTCGGGTCCGTATCGCCTCGATTCCTTCGGTTGCCAGCCGCCTGCTACCCAAAGTTCTTGCTGAATTTACTGACCGTTTTCCTGAGGTTGAGGTTGAATTGGAAGACGATACCGCAGCACGGGTTCAGACGCGCCTGATTCAGGGGGAGGTGGATATCGCCCTGGGCGATCAGATGCTGGACAGCGACGAGGTGGAGTTTCAGCCGCTACTCAGTGATTCCATTGGGGTGGTTTGCAGCAATAGGCATCCGCTGGCCGAGCTGGATAGAGCGGTACATTGGCGCGAGCTGGAAAATTATAATCTGATCTACAATGGCACCGTGCGGTTATTGCGCCATACGCCACTACAGGAACTGATGGAAAGTGCCCGCTACCGGGTGTCGAATATGATGTCGCTGTATTCCCTGTTGGAGCGCAATGTGGGGGTAACTACTCTGCCGCGGCTGGCGACATCTGCTGCTCATCAGGACCTGGTCTGGCTGCCCCTGCGCTCGCCCAAGGTGGAGCGCACTATCGGTATTCAGCAGCTGGCCGGACGCACGCTGTCACCCTCGGCGCAGCTTTTTTATGAGCTGTGCAGGGAGATGCTGGAGAATGTCGATATAGATAATGGCGATGGCTGATGCTGAAGTTAAGGTTGAAGTTAAGGCATTGTTGCGCCCTAGACCACAATTTGTAGGAGGCGCGCCTCGCGGCGAGGGCGCCGCTTACATAATAGAAATATCAGTATTGCGCTTTATACTGCGCTACTGCTTCTACAACAGATAGCATTAGCCCTTTTTTTAACGATTATAAGAATCGCTAATAGTCAGCAAATTGCGTTGCCTCGTATCCTTAACTTATCCACTATAGCTGCCATAACCGCGCCTGCTGCGGGCGCTTGGCACAATGTAGAGCTTAAAATAAGGATAACAACATGGCATTTCCGACAAAATCTCCTTACGTCATTATCGGCGCGGGTATCCACGGCCTGAGTACTGCCTATCACTTGGCGCTGCAACTCAAGGCCCAGGGTAAGGGCAGCGGTGAAGATATAATTGTGGTGGATAAGTCCGGTATCAGTGCTGGTGCCACCGGTATTGCCTGTGGTGTTATCCGCAACAATTACTATCAGCCAGCGATGCGTGAGCTGATGGCGCACAGTGTGAAGGTATGGGAGAGCGATCCTGTTGCTTACAGCTATCACCCGGTTGGCTATATGCAGATCAGCCCGGAATCGATGCACGCCGATGTAGCGACCATTTACCAACAGCAGAAAGCGATCGGTTATGAGTCCCGCTTTATCGAAGGCGAAAAAGATTGTAGCGAGTATATGAAGGGCATCTTCCACGACTGGCAGGCGCAGGGAATCACCTCTGTGTTGCATGAGATGCCTGGTGGGTATGCCAACAACACCAAAGCGATGTACGGCTTGGCAGCAAAAACTGAAGCCGAAGGTGTGCGTATTATGTCCGGTGTTGAAGTGACTGGCTTCAGGCAGGCGGCAGATGGTTCTATTACTGCCGTGGAAACCCAGCGGGGCACGATTGAAACCGATTACGTGGTGATTGGCGCGGGTCCGTGGGCCAAAACTTTCTGGGATATGCTGGAGATGCCAAACACAGTGGATATCAAAAATCCAACCGATGGCACGATCGTTACCGATATTCCAATGTGGGTTTACTGGTCTCTGCAGGAAGGTACCCTGGGTGTTGATCCGAAAATGCAGGTGACTAATGATGGCAAGATGCCACCGGTTATCCATGTCGATAGCAATGCGCCATTATATTCCGACGAAGATGGTTCCCTGATTACCGATGAGATGTGGGGAATCTACTACAAACCGGACTTCCATTTCGGTGGTGTCCAGGGGGGCGCAGCGCCGTTTATTGTCGATAAGCCGGCGGATAAAGTTCAGGTGGATCCTTATGGGCCGGAATCCCCCGAGTTTATTGTTGGAGCTGAGTTCGCACACATGTGGGTATCTGCGCTGGCGCATTGTCAGAAGCGCTTCTCCGGCACTATCGTCAAGTATAAGGATGAGCCATCCGGCGGTATTGGTTGCTTTACCCCTGACAGCTTCCCGGTTATCGATACTGTTCGCGAAAACTGTTATATGATCGCTGATTCCAACCACGGTTATAAGATGCTGGGTGTGGGTAAGCTGGTAGCAGAAGAGATCTGTGGTGCCAAGCCAGGCCTGCTGGAGCCGTTCCGCTTATCCCGCTTTGCCGCAGGCAAGCTGCATCCGGTATCCAATAGTCCTTTCCCCTGGAGTTAAGTTCCTCGCTCATTTTCAGAACATAATTCTTCTGCAGGCGTGTCGCCTCAACAGAGAGTTTAGGACTGTTTTGTAAGGGCTGCATTGCAGCCCTTTCTTGATCCCGATAGCCTGCTGTGAAATAGTGCAGTTATCATTTCTAATCAGACAGGGATTAAAGGTTCGCTCATGCTGAAGCAGGAAAAATTTGTCGAATTCAGTGCCTTACGAATCTTTACCGTGATCGCTGAAACCGAGACTCTGACTCAGGCAGCGGACAAGCTGGGAATCACCCAGTCGGCTGTTTCTCAAGCCTTGAAACAATTGGAAAACCAGATGGGGGTGGAGTTGGTCGTGCGCCGCTCACGGCCCTTGAAACTCACCGCCAGTGGCCGGGTAATGCGTAATTACGCCCGTCAGTTTCTGGCTGACTCTCAACGCATGCAAGCCGCAGTGCATATTGCTTCTGAGCAAGGACCAGCAAAGCTTCGCCTGGGGTTAATCGACTCGTTTGCTGATGCTGCCGGGCAGCAGATTCTGGAACAGCTGATTCCATTTGCCGAACAATTGACTATGCGTACCGGTCTGGTGGGGCCATTGAAGGACGCCCTGTTGGAGCGGGATATTGATATGCTGCTGACCAGTGATCCGATGCAGGATCATCCGGAATTGGTGATGCATCCAGTTCTGCGTGATCCTTTTGTGCTGCTGGTGGCAGAAAAGCATGTACGGGAGTGCGGTGGCAGTGCCGCAGAGCTGGCCCAGACGCTTCCTTTTATCGGCTATAACCGCCTCCTGCGTCTGGGCAGCCTGACTCAGCTGATCGGCCGGCGAATCGGTGTTGAGTTACCGATTAGATTCGAGCTGGACAGCACCACGACCTTGCTACGTTTTGTGCAGAACGGCCATGGTTGGGCCTTCGCACCGGCTACTTGCCTGTTGCAGAATCCAGCATTGCTGGAGGGGGTCAGGGTATTGCCGATTGAACCAGGCAGCCATGCCCGCTATATATGCTTACTATCGCGTAAGGGTGAGTTTGAAGAACTGTCTTCACAAGTAGCGCAGATCTGTCGTGATATATACAACCATGAGCTGGTGCCGCAGTTGCCGGCGGACTGGCTGCAGCAGCAGGCCTACGCCATTGAGGCGTTGCCTCCCTTATAATGGCTGGCACATGGTTTAAGGCTAACATCCCAAGCACTCATAATTTGGCCTATATCGAAGGTACCAGGTCTCAGTCTTATTTGAACTTCCCTAATTCAGCTTAATACCCAGACAGTGCCCCACGGCTTTCAATAACCTCGAGACTAATAGAATTGATACAGACGGTTATTCGTTTTTGGTTTGCTCTTAGCCACTAGCCACTAGCCACTAGCCACTGAATCACCTAGGTGATTTCGAACAACGAACAACGATTTTTTTCCTTTTTCGGTTTACAAAAAAACGACTCAAAACTGGCCATTTCAGCCCTGCAAACGACCCCTGGCTCTAAATTTTAAAAACTACTGGCTCTAATTGGATTTATAAAAGGGGTTTTTAATAGGCTCAGACTCAAGGAACCTGCGAATAACTCTATTGCTTTCTCTGGATGTCAGAGGCGCAAGAGACTCAGTCGTAGGCTCCCATAATAAAAACAACCATTCTTCGGAGGTTCCTATGGCATTACAGCGATACGGATTTATCGTTAAAAGTAATGATCTTGATATGTTCAAGCATCACGCCCGTCTGCACAGTGAAAGTTTCGATATGTCTATCGCGGGTGTTCAGGATGTGGCTCAGGCCGAACTGGTCGCTCAGGAGATGATCACTAAAGGTATTCAGCTGATCGAGATGTGCGGTGGCTTCTCTGGTGAGGATGCACAACGTGTACGTGATGCGATTAATGACCATATTCCGGTCGGCTATGTACAGTATACCGATGAAGAGCGTGCCCGCCTTAAGAGTGAGTTGAGCTAGCAGTCAGTTGGCCGTAGCTCTAATCGACAATTCTAATCTACGGTGAATAACTCCCTTTCTGGACATAAGAAAGGGTCGTGTTTTACGTTATTTGCCGTTAATTAGCTCGCTCAGCCCAAGGCGTTTCACGGGGCAGGCTCTGCCCAATGGCCAATGGCCAAAACACTTCGTGGGCCACGCTGAGCGTTACGCGGGACTGGATCTTTGTCCCTAAAGATCGAAAAAAACCGTTTCTAATCGATTTTTCCTCGTCACTAATGGCCAGGCCTTACAAGTTCCCAGAGCTTGTTATTAGGCTTTCACAGGTACTGTTATGAAGATTATTATTGCTGATGCCTCACCTTTATACCGTCAGGGAATACAGGTGGCCCTTGATAATGCGGGTATCACTGTCGGTATCGAATGTGTAGAAAGTTATAAACAGTTACAGCACCAGTTGTCACAACAACAGGGTGCCGTGGTAGTGATTATAGATTCTCGTCTTCCCGGTCTCAGCGAAATTGATGAGCTTAAGATTGCTATGCGCCGCCCGGAAACCCGCTTGCTTATGCTCACGGATAATAAAGATGGCTCTTTTATGCGTTGGGCTTTATTTAACGGTGTGCATGGGGTGATTGCCAAGACTGCGGTGATGGACGAGTTGGGTGATGCGATACACACTGTACTTGAAGGGCGTATCTGGCGCTATCCTGATGAAGTGCATTTTGATCAGTGGGCTGGTCAGCAGACACGCATAGGTTATGCATTGCGTCGCTTATCCACACAGGAAAACAATGTCTTGAAATGGGTGCGTTGCGGGATGCGAAATAAGCAGATTGCTGATCAAATGTCGCTTACTGAGCACACAATAAAAACGCATATGTCGAATATCTTGCGTAAACTTGAGATAGAGAACCGAACTCAGCTAGTTGTTGCTGTGCAGAAGGTTGAGGTCGATCAGTTTCCAGGTCTTAGCGCTTAATCGGGTTTCTCTGGAGGTGTGTTATGTCTGCTACATATAAAGTCTTTGATATCGAATCTCTAAGCAATATTGATTATGCGCAGTCCTGCGCCACGATGCTATCCACCATCGCTAAACAGAAGCCGCGTGTGCAGTGTATTACAAATACCGTAGCGATGGATTTTACATCAGAAATCCTGCTGGCTGTCGGTGCGCGTCCATCCCTAACGATGGGTACTGATGAGATTCAGGAATTTGTTGCCAGCTCGGATAGCCTGAGTATCAATATCGGCACTCTGGATACTGCGCGTAAAGCCGCGATTCGACCGGCGATAGAAACCGCACTGGATTTTCATCGTCCCTGGGTGCTTGATCCCGTGTCAGCCCATGCATCTGAAAAGCGCTGTGAATATGCCCGCGAGCTGTTAGAGCTTAAACCCACGGTGATTCGTGGCAATATTGCCGAGATCAAGGCGTTGGTTGGCCAGGATACCCCTGACGCGGCCTGGATTTTGGCACGGCAGACCGGCGCTGTCGTTGCGCAGACCGGCGAAGCGGACATCATTACCGATGGCAAGAAGGCCCTGATGCTTGCCAATGGCAACTTGATGCAGACCCGGGTATCGGCAATGGGTTGTGCCGCGACAGCTTTTGTCGCAACCTTTCTGGCGGTTAATCGACGTGCGTTTGATGCGACTGTTCAGGCGTTATTGGCGCTGTCCATCGCAGGGGAAATTGCCGCGCAGAAATCAGAAGGGCCTGGCAGTTTACACATGCATATTCTCGATGTCCTTTATAATCTGGATAAGAAAGTCCTGCTGGAGCGTGCGCATATTCTTACCTGTGAAGGCGTCGCTGCTTAGTTGAGTGCCTCAGAGTAAGAGTGGAGCGCTGTCTTAGTTTTAAGTTGGTAGTGTGTGTCTATGTGGGGAACGTGAGGGGATTCAACTGGGCTAGTGGCATTGCTGCGCACTAGCAGCCCAGTTAATTCACTTTGATGATTGCCACTAATGGCTGGTTTGCTCATCATCCGAATCAAATGGAAAGCCAAAATCGTTTCTGACGTAGCTGAACTCTTCCTGGAGTAGCTGGCTGCTTGGGCAGTGTGGATCCCTCCAGAGTAACAGCTCCTCGACGTTTATCATTTTCTGCGATCCGATGCTTACTTGTTGCGTATGGTCTGTGCTGATCATAGTAACTTCCCCAGCTTTTTCAGTGGTTCTTTTAAGCGTACAGCGTTCAAGGTAGGCCAGAAACTGCCAGTTTTCCAATTCATATGGTCATTATGAGGATGTTTTTTTGACTTTTAGTCAAAGTTGAGCTTCTGGAAAATTGCTACGCTACAGTTCAGTTAATTATTTGGATGGTCTTGATGACTCAGCAGCAACTGCCAGGAAGGGATTTTTATGAAGTCAGTATCGGCAAATGGCTCCGTTCAGGCTGGCATGATTTTTTGCAAACCCGCTGGATAAGTATGGCATTCAGCAGCGTTTTCGTGGTTATCGCTGTACTGGGCTATTGGTTATTGCTGGAGCAGGATCTGGGGTTGATCCTGTATCCCTTTATTGCTGGCTTTATGGTGATTGCTCCGCTGCTGGTTACAGGCTTTCAGCGGGTTGGCCGGTTGCTGAAGGAAGGGCAACAGGTACGCTTTTGGGATCTGCTTAGCGGTATCAAGGAAAGTACGCCGGGTATCTTTTTCCTCACTTTCGTTCTCTGTCTCTGTTACCTGATCTGGGTGACCGATGCGATGGTTATCTATGGGTTGTATTTTGGCGTTGAAGCCGTTCCGCTCAGTAGTGATCTGTTAACCGACCCGTCACTCAGGCAGAGTCTTTTATCCTATCTGCTGTTCACCGGAATAATGGGTTTTGTCATCGCCCTGATGGGTTTTGTTGTGGGCGCGTTTTCGATTCCCCTGATTATGCATCAGCATAAAAACTTTGTTGCGGCGGTGTTTATCAGTGTCGCGACGGTGTGGCGGCATAAAATGTTAATGCTGCGCTGGGCACTAACCCTGGCGGTGATGGTGTTGATTACGCTGATTATTGCGTTACCTTTGCTGGTGGTTGTACTACCGGTAACGGCCTATGCCAGTTATGCCGCCTATGTGGACTTGCTGGAAGGCCCTTGAGGGGGCTTGAGGAGCCTTCCAGGCAAAGTATTATAGAAAAGTTAACGGGTTGTTTAAGAGCTGCAGGACAGCATCGAGCAGCCAGCTCGTGAGCGAGCCCAGTCGGGACGTTTCTCAGCAAACTGTTGTTTATCCGGTTGATCCTCATAAGGGCGGCGCAGCACATCTAACAACTCGTTAACCAGTGAGTGATCACCTTGCTCGGACTTGTCGATTGCCAGCTGTGCAAGATAGTTGCGTAGCACATATTTAGGATTGACCTTGTTCATCCGCATGCGTCGCGTTTCATCCGCTGTACCATCCTGTTTAACCCTGGCCTGGTAACTATCCAGCCAGTTATTCAGGCGGGCCTGGTATTCATCTGTTAGCTGGTCGGGAACATAGTAAGCCTCTTGCAAGGGGGCACCGCGTAGTTCATGGCTGAGTTCGCTATCCAATACAACATGGCCCAGTTGGCGGTAAAAAATTGTCATGTCGGTCTCTACCAGCTGTAATATTGCCTCTAGTTCGCTGAACAAAGCATCATCGGTTTCTGCCTGGTACTCTTTCAGACCCAGTTTATCGGCCATCATCTGCTGACTTAACTGTTCATAGGTAACGCCAAAGTCAGTCAAAGCCTGCTGTAATGGCTCGACATCCTCAATCAATGGATAGATGGCGTTGGCCAGCTGAAAAAGGTTCCACTGGGCTACTTGTGGCTGGTTACCAAAGCGATAGCGCCGTCCCTGCGCATCGGTGGTATTGGGTGTCCAGTTCGGATCGTAATCCTCCAGCCAGCCGTAGGGACCGTAATCGATAGTGAGCCCAAGAATCGACATATTGTCAGTGTTCATCACCCCATGGACGAAGCCCACTCGCATCCAGTGTACGATCATCTCAGCTGTTGTCCGGCAGATCTCCTTGAACCAGGTCAGATAGATCTCTTTAGAGGGTTCGCCCAGGTGGGGAAAGTCAGTCCGTATGGTGTAATCAGCGAGCTGTTTCAGGCGTTCGGTATCGCCTCTTGAGGCGAAGATCTGAAAGCTGCCAAAGCGGGTAAAGGAAGGGGCTACGCGACACACAATGGCACCGGGTTCTGGTTTTGGATTGCCGTCGTAAAACATATCTCGCACTACCTGTTCACCGGTTAATACCAGGCTAAGAGCCCGGGTTGTCGGGACTCCCAGGTGGTACATCGCTTCACTACAGAGAAACTCCCGTACCGATGATCGCAATACCGCCAGACCGTCAGCTGTTCTGGAATAGGGGGTCAGACCTGCACCCTTAAGCTGCAGTGCCAGACGCTCACCGCGGTTGTTGATCACTTCACCCAGGTTGATGGCTCGACCATCTCCCAGTTGGCCCGCCCAGTTACCAAATTGATGTCCGCCGTAGCACAGTGCATAGGGATCCATGCCGGATAGCAATTGATTGCCGGCAAAAGTTTGTGCGAAGGCTTCGCTATCACAGATTGCGTCGTTGAGATCCAGCTGTTGTGCCACTTCAGTCGCGTATGCGACCAGTTGGGGTTGCACCACCCTGGTCGGCTGAACCCGGGAATAACAGGCTTTCGTCACCTGCCGGATGTAGTTTTCAGTTTCTGAATCCGCAGGCAGTTCTCGGATGAAACGGTTATCAAACACCATCGCTTCCAGTGCTTGAGTTTGTTGTTTCGCAGTCATCGGTTGGCTCACTATCGGGTTTCTGAATTATGCCGGCCGGTGATTCTTCCATGAGGGCTGACATGAAATTATGAGTCTACAGCAGTCGATAAGTTTGACATATATCAAAATAAAGATGGCGGGAAGAAAACGCTGATTCTGATTGTCATCAGAATACGGATTTTTATTGTAATGGAAGCAATTCATCCACTCGAAGTACAGTCGCTATTCAATCGATAATGGGATGTGGCTTGTTCGCCTGAACATCTTGAATCAGAAGAGCTAAGCGTCTGTTTCTAATTTTTCAGAAGAGCATTTTTTCTGGCTGTTTATAGCAGAATTTCGTATATCCATAAGCTGAGTTAATCTAACAAAAGCACGTACTTTTCAGGTTTGTTTCAGCCTTGTCTCCTATGGTGTGCCTACCGCAATAGTAGTTGAGGATATGGCCATGAGAGTAGTCACTTCACTTACTGCTTTGATTTTAGGTTTAGGTACAATCTCTGTTGCAACAGCTGACGTGTCGACAGCAAATTTTGAGTTTATTTATAACCCGTATATGGAAAGCAGGAATTTTCAGCTTCCTGAAACGGATTTAAGTAAAAGCCAAACGTTGCAAGACTATGATGTGGCTGAGAGAAATTTCATCTTTATCTACAACCCATCAATGCAGCAACAGTTGCCGCAGATTCCCGCAACTCTGCCAGCAAGCGATCAGAGACTTGAACAGGGGGATATTTTCGAAGCAAATTTCAACTATATAGAAAACCCCTCCCGTAAATGGGAGCTGTGATTAAAAAAGCCGCAATAGCGGCTTTTTTAGTTTTGGGTTCCTTAGCCTGTTAGGGTGAAATCGAAACAGCCGTTCATTCCACAGGCCCTGCGTATTAAAGTTGTCCAAAGCAATGCTCCGGTTTCCCTAACGGCAGCCAAGCCAGTAGTCCAGAAAATACCCTGAGATCGGTAATCGTTATGAAGCCAGCTGTGGCAGTTATTCAACTGTAGTTAAGTGGCCAAATAGTGCTGTTAGCGGGGGAGAGTAATGCTGAGTACACCTACCCACTCGGGTATATATCTGGCTCGGCTGTTGCTGGCATAGAATTCAAGGAATAAGCAGTAATACCGGGAGAATATTAATAATGAAAACCTATACCGAGTGGAAAGCCCTGAGTGAGTCACTGACATTGCGGGGGCAGGCGTATATCAATGGCGGCTTTCAGCCTGCTGTCAGTGGAGAGACTTTTGCGAGTATTAACCCGGCAAATGAACAACTGCTCGCTGACATTGCCAGCTGTGATGCAGCGGATGTGGATATTGCCGTTGAAAATGCCTTGCAGGCTTTTCGCTCCGGTGTCTGGTCCGAGATGCCACCAAAGCAGCGTAAGCGTATTCTGCTGAAGCTGGCGGACCTGATTGAACAGCACCAGGATGAGTTTGCTCTGCTGGACACTCTGGATATGGGTAAATCGATCTCTGAGATGGTCGCTATCGATGTGCCGGATTCGATCGACTGCTTCCGTTGGACCGCCGAATCTATCGATAAGGTATACGGTGAAATTGCCCCGACGGGTAATGATGTGCTGGCGATGATCAGCCATGAGCCTGTCGGTGTTGTCGCTGCTATTACGCCGTGGAACTATCCGTTGATGATGGCCAGTTGGAAGCTGGCACCGGCACTGGCAGCCGGTAACAGTGTTATCCTGAAACCGTCCGAGAAATCGCCGTTAAGCGTCTTGCGTCTGGCTGAGCTGGCTACTGAGGCAGGGATTCCCGATGGTGTGCTTAACGTATTGCCAGGCTTTGGCCATACGGCAGGTAAGGCGCTGGCGTTGCATAACGATGTTAATGTGCTGGCATTTACCGGTTCGACCCGGGTTGCCGGTATGCTGATGGAGTATTCCGGTCAGTCCAATATGAAGCGGGTCTGGTTGGAGGCCGGCGGCAAGTCGCCTAACCTGGTCTTCGATGATTGTGAGGATATTAAAAAAGCGGCCGCGGGTGCTGCGGCGGCTATTTTCGCCAATCAAGGCGAGGTGTGTATCGCCTGTTCCCGTCTGTATGTGCAGAAGGGCATTAAAGATGCTTTTGTTGCCGCACTTGCCGATGCGGCACAGGCCTATAAGCCAGGTAATCCACTGGATCCGCAAACAACAATGGGACCGATGGTTGATGGTGCCCAGCTGGCAACGGTGGATCGCTATATCCGTTCGGCAATCGAAGAGGGTGGTGAAGTGTTGGTGGGCGGCTTGCCCGAGTATACCGAAGGTGAAGGTTTTTATGCCAAGCCAACCATTATTACCAATGCCAACAATGAGATGACTTTCGTGCGTGAAGAGATCTTTGGCCCGGTACTGGCGGTAAACGAGTTTGACACCGAGGAAGAGGCGATTGCCCTGGCCAATGACAGTGAATATGGATTGGGAGCCTCCGTGTGGACCTCCAACCTGTCCCGTGCGCACCGCGTTAGCCGCAGGATCCAGTCTGGTATGGTGTGGGTGAATACCTGGGGTGAGGGGGATACCACGGTTCCATTCGGTGGCGTGAAGGCATCCGGTAACGGCCGTGACAAGTCACTGCACTCACTGGAGAAATACACTGAACTTAAGACTGTGTGGATTCGACTGTAATTGAATACAGTCAATATCAAGGTTAAGGCAGTGTATTAATAGTTTATTTAGATGGTCGTAAGGGCTACTGATGATTCAGTCGCCCTTTCTATTTACAGGATGTACGGTATGTCGCAAGGACATGGATGTCCAAGAGCGCCAATGTACAGGATGTACCCTGTCTAATGATAAAGAGTTCGTGAGCACATGGATGTCCAAGAGCGCCAATGTACAGGATGTACCCTGTCTAATGATAAAGAGTTCGTGAGCACATGGATGTCCAAGAGCGCCAATGTACAGGATGTACCCTGTTCAATGATAAAGAGTTTGTGAGCACACGGACGTGCATGAGCGACTTTATGTACAGGATGTACCCTGTCTAATGATAAAGAGTTCGTGAGCACATGGATGTCCAAGAGCGACAATGTACAGGATGTACCCTGTCTAATGATAAAGAGTTCGTGAGCACACGGACGTGCATGAGCGACGGTGTTTGTCCTAGAGGAGCGTGCTAAGGTCTAAGCAGTTTGGAATTACTTATCCCTATGATCTATCACTGCAGCTCACTCGGATCGATAACTACACCCAGGGAGCGTTTATCGATGATGTTTTCCTTTGCGGTCTCTTTATAACGGAAAGTAACTTTCTTGCCGATCTCTATTTCAAGGTTTTTATCGGGTGAAAGATAGCTGAATTTTTCAGAATCAACGCTCAAATGATGGATGTAGTAGGGAGGCATTCCTACCCAATCATTAATAGGTCCATCGGTTTCAACTGATTCAAGCGTGCCGCGGCCAACTTTTTTGGGGTTGGCGGTTTTATAATTTTTGCGGCCTTTGTAATTGCCTGCCATGTGTATTCCTCAACGAATTTTCGCGTTTGGTATCTGGTTGCTGTTTATAAGAAGATAATTGTTCTCTTCTATTGCACAAAGACTTGCGCTTATCGGCTCCTGTTTAAGGTAGAACCAAAAGCTATGTAACGCTGTATCAAGGGACAACAGATAATATCAATGGTCTATTGAGAGCTGCAACCGGTAGAGTATCGACTTTATGAAGCCAATCTATCAGCTATGCCACTAGCAGACAACCATCGTAGTCAGAGACTGCCATAGTCTGCTTTGAGTTATTGCTTATTTGTCTTATTCTGACCTAGCTTTTTGTAGGCTACACTGCGCTGGCATGGGGCTGTGACATTCCCGAAGATGCCGCTTCCAGTTCATTCAAATGTGCCAAAAATAGGGTGAATATCTCCGACTGGGTGGAGGTTTTCAGCCGGGTGTGGATGTTCTTGCGGTGAACTTTCACGGTGCCAGGGCTGATATTCAGCTGGTTGGCGATCGCCTTGGAAGAGTGCCCTTGCAGAATAAGGCCTGATATTTGCTGTTCGCGAGGCGTCAGAATACCGCTGCCAAAGCTGCTTAGTGCCTGCTTCATAGCGCTATCTGATTTCTCAAACTGCACATACTCCTGGGATTGCGACAACCAAAATTGACGTACCAGGGAATTGATAATCGGGTAGAGTTCGTTTAGACGGTTTAACTCAGCGCGGGTAATCGTACCCAGATTGGTTTTTCGGCCCAGAGAAATCGTGCAGGTAACGGCATTATCCAGGTTGATGATAAAGCTGATCTCGTCCACCAGGTCGAAATTCTTATAGCAGCTCTGGTAGTACTCGGTTGTTTCAAACGAGTCGGGAGCGATATCGACCAATCGGCAGATGCCTGGCGCAATGCCGTTTTGTATGGCATTAAAAAGTGGGTCGAGTATGTAGGCCTTATTGATATAGGTCCACAGGGTAGGGCTCTGTTCGGCCGGATTGGTTGGATGCAGAATGACCGGTTTGAATGACTTTTTATAGGTCACCATCAAGATCGTATCGAAGTTACACTGAGTGGCCAGAAAGTCCGCCAGTATATCCGGAAAGCTACGCAGGCGAATATGGTCGATTAAGGCAGCAAGATCCTTTTGCCAGTTGATGGTGCGGTTGTCCTGGCTGGTTTTCTGGTACATATGCTATCCCTTTGCGTTCTTACCCGGCTGTTGAAACCTTTGATACTTTAGTTGCTGAAGGTGTCGGTAGAGGTATTATGGCATTTTCCAGCTGCCCCGGTTAAGCGCGATGAACCTTTCCTGTAGGGTGCCGGTTTGCATGCCCCGCGAAACGTTCAGCGTGGCCCACGAAGTGCTCAGCGTGGCCCACGAAGTGTTTTGGCCATTGGCCATTGGGTAGAAGCATGAACCGCACCGGTTACAACATGTAGAGATAGACTTTCAACACACATCTTTAGCGGTGCGGTTCGCTCTGCTCACCTGCACCCTACCAGCCGAGTTTATCTTTAATGCTATAGGGAGGCGTTGATACCCATCATTCCCCGGTATTCGACGCTGCACTAAAAAAAGCCCGGCATTGGCCAGGCTAAAGAGATTGACTTAGGGAATCCATGATTAGCTATGATCTTCAGGGATTCCTTATTAAGCCACTCAGAGCAAAGTGTCCGGTTTCCTTACCTCACGCTTTTCAGTGTCAGATCGAAGCACAGACGTACCTTTTCGCACAACTCATCAACTTCGGCATGGCTAATAATCAGCGGTGGTGACAACACCATACGGCTGCCTACAGCGCGCATGATCAGGCCGTTGCTGAAACAGTGATCACGACAGATCATGCCGATATCCAGGTCGCCGGGGAAAAACTCCCTGGTTTCCTTGTCTTTTACCAGTGCGATACCGGCTACCAGGCCAACTCCTTCGATGTGTCCGACTAGCGGATGATCAGCCAGTGCTTCACGTAGTTTTTGCTGGAAGTAAGGGCCTATATCGTTAGCCACGTACTCTACGGTATTCTCTTCTTTCATCAGGCGGATGTTGGCTATGGCGACGGCTGCGGCAACCGGGTGGCCTGAATAGGTGAAGCCGTGGTTGAAATCGTCATTATGTTCGATAAATGCATTGGCAATGCGATTACCCACTGCAACAGCCGCGATCGGCAGATAACCTGAAGACAGACCTTTTGCCATCGAGATAATGTCAGGCTTGATACCCAGGGTTTCACTGCCGAACCAGCTGCCAGTACGGCCGAAGCCGCAAATAACTTCGTCTGCTGCCAGCAGGATGTCGTACTTGTCACAGATCTTCTGGATTTCTGCCCAATAGTTGGCTGGTGGTACGATAACGCCGCCAGCGCCCTGAATTGGCTCACCGACGAAAGCGGCGACATTATCAGGACCTACTTCGAGAATCTTGTCTTCCAGCGCTTTAGCACACACAACACCGAACTCTTCTTCGGACATATCATCGGCTTCACCGTACCAGTAAGGCTGACGGATGCGCTCGATGTTCGGTACCAGTGGTGCGCCTTGCTTGTGCATACCACTCATACCGCCCAGGCTAGTGCCGCCCACTGTACTGCCATGGTAGGCATTTTCACGGCTGATAAGAATGTTCTTGTAAGGCTTGCCTTTGATAGCCCAGTACTGTCGGACCATACGGATAATCGTATCAATCGCTTCCGATCCGGAGTTAGCAAAGAAAATGTGGTTCAGATCACCGGGTGTGACACTGGCAATCTCTTTTGCCAGCTGGGCAGCCGGTGCATGCGTGGTCTGGAAGAACGTGTTGTAGTAAGGCAACTCTTGCATCTGCTGGTTAGCCGCATCGATCAACTCTTTTCGGCCGTAACCCATGTTGACACACCACAGGCCAGCCATACCATCGAGGATCTTATTGCCTTCGCTATCCCAGATGTATACGCCTTCGCCCCTGGTGATAACCCGGGCACCTTTCTTGTTCAGTGCACCGGTATTGGTAAACGGATGCAGGTGGTGGTCGGCATCAATCGCCTGAACGTCTGCGGTGATTGAGGAACTATTGTTTTTATCTTCGAGCATACCTTTCTCCCAACCGTGCTTCCGACACTTAGCGAAAGCAAAATACTGAGCCAGTGAATAGCTGGCGTTGTGATCAAAAAAATTTGAACGACTTTATTTATATCGCCGAATTTGAGCTTATTTTGTGATCACAAAATTAAAAAGTCAACAAAAAAGCACCGTCACAGAAATAAATTTTTTCCGAGAGGGTGCTTTTTAAGAGACGGGTTTTGGTTGAATTCTGATCAGGCGGGGGCGCCAGCCTGTTGTATAAAGTTGTTTAACAGCTCCGGGGTACCGGCAAACGCGATGCCTTCACGGATATCCGATGCGATTGCCAGTTGCAGGGCAAAGGCGTCTTTTTTCTCTATGGCTGTCATCGCCTCATTATGGCGGTCAACCAGATAATGCTCTTCCAGTTTACTTGTTGCCAAACGCATAAATGGCCCCAGCTGTAGCCATAAACTTTCAATTAGCGGCAGGGTTACCTGGTGAGGATTCGCGGTATAGAGGGCGCGGTGAAAATTTTGATTGAGGATGCTGACATCTTCCAGGTTGCCTTCATCCTGTGCCTTATCAATCAAACGATCCAGGGCTCTGAGTTCTTCAAGACGTATAGCGTCTATATAAGGTAATGCACGTGCTGCGGCATGGGATTCAATGGCGATGCGGGCTTCGCAGAGCTCATTGAATTTCATCGCAGTCATGCGGGGAACCATCACCCGGCGGTTACCCTGTATCTCCAGTGCGTTTTCGGCGGAAAGTTGGCGCAAGGCCTCACGAACAGGCATCGGGCTGACATCGAGAATCTTGGCCAGCTCTCTGATTGTCAGCGCGCGACCGGGCAAAATCTGCCCATTCATTACCGCGTTTCTCAGTGTTCTATATACCCACTGGGTTATAGTTACAGACTCATCCCGGTCCGCTAAAGTAATTTCTATAGGAGATTTCTTGTCCATCATCACGACAGGCCCTGATTTTTTCTATTATTGTAATGCGATCACTAAATAGGGTGCACGATTTTTTTTAAGAAGTCGTTATTGACCTTTAATCTTTTTTGTGATCACATTGTGTTATTGTTTGTGATCACATTTTGGTTTCGTCCTGGATGTTTCAAGCGCCATTATGAAATATCCGGGCAACTATACTGATCAATACAAACGTTGTTTATAAAGCTCACTAAAGAGCCTCAGAAGATTTCGAGAGAGAATCTTATATGTCATCTAATAACGATAAAGAATTTGATCTGTTTATTGCCGACCTGAATGGCAATCTTCGGGGTAAGCGCCTGCCTGCAAGTGCGGTCGGAAAAGTTTTCGAAGAGGGCGTTAAGCTGCCACGTTCGGTACTGGGTTTCGATTTCTGGGGCGATGATGTACTGGATAACGGTCTGGTATTCGAGACCGGTGATAGTGATGGCATCTGTATGCCGGTGACCAGTGCGCCGATTCCAGTTCCCTGGGCGGAGTCTCCGCGTGACCAGATTCTGGCGATGATGTCCAATCCGGATGGCTCGCCTTTTGGGGCTGATCCACGCCAGGTGCTTAATGGTGTTGTTAAACGTTTTAAGGCTATGGGCCTGACACCAGTAGTTGCCACAGAGCTTGAATTCTATCTGATGGATGGCAAGTCTGAAGAAATTCAGCGTCCTATGCCGCCAGTCCTGGATGAAGGGCATGGCCGTCGTCTAACTGAAACTGACTGTTACTCGATTGATGAAATGGATGGCCTGTCTTCATTCTTTACGGAAGTGCGTGAGGTTTGTGAAATTCAGGGTGTACCGGCGGATACGATTATCTCCGAGCTTGGCCCAGGGCAGTTTGAGATCAACCTTAATCATGTGCCAGATCCACTATTAGCCGCTGATCAGGCGATTATGTTCAAGCGCCTGGTGAAAGGAATTTCCCGTAAGCATGGTCACTCCGCAACCTTTATGGCCAAGCCTTATGCCGATAAGAGCGGTAATGGCTTCCATGTTCACTTCAGCCTGCTGGATGAAGCGGGCAACAATGTGTTTGATAACGGTGCTGAAGAGGGCACTGATATCCTCAAGAATGCGGTTGCAGGCCTGATGAACACCATGGCCGACAGTATGCTGATGTTTGCCCCGCACATGAACTCCTATCGCCGCTTCATGGCGGGTGCGCATGCGCCGACATTTGCCAGCTGGGGTTATGAGAACCGCACCGTTGCAATTCGTATTCCGGAAAGCCCATGCGTCGCGCGGCGTATCGAGCAGCGTGTTGCGGGAGCGGATGCTAATCCATATCTGGTACTGGCGTCTATTTTGGCCGGCGCCCTGTACGGCATTGAAAATAAACTGATGCCTCCAGCTGCCATCGAAGGCGATGCTTACGCAGAGTTTAATAAAGATCTGGTGCTGCCTAACAAGTGGGATGAAGCAACCGATATCTTCAGTAACAGTGATGTGCTCAAAGAGTACCTGGGTGAAGAGTTTGTGCGTGTATTTACCGCCGCCAAGCGCCAGGAACAACGCAAACTGAGTGAGCGTATCTCGGATATCGAGTACGAGGCTTACCTGGGTTTACTGTGAGTTTGCTCTAAGTTGACGTTTCCCGGGCAGGTTATGTTCAGGATGAAGCCTCTCTAACAAGAAGTGGGCCGCGGGTACATGGATGTACAGGAGCGGCTTATGTTCAGGATAAACGGTATGCCGCGGGTACATGGATGTACAGGAGCGGCTGAGCCCGGGCTTTTTCCGCCCCTTTATCGGTGATCTACCTACTGGGGGGTATATAGATTGAAAGGAGATGTAACGTAAATTTTCATAACGCGAAAGCGTTACCTGTAAACACAACAACCATTGCGTATACAGGATACAAGGCCTAAGCGCTGTTAACACCAAAGTCGGGAGACGTATTCTGACGAGTTAATAGCCAGGAATATAACAACAAAAAAATGTGGCTCCGACGATCACCAGGTAAAAAAACAGTTTCAGATACATCGAATCTGTTTTTGCTGCTACTAAATGAACGCCAGAGCTCAGCTGAAAGATATGTGAATCCTGCTTTTGTAGAACACATACCGTGCCTGAAATGGAGAAATGTTCGATGAATTCTAAAAAACTTGGTTTAGCGACCGCCCTTGCACTTACCCTGTCCACTTCTGCTGTTGCTGAAGAGCAAGTTCTTAACGTCTATAACTGGTCAGACTATATCAACCCGGAAGCGGTTGAACAGTTTGAGCAGGAGACCGGCATCAAGGTTAACTACGACGTCTATGATTCCAATGAAGTGCTGGAAGCCAAGCTGATGTCTGGCGGTACCGGTTATGATGTTGTTGTGCCTACTGGTTCATTCCTGGAACGTCAGGTTCAGGCGGGCATCTATGCCGAGATCGATAGAAGCAAGTTGAGTAACTACGGTAACCTCGATACTGACATGATTAAACAAGTTGCCCGCCATGATGCTGGTAATAAGCACAGCGTCCCTTATACATGGGGGACCATCGGTCTGGGTTATAACGAGGCGATGGTGAAACAACGTCTGGGCGATATGCCACTGGATACACTGGATCTGATCTTCAAGCCTGAAGTTGCTGCCAAACTGGCGGATTGTGGTATCGGTTTACTGGATTCTCCAGCTGAAGTAGTCTCCATCGCGCTGAACTATCTGGGGCTGGATCCTAACTCCGAGAAGAAAGGCGACCTGAAGAAAGCTACCGAGCTGCTTAAGTCTGTGCGTCCAAGCTACAAGTACTTTCACTCCGGTAAATATATCTCCGATCTGGCGAATGGCGAGATCTGTGTAGCCATGGGTTATAACGGCGATATCCTACAGGCTAAAGGTCGTGCCGATGAGGCAGGTCAAGGCATTGAAATCGATTATATCATCCCGAAAGAGGGGACCCTGGTCTGGTTTGACCTGCTGGCGATTCCTTCTGATGCGCCACACCCGGAAGCGGCACATAAGTTTATCGACTACATCCTGAAGGCGGAAACAGCCGCCAGCATCTCCAACTATGTGTTCTACGCTGTAGCTAATACCGCTGCTGAGCCTCTGTTACTGGAAGAAGTAAGCAGTAATCCGGGTATCTACCCTTCAGCTGAAGTGAAGGCGAACCTGTTTACTCAGAATGCACATAAAGCAAAGTTTGATCGCCTGCTGACACGTGCCTGGACTGGTGTTAAAACGGGTCGTTAATTGCAATAACTGTTTTACTTGAACGTAAAGTAAGGGAGTGCACAGCTCTCCCTTACTCCTGATCCAGGAGTTATTAGGAAAGCCTTTGAGGCCTTTGGTATAGGCAAAGGTCAACCGAGCGTTTACAGCATCGTGATCGAAGGCTTTTTTAATAACTCTGGCAGTCTTTCAGGCTTGGCCGATCGTAGCGAGGGAAAGACGATATGAGATAGATTTTTTGTTCTTTTGAGGCGAAGGGCCTACCCCGTGAAACGCTTTGGGTATAGCCAGCTATTTAACGAGGAAGAACGGGAAATATAGCCATATTCGGCTTTTTCGCAGTAGATCAGTGCTAAGCCAGACAGGCTGCAACATAATAATAAGTACCCGAGGGTTTACTATGACTTCATCTCAAACTATAGGTCAGCAGCATTCCGCGATCCCTGTAACAGCAGAGGTTCCATTATGGAAGCAGGACGGAGCTGAACCCTTTTTGCGCATCGAAAATGTGACTAAAAAGTTTGGTGAGTTTGTCGCTGTTGATAATATCTCGCTGGATATCTATAAGAATGAACTGTTCTGCCTGCTGGGTGGTTCCGGTTCCGGTAAGAGTACCTTACTGCGTATGCTGGCCGGGTTTGAGTCGCCGACCAGCGGCCGTATCATTATCGACGGTGTCGATATGGCGGGTATCCAGCCCTGGAAGCGGCCGATCAACATGATGTTCCAGTCCTATGCGTTGTTTCCTCATCTGTCAGTGGAAGATAATGTTGCCTTTGGCTTGAAGCGTGAGGGGGTTGCCCGTAGTGAAGTAAAGCAGCGGGTGGCGCAGATGCTGGATATGGTGCAGCTGGGACATCTGGGTAAACGCAAGCCGCACCAGCTTTCCGGTGGTCAGCGACAGCGTGTTGCCCTGGCCCGTTCCCTGGTTAAGCGTCCCAAGCTATTGTTGCTCGATGAGCCTCTGGGTGCGCTGGATAAGAAACTGCGTGAAGAAACCCAGTTTGAGCTGATAAATATACAGGAAGAGCTGGGCGTTACCTTTGTGGTGGTTACCCATGACCAGGAAGAGGCGATGACGCTGTCTACCCGTATTGGCGTAATGAATCATGGTGTGATCGTACAGACTGCTGAACCACTTGACGTGTATGAATATCCAAATAGCCGCTTTGTGGCTGAGTTTGTCGGCTCAGTGAATCTGTTCGAAGGTAAGGTGATTGAAGACTTGCCGGACAGTGTGCGTATCAAGTCAAAAGAGGCTGGTGCCATACTGTTTGTCGATCACGGGATTAGCTGTGCGCCGAACCAGAATGTGCATGTGGCTATTCGTCCCGAGAAGATCAAGATCAGCCACACCAAACCGGGCAACACTGTAAACTGCATTCAGGGTGAGATCGAAGAGATCGCCTACATGGGCAGTTTGTCTGTATTCAAGGTGCGCCTGGAAAGTGGCAAGGAAGTACGTGTTACCCAGCCAAACTTTTCCCGTGCCATGGGCGAGCGCTTCACCTGGAAAGACAAGGTTTATCTGTCCTGGGATGTAGATAGCAGCGTGGTACTGACATCATGAGTACTTCATCCGGATCTGCCTGGGTAACAGGGGCGTCATCGCGGATGGCGAAATACAATTTATTCAGTCGGGTTAACTGGGGCCGACTAGGCGTTATTGCGATTCCCACTCTCTGGTTGGGGATATTTTTCTTTGTTCCATTTCTGGTGGTATTCAAAATATCGCTGGCGGAGCCGGCGATCGCGGTACCGCCTTATTCGCCACTGTTCGAATGGAATCTTGAAGAGGCCTATGCCACGTTCAAATTGAACATGGGCAACTATCTGTTCTTGCTGGAAGATACCTTTTATCTGGATGCCTATCTGAGCTCCATCAAGATTGCCGCCGTCTCGACCTTCTTTGCCCTGATTATTGGCTTTCCAGTGGCTTACCTGATTGCCCGCAGTAAACCTTCGATGCGTGCTTTGTTACTTTCTTTGGTTATTCTGCCTTTCTGGACGTCATTCCTGCTGCGAGTTTACGCTTGGATGGGGTTCCTCAAGAAGAACGGCATTGTGAACGAGTTCCTGCTATCAACCGGCATCATCGATCAGCCTCTGATCATGCTGCAAACCGATTTTGCGGTGTATATCGGCATTGTGTATACCTATCTGCCGTTTATGATCCTGCCGTTGTATACCGCGCTGGAGAAGATGGATCTTACGTTGCTGGAAGCCGCAGAAGACCTGGGTGCTCGACCTATACATAGCTTCTTCCTGATAACTGTGCCGCTGGCCGTACCGGGTATTATTGCAGGTTGTGTGCTGGTATTTATTCCGGCAGTGGGCGAGTTCGTTATCCCGGCCCTGTTAGGTGGCTCGGATACCTTGATGATCGGACGGGTTCTGTGGGATGAGTTCTTCCTCAACCGTGATTGGCCGATGGCATCTGCCGTAGCCATTGTGATGCTGGTAGTGTTGGTTTTACCTATTATGTTAATCCGTAACCGTTCAGGTAAAGAGGAGGCACTGTAATGAAACGTAGATCGCAGGTTTCAGATACAAAGAGCCTTAATACAACGGCAACGTTAGGCTTTATTGTTCAACAGGGTGCCAATTCGATAATCGCCTTAAAAGAGACTGGCACTCCTACTCTTATCGATGGGCTCATTCGTAATGGTCAGGGTAAAGAGGAGGCGCTGTAATGAAACGCAGATCGCAGGTTTTAGATACAAAGAGCCTTAATACAACGGCAGCGTTAGGCTTTATTGTTCAACAGGGTGCCAATTCGATAATCGCCTTAAAAGAGACTGGCACTCCTACTCTTATCGATGGGCTCATTCGTAATGGTCAGGGTAAAGAGGAGGCGCTGTAATGAAACGCAGATCACTATTTCTTAATACAACGGCAGCTTTCGGATTTCTGTTTCTGTATGCGCCGATCATCTCACTGATTGTTTACAGCTTTAACAAATCGAAGCTGGTAACCGTGTGGGGCGGCTGGTCGCTGAAGTGGTATACCGAGCTGTTCAAGAATGATCAGATTATCGAAGCGGCCCTGCTGAGCCTGAAGATTGCCTTTATCAGTGCCAGCCTGGCGGTGGTGTTAGGCACCATGGCGGGTTTTGTTCTCACCCGTATGCGTTTTCGCGGCAAGATGATCTTGTCGGGCTGGATTACCGCGCCGCTGGTAATGCCTGAAGTTATCACCGGTCTTTCCCTGTTGCTGTTATTTGTGGCGATGGAAGGGCTGTTTGGCTGGCCTGCCGGCCGTGGGACCGGCACCATCATTATTGCCCATACGACGTTCTGTATGGCGTATGTGGCGGTCATCGTGCAGTCTCGTTTGGCGCAGATGGACGAGACGCTGGAAGAGGCCGCGATGGACCTTGGCGCCAAACCGTCTTCACTGTTCTTCCTGGTGACGCTGCCACTGATTGCACCGGCGATTATTTCCGGCTGGTTGCTATCCTTCACTCTGTCGCTGGATGATCTGGTTATTGCCAGCTTTGTGTCCGGACCGGGTAACAGCACCCTGCCGATGGTGATCTTCTCCAAGGTGCGTCTGGGTGTAACACCGGAGGTGAATGCGCTGGCTACTATCATGATCGCTATCGTTGCTCTGGGTGTACTTGCGGCAATGTTCCAGATGCGTCGCCAGGCTAAATTGCTGGGCAATCAGGAATAGCTGGGCGTTAAGTATAATTTATAGTTAAGCGCCCGCTTGAGCTGTAGGTTGGCCGCTGAGCGAAGCGATGCCCAACATTAGAGTGGCTAGACCGCAGCAAAAAGCGCTGCTAGCCAGAACGTCACAAAGATCGCGGCTCGCTAGTGGCGAGAAAAAGCCTTCTTTATGTACGGGATGTACGGCTCGTTAATAAGAAGTGTCGCGGGGATATGGATCTCCAGGAACGACAAAATGAGTGTTTACAGGTAATAACGATGAAATTAGGTATTCTTGCGACAGGCATTACTCCGGATGAGCTACTGGGTGATTTCGGTTCATACGCGGATATGTTTGTGCAGCTGTTTAATCAGGCCGAGTGTCCATTTGAGTATGAAATATTTGATGTTCGCGATGACCATTTCCCGGACAGTGTCGAGCAGTGCGATGGCTGGATCATCACCGGAGCCAAATTTGGTGTCTATCAGAACCTGCCGTGGATGCAGACGCTCAAACAGTTGATTCTGGATGTTCATGCAGCAAATAAACCGATGGTTGGTATCTGCTTCGGCCACCAGATTATCGCCGAGGCCTTCGACGGTAAAGTGAATAAATATGAAGGTGGCTGGGGAGTCGGCCTGCACAGCTATGAGCTGATAGGGGAGCACGACTTTATTCAGGTTGCCCCTGCTGGCTTTACCATCAGTGCGATGCATCAGGATCAGGTAATCACCAAGCCAGCCAATGCCCAGCTGTTTGCTACATCTGATTTCTGTAAGTATGCCGGTCTGATCTACGACAACCGTATCATCACCTTCCAGGCTCATCCTGAGTTTAGCGTTGCGTATGAAGATTCACTGGTCGAGTTGCGTAAAGGCGATGTTATTCCATCTGACACTGCTGACCAGGGGCTTGAGACTTTACGTCAGACTGGCGCAGCAACCGATTCGTTGGATATCGCTCAGTGGATGGCAGCCTTCCTGAAAGAACGCGCTTTCCAGTAAGACAAGCAATTGCAGTCGTCTAGTTACAGTCGTTAGGGCCTTGGCGGCTGCTAAATCTATTGCACTCACTGAAGTGGCTTGTGCTGAATTGAATTGTGCTGAAGTGACTTGAACTGAAGAGAATGGATCTGTGTTTGTCACAGAGCCAGGGGAGCTTTTACCTTTAAAAGGGTAAAAGCCAAGGAGAGGCTATGAATATTTCCGTATGCCAACGGATTATCCTGACAATGACGACAATACTGGTTCTGTTTCTGATCACCTCAGTGGTGGCTTACAACAGTTTTAACTCGGTCAGTGCCCAGGTCGGTTCCGTTATCCATGAAGCTTCACCGCGGGTATCTATCAGTGGCAACCTGCGCTCCAACCTGTCAGATACCAAGTATATTCTGCTGGAATATATGACGGGCAAGAAAAACCCTGAGCAGGATGAAATTACGGATGTTTTGCAGGGGCTTTCGGAGGCATTTGAGCAGGACTTCAATGCGTTGACCAGTATTGAAGCTAACAACCCGGCATTGCAGGAGATGCAAGCTGTCACTGCCAAGATCTTTCAGCATTCTGAGAGTATTGTCGCTGAGAAAAGTCGTTACTGGTCGCAACAGGCGGCTATAAAGAAACAGGCAGATCAGTATAAATACCTCTCCGGCGAAATTGTTTACACCCTGGAAGATCTGCTACATGAAGAGTTTCGTTATGAGTTTCTAAAGGTTGTAAAACCGATTCGCGATGATATTGCCTATATGGCTTCCAAGGTAGCTAAGCTGTTACAGGAAACTGAACCGCAGCAAGCACTGCTTAGCTATGCCGATATTGAAAAGTACCTGGCGCTTGTTGATCAGGCATTGCCAAATGTGGAAGCTGTAGACCAGGAGGCATTCGAATCTATAGTCGAAACCTGGCAGCCTTATCGGGAACAGCTGGTAAACGAAGGGCTAACTGTCCACTCACATCTGCAGTCATTAGCAGCGATGCAACGCACAGAGCAGCTGTTGGCCGACATTGAAGTGTTGGTGGAACGCAATGAAGGCCTGATTGCACAGTTTATCGATGCGGCCAAAGCGCAGGCAAAAAGTGTTGAGCTAGAAACTGATAGCACAATTTATCAGGGTAAAGTCCTTATTGCGGCCGGTGCACTGCTAGCGGCCGCCTGTTCCTTGTTCTTCGGTTATAAGCTGGTAGCGCATATTCAGAAATCACTCAGCCAGGTAGTCTCCGGGCTGAGTCGTATCGCTGGCGGAGACCTGGCTGCACGGGTCAGTGTGCAGGGTAACGATGAGTTTTCAGCGTTATCGCAAAGTACCAATTCGCTGGCAAAAGAGCTCCGCTTTATCGTTGATCAGATTGTAACTACGGTGGGTGAAGTTCATCACACCTCAAAAATGACAAGCGATATCAGTAGTAAAACCCTCGAAGGGGTTGAGCAGCAGAGCCTGCAAAGTGCACGTCTTGCAGCGACCGCAACTGAGATGGAAGCCAACGCTACTGAAGTGGCATCCCATGCCGGAAAGACACTGGCTGATGCGGTAGAGGCTGAAGCGATTCTGGAGAACAGTAATACAACACTGCTCCAGAACAGGCAGTCGATGAACGGTCTGTCTGAACAAGTAACAGTCTCGATGGATGAGGTGCGTAAATTACAGCAGCACAGTGATGCCATCGGTGAAGTTGTGCATGTGATCAAAGACATTGCCGAGAAAACCAATTTGTTGGCACTGAATGCGGCAATTGAAGCGGCGCGGGCAGGGGAGACCGGACGCGGATTTTCAGTTGTTGCAGATGAGGTGCGCTCCCTGGCGAGCAGAACACAGGGATCAGTCAGTACGATTGAAAATATGGTCGCAACCTTGCAAAGTGGTGCCGAGAAGACAGTTGCAGCCATGGCTAAAAGCTGTATGGAAACTTCGACTTGCATCAATCAAATGGATAAAAGCATGGGCGAGCTGAATAAAGTATCCAATGCAGTATTGCGCATTCGAGAAATGAATTCTCAGGTGGCTCAGGCTACCGATGAGCAAAGTGCGACTGTAGGGGATATCAGTCAAAGCCTGACTGAAATTAACACGATCATGGCTGCCACCACCCATGGCGCAGAAACGGCTGCAGAGCAGAGTGAGGCGCTGTTGAACTTGTCCGACAAGCTGGCACACACGGTAAAACGGTTCAGCGTATGAAGGTAAGGGGTAAAATAGTACCCTGAAATTTAGATGTACTGCCAGGTATCCAAGGATAGAGGATGACAGTCTTATATATGGTCCATCGTCGAATACCGGGGAATTGATTACCGGTGTAGGAGGCGCGCCTCGCGGCGATTACTTTCCATCATTATTCAATAGATCTTCTAAATCCAAACCGCATCCCATATGGGATAATCTCTGGCAGCATGATTAAGCTCCTCCTGTGCTGTACCTTCTTTCGCCGCGGGGGCGCGCCTCCTACAACTTCATATTTACGTACAGCATGATCATGAAAACCATCCTGCCAGAATCGACCTGAACGTCCCAACATCCGGTTAATACGGTGCGCCGAAATAGACTTAACATCATGAACAGTTTGATTTAATGGATTTTTATCAAGTTGTACCAGACAGTGTACATGATCTGGCATAACTACAAACGCAAGTGTTTCAACGAATTTAGATTCGTTTTTCATAACAGAAACAACAATCAGCCCTAGCTCAAAGCTGTTAAACCAAGGCGGCCTGCCCTATTCCCATTATAAAGCACCTCCTGTGCTATGCCTTTTTTCGCCGCGTGGGTGGGCTCTATAACGGCCACCTGCTTTGTTAGCCAGTTTGAAAAGTGTCCCTTGCGCCTTAGCATGCCCTCTGGGTACTGGCCGTTCTATAGCCCGCAGAGAAAGCATTAGACTTATTCGCAGGTTCCTAAGTAGTCAGTGTGTTGGTTGAGCATGGATATAGTTGCTTGTGGTCAGGTTATTACCGCCATTTGGCGGCACAGAACCCCGCGATAGCACCAAATACATGACCTGTCCAAGAGATGTGCGTGCGTAGATCGAGCAAACTAAAAACTAGCCCTCCGTAAAATAAAATAGTGATGACAGCGATGGCGATGGATTTAAAAGTGCGCTGGTAGTACGCGCTGGTGATCAAGAAAGCCCAATAACCGAATACCAGGCCACTCGCGCCGAGATGATTACCCGCAGAACCGAACAGCCAGGTGCCTATGCCACTACCGATCACGATAAACCCTGTAATGCGCCAGAAGTTACCGGGGGTTTTCCATTGTACCAGCGTGCAGAGTATGACGAAGGGTAAGCTGTTGCTAATGAGATGGTAAAGACCATTGTGTAGCCAGGGGGCGCTGATAATACCGAATAGCCCCTGGACACTTCTGGGATAAATTCCCCAGTGGCTCATATCCAGAAACAGCAAATCGATGAAATAGAGTGCCCACATCAGGGCCAGCATATAAACGGCTGCAGGGAGGGTACGTGATAAGTGCTGTTGTGCCGAGGTCATAAAATCATCATCGTTGGCTGTTATTCTATGGAGGTAATTCAAGAGCGTCGAGTCGATACGGTGAATTTACGATTCATTGGTCCTTATAGTGACTTTCAATCTCGCGCAAAACCTGCTTTTTCACGGCGGTGGCATCAGAGGGGTCGAGGTTGTAACGCTCGGCAAGGTAGCTTAAATCCTCCGGGTTGAAGGATAAGCCAATCCGCGGTCGCTGGATCTTGCTAAAAGACAGACCGACAATCTTCCGAATTACATCGCTGGGATTCATATCTTCTTCGGCGGCTTCCATACGAATTTTTTTTCTCAGGGCTTGCTGAAAATCAAAATGCATCTGGATTTTTTTCAGGGCTGCCAGTTCGGCTTCCCACTTGGGCTTTTTAGATTTAATCATGGGGGTGGAATGCATCTATGATATCGACAGGGCAATAAATAGCGACGGCAACGTCTGTCGTGCCATCGGTCCATACTTCAACAGTCAGCCCGTAGTGGTCGTCACGGCCTTCACACTCGTGGTAGCGCAGTGGCTCGCCATCATCATCCTGATAAGCCGAGGCTGAGCTGTCCTGCATCTCACGGTTATAGAAGTAGGCTTCGCCTTCGTTAATCGTTTGCTGGTACCCATCGGTAACCCAGTCGGTTAGCTCAGGAGGTACTTTCTGAGTAGTCAGGTGGCAATATCCGGATTCCCATAGCTGCGCGAAATCGTCTTCGTTAAATAAGCTAAGTACCTGTGAACGGGGCAGTTTTCGACTCAGGACTATTTTGGCATCGCCATCATTATCTTCTAAGGATATGAAATAGCTGATGTTATGCTCGTTCGAGAGAGTTAACTCTTTTACACTGCCATCATCGTATTGATAGCTTGCAACGTTAGTTACTTCAAATGAGCTGCCCTGGAGCTTTTCTGGCAATATTTGACGATGTTTAAACGTGATGATATCCCGAAGTTCTAACTGTTTAACTGATGTTAAATCACGGGGCGCTTTTTGGTCACCGAAACCGAAGAGTTTTTTAAACACGGCACATTCCTGCAAAAAGGCACCTATTAAGGTGCCTTATGATGATCATTTTTTAGCTTTAAGACGCGCCAGGATATCGTCAGCACTGGAGCTACTTTCACCAATGCCTTCGGCCTTCAATTTACTGTCCAGGTCGGAGCCACTTGCCTGTTCTTCCATCCAGTCGCCAGCATCGACTTTATCGCGCCAGTTTTGTTGCTTGGCTTTTACCCGGTCTAAGGCATCAGCTACGCGATGCTGGCTGTTGCCTGTGGCTGCAAAGTTGGTCGACATTTGTGCGGTGGTTTTTTGCAGTTGTTCAACCGTTTTTATTTTATCCAGTTCACGCTTGTTTTTCTGGATGGTTTGCTCGCGTTTGCGGATCATGCTGTTAATGCTGCTGACTTCTGCCTTCAAGGTATTGAATTCAGCGGCTTTGTCATCGCGCTCCGATTCGATGTCGGCAATGCGTACAGCGACTTCACGGGCGAGATCTTCTTTACCTTGCTCTAACGCTTGCATGGCTTTTGCTTCGTAATCCGAGATGTCTTGCTCAAGGCTGCCGACTTCACGCTTAAGCTTGATTTCAGTGGCTTTTAGTTGCGTGAGTGACTGCTTGGCTTTATGAATTGCCTGATCGGCTTCACGAATTTCCTGCTCAAGAATACGGATTGCATTGGCATCGACAATGGCTTCGCCTACTTCACTGGCACCGCCTTTAAATGCTTTGATAATATTACTTAAAATACCCATCTGTAATTCTCCTAATTCAGTAGTGGCGACACTGCTTCGAGCAGTTCCAGCGTATTTTCGGCTTGCACCTCCAGTTCGTGAACGATGTTCTCGAAATAGGTGTTTAGCGCCATTGCACCGAATAAAATATATTGTTCCCCTTGAATGCCTGCAGAGCTCAGTGGCATTGCAGGACTCAGGTGTAGTAGTTGAGTGTTGAGCTCATCCACCATCTCGGGTTTCACTTCGCTGATATGAAACAGGGGAGTGACAGTCAGCAGTTGGGTGTCTGTTTGCACTATGTGAATGGAAAATTCATCATTGTTTGAACAAACAACTTCCAGTACGCCGTTGTCATTCATTACCGCATCAAAGGTTGTACCTTCTGCAGTGGTATGTGCATTCAGACGGTATACCAGATCTTCAAAAACGATACTCATGTAGCTGTCTCCTTAGCGAATGACATAATATGTCGCTCACAGTAAGTTATGACACATTATGTCGTATGTCAATAATTTATGGCTGACTGAAAAATACTCCATCATCCACCTCCCAGGCCTGGCGGTGATAGTTGTAAATTCTATGGCTGCCTAAGCGATTGGATTCAATACTTGAATCGTTGTAAAAATTCGGTGAGAAAACAAATGCGGCCTGTATTTGTGCTTTGGATATCCAGTTATCTTCTACGGGTAAGTGTGAGATTTGCGCAATACGCTTTGAGGCAGAAAGCCCTCGTTTAACACCAATCGTCCAGCCCCATTCACCGAAGGTGGGTACATTGGCGTGGTATTGTTCGGTGATATAACCGGCGGCTGATAATGTTTTACCAATGGAAATAAAAGCCTTCTTGGCATGAAACGGTGATGTTGATTGAATGGCAATCACACCGTCGCCGTTAAGCAGTTCTTTTAAACGGCTGTAAAAGAAATCGGAATACAGCTTGTTCAAATCCGGATGGCTGGGGTCTGGCAGATCAACGATAATCGTATCAAAGTAGCGTTGCTGGGAGACTAAACTTTCAACTTCAATAAAAGCATCACCAGTAATGACACTAACGCGAGGGTCGAGAAAGGCCGACTGATTTAGCTGCAGCAAGGTCTCACTGATAGATTCAGGTGCATTGCTGTCTTTGCCGCTAAACAGTTCGATTATTTGCGGGTCGAGATCAATCAGGGTAACTTGCTTGGGTTGCCAGCGCAGTACATCGCGTACGGCGAGCCCATCACCCGCACCGATAATCAAAATCTTTTCCTGGCGGGCAGAACTGAGCAGTGCCGGGTAGGTGAGAAAGCTATGATAGATAGATTCATCACTGCTGGAAAACTGTAAATGACCATTGATGTACAAGCTGGTCACTGTGGGCAACCCTTTACCGATGATCCGTTGAGTCAACGTCAGTTGTTGGTATTTTGTTGACTTACTGTAAACCACTTCATCTTTAAACAAACTGTAACTCAGATTCTCCATCCATATGACGCCATTCGCAAACAGCACGGCTAACAAGCCTACAACCAGTATGTGCGCAGTCCATAGACGCTTAGGACGGGATACTTGTCGGCGGTAGCGATATAAAAACACTACCCCGACGACCGCGTTGATACCCGCCGTCGCTACAGCAGCATAAACTATCGGCATATTCAGGCAAACGATCACCCAAATGGCGGCGCCGATACCTGCACCAATATAATCGGCACCGTAAATAGTACCGGTATTGTGGAGTAAGCGATGGCCGTACAGGGTTTCTCTGATACGGGCAATCAGCGGGATTTCCATACCGATCATTAAGCCGAGAATGAAGCCCGCAAAAAAGGGCAATGTTCGGCTGACCTGCTGCAACAGGTGAACAACCCCACCATCGGGCGCAAGCTGGGGATCAAGGCCGTAGAGATTACCGAGCCAGCTTGGCACGGTATAGGCGATGGCTGTTGCCCCAGACATCAATAGTATGGCGCTGCCGCCGAGCAGTGCGATGCTGATTTCCAGCCAGATAAAGGTGCTGAAGGCATCGGTGACCCACTTGGCGAGAAACGCACCGACTCCCATCGCGACAATCATAATGCCGATCATCGAGTAAATGGTGCTTTCAACTGCCCCCAGTACTCGGCCTGCGTAGTGGGCCAGCAGATATTCGTAGATCAAGCCGCAGGCGGCGAGCACCGCCATGATGCTGATAAGGAACAGGTCGTGGCCCCATAATATGCCCTGTTTGGTCTTGGCGTTCATAGTCGGCGGCACTCTATGTATTAATCGCTTCTAGATGCATCTGCTTAGTTAAATAGCGCAATCATTATGAAACCAACGGCAATAAATATGACTGCCTCGATGGCGGCGACACCAATATTATTCTGCTGGTCGACTTCTTCAGCAACATTGATGTTGATCAACACCGCTTTACGTACCATGATCGCTAATCCGCTGAGCGCTAAGGCCATAGTGATGGCGACCAGTAACCAGTTAGCGACGCTGGCAAACGTTTCATTGGCAAGATAGAGCACAATATTAGAAGAGACACTGACGGCTAATGCTGCGCCGATGATGTGGCCTGCATAGCGTATTGCCAGGGCCAGATTATTGGCCATTAAGGCGTGTTGTAAGCTGCTGGCAGGGTTGCGTTTCTTGAAGATAAACATGCGAATTTGCGTAATGAGTAACAGGGTTACTTGAGAGGCCAGGAAAATTGCAAAGACAATGGCAATTGCAATGAAATCATCCCCTTCGACCCACTGAATTGCTGCGCTGATAATAATGCCAAGAGCCACTAGGTTAGAGGCTTGCAGGAGACCGGCAGCATTGTTTTTGCTGTTGACATGCTGCTTGATATCAATCTCCCTAAACAATAACTTATCGTTGATAAGCATGCCGATTTTTAACATCACAAGGCCGGCAACGGTAAAGCTGACGACGGTTAAAATTTCGTTGAACAATGAGGCATTGATGTCGCCGCTGATCGCACCCGTCATGATCAGCGCAATGGCGATGGCACCGCCTGCTGATGATAGGCCGAAGGCATGATTGTCTTTTTGGGCGAGCTCGTGGTTGGCATCCACCCCGGCAAACAGTGCCTGTAGGTAGCGCAAAGCACTGATGGCACCAATAGCAATGATTAAATCGATAATCAGAATAACAAGTGTCCAGGTCGAAAAGCTATGAATCATAACGGTCTCCAAAAATTATTTACTGCTGAACGAGCTACGGGATGAACTCCGTGACGCGTTGCGAGAGCTGCTGGTAGAGCTACTAGCGGACGAATAGCTACTGCGAAATGACGAAGCTGATCTGGCTGATTTTGCGACCGCCGCTGCCTGTGCTGGACCTGTGCGGGTTTTTGCATAGGGGCTTTGAAATGTTTTACCTGTGCTCTGAAATTTTTTGCGAGCAGTTTTCTCTACTGATTGCTGTTTTTTATATTGGTTTGGTGAGGTATAAGCACCACGGCCGTAGTCATTGTAATAGCTATAATCACGCGTACGACTCCAGTTACCGTAACCAATGCGACGATTATCAAACAGATCACCAAACAGGCGATAAGCGCCATACCATGCCCAGAAAGAGCTGCCAGAACTGTTGGTTTGCCACTGGCCGTATTGCGGATTGCCCACCAATTGTTGACCGGGGTAGTTGTCAGTACTTTTGTTTATTTGTGCACTGGCTTCCTTAGACAGCGCAGTAACTCTGGGTAGCTCACCGTTAGATAAATCAGCCAGTACATTGAGCGGGTCCGACAACATCATATTAAAATTCTGTGGATCTGCTGCTGCAGAAATAGCTGAAAACTCATTGAACAGAGCTTCGGTAGCAGCCTGGCCCTGTTGTGGCGCCTCGGGCACCTGGCTTGCTGCCGTTGACAGACGTTGTTGTAAGCTGCTGAACAGAGGCCCATTGGTGGTGCCATCTTTTGCGAGTAAGTTAATGAGTTCTGCCTTATCGGGCTGCTGTTGAGCGACAGATTTGGCATATAGTTCAATTAATTGTGCATTTTTAATGCGTTGTGCTTGTAATAAGGCTTGTAGGTTATTCACTTTGCTAGTCGTTAGACTGTGTTGCTCTGTGAGTAATTTCCCCCAACGCTCTTGCTCTGAGCTACACCCGGCCAGCACTGCAATAGTGAGTAGGGTGCACACTATCTGTGTGAGCCTGGCGGTATAGCCTGAGCGTAATACGTAGCTCATCGAACGGGTCATCGCGTATCCTTGTCTTTGAGGACTGCTGAATAAAACAATTTGGCCATGATAACACTCTAAGATTGTGCTTCATCATATTGAATGCTGAAGTGTGCCGTTTTTTTCTAAGATAATTCCAGTGTTCAAAAGAGTGTAATGTTTTATGGCAGCAATGCCGACTCGGATTCCCAGGCAGTTTAAGGGATTACTGAAGAACGTTGACAAGCCTGCAGTACTTTTTGCTCTGGTCAGCATCGTTAGAATGGGTCGGATGGCCCGCACCCAGGATCAGTGTGTTCTATGCAGAGGCATTTGCATGCCGATCTTCAGGCGCTGAACTCTGAAAAATTATTTGCGATGAGCTTAGGTTCCTTGGTTTCGCCTTACCTCAGAGCATCAGTCGTGTTTTGTGGGTGAGAATATATAGCCTGTGCTTATGAATTATTTGTTTTTTTAAATTTGAAATAATAATCAATAAAAATAAAAATTGAATTAAAGATCGTCTGAATCCGGTGTGCCCAGGTTTTTATAACTATTACTCTTGGTATCGCCAAACTGAGAGAAATAAATCTTATCGGCGATGTCTGGGATTAAGCCTGTCTTTGCCCGAGGTTCTTACAGGTTTCTATTTTTTGGGGAAAAATGCTTTCTTATTAATTGATAATTAGAAAAGGATGCTGATGAGAACTTATAAAAGGTTTTCATACGCTTCAAGATTGTAATTTTTAGGTAGTATTTACTCCAGAGAAAAGGACAAAACTGACGTTCTTCGCTGAGCTTTTTCCGGTACCAGCTTTTCTAATACCAACAGTCTCAAGGTTGGCTGTAAAGACCATTGCTAGGGACATCAACCGAAAATGACATTAATCAAGGTGCCATAACGGTTAGTTGCTACTGTTCGTTAATCTTAGGGAGTTAGCTAATGACATCAATTGTAGAATATATGACCAGGCAGCATCGCTTTTGTGATGACAGTTTTGCCGCTGCAGAAGCAGCGGTTTCAGAAAATAATTGGAGGGAAGCGGGAACACAGTGGGATGTGTTCAGCAGGGATCTTGAGGTCCATCTCACTAACGAAGAACAAACTCTTTTTCCCCTGTTTGAAAAAGTGAGTGGGAATGCCGATGGGCCAACTTCCGTTATGCGGATGGAACATCAACAGATGAGGGGCATGGTTGAGGCAATGACCAAGGCACTTCAGGCAAAAGATATTGAGGACTATCTCGGTCTGTCTGAAACACTGATGATCCTGATGCAGCAACATAATATGAAGGAGGAGCAGATTCTCTATCCTATGACACAGCAGATGTTGCCGGATACCGCTGAAGTAATCAGCAGTATGAACGACCTGTAAGTAATTAAGTTTATGCCGCAATTGATACATTTGGATGTTAGTGAACTTGAACCGCCAGAGCCGATGTCGGTGATTCTGAAAAAACTGCAACAGCTGAACTCAGATACTGCATTAAGGGTCTGTCACCGCAAGCGGCCCTTACCTCTATATAGTTTCTTGCAGGAAATGGGCTATACGTATCATTGCGTGGAGCTCGGTGTCTGTGACTTAGTCATCTATATCTGGCCGGAAGATGATCAATTGCTGGGTGAATTCTGTCACTAAGCCGCAAACCAAGAGCAGGCACCATGAATACCGCAGGACTGTCACTGGATAGTGTACCTGAGTTCAGAATCCCTATGGGGTTCTTTCTCACGGCCCCCTGGTTCGGCATGCTGGCGGCCCTGCTCTTGCTATTCTACCCAGAGATTATGAGTTCTCGCTGGCACCCGGCAATGCTGGCCATGGTACACCTGCTGACCCTGGGTTTCGGTGCCATGATTATGGTCGGTGCAATGATACAGGTCCTTCCTGTCGTCAGTAGCCAGCCGGTGCCAGCGGCAGCGGCTTTGTCTCCCTGGGTAAGGGGAGGCCTGGTTTCAGGAACCCTGTTTCTCGCCCTTGGTTTCCTGTTTATGCAGAATATTCTCTTCTACCTGGCGCTGGCTGTGCTGGGCGGAGTTTTCCTGATATTCCTGGGCGCCGTGGGGTTGGCGCTGGTGCGAGTTCAAAAAGGCGGGGATACGGTGTTCTGTTTACGCTTGGCTGCCCTGTGCCTATTGATCACCGTGGTGTTTGGGGTCCTGCAACTCTCTACCTACCTGGAATTGAATTGGATCGGTTATTCCTTTGAACGTACCGATCACCACGCATTACTTGGTTTGATAGGTTGGGGCATGCTGTTGATTATGGGCGTTAGCTTTCAGGTCATCCCGATGTTCCACGTCGCTCCTGCATTGCCTCGCTGGTTTTGCCGGGGGAGTTCTTCTCTCCTGGTGATGGCTCTAGCGACTGGCGTGTTTGCCAACGGCTCGATCTCTAGTGGTGCGTTACTTTTGTTACCACTGATTATCAGTTCCTACGGGGCCTATTCCCTCTACCTGCTGTACCGGCGCAAGCGCAAGCTGATGGATTATACGGTTCGATTCTGGCAGCTTTCTTTCGTAAATCTGATTTTGATGTGCCTATTATATTTTGTAAATCAACTGGGCTTTCAAATACTGGTTGAGCCCGATCAGTTTTACCTGCTGCTAGGCTTCGGTTTTGGCTTGGGATTTATCGTTTCAGTAATGTTAGGGATGTTGCAAAAAATCGTTCCTTTCCTGATGTTCCTGCATCTGCAGCGAGCCTGCATACATGACCCCGGTGCTTTTATCAGCCTTCCTAATATGAGGCAGTTGCTGCCAGTTTCGGATTCAAAATGGCAGTTGCAATTGCATAGCGCCGCACTGGCAACTCTCTATTTGTCTTTCTTCAGTGGAGAGCTACAACATCCACTGCTGTTTGTCGCGGCTGTATTATTTTTGCTCAGCTTCGCATGGTTGTTAAAAACGCTGTGGCAGGCTAACCGGCGTTACTCTGAAAGTATGCCGTCGACACCTCCACAACAGATTGCCGGCTGATCTCCATATCCTGCTCAGGACCCATCAATAACCTTTATCTGCACAGCATAAAATAGCTGATCTCTCACCATGAGCGCGTTGTCGAGCATATATCGCTCTTCTGGCGGAATATATTGTGGGTACCTAAGTCGGGTTTTATTAGCGCAAATTGCCAGTAGTGTCATGCCGGATGAGAATATATAACCAGTATCTATTAATCATTTGTTTTTTTTAATTTGAAATAATAACCGTAAAAAACAAAAATCGTATTAAAGAATAGCTGTACCCGATGCACCCAAATTTTTATATCTGTAATACGTAGTGTCACCCTATTGAGAAAAAGCATTCATATCGGTGACGAGTATTAATTATTAGGGTCGCTGCTTAATTTTCCCAGGAATACTCAGGGCTGGTTTGATATGCGTAAATACCTACATATAAATCTCAAGCAACAATCCATTACAACGCAAGAGCTAAACGGGGAATCGGTTGCTCAAGCCGGCCGTTATTTTATTGCTAAAACCCTGCTCGAACAGGGTGTCGCAAAGGTCGATCCACTGTCGGCTGAAAATCCCCTGATATTCTCCGCCGGACCTTTTGCCGGTACCAGCTTCTCCAATGCCAACCGCCTCAGTGTTGGCTGCAAGAGTCCGTTGACCGGAGGCATTAAGGAGGCCAATGCGGGAGGCACTTTTGCCTTAGCCATGGGGCACCTTGAGCTGGCGGGGTTCACCCTTCATGATGCCTCTGAAGACTGGGTTGTTATACGTATTCCGAAAGAGGGGCCTATCCAGTTTGAGAGCGCTGAACCCTATCTGGGTAAAGGCAATGTTGAAGCGGCAGCCCTGTTGCACGAAAAATACGGTAGGAATGTAAGCCTGGGCCTCTGTGGTCCGGTAGGTGAATATCAGGGTCTGCTGGCGGGTATCGGCTTCAGCGATCCGGAAGGACGTCCGGTGCGCCTGGCTGCCCGGGGCGGTGTAGGCGCCGTGATGGGGCGTAAAAAGGTCAAGGCGATTGTGATCGACAAGGGCAAGACTCCAGAGTTGCATGATCGTAAGAAGGTGTCCAAGGCCGTGCGTGAGTATGGTGTCAAGATTCGTGAGCAGGAGGGCTTAAAGAACCTGAATAAGCTCGGCACCGCTTTTATGGCTGATGTAGCTAACCATATCGGCGGACTGCCGGTGAATAACTTCAGTCGTGGGCGGATGACCGACGGCACCCTGAAAATGGGCGGGCAATTTATCAGCGAGCAGAACTTGGCTCGTGGCGGTGAGCAGACCCACGCTTGTATGCCTGGTTGCATGATCAAATGCAGTAATGTCTATAACTGTGCTGCAGGTAAGGAAATCGTCGCGCCGCTGGAGTATGAAACGATCGGTTTGATGGGCACTAATTGCGGCCTGACCGACCCCGATCATGTAGCCGAACTTAATGCCGTTGCCAACGATCTGGGGATCGACAGCATTGAAACCGGTGCGGTACTGGGGGTAGCGATGGAAGCTGGGCTTGCCGAGTTCGGCGATCTGGATTTTCTGCGTGCGGCGCTTGAGGATATTCGTCAGGGCACCGAGCGAGGGCGTCTGTTGGCTCAGGGAGCCGCCAGGGCCGGAGAACACTACAAGGTTAAGCGTATACCTGTGGTCAAGCAGCAGGCATTGAGTGCCTACGACCCGCGGGTGATGGAAGTGACCGGTATCAGCATGATGGTAACCGCCCAGGGTGGCGACCATACGGCGGGTAACGTCGGTGGTTTCGACTGTAAGGGCAAGAGTATCGCCGAGCTGGTGAATGTCAGTATGCAGGCGCAGATCAGTGCCGCTGCCGCCGACTCTCTGGGGATGTGCATCTTCGGCCGTTCGGTGACCGACCCCAACCATGAGCTGCTTACCGATACCCTCAATAACATTCATGGCACCGAGTTAGATCCCTCGTTTATTGTCAACCTGGGCCGCGAAACCCTGCGCCTGGAGAAGGCATTTAACCAGCAGGTCGGGTTCCAGGAAAGCGATGATACATACCCGGCGTTTTTCTATGACGAACCGTTGCCGCCTACCAATAAGGTGGCCCGTTTGTTCAGTGATGAAGTGAATCGTTGTATCGACGCGTGGTGGGAGCAGAACCCGCAGTGAATTAGTTAAAGCGGGCTGTTGTTTGGTGTGATAGCTGAGGCGATACGCCCTGCGTAACTGGCAGCAATCCGCATAATAACTGTCTCCAATAATTGCCCGGCTGGCCTGTAGAACTTGATGGACGGCTTAATATAATTCTGGCGCGGGCCTCTATCCAATATCACTAATTTGACCAAGAGGGAGGCTCGATGATTGAGTTTTCGGAAGCTTTCGGCATTGCTTTCTCGCTGTTGATCAGTCTGGATCAAGAGTTGGTGGAGATTGTGATGCTGTCTTTGTCGGTCAGTCTGGCGGCAGTGTTAATTGCGATTATTGTTGGCATGCCGTTGGGAGCTGCTCTTGCAATCTTCGCTTTTCCAGGGCGTAGATTTGTAATTGTTGGCTTGAATTCCCTGATGGGTTTGCCGCCGGTTGTCGTTGGGTTGGTGGTATATATATTACTGTCCAGATCCGGCCCGTTGGGAGTGCTAGGACTGTTATTTACCCCTACGGCAATGATTATCGCCCAGGTAATTCTGGTGATGCCTATTATTGCGGCTTTAACCCGCCAGGTGGTGGAGGAGCTGTGGGCCGAGTATGAAGAGCAGCTACGGTCTTTGGGGGCAACGCCCTGGCAGGCATTGCCAACCCTCCTTTGGGATGGGCGCTATTCCCTGGTCACGGCGATGTTAGCGGGTTTTGGCCGCGCCATCGCAGAAGTTGGCGCGGTAATGATAGTCGGGGGCAATATTGATCATGTCACCCGAGTAATGACTACTGCCATTGCCCTGGAAGTGAGCAAAGGCGATCTGGCATTGGCTCTGGGATTGGGGGGGGTACTCATTTTCCTCTCAATCGGCGTCAATGCGCTGGCATATTTGATTAATAAGCCAGCCTTGCTGCGCAATCCTATCAATAAGCCAGCCTTGTTCCGTAGTCCGATCAAGGAGAGCGTCAAATGACAGACCAAAGCATCTTGCCTCTGGAACTCAGAGCGGTCAATTTTGAAGTGCAGGGTAAACGGTTGATAAAAGATGTTTCCTGTACCTTCGAGAAGAGCTTGCGCAGCATTATCATCGGTCCTAACGGTGCCGGAAAAAGCCTTTTTCTGCGGCTTTGTCATGGGTTATTAAAACCGGTGTCGGGACAGGTTCTCTGGCAGGGCGGTTGTGACCATGATATTGCCAGGAAACAGGGAATGGTTTTTCAGCGACCTGTGATGTTGCGCCGTACTGTCCGCGCCAACGTTGATTACGCCCTCTCTATTCGGGGAGAAGCTAGAGGTAGGCGCGAAGCGATTACCGATGAAGTGCTGCAGCGCACTGGACTCAGCCGTTTTGCGGACTCTGCGGCACATTCGCTCTCTTTTGGTGAACAGCAGCGGTTGGCATTGGCACGAGTCTGGGCTCTGAAGCCGCAGATCCTGTTTCTCGATGAACCTACAGCCAGCCTTGACCCGCCAGCTACTCATCTGGTTGAGCAGATTATTGAAGCGATTCATGTTGCCGGGACACGTATTGTCATGACCACCCATGACTTGGGGCAGGCCCGGCGAATAGCTGATGAAGTGTTATTCATGCACAGAGGTCGCTTGCTCGAGCATGCCCCGGCCGAGAAATTTTTTGATGAACCTCAGAATGATCATGCCCAGGCATTTCTGCGCGGAGATCTGCTCTGGTGGCATCGTAAACATCCGTTACATAAACCCGGATCTAGCAAGGAGATATTTCAATGAAACGATTTTCACCTATTGGGTTATTACTTTCCCTTAGTTTCTTCTTGTTGACGAGCCTGGCCCACGGGGAAGGCTACATTACTTTGGCCTCGACCACCTCGACACAAAACTCAGGTTTGTTTGCACATGTTTTGCCTCAGTTTAAAGAAGCTTCAGGTATCGAGGTGCGAGTGGTGGCAGTAGGCACAGGACAGGCTCTCCGCTTGGCTCGTAATGGCGATGCCGATGTCTTGCTGGTGCATCACCGTCCCTCGGAAGAGCGTTTTGTCGCCGACAATTACGGTGTTGACCGCCAAGACGTGATGTATAACGATTTCCTGATCGTGGGGCCTGCTGAGGATAGTGCCAGTATTCAGGGGATGAGCGATGCCGTTGCTGCGTTGAAAAAACTGGCGGTGAAGTCCGCTGTTTTTGTTTCCCGCGGAGATGACTCCGGGACCCACAAAAAAGAGCTGGGTCTATGGAAGGTAGCTGCTGTCGAACCTGGCGCGGATGCTGGTGCCTGGTATCGGGAAACCGGCTCCGGCATGGGAGCAACCCTGAACACTGCCAGTGCAATGAATGCTTATGCATTAGTAGACCGGGGGACCTGGTTGAGCTTCAAGAATAAAGGTTCGCTGGAAGTCATGGTGGAGGGGGATCCGCGTTTGTTCAATCCTTATGGTGTGATCCTGGTTAATCCGGACAAACATCCTCATATCAAGGTGACCGAGGGGCGCCGTTTTATCGAGTGGTTAACCTCCCAGTCAGGACAGGAGGCGATCGCTGCTTTCCGTATCGACGGTGAACCGCTGTTTTACCCCAATAAACTTTGATTCAAGCGTCAATTGAGATGCACTGGAGATAGCCATGAGAGAAACCTTGGCAAACGACTGCACTGCGAGTCCGTCTGCGACTATGCTAAGCATTGAGGAGGGACTGGCGCGTATTCTGGATACGGTTCACCCCTTGGATGACAGCGAAATGGTGGATATTGATCTAGCGCAGGGGCGTACGCTGGCAGCGGCGCTGATATCACCCATTGATGTACCTGCACATAACAACTCAGCGATGGATGGGTATGCAGTACGCGGTGCGGAGCTGTCCCCTGAAGGGGAGACATGTCTGCAAGTGGTGGCTAATGTTTTGGCGGGTCATCCTTTTTCCGGCACGCTGGGGCCGGGGGAGTGCGTGCAGATTATGACGGGCGCCCAGATCCCTGAAGGGCTGGATACCATCGTCATTAAAGAGATTTGCTGCCGCGCGGGCGAGATGGTTTGTTTTCCTGCTGGTGTCAGGACAGGACAGCACCTGCGCCTGGCGGGGGAGGATCTGCGCAAGGGGCAGGAGGCTCTGAGTGCCGGTACAGGGTTGGGGGCCGCCGAGTTGGGCCTTATCGCTTCTTTGGGACTAGCTGAAGTTGAGGTATTGAGAAAACCCCGGGTGGCCTATTTCTCCACCGGCGATGAGATCCGCAGACCTGGCGAAGCGATTCAGGCTGGGCAGATTTATGACAGCAATCAGTATACAGTCACCGCAATGCTACGCGATCTCGGGGTTGAGGTGATCGAGTTGGGAGTGATACCCGACCGACGCGAAGCTCTGGAAGAGGCCTTTCAGCAGGCCTGCAGCCAAGCTGACGTTATTATCAGCTCGGGTGGTGTCTCCATCGGTGATGCTGATTATGTCAAAGAAACTCTGGACCAGCTGGGAGAGGTCAACTTCTGGCGGATGGCGATCAAGCCCGGACGTCCCTTGGCCTTTGGCCGGGTGGAAGACGCGTTGTTCTTCGGGCTACCTGGTAATCCCGTGGCGGTAATGATTACCTTTCTGCAGTTTGTAAAACCCGCACTGAAAAAGCTGCTAGGGGATTCGCACTGGCAACCACAGCAATTCCAGCTTCCCTGTCGGCAGTCTCTTAAAAGCCAGGCGGGGCGAAGTGAGTTTCTGCGGGGCATAATCGAAGCAGATGCAGAGGGACGGTTGGCGGTGCACACCACCGGTCAACAGGGCTCGGGCATACTTACCTCCATGAGTCGTGCCGATTGTTTGATTGTGCTGGGTCCTGAATGTAGCGGGGTAGAAGTGGGGAAGCCAGTCTGGGTGCAACCTTTGAAAGGTTTGCTGTCACGCTAACAGCCTGCCTGCTTTTGGTCAGGATACACGCCAGATTATTACTGGCTTTCCCTGATGGTGTGGCTGGCGGGTGTTAGTGGAAGATTGCCTGCCGGGCATTCTGGTTTCGATTGTATTTAATCGAGTGACTTCTGAGAGTTACAGACATTTGACCTTGCCGTTAACTATTCGCATGTCGGTTTATCTGGGCTCGGCTGGCCTTATCCGCACCAGCCGGTCGAGGCCGGACTCCGGCAACCAGACTTCACCCGCACGTCCGAGGATCTGACGCACGCTGGCGCCAGGCCCACTGCCTGGATAGGTCTCGAAGGTCTCGCGGCTTGGGTCGAAACTCAGCACCGCATTGGCGTCGAAATCGCTGACCCAGACGATCCCCCGCTCATCGACATAGACGGCGTAGGCACGTGGGTTTTTGCCGGGCAGCTGCCAGCCCGCCCAACCACCGTCCTCAGGGCTATAGCGGCTCAGGTAACCGCTGTTCCATTCGCTGATCCAGATATTACCACGACTATCCGACCACACCCGGCGCGCGCCCTGATCAGGCCGCGGCGGCTCGATCACCTCGGCTTTGCCGCTGGCCCGATCGATCCGGGCGATATGGCTGCCGGCCAGCGAGGCGTAGAAGATATTGCCATCCGGTGTGGCGGCAATACCGTAGGGACCCCGTCCGTGCGGGGCGTCGTAGATCTGCATTTGACCACTTTGCGTATCGAGTCGGCCATATATGCCGGCCTGGCCGGTAAACCAGAGGATGCCATCGGCATCGAAGGCGGCTGTATTCAGGTTGGCCCGCCCCCGATGCGCCGGCAGCGGAAACAGCCGCAACGCATCATCCGCCGGATCGACACGCACGATGGCATTCTGCCCACTGTCGGTAATCCAGGCCGCGCCGTCCGGCCCCTGTATCACGCCATGGGGAGCCGATCCCTCACCCAGCATCACTTCCCGCACCGCACCGCTGTCCGGATCCAGAATGCCCAGCACCCCGCGCCTCTGACCGGTATACCAGACTTTGCCGTCCGGCGCGGGTGCCACATCGTGAGGCCTTGATCCGGCCGGCAACTCGTACACACGTACATCGGCGACGGCCATTGTGACCAGCGTCAGCAGTAACCAGACAGCACTCAAACGTAACATCGCGATCACTCCGCTGATAGTTTGCCTACAGAATAGCCCCGATGAGGATAATCCGGTCAGCACTGTTGACAAAGTGCGACGGTGTTATCGGATCAATATCGACGGGATCTCCGACATTCGCGTCCTCGAGTCGCTGCTAGGTCGGACTGCGAAAGCTGGACTCGGCGCACTCATCAGCGAGCATGATGCTGATTTTGGCGTGCCCCACTGCGCCCTCCTGGGTATTCATCCGAAAGCGGTTGGTCACACCGACGGCTGGTAAAATTCGATGGTCTCTCCCCTTGATTCTCAAGTAGGGCGTGACGCTATGGTAACCAACCTGTATCGGTTAAACCCTTATCGCTCGCTCTCCTCTTCGTAAATTGGGTCGAACACTGCAACAGCTTAGCGGGTCTACTGCCAGCCGCTGAACTTGGTTCGCATCCGACACGATATGCTGTATGTAAGTGGTGTCCCCTTATATACATACAGCATAGGACTACCTGCGTCTCAACGCTAAATCAGCGTGGCTGCGAGTGTCCGCAACGGCCCCGGAAATGCTTTCCGCAATGGTCGCTTTATGGAATCGAAGACTAGACGATAGGGCTCTATATTAGCCCAACCCAAAAGTCCGCAATAGGTCAGGAAGGGCCTCCTGCCGCGATGCCATTGAGCCTCCTCTCTATGATTGCAGTGTGGCGGAAGCAGGTATAAAAGAGGATGCTGAGGCAGAATAAGCCACTCATGAAAACCGAGTGGCTTCAAGTTCAGTAAATAGCCGGTTCACTGGGCGGCCTTTATTTATGAACAACAAATTACAGCGTGCGGAAAACACGCCGGACTCAATCAGAAATATCAGCGGATGTGGTCCGCTGCACTTAGCCGCATCCTATTACCCTACAGAAGTAGCTTTTCAGGAGCATTGCCTTTAAGGTGCGTTTTCAGGTCCTCGCCCTTATAGGATACGGGCCCGCTGCAATAATCTTCTAGCCACTAGCCACTAGCCACTAGCCACTAGCCACTAGCCACTAGCTAGGCCACCTTGGTTGGCTGGTTTCCCAGTAGCAACTCTGGTTCGGCCAATGCAGTGCTGAGAAGCTCCAGCATGATCTGGGCCGATTTTGATAATGGTTCTTTTTTCCGGGTGATGATGTACACCTGACGTTCAACCAGCGGATCGATCAGTTCACGGAACACCAGTGATGGTTCGGTGAGGCGAGGCATGGCGATCTTGGGCAGTGCGGTAATAGCTAGCCCAGCTTCAACGATACCGGCCAGCGCCGCCATAGTCAGCACCTCGTAATCCGGTGAGTAAACCGATTCAGGCAAGCCTTCAGTGGCGTTCAGGAGTACGTTGATACCGGTGTCGTGAGACATGGCTGCAAATGAGTAGTCCTTTAGCTTATCCCATGGCAGGGGCGAAGTATCTTTTGCGAGGGGGTGGTCAGGTAGCAGTACGGCGCCGACCCTATCGCGAAACAGCGGTGTAAATTCTAATTCAGGGTGGTCTTCCCACTGGTTGCTGATACCGAAATCCACTTCGTTGCGACGCACCTGTCTATGTACGCCACGAGCGTTGTCGTCGCGAAGGTTTACCTTGATAGAAGGATTGCTCTCACTGAAGCTTGCGATAGCTCGGGGCAACAGCCTGACGGCGACCGAAGGCAGGACGGCAATATCTACCACTCCGCTGCGTCTTTTGGCGGTAGCATGCACCGCCAGAATAGCCTTTTCAAAGTCCTCGATCAGGCGTTCGGCTGTGGGAAGAAAATCTTCGCCATCAGGTGCCAGGGTGACCTTTCGGGTTGTGCGTCGAAACAGCTCTACGCCAATCAGGTCTTCCAGTTGGTGTATGGTGATCGTTAGCGCAGGTTGAGAGATCGACAGCTTATCTGCTGCCCGGGTAAAGTTTCCCTGATGGGCGACTTCGACGAATGCACGTAAGTGCCTGAGGTTTAAAACCCGACTGATATTGCTCGCCATAATTATTATTCTCTTAGCGCTTTATTGTAACCTGGCCCTGGGGCTGCTTACGGAGCTGATTGTTGAGTTCTTAGTATTCTATTCACTTCAAGTATAGCCGTACTAATATCAGGGTTAGTTGGGTAGTGTTTCCTTGTTTCTTATCAATTAAAACAAAGAATTATGTAATACATTATCTACAGTAGAAGGAGCCGATACTCTCCGTGACATTGGTGTTATCAAGCGTTGATATTAGCTGCCGTATCATTTCGGCTTCGCCGCTTGATGCTCTTAGGGTCAGAAGTGATAGGTTGGTAAATCTCGACACGATCACCGGGTTCCAGGGTTTTATCCAGTTTGGCGAATTTTCCGAAGATACCGGTCTTGAAACTGCTGAAATTGAGGTGAGGAAACTGATCCAGCAGGCCAGAGTTAGCAATCGCATCCTTAACCGTACTGCCCTGAGCCAGTGTCAATTTTAACCACAGAGGATGTTCAGGGTTGGCAAATATCACGTTGATTTGCATGTTCATCTTCTATCTCCTCAACCTATTGTTGTTATGATCTCATTTTCACTGTGCGGCATTAATAAATCCAATATAAAAAACAAAACAGTTTATTAGTTTGATTTATTAAACCTGAGCTACTTATTAGCTTCAGGGACCGGCTGATGTGTGTTCTTCGTACGGCGCTCAAGCAGTCGTTTGCCGGCGATCAGGAAGCCTAAAGCCAGAAAACCACCAGGCGGCAGTAGCATCAGCAGTATGCCTCGATATTCGTCAAAGAGTGTTAATTCGATGCTGCTGAAGCTGCTTCCCAATAGCAGACCGGCGTGAGCAAACAGGGTGCCGCTGCCAAGTACCTCCCGCACAGCGCCCAGAGCCACTAGCGCAAGGGTCAGGCCAATACCCATCATCAGGCCGTCGACTATGGCGGGCAGAATGGGATGACGGGAGGCAAAGGCTTCGGCTCGCCCCAGGATTGCACAGTTAGTGACGATAAGTGGAATAAACAGTCCCAGCACCTTATGGAGTTCGTGAAACCAGGCGTTCATGAATAAGTCCACCAGGGTGACGAGAGAGGCGATGATGAGGATAAACACAGGTATTCTTACTTCCGGGCTGGTCCAGTTCCGTATCAGCGACACCAGCAGGTTGGAGCAAACCAGCACCACTGCTGAAACCAGCCCCATCCCCAGCCCGTTAGTGGCAGTGCTGGTTACCGCCAGCAGCGGGCACAGTGCCAACATTTGGGAAAATACGACGTTGTTGTCCCATAATCCTTCGCGGATGATCTGCTTGTATGAGGGAGTCATTGTGAACCTCCATCTCTGTTATCGAAGGTGGCTTTAACCGGCTCGGTAGTGGATAGCGGTTGGGGAATAGCAGCCTGGAACAAGGTGCTACGATGATTTTCGAAAAACATTAAACCGTTTCTGATCTCCTTGACTAGCGCCCGGGGAGTTATGGTGGCGCCGGTAAACTGATCGAAATGGCCGCCGTCCTTTTTGACCGCCCACTGCCCGGCTGGCGGGTTGGTAAGAGAGAGTCCGTTAAACTCCAGAATCCAATCTGATTTGGCTATCTCAATCTTATCGCCAAGCCCCGGAGTCTCTGAATGAGATAGCACCCTGACACCTAGTAACTTGCCATCTGCGGCTACCCCCAGCAGTAGTCTGATAGGACCACCATAGCCTTCACGCGTGACCCGGCTATAGGCCACTGCAGTGACGGTTTGCCCTTGCATTGCCAGGAAAACCTGTTGGTTGCCATCCTTTGCCGGAAGATCAAGGTGATTGGTAAGCAGGTTATTGTCATGCAGTGAGGATGGAATAACCTGGGCAAGCGAGTTGATTAAATCTTCCGCCTGGCGTTGGGCAATCACCGTTTTGGTTGCCAGGTGACCCAATGCCAGCAACGAGGTGGCCAGTAGTACTGCGGTTCCCAGCAGCAGACTTGGATAGGCAAGATGAGCACGAAGCCTGGTGATGAATGAACGCTTGCTCATCGTACACCTCCTGCCGGAGGTTTTTTGGCAGGCATTCTTTTGTCAGGCAATGTTAAGCGAAAGCTTTTCAATTTGCGGTAGTAAAGAGGGGAGGGTATTGGCTTGCCTCCAGGGGTACGCCCGTAACGGCGAGGCCTGACATAGTGGTCGATCAGGGGAGTCAGGGCGTTCATCAGCAGAACGGCAAATGCGACGCCTTCGGGGTAGCCACCCCAGGTGCGAATTATGAAGATTAGCAGAGCGCAGCCGGCGCCGAAAACAAGTTGTCCACGGGTGGTGCAAGGGGAGGTAACCGGATCGGTGATGATAAAAAAGGCCCCCAGCATCAACCCGCCCGAGCTGAGATGGAACAGCGGGTCGGCATAAGCCTGTGGATCCAACAGATAAAAGCCGCCGGAAAGCAACGTGAGGCTGGCCAGCAGGCTGACCGGCAGGTGCCAACTGATGATGCGGTGGTAGAGTAGATAGAGACCGCCGAGTGCAATCAGCAATGCTGAGGTCTCACCCAGGCTTCCCGCTGTGGTACCCAGGCTGTTATCCAGGAGGTGATAGTTGTCATCAAGCATTTCCACCAGGGGGAGCCCCTGGCTAAGCCCAGTCTTGATCTGACCCAGTAATGTGGCACCGGCAAGACCGTCAAAATCGTTCTGGACAGCCATAAAGGTGATCTGGATACCCTCCATAAATCCCGCGGCCCCTGCGCTGAAAAGTGGTGACGGCGTAACCCAGGTTGTCATCTCCACAGGGAAAGATAACAACAGCACGACCCGGGCCAGCATGGCGGGATTAAAGGGGTTTTGTCCGATACCGCCGAATACATGTTTACCAACGATTACTGCAAATCCACTACCGCTGACAGCAATCCACCAGGGAGCCCATGGGGGGAGACTAAGTGCTAGCAACAGTGCCGTTAGTATCCCCGAACCATCCTGCAGAAAGGTGCGCACTGGCTTGCCGGCACAGTGTAGACATAAGGCTTCGAAAATCAGCGCGCTGAGCAAGCAGAGCACGATTAAGTTCAGGGTAGGCCAGCCAAACTGGTAGATGGCGAACAGGGTGGCGGGTATCAACGCGATGAATACTGTGCCCATCAGGGACGGAACCCTGCCGGGATTACGTACATGGGGGGCAGCCTGAAGGGTGGTGATTTTCATGATACCTCCTTGCTTTGAGAGGCCTGTTGTTGGCTATTCGAATCAGGGAGGGAATCCGTTGCAATTATGTTGGCATCTGTTTTTCGGTCGGGAATGTTAGCTTCGGCCACTGTTATTTTGGGCACTGTGGCTTCGGTCGCTTGCTGCTTGTTGGCTCGGGCGGCTTTCTGTGCTTCTCTTTGCGCCTGGCGTGCAGCCGCCTGACGCGTCAGGCGTTCCTGTCGTGCTTGGGCCATCTCTTTAGTCTGCTGCGCTTTGGCTGCCGCGGCTTCTCGAGAATCGAGGGCTCCTTTGGCATAGTTAAAATACTGCACCAGGGGGATTTTAGATGGGCAAACATAAGAGCAGCAGCTGCAGCCGATACAGTCCTGCACGCCATAGTTTCTTGCCCCATCGATATCATCTACCCTTAGCCGCGCCATCATTTCCACTGGCATTAAGCCAACAGGGCAAGCTTCCACACAACGTCCGCAACGAATGCAGGGACGCTCGGGGCCATCATCGATCTCCCTGGCCGTCAGTGCCAGTATGCCACTGGAGCCTTTGACTATCGGCACCTGGTCGTGGGGAATGATCTGGCCCATCATCGGGCCACCCATCAGTAATCTGGCCGGGGGGGCTATCAGTCCGCCGCAAAAACTGAGTACCTCTGATACCAGCGTACCTATGGGCACTTCGAGGTTCTGCGGTTGACGTACTGCGCCGCCTGCGACGGTAACAATCCGTGATAGCAGAGGCGAACCCTGGCGCAGGGTTCGGTGGACAGCATAAACAGTGCCTACATTATGAACACAGACGCCGATACTGGAGGTGCGAGCTCCCTTAGGAACTTCCTGGCCGGTGATAATGCGAATTAGCTGCTTATCCCAGCCCATGGGATAGCGGGAGGGCACCTGTATCACCTCCAGGGTCTCGATATTCCTGGCAGCTGCAGACATTGCTGCGAATGCCTCGGGTTTGTTGTCTTCGATAGCAATGGTCGCTCGCTCAGCCTGGAGCGCGTACGCGGTGATGAGAATACCATCGATCAATGCCTTGGGGCGTTCGCGCATTAAACGATCATCGCAGGTCAGGTAGGGTTCGCATTCGCTGCCATTGATAATCAGGGTATGGATGGGATGCTGCTGGCTCTGACTGATTTTCACTGCCGAAGGGAAGGTAGCTCCCCCCATACCGACGATACCCGCCTGGCCGACCCGTCGGGCGATCTCATCAGGTGTCAGGGTAAAAGGGTCTTCCGGCAGCTGCCAGTCAGGTGACCAACGCGCCTCTGCGTCGGTTTCCAGGATAATGGTCCTGACAGGTAATCCCGATGGATGAGGGGCCGGAAAATCGCTGATGTCGGCAATATAACCGCTGCTGGGAGAGTGAACCGGAGCGGAGATCAGTCCCTGGCTTCGGGCCAGCAGTTGTCCCTTATAGACGTAATCACCAGGTTTTACTTCGGGTTCTGCCGGTTGGCCTACGTGCTGTTGCAGCGGGATATAGAGTTGGTTTGGCATTGGTAGCAGGGTGATTTCATGATCAGCGGTATGCTGCTTAAGTGCCTCAGGGTGAACCCCCCCGCGAAAGCCAAATAATCTCATGACTCCACCCCTTCTACCTGATTTGTGATTAGATCCTGGCCGGGTTTGGGCCAGTGCCAGTTACTCAGTGTCAACGGTATTTCATGTATCACGATCGCATCTGTCTCGCAGACTTTGGTGCAGGCACCACAACCGGTACAGGCGTCCTCAAGCACTATATGAATCTGTTTTGCTGCGCCCACCAGGGCGTCGGTGGGGCATTCGCGAAGGCATTTAGTGCAGCCGATGCACAGATCCCGGTTGACCCAGGCGAGGGTTGGGCGGTGTGAAGCACTGCCTTTCTCCTGCTCGGCATCACGGCCAAGAGCATCGGCCAGTTGCTGTACTAATGCGGGGCCGCCGGGAGGGCAGATACTCAGTGGAGCTGTGCCATCAACCAGAGCTGCAGCTGCCTGCTGGCAACCAGCAAAACCGCATTGACCGCATTGGGTCCCGGGTAGCATTTCGCCGATTTTCTTTTCTACAGGGTCTTCCGTTACCGGAAGGTAACGCTTGACCGCGCCCAGGCCTAAACCCAGCAAGGCACCAATCAGGGTGAGTAATACGATAGCTGAGATCATTTTCTTACCTCCATTGGATTATTAGCTGGGTAGCCCGATAAACCCCATAAAAGCCAGGGAAAGCAGACCTGCGGTAATAAAGGCGATGGGCGCGCCGGCAAAAAGGGACGGTACCTGGGAAAGTGCAAGCCGTTCCCGAAGGCCGGCAAAAATTACCAGCACCAGCACAAATCCCAATGATGCACCCAGGCCGTACAATAAACTCTGAAAAAAGCTATGGGCCTGTTGAACATTCAACAGCGCGACACCCAGTACAGCGCAGTTAGTGGTGATCAGCGGCAGGAAGATACCCAGTGTCTGGTATAGCGTCGGGCTGAGGCTGCGAATCAGCATCTCGGTAAACTGCACCACACCTGCGATGACCAAAATAAAACTGAGAATACGCAAGAATTCGACCCCTAAAGGGGCGAGCAGGAAGTGTTCAAGTAGCCAGCTGGAAACGGTTGCCAGAGTCAGGACAAAAGTAGTGGCAAAACCCATTCCAAGCGCAGTATCCACATTTTTGGATACTCCCATCAAGGGGCATAAACCCAGGAACTGCGCCAATACAACGTTATTCACGAGAGCAGTTCCAAATAGCAGTATTAAATACTCTTCCATCAAGCCACCTATCAGCCAGAAGCTAAATAAACTGGCGCTAATTCATATATAGGAATTGTTTGTTTTTCCGGGTGTTCACCAGCCTTTAATCAGATTCGTGTTTCCGTTAGCGTAACTTTGTCGTTAGCGGTCACGTGTTATCACTTACTAAATATACTGGTGAGTTGCGATTGATTTAACAATTTTAAAAATAAAACTGATTGATAGTTACAGGTTATAAATGGTTGTTTGTTCGCTAATCTGAGCCTGGATTGCTGTGCTCGTACTGGTATGAGTGGATTCTATGAGGGTTGGAGAGTAGAGAGTATAAGGGGTAGGAAGGGGTAGGTCGATGATGGATGATCATTGTGCCTTAATATGCCACTGCTTACTGATTGTTTTATCTCGTGGATAAGCATAGCGGACTTATCCATAGGTTCTCATATTTAAGTTACATATATTATTGGAATCAATTTAATAACCTGAACAAAATAATCGATTTTTTATTTTAATTGGTATTGCTGTGGTGGATTTAGCTATCGTAATTGCTATTGGAAAACATTGTATTGAATGTGGATGTTTTTGGGGTTGAAAACAAATAGTTGTATTTAAATAAATAAACACGAAATGAAAACCAACGATGGAGAATAACAATGGCTGGAATTATTGATACACGCCTTGCCGAATTGGGTATCGAACTGCCGGAAGCACCGGCTCCGGTAGCTAATTATATGCCCTATGTTAAAACTGGGAACCTGGTGGTGCTTTCCGGTCAGGTGACGATCTGGAACGGTGAGCTTAAATATATCGGTAAAATCGGCGAGGATCTGAGCGTCGAACAGGGGACCGAAGCGGCCCGGATGTGTGCGCTCAACCTGATCGCACAAGTGCGTGCTGCCTGTGATGGTGATCTGGACAGGGTTAAGCGGGTCGTTCGTTTGGGTGCCTTTGTTAATGCTGTGCCTGATTTCACAGAACATCCCCAGGTTGTAAATGGTGCGTCTGATTTGATGGCTGAAGTGTTCGGCGATCGCGGGCGTTGCGCGCGTACCAATGCTGGCTCGACTTTGCCGTTGGGTTTTGCTGTGGAGATCGACGGTATTTTCGAGATCGAGTGATTATCGGCTTTCCAGAGGGTGTTGTGGGGCTTTGTGTGATGCCCCCGCAGGGCTATCTTTTTTCTGGCATGCCTCAATATCGTGCTACTTAAGGCATGTTTTTTTACCCAGGCTCTGAATCTATCCTGGGTTTTTTTTTGATGATTCTTATTGTCGCATCTATCGTAAATCTCTGACTTTAAGTGAAGGTGATCCGATGACTATGTTTAAAAAAATCGATGATCTGACTCTGCTGGTTGAGCAGGCTTATATTGATGGTCAGTGGGTAGACGCCGCCGACGGCAGCACTCTGGAGGTAACCAATCCCGCTAACGGCAACTGGATCGGCAGGGTACCCAACATGGGAGCCAGAGAGACCAGTCAGGCGATTAAAGCAGCTAATTGCGCCTTTCCGGTGTGGCGTGCAAAGACGGCGGCGGAGCGTGCCCGTATTCTACGGCGCTGGAAAGAGCTGATTTTAATTCACCAAGTTGATTTAGCGCTATTGATAACCCGGGAGCAGGGCAAACCACTGCATGAGTCCTGTGCTGAGATCTCCTTCGCTGCTTCATTAGTTGAGTGGTTTGCTGAAGAAGCCATCCGGGTATACGAGAGTAACATCTTCGAAAATCAGCTGGATAAGCGGATCCTCACAACCAGGGAGCCGATCGGCGTATGTGCTGTGGTGACATCCTGGAACTTTCCTGCGTCGATGGTTGTTCGCAAGGCTGGGTCTGCCCTGGCTGCGGGTTGCTCCATCGTGTTGAAGCCGTCATCACAAACACCGTTCTCTGCGATCGCGCTATGTAAGCTGGCTGAGGAAGCAGGGATTCCAAAGGGCGTTTTTAACCTGGTTACTGGCGATGCAAAGGCTATTGCCGGCGAGCTGGCCGCCAATCAAAGAGTACGCAAGCTTACCTTTAGCGGTTCTGCTGAGGTGGGTAAAAAGCTGATGGAGAAGTGTGTCGACAGCGTTAAAAAGGTGAGTCTGGAACTCGGCGGGAATGCCCCATTTATTGTTTTCGAGGACGCTGACCTGGATCAGGCAGTTGCAGGTGTTTTGGCCGCGAAATTCCGCAATGCCGGCCAGGCCAGTGTCTGCGCCAATCGTATCCTGGTGCAGGATAGTGTGTATGACACCTTTGCTGAAAAGCTGGTGGCTGCAGTTAATCAGCTGCAGGTGGGTGATGGTATGGAACCGGGAGTTGATCTGGGCCCGCTGATCGATATGGCTACTCTGGAAAAGGTGGAAGATCATGTTGAGGATGCATTGGCTAAAGGCGCGCAACGGCTAAGTGGCGGCCAGCGCGATCCACTGGGTGGCTCCTTCTTCCAGCCGACGGTACTGGGTAATGTTACCTCTGAGATGCTGGTCACCTATGAGGAGACATTCGGCCCGGTTGCCCCGCTGTTTCAGTTTAAAGATGAAGCCGAAGCGATCAGTATGGCCAATGACACAGAATATGGACTGGCAGCTTATATTTTCAGTAGTGATATCAGTTGTATCCGGCGGGTGTCTGAAGCGCTGGAGAGCGGAATTGTTGGCATAAATACGGGAACAATTGACTCAGAAAAAGTGCCCTTCGGCGGTATCAAGGAGTCTGGCATCAGTAACGATGGATCAAAATATGGTATTGATGACTTCCTGAATGTTAAGTACCTCTGTGTAGGGGGGGCAGGCAGGGGCATCGCCGGCTAACAAATGACACTGTTCTGCTCGGGGGATGTCAGACAGACACCCAACAGAAGCCTCAACATTAGCTCGTAGGCTGCAACGAAACGCTGATGACAGAGTAAAGCCTATCCATCTCCTTGATATCTAAAAGCTGACATAGACCGTGCTGTTCTGGGCGTCTGCAAACGCCACACAGCAGACGATGATGATCGGCTAGCGTCAGCCTCACCTTCAATCCACATTTCTCCATAGCGGACATCAGGGCCGGGGCTATCTGAGCTTCAGCTTTCGGCAGGACACGGCCAAGAGCTGTCATTTCAGTATTATATGGTGAATCATTGTGAAGCCAATTCAGTAACTCCGATTCCCGATATTACTGGGTAGACTGTGGATAACCTTACCCGTCACTTCAGGCCAATCAGTTCATAGATCTTGAGTGGCATATGCTTGCCCTTGACCTGAATCTCGACAGCAGGACCCACTGTGACCTGATCGATGACGCGCTCATAGGTGGCAGCACTCAGCAGAATCTGGTCGATACCTGCATGCTCCTGAATCCGTTTCGCCGTATTAACGTCGTCGCTAATGGCCGTGTATTCTATCCGGTCCTGGGTGCCGATCAGCCCCAGGACTGCCTCACCGACATGTATGCCAATACCGATGGAGAGCCGAAAGATCGGTGACAATTCGTCGTGCAGTGCCCGGATCGCCTGGCGTATCGCGAGGGCGGAGCGTATCGCCCGCAACACATGGTCTTGCTGGGGCACAGGTGCATTGAACCAGGCCATCACAGCATCGCCGAGGAACTTGTCGATGGTGCCTTCTTCGATCAGTACTGCGTTGGCCATCGCGGATAGATAGCGGTTAAGCAGAGTGACCAGATCCTCAGCATTCAGCTGTTCACTGATACTGGTAAAACCGTGGATGTCGGCGAACATAACTGTGATTTCGGCGCGTTGCCCACCCAGCTGCAAGTTCTCGGGGTCGAGATGTTCCAGAATTGCCGGTGAAACCATGTGCTGGAGGAGCTGATGCTCTGCTTCCATGCGTTTCTTTTCGGTAATGTCATCGACCACCATGGCGATGCCCTGGGTCTCGTTGGCAGCCTTCAGGCCTGAAATATTGAAGCGAAGGTGCACGGAACCGCGTTTTGGCAGTACCAGGCTCAGCTCTATGCCGATAACAGGTTCGTCTGTCTTGCGCACTCTGATCAGATAGGGCAGCAAAGAGCTGCCCAATGGCGGCAAAATGTCGACCAGATTCTGCCCAATCAGGTCGGAGCTGTCTCTAAGTCCCAGAATGCGTATGGCGGCACGATTGCACATCCTGATATTGCCATCAAGGTCGGCGGTCAGAACACCGCTGACGATGGAGGCAAAGACATTATCAAGCAGGTTTTTCAGCTCGGTGGTTTTGGTCAAGGAACGGTTTAGTTTCTGCTCCCGGTCCTGTAATTGACCCGCCATGCTATCAAAGGCGCGCGCCAGGTCTGCCAGCTCGCCCTGGCCGGGTCCGAGCCCTGTACGCGCCTCGAGATTACCAGCTTCCAGTCGTAAGGTGGCATCACGCAGTGCGTCCACAGAGCGCAGTATCAGTGCATTGGCGAACCACCAGGCCAGCGTCAGCGCAACCAGAGCCACCACAGCAAAGACCAGCAGATTGCGGGTAAACTTGTGATTGATATCGGCAAATGCAAGGTTCTTGGGCACGCCAATAGCCAGATAGACTTTGTAATCCTCCTCAGCATCCGTAACCTTGCTGTCCGAAATAAGGGCAACAGCAAAAAGGCTGATATCGCCGTTAAGGTTGGTAGTCTCGAAAGTTCCTGATCCCCGAGTGGACTGAATTAATTGAAACAGAGGTGTATCAGCAATCGACGTACCCGGCGCCTGCTGCGAAGGTGGATAATGCACCAGAATTTTCCCGTTCCGGTCGAGCAGTGAGAGAGAGGTGCCAGGGTAGAGCCCGGCTTCGCTGGCTTGCTTTTCCAGCCAGGCCAGGTCAAGTGCGGCATAAACGATACCCAGGGGGGTGCCCTCAGCATCGAATACCGGAGAGCCGAAGTTGACGGCTGCTTTACCGGTTATGCGGCCTATCTGGTACTCACCGATTGCGAATACGCCGGTGCGTAACGCGTCAATAGCATAGGAGCGGTCGGCCAGGTTGACGGGCCGGGTCATGCGCAGGGCGCTGCAGTAGATATCCCCTTCAAGGTCTGCAGCTCCCAGGTTGGTATAAAACGGATAGAGTCTAAGAAAGTCGGCAAACAGGGCGCTGCATGCTGCGCTATCCTGACGCTTGACTGCTGGCAGATAGGCCAGAGCGGCCAGCAACTGACGGGCCCCCTCGATGAATTGCTGCTGCTGGCCGACGGTCAGGCGTATGAGGCGCTGCATATCAGTCTGCACCGTCTCGGTAGCCGTTCGCCGGGCCTCAATGTTGGCGGTTACGATCAAAATAAAGGCAGGAATCACCGCGAGCGCAACAAGCAGCAGGAGCCGGCTGCGCAGTCCGCGAAACCACGCCTTCAGTCGAGCCATAGTGACTACTCCTCATGACACCGGATCATTCCGGATCTGATGACGGCTTCTCTGTCGCCATCTGCTCATTGCCTTAGCCAGAATGACGTTTCATATTCAAGAATATGAGCCGATGTCCGAACAGGAATTCAATCGGTTAGTTAGACATCCTTAGCGTCTAGAACAGCACATATCCTCTAAAAGAATAGATCAGACCAATGCTCGGGTGAGCTTTATTTTCATCGCCAAGGGCTGGTCGGCTGCGCAGCGGATGAATATCTGGAATGGACGAGCGTTGCAGTCCGCCTGACGCCAAATGCCCGTAAGCAGGGTGGGCCTACCGGAAGGCAGCTTGCAGTCATCAATGCCGACTATGTGATCTGGGACGAATGCGGTAGGTTTGATGCAGGGGAATGGGTTAGAACAAGTCTGCTAAAGGATTTTTATCCACCAGCGATTTTTTGAATCAAGAAACACTATTTATATACTTGTAGGGCCAGGCTCGAGAAAAACCGTTCCTTATAAGGTGGCATTTAGCCTATATGACAGGGGGTAACAGGGTAATGCCCTTGAGTCGGCCATCTGTAAATGTTGCTGTGTGTGCTTGGAATGGCACGGCTAGTTGATGTGTATGCTCAGTTTAAGGCTATTGAATTTCTGGATTGGCTTAATTGGCTTTATTTCGGTTCAAATCGTCACCGATATAGATGAAATGCCTGGATTTGCTGTGGGCTTTTGCATGAGCTCCTGAATAATCAGAAAGCACATTTTCCATATCGACAAACACGACTTTAGGAGAGCTGTTATGTGGTTGAGGTAATTCGGTGTTAGTAGTCACCGTTACTTCCTGAAAAAGCGGGAGCTTTACAGGTGGGTCCGATCGCGGATAAGTGTTTTTTTAGATTTAGAGCTTAGGATTATATTTGAATAAATGGTTTGATCGTTCCTTATATAAAAGTGCCATCGGATACTGCATTGATTGGTTCTCATGAAGTTTAAATGGAATTTAAACTTCATGAGAACCAATCAATGCGTTACAAAAAAACGACCATGTGAGTTAGTTACACATAGCGCGAAGTCCAATAAATATTTTTGAGCAAGTTGTTGTAGTGTGTTGAGCGTTTCCTGCTTCTCCCTACTCGTTACAGATGATGCTGATCAGAGCAAATGCGGTCATGCGATATCTAATGACATGATATCTATGTACCGCTATCATATTGTTTTGATTATTCAACACTAATTAAAGTGGTCAGGGGTTACCATGTCTATAGCGATAGAAGATCGCATCCGGGAAGTATATGAAGAACTTCCACGTAGTGAGCGTTTAATAGCAGACCTGATCATGGATTTTCCAGGTGATCTTGCGACACATTCGGTCACTGAGTTGGTTACTAGGGTTGGGACTTCCAAAGCGGCTGCAACGCGACTGTTTCGGCGGTTAGGGTATGACGACTTCAGTCAGATTAGAAAGGAGTCTAGGGCTGCAAGGAATGAAGGGGCTCCTATATATCTCCATACCGTGGACCAGCAGGATAGTACTCTTGAGGATGAGTTAAAGGCGCATTGCGATACTGAAGTTTCTAATCTTCTTCGCTGTTTTGAGTCGTTGGATTCTGATGTAATAAAGGAGGTTGTTAATCTCATAACGACTGCTTCTAATGTCTGGATAATAGGCTATGGAAATAGTTATATGCCTGCAATGTATTCAGGCCAGCAGCTGATACAGCTTAGACAGAATGTACATGTACTACCCAAAACTGCTCAGGCGCTTGAAAAAGATCTGGTTGGATTAACAGACTCTGATATCTTAATCGCTATTGGTTTCAGACGACGCCCTCCCATTCTTTACCAGACTATGGATTATACAAAAAGTGTTGGTGCCAAGATTCTATATATTACTGATCAGTCCGAAGATAAAACCCGAAAGATCGCGGACTGGACGATACGATGTCCAGTGACTTCAACGTCATTATTCGACTCCTACAGTACAGCATTTAGCATTATGAACTATTTGTGTAGTGCCGTAGCTAAGGAGTTTGGAAATGATAGTATAATGCGCTTGAGAAGGGCTGAGAGACTTCATGAGTTGCTGTACGATTTATAGTCTGATCTCATCTCATCTCAGCTGTGATCCTTAAGGACCAAGGAGATTATAAACCTGTAGTGATCAACTAAATTTGACCACTACAGGGAAAATACATTCAAATCGCATAAGCAATTGCGGAGTGCCTAAAGAATTTTAGCTTCACCGGCTGTTCCTGAAACTTGTAGATGTACTACTTACTTTGCCCCTAGGTTGCTACTGTGTCGCTTTGATGGATTCAAGCATGGAGTTCATCAGTTCGATCCCTTCTTCGCCGAATTGCTCTTCAATCAGTTTTTTGACAGCCGGTTGTGCTGCCGCTGCAAATTTCTGCCGTTCCTCTTCAGAGA
>JBALVQ010000087.1:0-22264 GCA_036960915.1 Amphritea sp.
AACTGACTTGTAATCAGTAGGTCCCGAGTTCGACTCTTGGTGGCGGCACCATTTAGATTGTGTTCCTTGAAAGCTCAGTTGGTAGAGCCGTAGACTAATCATCTATGGGTCGCTGATTCGAGTTTCGGCATAAGGAGCCAGCCCGCTGCGGAGCGGTAGTTCAGTTGGTTAGAATACCTGCCTGTCACGCAGGGGGTCGCGGGTTCGAGTCCCGTCCGTTCCGCCACTTATAAAGAGAGATTAGGTTAGAATACCTGCCTGACATCTCTCACAGGTAACGGTTCGCGGTTATATGTCGTCCGTTCCGTCACTTTTTTAGCCGGTATAGCTCAGTTGGTAGAGCAACTGACTTGTAATCAGTAGGTCCGGGGTTCGACTCCTCGTGCCGGCACCATTTCTTCCTTTCTTCTTCGTGATAATGACAGTGATTGCTTAATGTCGTCGCCGGAGGAGGTATACAGGTTAGTGATCTCAGTTTTTCGTATGATTTATAGGGCTGGTCGGTGCATCGACTATCGGAGCTAAAGCAGTATTCAGCCTCTGAATATAATCATTAACCTGCGAGTTTTCACCTCTGCTATAGATCTTATCTATCGCTAGAACGCCGTTAAGCAGTACATCACATGCAGCGTAGATAGTGTCGTCATAGTCTTCTAGAGATGGCTCATTAATGAGCTCCTTCACTAAATTATCGGTATCAATTACGAAGTGCTCTTGGATAGAGAGTAATCCTGAATGAATCATAGTGCTCCCCATTGCATAAAGCGTATCGTAATTGCGAGCCTTCTTTCTTAGCTTTAGTGCTTGTTCATAGAATTCATCATGCTCGTTGTCTCTGTTTTTCATTTTAACCAGACGGTTTATTGCATCACGCCTATGCCTTAGCTCCTGCATTTTAAGAAGTTCGATAAACTCCGGTTCGTTGGACAATGCCTTAAGCTGAAAAACTGTTTCCAAGAGGCATCTTACCTAGCAGTGACTCCGTAAGACTTTTTCTATTTTTTGTGTAAACAAAAGATGAATAATTGATTGAGAATACTCCCGGAGGCAGTAGTAGGGACTGCCGAATTAAGCCAAAGCTCTGTAATATTTTCCCAGGTAACTCTTCCCGGAACAGTTAAGTAAAGCTCTGATCAGGTTCGAATTAAAGAGGGCTACGTCATAATGAGCTAGCCTTTAGTTAGAGGCTCAAAATGACACTGGGAGTCCTATGATGAATAGTAATCACTTACTTTCCTTGGCCTCACGGGATGCACTGATTCTGGTCGACGTGCAAAATGACTTTCTTTCTGGCGGGAGTCTGGCAGTACCTGATGGCGATCAGGTGGTAGCTGTGCTCAATCGCTATATCGATCTGTTTCTGAAACGACATCTACCGGTATTTGCTACCCGTGACTGGCATCCGTTAAATCATTGTTCCTTCAAAAATCATGGTGGTATCTGGCCAATTCACTGCGTGCAGCACAGTCATGGTGCCGAGTTTCCCCCGAAGCTGCAGTTACCTGATGATGTAGAGATCATCTCAAAGGATGATACGCCAACAATGAATAGTTACTCCGGCTTTACCAATAGCGCCCTTCGACAACGGTTGCATAAACTAGGCTGTGAGCGTTTGTTTATTGGTGGCCTGGCAACCGATTATTGTGTCCTGAATACGGTACTGGATGGACTTAAGGAAGGCTTTGAAGTGATTCTGCTGGAGGATGCTATCCGCGCTGTGAACCTGAATCCAGACGATGGTAGTCATGCGATTACCCGGATGAAGGAGGCCGGTGCAATAGGGATACATGTAGAGGTACTGGCGAATGGTACTACATCAGAGTCCCCAACTGACTGATCTCTATCAGCTTACTATGGTGCAGAGTTATCTTGATCATGGCATGCAAGATAAGGCTGTGTTCGATTTTTTTATCAGAGAGCTGCCCTTAACACGTAATTTTCTGCTGGTTGCCGGGCTGGAGCCGTTACTGGATTTTCTGGTACAGGCTCGTTTCAGTGAAGACGATCTGGAATATCTGTCGAATAGCGGTTTTTTTCGAGGAAATATGATCGATTATCTCAGTAGATTTCGCTTTTCAGGGCAGGTTGATGCGATGCCTGAGGGCACCCTGTTTTTTGCGAATGAGCCTATAGTGCGGATTACTGCTCCACTGCCGGAAGCCCAGTTGATAGAGACCCGGTTGATTAATCTGTTGCAGTTGCAGACGCTGGTAGCCAGTAAAGCTGCCCGTTGTCGACTTGCCGCTGCTGATAAACTGCTGGTTGATTTTGGTCTGCGGCGGGCTCACGGGGCAGAAGCTGGAATGCTGGCTGCCCGTTGCTGTTATCTTGCGGGCTTTGATGGCACGTCGAATGTCCTTGCCGGTCAGCAATATGGTATTCCGGTTTTTGGCACGATGGCACATTCCTATATTCAAGCCCACAATTCTGAGCAGGAAGCATTTCGACATTTTGCCTCCAGTCAACCCGATAATCTGGTATTGCTGATTGATACTTACGATACCTGCCGTGGTGCTGAACGGGTCGTTGAGTTGGCGGAACAATTGAAGGCCGAAGGCAAATCTGTCAAGGCCGTGCGTATAGATAGTGGTGATCTGGGGGAAGAGGCCGGCAGGGTGAGGGCACTTTTTGATAGTGCAGGTCATTCGGAAATTGGTATCTTTGCCAGCAGCAATATCGATGAGTATCTACTTGAGCAATTACGCGAACAGCAGGCTCCCATTGATGGCTTCGGTATTGGCACCAGCCTGACGACTTCGGCAGATGCTCCGTTTCTTAACTGTGCCTATAAGTTACAAGAGTACGCTGGAATAGCACGCCGTAAACGCTCCCCTGGTAAAGCCACCTGGCCTGGTTGCAAGCAGGTCTATCGCTACTTGAGTGACAACGGAAAACTGTCCTATGATCAGCTCTGTCTGGCAACAGAAGCACCTGAGAACGGGCAAGCGTTGCTGCAGCCGGTAATGCGCAACGGTAAACGATTGGTAGTGCCAGAGTCATTCGAAAGATTACGTAAGCGGTCCAGTCAGCAGCTGCAGATGCTGACGCCTGCGTTGGCCAACCTGTCCGGGAAGGCCCGCTTCGAGCTGAAGATATCTCAATCCCTGCAGCGGTTAACCCGACAGACTGATGAGCGTTTTAGCTAGTTGTAGATTTCAGGGGCATTGTTCATAACGAGACGGCTAGATTGGAGGTTAGCTTGTCCTGAGTGTCGAGGTAATTATGCGGCATAGCCAAACACCTTCCTGCCTGGTAGCCGGGGTTGATAATCTTCAGACCATGGCGTTGTGCTCCATGGTGGAGATTTCTGCGCGGTGGTTGTTGAATTGTGCCATTGGGCTTTAGTCACTCCAACGCCCTTCAGCATGCCGGGCTTTCCCATAGTCTCAACCTGGGCACTATACTGTGATCGTAGCCCTTCGATTGAGATAGCCCGGAAATAGCAGCATCAACGAGAAAGCAGTTTGGTCGCCGCAGGCTCAATAATTCGTACTCAAATATCATTCCACTGTGGCAATTTCAGTCCGTCAGCGACAAACGCGCCTACTTTTTGATGCCTGACATTGAACAGGAGGATGAAATGAATAGACCAAAGATCAGTATCATTGGCGCTGGCGCGGTGGGTGCCACAACTGCTCACTGGACAGCCGCAAAGGAGCTAGGAGACATCGTTCTCGTTGACGTAGTAGAGGGTGTCCCGCAGGGTAAGGCACTGGATCTGTGGGAGGCCGGTCCGGTGGGGAATTTCGATGGAAATATCATCGGAACAAATGACTTCGCCGAGACCGCAAATTCCGATGTTGTGGTGATTACTGCTGGGCTGCCCAGAAAGCCGGGTATGAGCCGGGAAGACCTGCTTGATACGAACAAGGCTATTGTTGAAACGGTGGTCAAACAGGCGGCGAAATACTCCCCCGGGGCCATCCTGGTGGTGGTGACCAATCCCTTGGATACCATGGCGTATGTGGCCAAGCAGGTGAGTGGCTTTCCCAAGCATCGGGTTGTTGGTCAGGCGGGTATACTGGATTCAACACGCTTTCGCACCTTCGTTGCCCACGCATTAGGCGTCTCTGTTGAAGACACTCAAGCACTCGTACTGGGTGGCCACGGTGATCAAATGGTGCCTTTGAAGCGCTACTGTAGCGTGTCCGGCATTCCCATCGGCAATTTGTTACCCGAGCAAACAATCAATGAGATTATCGAGCGCACCTGTAATGGCGGTGGTGAAATCGTAGCCTTGATGAAAACCGGCAGCGCCTACTACGCTCCTGGAGCCGCCATTACCCAAATGGTGGAATCCATAGTCAAGAACAAGCATCGCATTCTCCCCTGCTCAGCTTACCTGGAAGGGGAGTACGGTCTTCATGGTCTTTACTTCGGTGTTCCCATCAAGCTTGGCGCTCAAGGTATTGAGGAGATTATTGAAGTTCCGCTCGACGAGGATGAAAAGGCTGCGGTGATTCGCTCAGCCCAAGCGGTGAAAACAAGCATCGCGGGGCTATAGTTTTACCGCCGTCGCTTGAATTCTTTCCTGCGTTGCGGCTATTTTTAACCAACTAAGGACATTCTGGCAGTCAGGGCAGGATGTCCGAAGTTGGCATAGCGCTTCATTTTTCTTATTGCTGGATACTTAAGCAGGACTAATTGCAAAGCCCTTCACTAGGGTGTCTTGATTTCCAGGGCTATCGGGCGGTGATCTGAAACAGTCAGATCCAGAACCTGGGTTTTGAGTACCTGCAGGTTGTCCGATACCAGTATATGATCGAAGGCGTGCATCGGTCGCCAACTGGGATAGGTCGGAAGATGCATCTCCGGCGGCTGCAGGTTGCTGTCTCTGAATGCTGTATCTTCCAGCAAATGCTCCAGATGGCAGTTCAGGTCCCCCATTACCACCACCGACTGATGGTCGCCAATCAGTTCACGGATGTAAGTCAGTTGCCGGCATCGGGAGCGACTGCCCAGGGAAAGGTGCAGCATAATCAACAACAACTGATGGGGAGGGTGGCCTAGTCTGACGGCGATGGCGCCACGCCCGGGAAGCAACCCGGGTAGACGGTGGTCTTCAATACTTTCTGGAGCCAGCCGGGACAACAGGCCGTTACTGTGTTGAGCCAGTTTGCCGAGGTTGCGGTTGAGTTGCTGATACCAATAGGGGAATCGGGCTTCTTGGGCCAAGTAGTGAACCTGATTGGTATAGCCGCTACGGAAACTTCCGCCATCCACCTCCTGCAGAGCCACCACGTCGTAGTCCTGGATTACCTGTGCAATGTTGTCCAGGATGCTGTGGCGTTTGGAATGGGGGAACAGGTGCTGCCAGCCACGGGTTACGTAATGGTGCGGAGCCTGGGTATGAATACCCACTTGAATATTGAAGCTGAGTAACTTCAGCGAGGTTGGTGGGGCTGTCTGGTGATCAAAGATTGGCAGGTGGTGTACCAGCGCCTGAAAGGAGGAGTGCTTGGTTTGCTGCTGTTGCACGTTTATCCCTCCGCTAATGAATGCTTCTGAGTGTCGTTGTTGTAAGTGCTGTTCGAGACTATCTAATGGTTACAGTTTGGCACTTAGTTGCCGCTAGTGTAGTGCTTTATTTTGTTGGAGCTTAAATAGACGAATAGTGGACTTTTTTGATCTTCTACTTCATTCCTCACCCTTGGCCCGAAGTGTATGGCTATTGCCGTGCAAGCAGACTAAACCAGTCAAGGCAACTGCTGTTATGCCGGCACCGGTAAAGAATGTACTGGGCGGGCCATAGTAATTCCAGAGTAACCCTGCGACTACATTGCCAGCCAGTAACGTCACCCCTGTTACCAGGTTGAAGATACCGAAAGCGGTGCCACGAATCCTCGGTGGTGTGATATCGGCCACCATAGCGGCAAGCAGGCCTTGGGTAAGCTCCATATGCAGGCCCTACAAGACAGTGCCAACCATGACCCACCATATACCTGTTGCCAATGCCAGAACGGTATCCGCGGCTATAAGCACCACAAGCCCGAGCGTCAGAATGATACGCCGATCCATCCGATCTGAAAGGTGGCCGGCTGGATAAGCGGTGATAGCATAGGCGACGTTCATCACCATGAATATTATTGGTACGAGGGAGATCACAAGGTCAATGTTTTCAGCGCGAAGCAGCAAAAAGGCTTCGCTGAAGCGCGCCACCGCCAACACTGCAGCAATAACCACCAGCCACCAGTAGGAAGTACCGATTTGACGCAGCTCCTGGGCTTTGATTGGCGAATGCGCTTTGTCTACGGATCGGGTAGCTGCTGGTTCTCTAACTGCAATTATCAGAATGGCAACGCTAATGAATGCGGGGATTAAGGCGATCCAAAAAACCGCCTGGATGTCGTTAGCAAGTAAAACCATGAAGGTCAGCGCAAGCAAAGGGCCTGCGATGGCGCCAACCGTGTCCAGGGATTGTCTCAATCCATAACAGGCCCCGCGCAGCTCTGCAGGTGCTAAATCGCCGATTAGTGCATCACGAGGTGCTCCGCGTATGCCTTTTCCAATACGGTCAATGAAGCGAGCGGTGAAGATCCAGGTCACCGAACCGGCGAGTGTCCACTATAGGTTGTGAGTGTATTTAGTTTAGCAGTCAGTCTCTGGATTATTTGTTACGCACATTTTCTGTGGATAACTGTGTGTAAACTCTTGGGGTTACTCTACTGATGCCTTGTAGTATGGGCGTTGTAACAGGGTGCAGAAACTTTGAGCAGATTATGGAGTGGCAGTTATCGCGATATATTCTGTAGCGCTTGATGCCTGTGTACGTTGTATAATTAACCGGTTTGGTTGTCTGCGATTACAAACCTGAAAAGCAGTTTCAGTGGCACTGTCTTATACTGTTATAGAGTTATTTAAGGCTTTGAGACGGAGGTGCTCCTATGACTATTTCAGCAACACTTGACTCATATCTCAGTGATAAAACCAGTTCTTATGACATGGTGGAACATTCCTTTTCCACTAATGCAATAGAGTCGGGTTGTTTGTCTTCTGTTCCTTTGAAACAGGTTGCCAAAGCTGTTGTATTGCATGATCAGGATCATTATCTGGTGGCTGCAATCCCTTCGATGAATAAATTGATGCTGCCACAGGTAGAGCAGATTTTAGGTTGCCATGCGGTGTTGGCCAAAGAGAGCGAACTGGATGCTTTATTTCAGGATTGCGAGCAGGGGGCGATTCCTGCTATAGGTCAGGCATTTGGCATGAATGTTATATGGGATGATGCGCTGCAAAATGAAGATGATATCTATCTTGAAGCAGGGGACCATTGCCACCTGATACATCTTAAGAACAAACAGTTTCTGTCGCTGATGAAAAAAAATCCTCATGGGGTTATCAGCTGTGCACCGGAAGAGCTATATGATCTGACGCATTACTAGTGGTCATTCCACGATAGTAAACTGTGATTGTAAACAGAGGATAAAATGGGAACCGCAACTGCATACTACTGCGGTTAAAGGGGGGTTACGCTGATTTTACGTTGCGGTCTTCGTATGCTACATCCACCACGCTCCATTGGTGAGGTTCATGAGACAGCCTTATCAAGTGGTTACATTCCTGACATTCGTAGATTGTATCGTTGTAAACATGGTTACGTTCTACCAGGTTTGCATGCATTGTTATTAATTGTCGGCGAATTAATAAAAAGCAGTCACTACATAGCCGGGGCTCTTCCATCTGACGTAGTCTCCTCAGTTCCATTTCAAGCTTTGAATCGTTTTCGATAGGGAACAAAAATGACCAGCTTTCTATCTTTTTTTCGCGAAGATCGCTTAAGTGGTTGATGTATAGATAAATAATAAGAAACGGTGCTGTTTGCATTTTGCGAAATTGAATCGCACCAAATAGTCGAACGGCAGGTCTTTTTTTTACAGGTCGCCAGGAGGCTTAGTTTTTGTATTGCTATACGTCATGTACAGAGTGTATCGGTTAATAGACCCTCGCGTTGACGCTTGGAAAGGGATTGCGTAGAAAGCAGCCGGCATTGCTTAGTGTTACCCTGGTGATCGGCGTCTTTGATTTTTCCGGTGACCAGCGGAGTAATTGGCTTGTAGCTGTTGTTTCTGTGAGAGAAACCAGGCTGCTGATGCTGAGTTCAGTTTTGATCTTATCGGCACTCCCCCGGGGTGTAGATATCACGTTAGCCTGACACTGAATTTCCAGCTGTGAATGTTCGCTGCAACTTGAGTTCAAAGTGATATTGAACAGCAGCTCGCAACCTTCATAACCGAGGGTTTGCATGTTCTTTCGACAGGTCTTGCTTTGCGCTGTTAATTGAAGCTGAGTATTAGCGGTGTCAGCCTGGCAAAGTGTCTGGGCTGTCAGTGTTGTGATCTTCGCGGTTTCTTCAGGCGCTTGTTCGGCAGATTCTGCAGGTGATTTGATAACCGGGGTACGGGAGAGGATATTGACGTAATGGATGGAGATAAATCCGCGGCCGTCATCCAGTCGAATCCAGTCGGATTGATTTGTAGTCGTAACGCTTAGCCTATCACTTTTTTTCAATGCTTCGATGATCGGGCTTTTCGTTGATGCTGTTTCACGAATGTTGAGGATATTAGAGCGGACTTCGATTTCCAGTCGATCTGCGGCAGCAGCATAGCCGGTTAAAGCGGCAATTAAAATTATCCAATATATAGAAGTTTTAGACCGGCTAAGCATAGTTAGTATTATTGGGTTGGTAAGCTTCATTTACCTGAGCGATGGTATTGCGGGGCTACGGTCGTTCAGTTTGCTCAGATCTATTATTAATAATCTGCAGGACTATCTTTTGCGGGAAAAACTTCTGCTGGATTAGAGTATTGAGCCGGCATAAGTGCGTCAATAGACAATCCCTAAAATGGGGATAAATCTATCGGAATTATTGAACTATCATGACTCTTGACTGCTATTTCTCAGTTTGTTGAGCATTGTTTTATAACAGATTTAGGTGATTATGCGTGATGACGTTATACTTCATCTCGCAGCTTTAATAGGAAAGGGGAAACTTCTGTGAGCAACGCTATTGAAACAGACTTGCTTAATGATGCTCAAGTCTTGATGGCCCGGCAGCCTGTGTTCAATAAGAATCAGGACGTAGAGGCCTACGGTCTGCTTTATCGTACTGATGATGGTTTGCTGCCTGCTGAATTTACCGATGAACAGGCCACCTCTTCTGTTATCCTGAATAGTTATGCGATGGTTTCCCCGGATGGCGAGCCCAAGCGTATGCCTTTTTATATCAAGGTGACGGAGAGTATGTTGCTCTCAGGCTCAATTCCCTCTTTGCCAAAAGAGCATTTTGTTTTTGAGTTGCTGCGCGAGGAAGGCGTTTCTACTGAGCTGGTTAAAAAGGCAACGGAGCTAAAACAGCAGGGCTATCGACTGGCACTGACCCATTACACCGGGGACCGCGCGCAGACTGCGTTATTGGATGCGGTGCATATTGTAAAAATTGATATACAGAAACACAGTGAAGAAGAGCTACGCCAGCTGATTGCTTTTGTTCGGCCTTATCATGTTGACTTGTTGGCGGATAAAGTGGAAACACAGGATGACTTCCGGCGTTGTACCGATCTGGGCTTTGCGCTGTTTCAGGGGTATTTTCTGTGTAAGCCGGTCGAAATTAAAGGCAAAACCTTTGGTAGTTCAAAGGCGCTTTTATTGGAGTTGATGGCCGAGCTGGAAAATCCCAATGCGACTGCTGATTCTGTTGAGCAGATCGTCATCAATGATCCGATTATGACCTTCAAGATTCTTCGTTTGGTTAATTCAGCAGCTTTCAGTACTCCTAAACAGATCGCATCGATCTCCCATGCCGTTGCCTTGATCGGTATGGACCAGGTAAAAAAGTGGGCGACCTTGTTTCTGCTCAGTGGCCAGTCAGGAAAGCCTGTCGAGCTAACCTGCATGATGCTTAGCCGCGGTCGAATGTGTGAACTGCTGGCTGAAATGCTGCAATACGAGCAACCTATTAATTTCTTTATGGTGGGAGTGCTCTCGCAGTTGGATGCGATGATGGATATGGACATGGCCGAGCTGCTGGAGCAGGTGCCGTTGCATGAGGATATCAAGCACGCGATTTTAACCCGCGAAAATTTGATGGGTGGAGTTCTGCAGGAAGTTATCTGTTATGAACGCGCCGAATGGGGTCAGATGAAAGGCTTGCTGGATAAGCCTTATTATGAAGCGGCCTATCGGCATAGCTTACAGTGGTCGCAGCAGGTTCTGGAATCTTTACGTGCTTAATTAGACAGTGTATAGGCCGATAACGCACCGCTTTTGTGGTGCGTTTTGCTTTTTGCATTAAATCCTGGAGTGCACATTGTTACCTGAAATGATCTCCCTGCAAGATGCGTTTTTGCTGGTGGCAACGAGTACTGCTGCGTCGATGATGACCGCGGCAATGGGCATTGGCGGCGGACTTCTGTTGTTGGCTGTGATGGCATCGATCGTGCCGGTTGCCGCATTGATTCCGGTGCATGGGTTAGTGCAGCTGGGATCCAACGGCAACCGGGCGGCAATGACTCGGCGGCATATTGATTGGCGCCTGGTGAGGTTGTTTCTTGCGGGAGCGGTGGTGGGTGCTATCATCGCTGCGCTACTGGTTGTACAGCTGCCTCTAATGGTTATTCAGCTGACGGTGGCCGTATTTATTCTATTCATGGTGTGGGGTCCTAAACTGAGCAATCGAGAGGCGACGCCTTCAGGATTGGTAACAGCGGGTGGAGTGACCACCTTGATCTCGATGTTTGTGGGGGCTACCGGTCCTCTGGTAGCGGCCTATATTCACCGACAGGGGTTCGAGAAATACCGTACAGTCGCTACTTTAGCCACCTGCATGACCTTTCAGCACTCTTTAAAGTTATTTGTCTTTGCTTGGGCTGGCTTTGTATTTGTCGACTGGATAGCGCTAGTTCTGGCGATGGTCGGTGGAGGCTTTTTCGGCACCTGGATAGGATTGCATCTGCTCAGGAAAATCCCGACCGAAAAGTTTCAACTGATCTTTAAACTGGTTGTATCTGTTCTGGCCCTGCGCCTTATCTGGCAGGCGTTTATAAGCTGAGATTGACGCCGTTGATGCAGATACTAAAAGACAGGCATTAAAAGGCAGATAGTAAAAAGGCAGCCGTGGCTGCCTTTGTAGATTTTCTATTGCCTAGTCCAGTTGAGACAGGTCTCTGACGGCGCCGGTATCGGATGAGGTTACCAGTTTAGCGTATGCCTTAAGGGCGGCAGAGACGCGACGAGGACGCTCTTCAGCCGGCTTCCAGCCTTTTGCGTCCTGTTCAGCACGGCGCTTGGCCAGTTCTTCCTCCGACAACAATACGTCGATTGTCCGGTTAGGGATATCGATGCGGATACGATCGCCATTGCGTACCAGGCCGATCGCGCCACCGGCTCCCGCTTCGGGTGATACATGGCCAATAGAGAGACCGGAAGTACCGCCGGAAAAGCGACCATCAGTCAGCAAAGCGCAGGCTTTGCCCAGGCCTTTGGATTTGATATAGGAGGTTGGGTACAGCATCTCCTGCATCCCCGGGCCACCCTTGGGGCCTTCGTAGCGTACGATAACCACGTCGCCAGCCTTGACTTTATCGTCGAGGATATTTGCAACGGCCTCATCTTGGGATTCAGTGATATGTGCCGGGCCTTCAAACACCAGAATGGATTCATCGACACCCGCGGATTTAACCACGCAACCATCCAGCGCGATATTTCCGTGCAGTACAGCCAGGCCGCCTTCCAGGGAATAGGCATTTTCGAGCGAGCGAATGCAGCCATTCTCACGATCTCCGTCCAGTGTTGGCCAGCGCGTAGCCTGACTGAAAGCAACCTGAGTTGGGATGCCCGCGGGACCCGCTCTATAGAACTCCATTACTTCGGGAGTCGGATTGCGCATGATATCCCACTTGTCCAACGCATCTTTCATCGTTGGTGCGTGCACAGTCGGTGCGTCAGTGTGCAGCTTGCCGGCACGATCCAGCTCGCCAAGAATGGCCATGATACCACCGGCACGGTGGACGTCTTCGACATGATATAACGGCGTATTGGGTGCCACTTTGCACAGCTGCGGAACGACTCGGGACAGGCGATCGATATCACGCAGGGTGAAGTCGATCTCTGCTTCCTGGGCGATTGCCAACAGGTGGAGAATAGTATTGGTGGAACCGCCCATGGCGATATCCAGCGTTATTGCGTTCTCAAATGCCTTGAAGCCGATAGAACGCGGCAGCACCCCGGTGTCGTCCTGTTCATAGTACTTGCGCGTGATATCAACGATTGTGCGGCCAGCTTGCAGGAACAGCTCTTCACGGTCAGCATGGGTTGCCACGACAGTTCCGTTACCAGGCAGAGCCAGGCCTAATGCTTCCGCCAGGCAATTCATTGAGTTGGCGGTAAACATCCCCGAGCATGAACCACAGGTTGGGCAAGCTGAGCGTTCAACTTCGTCAACCAGCTCATCGGAGGCTTCCGGGTCTACTGCCAGCACCATGGCATCAACCAGATCCAGCTTGTGATCAGCCAGTTTGGTTTTGCCGGCTTCCATCGGGCCACCGGAGACGAAGATAACCGGGATGTTCAGGCGCATTGCCGCCATCAGCATTCCCGGTGTGATCTTGTCACAGTTGGAGATACACACCAGTGCATCGGCACAGTGGGCATTGACCATGTATTCGACAGAGTCGGCGATGATATCGCGTGATGGCAAGGAATAAAGCATGCCATCGTGACCCATCGCGATACCATCATCGATAGCAATGGTATTGAACTCTTTGGCGACACCACCGGCTTTCTCAATTTCACGCGCAACCAGCTGACCCATATCTTTGAGGTGAACATGACCGGGTACAAATTGGGTGAAAGAGTTAGCTACAGCAATAATAGGCTTTTGGAAATCGTCATCCTTCATGCCTGTCGCGCGCCATAGCGCGCGGGCACCTGCCATATTACGACCTGCAGTGGAGGTCTTGGAGCGATATTGTGGCATGCACTGATCCTCGACGGCTAACCCGGATTTTTCACAAAGACTCTATGAAATGGATCTACAATCCCTTTATGAGAATTCCGGGCTAAATTATTTTAGTAGGTTATTTTCAGACCGCGGATTATACCAGAAACTCCCTAACTGCATTGCAAATAATCATCATGAGCGGTTTAACCCGGTATTTTCATGAAGGGATTGGAGTTTCTGGGCCAGCTAGCTAAGCAGTTTGCTTTATCTTTCGCAGGGCCTTGGTGGTTCCAAGGGGCAAGGGAGATGGAGCAAAATGCAACGCTAGATGGTTCAGAAAGGCAATCAGCGTTGAGTGATTCCATATTGATACTTTCTAATACACAAACTCTCCCCCGATGAAACGTGGACTGCAGATCCATTTCGCGCGTCTTTGTGAAAAAATCGGGTTAAGTACAGAACTACGACAAATTGCATAGTGACATATGGTATGGAAGCGAGGCAGAAACGCGTATTCTTAAGGTTGTTAAATCTGTGGAGAGAAAGATGGTTGTGGATAAAAAACAGATTCGTTCTGACCGGTGGTTACAGGTGATGATGCGTACCGGTGTGCCGGTGGCGGCTGTCAGTATTATTTTCCTGTGGTTGGGGCATCTCCTGGAAAAGCCCTCGCTGGGCAATGTTTTTCTGGTGACTTTACCGATCGCCCTGGTGATCGGTTTTGCCTATAACGTCCGATATGTGATGTTGGCTGTGCGGGCTAAACGCAAAGAGAGCGACAGCAATCCTTCAGATGAATGAACAACAGCAATTATTTGAACGTTTTCCCTTGCTGGCCGATCTTGATGCGCCGGGGCAAGCAATTATTAGCCGGGCTAAAAAAGTACAGCTGCCGGCAAATCAGATTGTTTTCCATCAGGGGGATCAGTGCGGGCATTACATCATAGTGGTGGAAGGGACGGTAAAGGTTCTTGGACGCAATGAATCAGGTCGTGAGATCGTGCTTTATCGCATTGAGCAGCAAGGATCCTGTGTGCTGACGACTTCTTGTCTGTTGGCCGGTGATTTATATCCTGCTGAAGGCATTACCGAAACGAAGGTGACGGCTTTTCTGATTCCACAGCATGATTTTCAACAAGCTCTGACTGAATCTGAGACCTTGCGCCGTTTTATCTTTGACTCTTATGGTGAGCGTCTGGCGCGGATGATTAGCCTGGTGCAAGAGATAGCCTTCGAAAGAATAGAAAAACGTCTGGCGCGTTATCTGCTTGAGCATGTGGGCGCCGGGTTTGTGCTGTTACGCTCTCATCAGGAGATAGCAGACGAACTGGGGACGGCTCGCGAAGTGGTTAGCCGCCAGTTGAAAACGTTTGAGCAGAAAGACTGGCTAGCGCTTGGCCGTAATCAGGTGATGTTCCTCAATAAAACCGCTTTGGACACCTGTAGCAAAGGTTAGGGAGCCTGCGAATAAGTCTAATGATTTCTCTGCGGGCTATAGAACGGTCAGTACCCAAAGGACATGCTAAGACGTCGCAAGGGACGTATGTGCTGGCCCCCTCCTTCCCTGTGTGACTTTGTCACAGACACTGAAATGCCTGCGCAGGATAATCAACCCATAGTTATTAATGAGTGAGGGTTGAAATGATGGAAAAGAATATTGGTTCTGTAGATAAAGCACTGCGTATCCTGGTTGGTCTGGTATTGATTGCGTTGGTGTTTGTGGGGCCGCAAACACTTTGGGGCTGGATGGGTGTGCCGGTGATTCTGATCGCGGTGTTTGGCTGGTGTCCGCTGTATAAAATACTGGGGGTCAGTAGCTGTAAAAAATGTTCAACGAATAACTGAATACAGCGCTTTAAAATGAATAGTTTAGGAAGCCCGGCAAGCGCCGGGTTTTTTTATGTACAGGATGTACGGCCCTTTAAAAGGAAGGGGGCGCGAGCGAATGGATGTGCAAGAGCGATATTGTCTGTAAAGAAATGTAAAGCAATTACCAGTTCAGCCTTGATTCAGTCGCTCCCGTCGAAAATGGTTAACAGACTCCAACCAAGGGGAGAGCAGTCATGACAAAGTTAATTACTGTTGCTATCGCAACACTGGGGTTACTGGCAACCTCTGTAGAAGCCAGTGGCAGGCATGATAAACATCATAATGCACACCGGGATTATGCCAAGGTCGTTCATGTTCAGCCTATCGTTGTGCATTCAGAGCGTCGGGTACCGCATCGTGAATGTTGGGATGAGCAGGTACGCTACGAAGAACCACGTCAGCACCGTAACTCCTATACGGCACCTATTCTGGGTGGCATTATCGGTGGCGCTATAGGCAACGAGCTAGGCCATAATAAAAGCAATAAACGTGTCGGTGCAGCAGTTGGGGCAGTGTTAGGAGCCTCCATCGGTCATGATGTAACGCGCGATAGTGCCTATAATGGTGAGCATAGCGGTTATCGTACCGAAACCCGATGTACCGTCCAACATGATGTGGAGTATTATGAACGGGTAACCGGCTATAACGTGACCTATCGTTATCACGGACGCACTTATCATACCCGTACGAATAACCATCCAGGGAAGAAAATTCGAGTGCGCGTAAATATCGTGCCGGTCTCTTAAATATTTATGAATTAAGGTGACTACTGATGTTTAAAGCTCTGCAACAATATATTCGATCATTAGGCGTAGTCATGCTCCTGGGATCTAGTGTACTAGCACCCAGTGGTGCGATTGCAGAGCAGAATCCGGGTATCACTGAGTCTGCTCTGGTGGTCGCCGGAGGCGGTATCAGCCTGCAACAAGCGGCTGGTAAAGCGCGTAAACAGCACGGCGGCAAGGTTATAAAGGCCGAGACTGTCTCTCAGGGTGGGCGCAAGGTTCATCAGATACGACTGGTTAAAGATGGCCGCGTCAGTACTGTCAATATAGATGCCGCCTCGGGTGGAGAGATTTCACGTTAAGGTTTGAGTGGGCTGGTTGATACCGGCTTGCTCACAAGGAGTACTGAATGAAGCTTTTGGTAATTGAAGACGATACGGATCTGAGGCGTCAGCTGGTAACTGCCCTGGAGGATGGCGGTTATACCGTTGAAGAGGCGGGTGATGGCGAAGAGGGGCTTTATCTGGGATCTGAGTTTCCTTATGACCTGGCAATCATTGATATCGGTTTGCCCAAAATCTCTGGTGTGGAGGTTATCAAGCGCCTGCGCGCCGCAGAAATAAATTTCCCCATCATTGTCCTGACTGCCCGGGGTGATTGGCAAGATAAAGTGGAAGGCCTGGAGGCGGGAGCCGATGATTATCTGGTTAAGCCTTTTCATATAGAAGAGCTGATGGCGCGCCTTAATGCCTTGTTGCGTCGTGCAGCAGGACATGCAAAACCGCTGATGGTATTCGGCCCGTTGAAACTGGACAGCAGTGGCCGCAACGTTTATCTCAATGATCAGCTGGTTAAACTGACCAGCTATGAGTATCGCACCTTAGAATATCTGATGTTGAATGCCGGTAAAGTCATCTCAAAAACCGAACTGACTGAACATCTTTACCATCAGGATTTTGACCGTGACAGCAATGTGCTGGAGGTCTTTATCCGACGCCTGCGTCAGAAACTTGACCCTGATCAGGATCTGCAACCTATAGTGACCGTGCGTGGTCTGGGTTATCGTTTTGATTTGCCGGCAGGAGAGTCTGTAAGCGAATGATGCCGCGTGCACTCCGAGCACGGTTGCTGTTGGCATCGTTGCTGTTGTTGCCGGTGTTCTTTGGCTTAACTGGCTTTGCGTTGCAGCAGGCGTTTCATCACAGCCTGGAGGCTGCCGAAGAGGAGCGCTTAAAGTTACAGGTATACCTGATTCTGGGGGCAGCGGAACTCGATGGCAATCAGATAAGGATTCCTGACTCCCTGCAGGAGCCCCGTTTTGGTCAGCTGGAGTCAGGCTTGTATGGGGTTTTGCATGGCACGGAACAGCGCCTGATCTGGCGTTCTGAATCCAGCAAGTTGATTCCCGATACTCTTCTGGAGACGCTTTCTCTAACCCGGCTTGATACCGGTGAGTCTAGTTTCTATGAAATACCCGAGCAAAGCATGTTTGCCTATCAGTTCGCCTTACTGTGGGAGATTAACGGTACCGAACAGCATTACCTGTTTACGGTACTGGAGTCTAACAGCTCGCTGAAAGCCGAGCAGAAGGCGTTTAATACCCGCCTTTGGGGTTGGCTGGGCGCGGCTATCTTTTTCTTTTTGGTGATTGAAACCATGGTAATGAGCTGGGGTTTAAAACCCCTGACTCGACTGGCCGGGGATTTGAAACTGATTGAGCAGGGCCACAGTGACCGTTTGACCGGAGAGTATCCTACTGAGGTGCAGGCAGTTACCGATAACCTGAACTTGTTGATTGAGAATGAACGGCAGCAGCGTGAGCGCTACCGTAATACCCTGGGTGATCTTGCCCATAGTCTGAAGACTCCGCTGGCGGTAGTGCGCGGGGCAAAAGACGAGAAACTGTCCTATCCCGACTATCAGGCACTGGTGACTGAACAGGCTGCCAGGATGGATCAGATTGTTCAGTATCAACTGGCACGTGCAGTGAAAAGCCAGGGGCGTACCCTGGCTAAACGCATTACCGTGGCGCCAATAATCGAACGTATAGTCACTGCTCTACAGAAGGTATATCGTGATAAAGGCATCGATGTCGATCTTAAGCTGGGAGACGATTACCGTCTCGCTGCTGATGAACGTGACTTGATGGAATTGCTTGGTAATATCCTCGAGAATGCCTTCAAGTATGGGCACTCACAGATCGATGTATCATTAAGCAACAGTGGCGGTATGTTACAGATTGATATCGGCGATGATGGTGGGGGGATAACCCAGGCGCAACGCCAGATGATTCTAAAACGGGGACAGCGTGCAGACACCTCTGCGCCTGGACAGGGAATCGGCCTCTCAGTGGCGGTGGATATTCTCAGTAGCTACGACGGTGAACTGGCCGTTGAAGAGTCATCTCAGGGTGGGGCGTTATTTCGTATCCGCTTACCGTTGCACTGAAATTACTGAGTGTCTATGCGGTTCTCTGACAGAGACCCCGACCAAAGCGTAATCGGTTCTGGAATACTCGCCAGAAACGTCAACAAGGCGGCATTATTGCTGGATGAGCCTTGATTTAAAAACTCATCTCTCCATGCTTAAAGCGTTTTAATAAATGCTTTAGAGCTGCGCTGGTAGTTATACAGCGCCTGTTTTTCGCTGGGTAGACTGGCAATATCGACTTCGGCAAAGCCCCGCTCGATAAACCAGTGAGCGGTACGAGTCGTCAGTACAAACAGCGTGTTTAATCCCTGCTTAACGGCAGATTGTTCGAGTGCATTGAGAAGCTTCTCACCTTTGTCGCCACCCCGGTATTCTGCAGCGATTGCAACGCACGCGAGTTCTCCGGTTTTTGCATCACTGAAGGGGTAGAGAGCTGCGCAACCGATGATGGCGCCATCCAGATCAATCACGGTAAAGCGATTTATTTCAGCTTCCAGGCGCTCACGTGAACGGCGCACCAGTATACCCGCGTCCTCCATTGGCTGAATCAGTTCTAGGACTCCGCCGACATCCTCAATGGTCGCCGGGCGAACCTGTTCATAGGATTCCTGAATGACCATCGTACCGGTACCGTTGCGACTGAACAGTTCGGTCACCAGGGCGCCATCTTCCTTGTAACTGATCAGGTGGCTGCGCGGTACTCCGTTGCTGCACGCCAAAGCTGCAGCTGCAAGATTCTGGGATAGCTCGCTGTGGGGGTCCAGAGGATCTGTTAGCTTGGCTCGATACTGGTTCACCAGACGCTCTGCTGTATCAGCCAGCAGCTCGCTACGCAGTGTGTCCTTGCTGTCCATTACGCCTTTTTCGGCACCAAACAGGATCAGCTTATCTGCCTTGAGTGCGATTGCTGTCTGGGTGGCTACATCTTCAACCGGGAGATTAAAGATCTCTCCGGTGGGGGAATAGCCAAGGGATGAGATCAGCACAATATTGTTAATCCCCAGCTGAGCTCGAATTGCCGCACTGTCAATACGCCGTACCTCACCGGTATGGCACAGGTCGACACCGTCAAATATTCCCATGGGGCGGGCGGTTACAAAGTTGCCACTGCAAACCCGGATCTGCGCGCCGTGCATCGGCGAGTTGGCCAGCCCCATGGACAAGCGGGCCTCGATTTCGGTTCGCAGTGTCGAGGTGGCCTCTATGACGCATTGCAGGGTATCTGTATCGGTAACGCGCATATGATGATGCAGTCGCGTCTTTATCTGCTGTTGATGCAGCTTTTTTTCAATCTGAGGGCGGGAGCCGTGCACCAGTACCAATTTGACGCCAAGGCTGTTGAGCAAGGCGATATCGTGGATAATATTGGCAAAGTTATCATCGGCCAGCGCCTCTCCCCCCAGCATCAGGACGAAGGTTTTTCCCCGGTGTGCATTGATATAGGGTGAGCTGTGACGGAACCAGTTTACGTATTGAGTCAGATTATTAATCACGATTAAAAACAGTATTTTGCAATTAGTTGTTCAAGTACCGCTACTGTAGGTTGAATCTGGTCAAAAGCCAAATATTCGTCCGGCTGATGGGCCTGATCGATGGATCCTGGACCCATGACGATGGTGTCCATTCCCAGTGCTTGCAGGAACGGGGCTTCGGTACCGAAAGCAACGGCTTCTGCTGAATATCCGGTCAGTTTTTCGGCAGTTTGTACCAGCTCTGAATGTTTATCGTTCTGAAATGCGGGAATCCCGGGGAACAGGGCTTCAGTTTCGATGTTGACATTGAATTGATCTGCCAAAGGGCTGAGGCGTTTGCTGATACTCTCGCGCAGCAGATCAATACTCATCCCTGGAAGAGGCCGAAGGTCATATTTCAGGTCGCAGGCACCGCAGATACGGTTAGGATTGTCGCCACCATGAATGCAACCCAGATTTAAGGTAGGCACCGAGACTTTAAAGTCACTGTTCTGATGGTTCTGCTGTAATTCCTGGCGGAATGCAATCAGCTCGCCAAGTACCGAATGCATCGCGTCCAGTGCGCTTTGTCCCAGGCTAGGGTCAGATGAGTGGCCGGCGCTGCCCTTGATCCGTATGGTTTCCATCATCATGCCTTTATGCATATAGATGGGATGCATACTGGTGGGCTCGCCAATGACTGCGTAGCGGGCTTTGGGTTTACCTGCTTCTGCCAGCGCCCGGGCGCCATTCATAGAGCATTCTTCGTCGGCGGTAGCGAGAATAATCAGTGGTTGCTGGAAAGGCCTATCTACAAATTTCCGGGCGGCCTCGATGGCGATTGGGAAAAAGCCTTTCATATCGCACGTGCCCAAACCGTAGAAACGGTTGTCTTTTTCCGTCAGTTTAAATGGATCGCTGTTCCATAGCTCGGCATTAAATGGCACGGTATCGGTATGGCCGGATAATACCAGGCCACCCGGGCCTGAGCCGAGTGTAGCGATTAGATTGGCCTTTCCCGGATGCCCGGGTATCGGCATTACTTCGGTACTGAAACCAAGGCTGGCCAGCCAACTTTCCAATTTCTCAATAACCGCCAGGTTACTCTGGTCCCAACGGGCGGCGGTACAGCTGACTGAAGGTGTTGCAATCAGTTCTGTGAGCATGGTTAGAAGGTCTGGAATTGGCTTGGTCATCATATATTACCGCTAGTATCGATTTCCTTATTATCTGACTATTGTGCAGCCTTTGCGGCAATGCGTCTATTGCTGTGTGGGATTCCTGCCGGATACAAAAAAGGCGAGCCAATGGCTCGCCTTATCAGCTTGACGCCAAATATTTAGCTGAACATGCCTTTGAGCATAAAGAAGAACATGATCGACAGGCCCGCGCCTGCCGGCAATGTGATCAGCCAGGAGATGAAGATGGTGCCGACCACGCGCAGGTTCAATGCAGACAAACCACGGGCAAGGCCTACCCCTAGCACCGCACCCACCAGCGTGTGGGTGGTGGAGATTGGCAGACCGGTGCCGGATGCGAATACCACGGTTGAGGCTGCTGCCAGGGTTGCTGCAAAGCCACGGCTGGGTGTCAGCTCGGTAATATTGTTACCGATTGTGGCGATTACCTTATGGCCGTACATTACCAAGCCAGCAACGATACCGGCACCACCTAGCAGCAGGATCCAGACAGGCATGGCAGATTTTTGGGCGACTTCTCCTGCAGAGGACACTACGCCAACCACTGCTGCCAGTGGGCCAACTGCGTTAGCAACGTCGTTGGAGCCGTGAGCAAAGGCCATGGCACAGGCGGTGAACATCATCAGTACGCCGAATACCTTTTCGACACTGGCAAAGTGATATTCACGGTCTGCTGCCACATCGGGCTTAATCTTACGTAACATCACTTTACCCAGGAGCATGGTAATAAATGCTACGCCCACAGAGATTATCGCACTATTGCCGAAGCTCAGGTCCAATCCGATATGTTTCAGACCCTTGGTGAAAGTCACCATGGAGATCATGAAACCGACAATAAATATGTACATGGGTACATATTTCTTGGAGTTCTGGAACGGATCTTCCGTATCGAGGATTAGCTTCTGTACGCTGCGGAACAGGAAGAAGGCAATGAAGCCGGCCGTGAGTGGTGATACTACCCAGCTGGCAACGATTTTCGCTACCTTGCCCCAGTTGACCGCATCTGCCGAGATGCCGACGGCAGCAAAACCCACAATGGCCCCGACGATGGTGTGGGTAGTGGAGACCGGCCAGCCCCAGAATGTGGCGATTAATAGCCAGACACCAGCGGCCAGCAATGCGGAGAGCATGCCGTAGACCAGCAGTTCGGGTGTGCCCGAGAGTAAGGCTGGGTCAATAATGCCTTTACGGATAGTCGCGGTTACCGCGCCACCGGCCAGATAAGCGCCTGCAAACTCGAAGATGATAGCGATCATAATCGCCTGTTTCAGAGTCAGGGCTTTAGAGCCTACAGAGGTGCCCATCGCGTTGGCAACGTCGTTCGCGCCCACGCCCCAGGCCATAAAAAATCCAAAGATACATGCCATGATGACCAGAATGTCACCATACTGTGCAATGATGCTCATGGGTTTTACCTATTGATAATATTTGAAATTTATTTGGCCAGTAGCAGCTGTAGACGGCTGCCAACCTGCTGTGCTTTGTCAGCCAGATCACCGATCAGGTTGATTACCTGATACAGGAACATAGCATCAATCGCGTGCATCTCTTTCTCTACTTTAAACAGAGCTGAGCGCACTTCGCGTTCCATTTCGTCGGCATCATGTTCCAGATCATCCAGTTCGTGGATCATATTCTCGACGATATCGACTT
>JBALVQ010000088.1:0-21976 GCA_036960915.1 Amphritea sp.
TGTTTTGGCCATTGGCCATTGGGTAGAGCGGAACCTGTGGGAGCGGCGCCTCGCCACGAATGACCTCCTAATCGGCGCGAGGCGCACCTCCCACAAGACTCACCAGCACCCTGTCTCTCACAACTAGGGAGGAACTTTTTCGAAGGCTAGGTCCCGCCAAAAGGCTATGCACCATAGATGTGGCGCCCCAGGTGACGCCCTACAATACTTAATATCGCCTTGGGGTTGGATCTGCCAGAGAAATAGATATCAGTCAGAATGATTTAAGAGGCGCTCCCCGGTAATCAACGATGAGCCCTAAAAAAGCCCTGCCATTGCCGGCAGGGCTTTTCCTATTTAGCATCCTGATTATTATTGAGCAGTAGTCGTATCAGGAACATGGGTTTGCATGCTATTCATACTGATCAGCACATCTAAAGTAATCTCCTCAAACGTCAACACGCGACCACCTTCTGATTCGGCAAACGCCTCGGCATCGGCTTGTTTTGAAAAGCTCCCCAATGTAGGGCCCCTTATTGGCCTTTTTTACCGTAACCAATTACTCCGCCATTCCAGGTGTCGCACCAGCTCCTGCTGAGTGGGTTTGCATACTATTCATACTGATCAATACATCTAAAGTGATCTGATCGAAGGTCAGTACGCGACCACCTTCTGATTCGGCAAACGCCTCGGCATCGGCTTGTTTTGAAAAGCTCACCAATGTAGGGCCCCTTATTGGCCTTTTTTACCGTAACCAATTACTCCGCCATTCCAGGTGTCGCACCAGCTCCTGCTGAGTGGGTTTGCATACTATTCATACTGATCAATACATCTAAAGTGATCTGATCGAAGGTCAGTACCCGACCACCTTCTGATTCGGCAAACGCCTCGGCATCGGCTTGTTTTGAAAAGCTCACCAATGTAGGGCCCCTTATTGGCCTTTTTTACCGTAACCAATTACTCCGCCATTCCAGGTGTCGCACCAGCTCCTGCTGAGTGGGTTTGCATACTATTCATACTGATCAATACATCTAAAGTGATCTGATCGAAGGTCAGTACCCGACCACCTTCTGATTCGGCAAACGCCTCGGCATCGGCTTGTTTTGAAAAGCTCCCCAGAGTTGGCCCCATCGCCCCTTTTTTGCCATGCCCGATTACGTAGAAAGCCTGTTTGGCATCGATGTAGGTTTCCTCATCCGGGTGATCCCAGGGAGTTATCGCCATATCATGTACAAACGCCTGCTGTATGTTGTGCTGATTTTCCGGATCGACGATAAAAGCAAACATATCCCGGGTTGAGCAGAACTTCATATTGCCGTTGATACCACGTGAATAGAGCTGTCCCTTAGGGCCCGGAAAGTTCGAGATAATCATGCCGCATAAGTGACACTCATCACTGCTCTCAATCGCGATCGCCTGGCGCACCATGGCTGTAGTTTCATCTTCACCGCCACAGCCTTGTAGCAGCCCTAACGGCAATATCAGCAGCATAACGCGCAACATGCTTTTCATTACTGAGCCTTTCGTTACAGCTCTCTGTATTACAGTGCTTTTCATTACAGTGCTCTCCCCTACAAGCCTCGGCGGTTAAAGATTGCCAGTGCCAGTGTAACCGGCAGGGTTAGCCAGACCAGCAAACCACCCAACAGTGACAGGGTTGAAAACTGTGTCTGCTGAGCAATCGCCATTAAACCGGTCAAATTTTGATCTGCAAAATAGGTGATATTTACCAGGCGAAAAATATCGGTCGGATTAAGCAGCAACAGATAAGGGAACAGTGTCTCATCGACATTACCCTGAGTGCCCACCAGCATGCCCAGCATGCCCAAATCGAATACCAACACAAAGATAAACCAGGTGATCAGGGCGATACCGGCAGCCTTGGATTTTTCTGACACCGATGCACTGATCACATAGGAGATCGCAATAAAGATCCAGCCCAGCAATACCGCGGAGAAGATGAATACGGCATAGGGCCCAATCAACTCACCCCAGCTGGTCGTACCGGAAAAGATCCCCATCATTACCGCCGAAGAGCCAAAACCGATAAGGGTAGAGAAAGCCATCACAGCTCCCTGCCCGACCATCTTGCCCAGCAGCAACTGCCAGCGGGACAGTGGGTAGGTCATCAGCAACAGCAAGGTGCCATTTTCATCTTCACCGACAACACCGTCATACGCCAACATCAGGGCGATCAGCGGGATAATAAATACCGCCAGGCTCGCAAGGCTGACAATGGTTGACGATAGGGATGTGAAACCCACCTTGCCGGCAGCAGCTGCACCAAAGTAAGCAAGCCCTATTGCCAGTACCGAGAAGATTATACAGATCGACAATACCCAGCGATTACGCAGGCCATCGTGAAACTCTTTATTAGCAACCGTTAAAATCGCGTTCATTGGGCTGCCTCCTGACGCATATTCTGCCCCACACCCTTACCACGGTGCGACTCGATAAAGTGAGTATACAGATCTTCCAGCGAAGGCAGGTGAATATCCATATTTTCCAATCCCGGCAGACCAATCAGTTGCTGTATGGCACTCATCTTATCCCCCAGTGCGACGTCCAGTCGGGTGCCCATATCATCCTGAGAAGCCTTCGCCGCCAAGTGATCCGGCAGCGCCAAACCATTACCCTGAAGATGGAATGTTGCCGGCAAGTCCGCCTGATGGCGCAGATCGTTAATGCTGCCTTCGGCCAATAGATTACCCTGCCCCAAAATCAGCGCCCGATCGATATACTTCTCTACCCCCGGCAGTACATGCGAACAGAGAATAACTGTACAGCCCTGTTGCTTAAGGATTTCGATACGGCGGTAGAAATCCTGGGTCGCAATCGGATCAAGGCCAACTGTAGGTTCATCCAGTAACAGTAATTTGGGCTCACCCAATAGTGCTTGCGCCAAACCAAGACGCTGCCGCATCCCCTTGGAGTAGGTTTTTACCCGGCGCTTACCCGCTTCACTCAAACCCACCTGATCCAGCAGACTCAGACAACTCTTTTTGGGCACGCCCTTCAGGCGAGCGAAGTACTGCAACACTTCAAGACCGGTCAGCTGATCGTAAAAGCTGACATTTTCCTGCAGGAAACCCAGCTTACGACGCAGATTACGCGCCTCGGACTGGGTTGGGTCTTCACCGAACACCCTCACCTGACCTGCCGTAGCGCCGATCAAGCCAAGAATCAGTTTGATAGTGGTGGTCTTGCCGGCACCGTTATGGCCAAACAACCCCAGTACTTCACCCTGACGCAGCTCGAGGCTGAGCTGTTTCAAGGCACTGACGCCCTGGTATTGCTTCTCAACCTGCTGCAGTTCAACAATGTTCATTGCATCGTTCATATTAATTCTCTACTAACTGCTCGTTCTCGGCAGTAACTTTACGACCAGAACTATCTAACGAATCGGGTATCGCCATCAACGGGTGGCTATCGACAACCCCCGGTGATTTCAGAATGGGAAACTGTCGCTGTACCCAACGCAGGGTTTCTACTGCGGGACTGTTCAATAATAATTTTGCGGATGGAAACTTCCACAGCAGGCGATCGACACTGTCATTGGGTTCATACTCAACATCACCAATACCATCGCCATCCATATCCCAGCCTAGATAGTCGCTCCAGAAGTTACCCACACCATTGTCTGACCAATCCTGCTTGCGGCTAGCCACATACTTAACCTGCTCCTTGTTACTGACAAAGGCATTGCCACTAAGCACGTTATCTTCAGAACCGGCTGTCAGGTGGATACCCATATCACTTTGTGCAAACAGGTTGTCGCGAATCTCATTAAACAGTGAGTTATAGATAAACAGCGCCTTGCCCTCAAGGCCGGCCAGATTACTCGTCTGCTGCATATGCGGGTTACGGTTATTCTGCACCCCTTCCACACGGTTGTTCTGCAGGGTGGAGTTGGTAATGTAATTCATCAGGATGCCGTAGTTGGCATCATTCTTTGAGCGGTTACCGATCACGGTTAGATACTTGGATTGCATAAACGCGTAGCCGGTACGGGTATTCAGGGTGAAATTATTCTTTATCAGATTGTGATAGGAATACATATAGTGCACGCCATAGCGCAGATCATGCAGATAGTTACCGATTAACTCATTACCGTTACTGGTATCGATGTAGATACCATCGCGCGTGTGCCACACTTCGTTGTCCTGCGCCAGTGCACCAGTTACGTTGTAGAGGTGAATGCCATTACCACGATCGGTTGAGCGCAGTTTCAGATCCCCTTCAATTTTATTGCCGATAATCTGCACACCGGGGGTGGCATCGACCCAGATACCAGAGGCACCGCCTTGCAGATAGTTGTTTTCAATCCGTGTATTCGCGGCGCTACGTGAAACAAAAATGCCGGAATCCAGATCGGTAAGATCAACGCCCCAGTTCTGAATTCTTAAATCATGGATATAGACACCCGCTGCATTTACCTGCAGCGTATGGTCTTTATTCTGCCCATCAAGTATTGCGCCTGCTTCGCCGGTTATCTCTATGGCTTGCGAAACAACAAAATTACCTTGATAGACCCCCTCAGCCAGCACAACCTGATCACCGGCCTCAACACTGTTTAGTACCGATTGCAGATTATCTGTCGGGGAAACATTGATGGTTGCAGCCTGAGCAGAAAAGATAAAACTCATGCTCAGCACACAACCTAACCGAGCAAACAACAGACTCATAGAAACACCCTGTACAAAGATAGAACCCGGCCCTGATCTGTCAGTAAAACAACTCAGGACCGAGCGGCTAAGGTATCACACCGACTCATTCAAAAAACCGCTGCGGCTCATTTTACAAGCAGTTGTGGCTCATTTTACAAGCAGTTGTGACACCTTATATCGGCACTAATCCTTTAAAGAATAGGCCATTAACGCTAAAGCCTTAAGCAGGCTCAACCAGCATACGGCCACGCATTTCCATGTGTAGCGCATGGCAGAACCAGTTGCAGTAGAACCAGTGTACACCGGCTTTGTCTGCTGTGAAGGTGACAGAAGCAGTCTGCTGAGGACTGATCTCCATCTGCACACCGTGGTTCACCATACAGAAGCCGTGGCTTACATCTTCGATCTGGTCCAGGTTAGTGATAACCACAGTTACCTCATCACCTTGCTTCACTGTGAACTCGTTCAGTCCGTAGTTAGGCGCAACAGAGGTCATGTAAACACGCACTTTGTTACCATCACGGATGACCTTGCTATCAGTTTCCACATTAACACCATCTTTCTTCGCCATGGCAACGGTGGCAGCGAAAGTTGGATCCTTACGGTCATAAAGCTTACGGGTCTTAACCTTGGAGCGGTGCACCATCATGCAATCGTGTGGTTCTGCATAGGTAGGACCATCGTGAATCAGCTTCATTTCATCACCGGAGATATCGATCAGCTGATCGTTCTCTGGATGCAGCGGACCACACTGCAGGAAGCGGTCTTTAGAGAATTTCTGCAGGGATACCAGGTATTTACCATCCGCATCACGGGTTTCACCCATGGTTGTATGGTTGTGGCCTGGCTGATAATGAACGTCCAGCTTCTGAACGATATAATCCACTTTCTCACCGTTGTAGGCGCGAATTGCTTTCTCGATATCCCACTTACATATCTGACTGTCGATAAACAGCGTAGTGAAGGCATTGCCACGACCATCGAATGCAGTGTGCAAAGGCCCAAGACCCAGCTCAACTTCTGCGACAACAGTGTCACGTGGCTGAATCTTATCTTCGAACAGTGAGTCAAACTTGTCCAACTGGAACACAGTAACAGTTGGCGACAGCTTGCCGTTAGCGACCGCATATTTACCGCCAGGCGCAGTATTGATACCGTGCGGGCTCTTCGGCACTGGTACATAACGGGTCAGATCAGTACCTTTACGACCGTCCAACACAGGCACTTTGGAATCATCCAACGTGGTGAACTTGCCCGCTTTAACAGCTGCTTCGATACGCTCAATGTTGAAGATAACCAGGTGATCACGCTCGTTGCGCATAGTACCCGCAAGATCTACTGCATTTTCAGAGTTGTAGCAGGTAGAGAATGCATACTTACCGGTGTAGTCGGCATCGGTGTTATCCAGGTTACCGTCTACGATGACCTGCCAATCCACTTCCATGGTCTCGGCGTTAACAGCGGAAAACATGGTGTAGTAGCCTTCAACATCATCCATATTCTTGCCGTTGTTTGGATGCGGCATACGGAATTCGGCGTTAGCAAACACGTACTTGGTGAAAGGTACCTTCTGTACACGCAAACCGTGGGTCGCCTGACAGTTTGGAATAGTAGTAATCTTATCGGTCTTCATGATATCGCAACGAATACGGGCAACACGGGTGTTGGCCTTATCGTTTATGAACACATATTTACCGTCGTACTGGCCATCAGTCATGGACATGTGCGGGTGGTGAGAGTCACCGTTCAGCGGTGCGTTTTCACCCAGGATAGCCTTACTTTCATTGGTGATACCCCAACCGGTAGCACTGTCGACGTTGAAGACTGGAATACGCATCAGCTCACGCATCGATGGAATACCCAGAATACGTACTTCACCGGAGTGACCGCCACTCCAGAAACCGTAGTATTCATCCAGCTCACCAGGGCCAACGCTGTGCTTAGCATCTGATGATGCGTGCGCCACGGATGGCATCAAAGCACCACCCATTGTCGCGCCCATAGCACCTGCCGCACCGACCAGGGCAGCTGAGCCACCCAGGAACAGACGACGGCTAAGCTTGACGTGCTCGCTAGCCTGAGTGTCTTCAGCATCAATCACTGGAAGGCTCTTATCCTTTGGATCTATCATCGTTTGGATCTCCACAAAAAATGACGCCCGACTGCTTACTGGGCGCTGGGTTATGTTATGCGCTCGACTTTACCGCCGAGTCTATAATTTCTACTGTCGGAATTTTCTTCAGAGCAGCTTCTTGCTTAGCTTTCTTACGTTTTTTCTGTACCAGTGGTGGACACTTATCGTCCCGGTAATAGGTCATCTGGCAATCCAGACACTGGTGACATTCGTTGCCATTGATGGTGCCATCCGGGTGGATTGCCTGGATTTCACACTCATTGGCACAGATCTTACAAGGCTGACCACATTCCTTACGACGCTTGAGCCAGTCAAACAGGCGCAGGCGGGCAGGAATAGCCAGGGCCGCACCCAATGGGCAGACGTAGCGGCAATAAACTTTGCGGGTAAACATAGAGATAACCAGCAGGAAAACGGCATAGAACACATAGCCCCACTCGCGCTGGAACTTCAGCATGAAGGTGGTCTTGAACGGCTCGACCTCAGCAAATCGCTCCGCTACAGCCAGTGATTCCAGGGAGATCGCAAACAGGCCCAGCAGAATCACATACTTCACAGCCCAGAGTCGCTCATGCACGGCAAAAGGTAATTCGAACTGTTTGATCTTAAGTTTGCGGGCCAGCTCGTTGATCAACTCCTGCAGGGCGCCAAACGGGCACAGCCAGCCACAGAAGATACCGCGGCCCCACAACAACATGGTCATCGCCACGAAGCCCCAGAGAATGAACAACATTGGATCAAGCAGGAACAGCTCCCAATGGAAGTCACCTTTAAGGGCATGCACGAAGGTAAATACGTTGACTACGGATAGCTGCCCCAAGGTGTACCAGCCAATAAAGAACACGGTAAACACCAGATAGCAGCGCCGGAAGGCATGCAGGAAACGGGGATAACGCACCAGGATATCCTGGATAAAGATCACGATGAACAGCACACCCAGGGCGACACTCAATACACCGATCTGGAAGGCACGGTCTTTCCAGATAGACACCCACAGCGCTTCTGGCTCGGGCTCAACCACCGGCTCAGGACGGTCGATATACTGCTCCGGCGTCAGATAGTCGCCATAAAAGCTGGTGAAGATGCTGTCCAGCGCGCCTATCTGACGGCGCACCAGAAGTTCCAGTTGCCATGGAGTGCCCAGGTCAAAATCATACTGGTTACGCACAATAAAGATCGCCATCTCCCTGAAACCGGGGAAGCCATCGATATACACATCATCCAGACGGTAGTAGTCGGCATCATGGAAACTGATCGCCTTACCATCTTGCTGCAGCTGGGTACGATCGAAGATGCCACCGCGCACATAGCCGTTACCCTTAAACGAGTACTGGCCTTCGCCCATTACCGCGATGGCCTGATCGCCCTCGCCCAGCTCACCCATCAGCCAGTTATACTGATCATCGCCAAGCAGGTTACGGCCGATAGTCGGGATATTCAGCGGCGCATAATACATATCGATAAACATGCGCTGCTGCTTGTCAGAATCAGGTTGGCCTTTCGTTGCTGCTGCGGTGCCTTCAAATGCCTCATCTATATCGCCTTCCACCAGCATCAGGCGACGGATAGAGCCATCACCGGCCAGCTTGGTCCAGTCGGCTTTCTCGAACAGATCACTCTTTACCGTGGCAGGCAAGACTTTGGCTTGTTCAGATAGACCGGCGATACCGAGAATCTGGGCAACTTTACGGGCAGAACGCATGACGGCTTCATTGACCACCATCACCGTGACGGTAGCACCGGCTACGACATCGACATTTACTACTTCTTCATTATTGCCAGCCCCGACACGCACCTTATCGGTGACACTCAGGCCTTCATACCTGGCGACAAAATCAAACAGTTTCTGCTCAGGAATGCCCACCAGAAGAATTGGCTCGTGATGTTCCAGCACCCGGGTTGCCAGCAGCTTACCTTCGGTATCCATCACGATCAGGGTATTGATCGGTTTACCGGAATAGGCCGGTATATTTACAACATCGTTGGTATCAAATCCGTAACCGATGACCTCTTCACCGTTATACACCGTCCAGGCAGCAGCCTTACCCTCAGCTAAAGGGGCTTTATCACCGATAGAAGTCGATTGAGGAAAAGCTTGCTTGATAGTTTCCAACTGCTGGGCATCAGTAACCGGTACCATTGCCAGAACCTGAGCAGAAAACAGAAAAGACACCAGCAATGCCGTCAACATAAAGACAACGAGCGTGCAGTGCTTACGGAGCGAACTAACGATTAAGTCCAATTTGTGTACCCTTCGAGCAACGTATCAAAAACCATAAATGCCTTATAAACGTGCTACATGTTTCGAACAAAGCAGTAAAAAAGCACTGCCTGGGCAGGTGGGATATGCAAGCTGACAATAACCAGAACACAACCACCCGCCGACTTACTAAATAAACACGGCCTTGTGATTACTTATCGAGAATTTCAGTAATGGTGTACTTCGTCATGTTTTCCTGATGCAGACGGAACTTGATTTGCTGGCCCTCACTGAAATCAGCCGCAGACAGGCCGGACGCAAGAGTAAACTTCATCTGCATTGCACCCATTGACCACTCTGGAATAGCCTGGTGTTGAATCTTAAGTTGGCCTGTTTCAGACAACACGCCCTTTACTACACCGGATATGAGTACATCTGAAGCCATCATATTCATCGCGTGGGACTGATTCTCTGAAGACATAGCGTCATGAGACATGGCGTTGTCTCCAGCCATCGCAGCTGAATCCTGATGTTTGTGCTGGCTCATATCCTGACTCAGATCCCCAGCCAAGGCATGAAAACTGGCCATAGAAAGACAAACGGAAAAACAGGCAACGACGGACTTTTTAACTAATGACTTCACGTAACACTCCACCTACTCACTGAATCAACACTGCGACAATCTGTCACACTTGAGATTTTATCAGTGGAGTGTGGCTACAGGCTTGACATCGATCAACTTACGATACGAATTAAAAAACCCCATAAACATGATATTTATCAAGTAAATACCCCCAGAAAATACCCCTTGAGAGGTACATATCAGGCGTTCAAAAAAGGGATTTTCTTAAAGTTTTGGACGAATATTTCGACTTTATTATGGGTCGCGCCAAAGCAGATGAAGCAAATATTTTCTGGATCAACAGCCGCCATTCCAACGCTCACAGTCGCCGACTCAACGATTTACTTCGCCGTGTATATCCAGCCTTGATCCCTACTTTCAAGCCTCATTAGAAAGTGTCGATTGACTCAGTGGATATCACTCAAGTCTGCCTTCACTTGCTGATTGGCAGAGGCTAACCGCAAGCATTCTGATATGCGTTTTAGTACCTGTTCGTCAATCGATGACGAATAGATCATGTTCATCCTGAGGACTAAATTACTGTTTAGAATATTCGTAGATAGCATGCGGGTTTTATTGGGAACCAGCAATGATTCAGGCAACAGCGATATGGCGAACCCCGCATGCACTGCTGTAGCAACATTTTCAAGCACCGGGCTGCCAAATACCTGCCGATAAGGGATGTTAGCTTTTTTCAACCCATCCAGGCAAAGATCACGCACGATACAGTTGTCTTCATGTATTGCCACCGGTATCTCCTCCTGATCTTCCAAGCGGATGCAGACGGGAGCCGACCAGATCAATCGCTCACTCCAAAGCAACATCTCGTCGCTGCTCTCTGCCTCGCCAGCAACGATGGCTATATCCAGCTCACCAGCATCCAGTTGCTTTCTCAGGTTGCGGCTACGATCACAAACTATGCGCGCCTCAAGGTTGGGCAATTCACGTGTCAGAACCGGCATAAAATAGTTCAGGAAATCCTGGGCATAGTCCGTCGGAATACCGAAACTGAGCTGCCCGGACAGATCCCTGCCCGCCAATGCGGACAAGGCTGCATTGTTAAGCTTGAGAAACTGTTCGCTGTAGCTCAGTAATGTCTTACCGGCTTCAGTTAAGCGGATTCCCCGATTACTGCGCTCCATTAGACAGCTGCCCAGTTGCTCCTCCAATCGCTTCATCTGCATGCTGACCGCCGCATGTGAACGATAGATAGCCTCGGCGGCTTTCTTTAGCTCCCCGGTTCGCACCACCATGACAAAGGTACGCAACAACTCTAGATCAAGTAACGGATCCATTTTCTATCCTTTCCGGCTATCTGGCACTAGCTTGAACTGTTTCGACACATGCATATCGATTCAACTAAACTGAATCACTGGTTAAGTATTATTCGTTTGCCTGAAGTATGCGATTTTTTTAGGGTAATAAGCAACTACCGGGGAGCTGATCCTGAAGCTGTCGGTATAACTAAACAGACAGTTGTCAGGCCAATCAAACGCCCAGCCTGGCTCAATGAAAGCGTGGAGAGAGACATGACAGTACAGGGGATTCCCAACCAAATGGCCGGCGTACTTTTAACCGGCCACGGCGGTCTTGAAAAATTGGAATACCGTACCGACCTGCCTGTACCAAAGCCGGAAAAGGGAGAAGTACTTATCCGGGTTGCTGCCAGCGCAGTGAATAACACCGATATCAATACCCGCATTGGCTGGTACTCCAAAGGTGTCACCAGTCAAACCAACTCTGGCGGATCAGCAGGCTTTCAAAGCGCCAATGACGATGACGCCAGCTGGTCTGGTATCCCCCTTGAATTTCCTCGCATACAGGGGGCTGACTGTTGCGGCCACATCGTCGCTGTGGGCAATGGCGGCGATCAGGGGCGTATCGGTGAGCGTGTCATCGTGCGCAACATGTTACGCAGTTATGTGAATTTCCGCCCTTACGAGTGCTGGACCCTGGGTTCAGAGTGCAATGGTGGATTTGCCCAATACACAGTAGCGCCTGCAATAGAAACACATCGTGTTGACTGTGACTGGAGCGATGCGGAGCTGGCCTCAATCCCCTGCGCCTATTCAACCGCTGAAAACATGTTGCATCGGGCCGGGGTTGAATCTGGCGAGCGAGTGTTGATAACCGGTGCATCCGGAGGCGTTGGTTCGGCCGCGATCCAGCTGGCCAAACGCCGGGGTGCAGAAGTGATCGCGGTTGTCTCGGAGTCCAAAGCTGATCAGGTGCTGGCGTTAGGTGCAGACAGGATAATACCTCGAGGGAACTCACTGATTGATTCGCTCGGCCGCTGTAGCGTTGATGTGGTGGTGGATCTGGTTGCCGGTAGCGGTTGGGGCGAACTGCCAGAGGTCCTGAAAACCGGCGGTCGATACGCCACCGCAGGCGCAATCGGAGGTCCACTGGTAGAACTGGATGTAAGAACCCTGTATTTAAAAGACCTGAGTTTCTTCGGCTGTACTTTTCAGGAAGATGTCGTGTTTGAAAACCTGGTGCGCTATATCGAAGCCGGTGAAATCCGACCGGTTGTCGCAAAGACCTATCCGTTAAAAGATATCGTCCAGGCTCAGGAAGCGTTTCTGGCAAAGCGCTTTACCGGTAAGCTGGTGCTGATGCCGCCACAGGAGGAGCCATCATGAAAATCCAGCAGATCGATGTGTTTCAGGTAGACCTACCCTATAGCGGGGGGACCTATGAGCTATCCGGGGGACGCCTGTTCACCAGTTTCGACGCCAGCCTGGTACGGATAACCACCGATACCGGCCTGGAGGGCTGGGGAGAATCAACCCCCTTCGGCTCCACCTATATCGCCGCCCATGCTCTGGGTGTGCGGGCCGGGATAGCTGAGATAGCCCCTTGCCTGCTAGGCCGGGATCCACGCCAGGTAGACCGTATCAATGATGCGATGGACGCAGCACTGAGCGGTCATAATCACGCCAAAACGCCATTGGATGTGGCCTGCTGGGATATTTTCGGTAAGAGTGTCGACCTGCCTGTTTGCGAGCTGCTCGGAGGCAGTACCGACCAGGCGATGCCGATCATATCTTCAATCTATGCCGGCGATCCCGAAGCGATGCGAGCCCGTGTTAATGAACATCGCAAGCGCGGCTACCTCAGTCATTCGGTGAAGATTGGCGCCAGTGAAAGTGAGGGAGGGCCCAGCCTTGATGCCCAGCGTATTATGGCGTCTCTTGCTGATCACCAGCCAGGGGAATATTACATTGTCGATGCCAATGGTGGCATGAGCGTTGAGCATGCATTGCGCATGTTGCGACTGCTACCTGCTGGGCTGGATTTTGTACTTGAAGCTCCCTGTGCGACATGGCGCGAATGCATGAGCCTACGCCAACGCAGCAACGTGCCGATGATCTGGGATGAACTGGCGTTCGATGACTCATCTATCAGCCAGCTGCTGGCTGACGATGCCGCCGAGGGAATTGGTCTTAAAATCTCCAAGAATGGCGGGCTGACGCGAGGCCGACGGCAACGGGATATCTGTACCGCTGCCGGCCTGACCATGAGTGTTCAGGAAACCACCGGCTCGGATATCGCCTTCGCGGCCATTGTCCATCTGGCGCAGACCGTGCGCCCAAACCTGTTACGTTCAGTCCTTGAGTGCAGGGATATGGTGACTCGGCAAACGGCAACGGGTGATTTCCCGGTAATCGATGGCCGGGTGCGCGCCCCAACGGCTCCTGGTCTTGGTATTACACCAAAAATCGACGTTCTAGGAGATCCGGTGGCTAGCTACTACTGATAACCAGGCAAGCGAAGCGATACCTTGGAGTATGGACTGTCTAACCCGAATATTTCATAAATACGCTTAAAATAACGCTGCATGGCTCACAGTGTCTGCAAAAATTCGCTTTAAAACTGTTAATACTGCCGCTTCAGGAGCATTTGCATGAAAATCATTGAGATCTCCGTTTTTCACCGGCCATTGCCGATTAATGGCGAACCCTATCGGATGGCTCTGCAGGAGCTAACCTCTCTTGATTCAACCCTGGTTAGGATTACCACCGATACCGGTGTAACCGGTTATGGTGAGTTCTGTCCACTGGGTGCCGCTTACCAGCCTCAGCATATGCTGGGAGGTCGTGCCGCGCTGCAAGAGATCTGTCCCCACCTGATAGGCATGAATCCGCTATTAATTGATCGCGTCTATGATGTGATGAATCAGGCTTTATGCGGAAGTCTCTACGCCAAGGCGGCTATAGATATGGCCCTCTGGGATATTGCCGGAAAAGTGTACGGGATGCGTGTCTGTGACCTGTTGGGCGGAGCAGTGCGTGAACAAGTACCGTCCTATTATGCGATCAGCCTGACCTCCCCGGACGAAGCAGCAGAGATCGCCAAAGAAAAACAGGCACAAGGCTTTCGTCGACTACAACTTAAGGTTGGCGGTAGAGGACTTGATCAAGATATTGCCGCTGTACATAAGGTGTCGGAAGTTCTGGCAACAGGCACATCATTGGCTGTGGACGCTAACCGGGGTCTGGTACCTCGGGATGCAATTAACCTTTCCCTTGCCTGTAAAGAGCTGCGCTTTGTAATGGAGCAGCCCTGTATGACATACGAACAATGTCTGGCCGTTCGGCAACATATTTTGCATCCGCTCTACCTCGATGAAGTGATCGTAGATCTGAATACACTGCTACGGGCAATTAGCGACAACGCCGCAGATGGCTTTGGTATGAAACAAAGCCGAGTGGGCGGTATCAGCCAGATGAGGACAATTCGAGATGTCTGCGCCGCTGCAGGCTTACCTATGACGTCAGATGACAGCTGGGGTGGCGACCTGGTCGCTGCCGCTTGTCTGCATATTGGTGCAACAATGCAACCTCAGCTCTGTGATGGTGTCTGGATTGCTGCGCCTTATATCGACGGCCATTATGATCAGGAAAATGGTGTTGCCATAAAAGACGGTCAATTACGCTTACCTGGAGGGTTTGGTCTGGGGATAGAGCCTCAGATCAATGCAAATGAATCTGCACTGATGAGTTTTGGTTAAAAAGCCGGAAAACGTGGAGTAGAGCTTTCAGGAAACCATAATTCATTGCGGCTAATGCAACATTCCGGTTTTGTATTAACCGCAAACCTTCCCAATTATAAGAAACCCGACTGTAAGGCCTTATTAAACCAACAAACACTAAGTCGTTTATTTACAATCAAATAAAAAACCAGATGGAGCGGGTGAGGAGAATCGAACTCCCGTATGCAGCTTGGGAAGCTGCCGTTCTACCATTGAACTACACCCGCATTTTAGGACTTTGAACACGCACAAGAGTATGGTCTATATAAGAACTCCCGTATGCAGCTTGGGAAGCTGCCGTTCTACCATTGAACTACACCCGCATTGCTACAGACCTAGTAGCGCTAGGGCCACAGCTTAGTAGACTGTCTAATATTATTCCTTCTAACGCCTGTAAGTGCTTGTTTTGTATGAGAGCCGATATCTCATATTAGACAGTTTTGCGCGCCTAAAGCACTGAGCGATGAATGAATTTGTCACTCAATATAGACCATCAACCGCAGCGAGAGAAGGCTAATGAATCGCTACCATGTCAAAATAGCAGGGACATATCTTAAAAATCTCGCTCATTTAATTGTTTTTCTTAAGGTTATTAGCAACCCATTTTCTGAATATTTGGGAAATGCGTTGCTGAGTGCCTATCGCTTTATATCCATATCAAAACCGATCAGCAAGGACGGTAAATAATCGTGGTGAAGATAATCAATAAAGAACCTGCCGTAGGAGTTGTTAAGCAGGTTGTCTGCAGGAATTGCGGTGTAACGCTCGAATACACCCCGAACGATATTTACAAAGAAACTGTGAAGGACTACACGGGCAGCGCTGATACTTACAAAAGGATTAATTGCCCAAACTGTCAGCACACTATAACGGTTCAGTGGAGGAGCCAGGCCAATGACTGATCAGCCGAAGTCGCAAGCCTGGTTAATTAATGATGACTACCCTTGCACTGGGATTATCAAAAGATCCAAAGACGGCAGCCATGAACGCAGCGTCGAACACTGGATGAAGGAAGGGAAAGCAACTCCCCTCTTCGCAATACCGGAAGGCTATCAGCTGGTGCCGGTAGAGCCGTCTGAAAAAAATTATGGAGGCATCAAGAACTGTAACTCATGGAGTGGACTATCCTAGAGATATGATATTGGTCCGAAGCTACAGGGTAGAGACGAATACAAAGCAATGATAGAGGCCGTGAAATGAGCTTTTTACTATACACCTGGATAGCGTTTCTATTCATAGCGTGTGACATGATAACGGATGGGTGGATGTGACTGTAATCGTGGACCGCAATGGTCAGCACATTATTGATAACAGCACTAACTGGCAGGATATGGCCCCACCCCTTCCGAAGGCTACGCTCATGCCTCAGACGCGAGAGTATTGGATACAACTCGCCGCAAGGGATCAGGAGTTAATTCTTGAGCAACGCGCGGAGATAGCTAGACTGAAGCTGGTTGTGAATAATTTGCGCCAAAAGCTGAGGCGCCAAGGGTAGTGATATGACTGATTTAAGCGCATTGCACGATGAGTTATTGAGCGGGTTTATTATTCGGGAGTATCAGGTAATGCACCCAGAAATCCAAGCATCTGCAGCGATGGAAGATGATGCCTCCAGGATGTACCGCGACAACCCCCACTTTCACATGCGTGTCGACTCTGTTGTTGCCAGTGTTATGGGGATTATTCAGAAGCATGTAGCCAAGGGGGAGTCAGAGAAACTTACGAAAGAAGACGCTCAAGAACTAAAGCGGGTTGAAGCTGATATAGACGAAGTGAAGCACCGCGCAGAGTGAAGTAGAAACAGTAAAAAAGGCTCCCGAAGGAGCCTTTTCTTATTTGAACATTTTTAAGTCCGCTTTTCGACGCTTCTTCATTTTCTGATAGAAGTTCTCATGTGGAACGATGTTAAGCAGGTACAGATGCAGCTCGCCATCATTCCAGGAATAGCCGACAAGTACGATGGGCAGGAGTCTAACTGCAAATACTCAGATGACTTCGAAACACTGGGCCGCCCTTTTGTGTTTGAGATTGGTGGTGCACGGTGCCATATTTTAAGAGTTAAATCATAAGGAGCTGAGTCATGCATTACATACACACTGTGCTTCTTCAAAACGGCACCGTTGGCACCCTCCGCACCATCCAACCGGTAGGCCACCTATTAGGGCATACCGTCACGGTCGATCTAACCGATGAAAACGGTAACCCTACGCAGGCTACCGGTGAGGTGGTCGAGATCCTGGTCAGTGAATCCCTCCCGGATCTACCTCCCAGCATCGGTTAAACGGTTTTCTACGCCTAATAATCAGACTTTTTCCTATATCCACCGGGGCCAGCCTGGTTTGACTCATACGCAGGCTTGGATTCAAGCCAAACAAACTTTCACATACCCCTTCATTTCTTAAGACCTGAACTTGAATGACCTTCAAGTAAGCATCGTGATAGCTGTACTACAGTTATTGCCATACGCCGTAAAGCAGCGGCCGATCCGAAAAAAGTAAAGATATTGAGGCTGATCAACAAAGACAATGCTGTAGGTACGAATAGTACAAATAAGGGGGCGGAGCAGAAAATGCCAGCTATCTGTTCAAGGTGGCACACACAGGCCTTACAGGCTGGTTGCTCAACCTCCTTCTGTCGAGGGGGAGAAGTATGAGTAGTACAACAGAATACTTTGTTCATTACACGAACGATAACGGTAACCGTGAATACATAGGTTGTTACTCCACGAAAGAAAAAGCTAAAAAGGCTGTTGATTCACTGTATGACAAAGGATACACAGATGCTGAGTCTGAGGGATTTATAGTCGAGCTAGAGTGACTAGTCTGACCGATAATCAGACTTTTTCCTATATCCACCTAAGCAAGTCTGGTTTAACTTAATATGGCTTCAGTCGTCAGAAACTCTTTCAATCCTGTTAGAGCGCTGCTGTGTCCAAGGCTGAAGACTGACCGCCCCTATTACAGCGATACGGGGCGGTCCACCAGCTTTATTATCTGCGTGAGCATTTCACGCTCTGAACAGTCCCGCCCGTTACCACCAGCGTCCAATATAGATCATCACGGAAGTAGTACCAGCGCTCTACGACAGACAATCGAAGGCATATCCCGTATCGGTCTTTCTTCCCACACACATCAGTGAATGCTTTCCGCAGGGGATCTCCAAGCTGGATAAGCACTTTTGCGGCAGAGTCACCTTTTCTAATTTGGCCACCATCAGGCGTGTTCAGGAAGGTGGCATAAGCAGGCAGCGCCAGAAGAAGTAGCAGTAAAGCGGCACCCCTTTCTTCATATCAATCATCAATTAATTACGTAGGTAGCTACGCTGTAGCACATAGACATTGACCTGAAATAAAGGCTATCTAGGTAGATTGTTTGTAATGGCCTGAGCGTCACCAAAGCCGATCACCTTGCCGGTTGAATCCTTAAATACAGCAATCCCTGTTGTGCTGGTACTGGTCAGTGCTGCAGCCAAGCAGCTTAGCAACCCGCCCCCGGGTCTTGATCTTGCCATTCCCGGTAACCGTCCCCCTTAGTAGCAGTGCGCCAGGAGTGCGTTAAGGTGATTTTCCTCTCTAATGCCTCTGAATAGCGCGGTGACAGCCATCAGTATCATGCTCATAGACTCACCCATTTGAGATTAAGAGAGTTGTCTTCCATACTTATTAAGCGCATAAGATTTTCCGTTGTTTACGTACATTTCAAATCACGCGGTAATTCTTTTGTGGTAAGGCCGCTTTCAGTTACAAGCCAAAGCAACTCCGGAAGCGGTCTTTGGTTTAAATAAACTGACTGATTCCTCAATCTAGCTTTCTAATGTTTATAACCACTCTTTTGGTGTAATCCGGGAGGTTTAAATTGGCCTCACAAAACATTTATTTAGTTGCCATGGATGTCATTCCCGCATCCGGTGCCCATAATCTCGATCAATATTCCAAGGCTAAAGTCGCTGCGTTTATCCGTAACAGCACACCTCGCGGTATCGAATCGATAGTCGCCGGCTTCCTGGCCGAAGCAGGCTGGCAAGTCATCTCCTGTAACGGGGTATATGGCCCTACAACTCCCGATCAGATTGACGTACACGACTCCTTACAACAGGCTTTCGAATCAGCAACCGAGGAAGGCTTTTCAGCCGTAATTATCCCCTTCCCGGCAACCATTCACTGAGTTCACATCCAACCCGTAGCCTGTACTCAGCTTTTCGTGTCATGTCACGTTTCATTCATTCGCTGGATACTTGTCCAGTTCTACTCGCCTCTTTTATTCGCTATCCTCAAGCATCATAGTTTTAGAGGCAGCTCTTATGATCGATAACCAAAGCATTGATATCTCCTGTGACGACTGCGGCCATAAGACGCATAAAAAGATCGGATGGATTAAGCGAAACAAGCAGCTTACCTGTCACTGTGGAACCACCATCTCCCTGGACTGTAAACAGATGACTGGAGAAGTTCAGAAACACGAAAAAATACTCAAGGGTTGCCTCTGACTCTGACTTCTCCGCACTCTCAAGCTGATCTATATGCTGCTCCTTCTCATGAGCACAGCACTCAATTTTTAACGTTCTAAGCTCACACATCCCTTTCCCTTTTCCTTTCGTGACATGTCACGCCAAACAAAAAACTGAAATCACTGCTAATCTGAACCGATACAGCAAGAAAGGTGTCTCTTATGTTCGATGAGCAAAGCTTTAATATCTCCTGCGACAACTGCGGTCACAAGACGTCTAAAAAGATCGGTTGGATCAAGCAAAACAAACAGCTTTCCTGCATCTGCGGAATGCCCATCCCCCTGGACAGTAAAGAGTTCATTGCGGAACTCCGGCAGATCGAAAAGCGATTCAAGAGTTTGTTTAACAAGTACTGATTTCTCAGCACTCTCAAGCTGATCTATAAGTTGCTGCGCCTCTTGGGTGCAGCACTCTATTTTTAACGATCTAAGCTCACACATCCTTTTTCCTTTTCCCTTCGTGACATGTCACGCTAAACAAAAAACTGAAATCACTGCTAATCTGAATCGAAACAATAAGAAAGGATTCTCTTATGTTCGATAGCCAATGCATTGATATCACCTGCCACAACTGCGGCCACAAGACGCCTAAACAGATCGGTTGGATTAAGCGACACAAACAGTTTTCCTGTAGCTGCGGAGCGACCATCTCCCTGGACAGTAAAGAGTTCACTGAGGATCTCGAGCAGATCGAAAAGCGATTTAAGAAGATGTTTAACTGACTCTGACTTCTCCGCACTCTCAAGCTGATCGATAAGCTGTTGTGCCTCCTGGCTGCAGCACTCTATTTTCAATTTCCCCTTCATAACCCCCTCCCTGTCTACTTACCTGTATATCTATCCATATACCGCTAGATGTAAAAAAAAGCAGACGATCCTTAAGGGTGGTTGAGGGAGGATGTGATATGTGCATGGCGATTGCTTTCTGCATGTGGGGAATGATTATGCACTGCACGACTGGGAAGGCCGATCCAACCCATTGCGTAGCGGCGAAAAGATCACCTCCGGCGAGATACGGGCCGCAGTCTGTCGCAAGAATGGTTTAAGCCAGAAGGAAGCAGCCAGAGAGCTTCACTGCAGTCTTTCTAACATCAAGCAGTACTGGAAGAGCATCTACCACAAACTGCACACCAGTGATGTTGTGGTAGCCCTGGATAAGCTCTCTGATCTTGGAGCACTGGTTAAGCTTGGGCTCTTCTCTCTACTCATCAATATGGCAACCGGCTACGACGACAACATAGCCCGTCGAGTACGCACCAGACGTTCACGCGACTTTGCAACCCTGGAAGAAGCAAGCGACCTACCCCGCTTCCTTGAAAATGACTTCCTTAAAAACCGCGTTGAGGTGACAGCATGAGCACCCTGTTTATCGATCTCGTACTCGTCGTAGGTTGTGAAGCCTTGCTCCTAACTGCCTACCTGATTGTTCTCGCCGGTTACGCTATCAAAGGCAGACTAACCGGTGAAGGCGCTCTAAACGCAATGAAGCCGGTATTGGATGAATGGTAAAGAAGTCATCTGGTCCAGCCCTAAAGCTGGATGTACCGCCGCTCCAGACCTGTGATAACTGCGTTGGCAACGGAGAGATACAAGGAGTTTTCTTTGAAGTGATATGTGACCCCTGCGATGGAATGGGAGTGTTGCACAAAGAGACAGGCGAACAGGTACCGGCAAGCATCGTAATCATCGCCCTACGCCGGGACATAAAAAAGCTGAAGCACTTAATGCGGCTACAGCAACATAAAATTAACGATCAACACGACCCGCACGCACCGGTAACCACTCGGCATAGCAGAAAAGTCAGACTGGATTAGACGATGAAATACACAGTAATGGACAAAAGAACAAACCGGCACTTGGGCGACATAACGCTAAGCAGCCCCAACTTCAATGCAGCAGTAACCGCAGCGCGCCTTAACTGGCACGGCGGCAATGTATTCGTAAAGGAGAACCGCTAATGGCTCGCGGCGTAAACAAAGTAATCCTGATCGGTAACCTGGGCAATGATCCGGAAACCGAATACATGCCCAGCGGCAATGCGGTTACCAATATCACTGTTGCTACCTCTGAAAGCTGGAAGGACAAACAGACCGGCCAGCAACAAGAGCGCACAGAGTGGCACCGTGTCGTGTTCTTTATCCACGGCACTCGCACTGGTGATGATCTTTATCTTCATGCTCTGCGTCATATGGCTGTTGCTCGCCCAGAACTGTTCTGGCTTGAGAATGTGCCAGGGCTTCGGAAGTTCCCGGTAGTAATGGAAGCCATGACCAAGATACCGGATTACTACATGCAGGTGTTCTGCCCTATTCAATCCAATGTCTGGTTACCGCAAGAGCGTAAGCGCCTGATCATCTTCGGCACCAAAAAGCCGTTTAATTTCCGTCCACCGGAAGCAGGTAAGCGGATCCGTCTGAAGGATGTTCTGGAGAGCGATCCGCGCATCACCTTACCTAAGGCAATTGCTAATCGAATGAATGGCGTTTACCGGGATCTGCCGATTATCTCAGATCCGAATAAAGACGATATCGCCCCGACCTGCGTTGCCCACTATGCCAAGGATAAAAGCACCCGGTTGGTGAAGGACAAACGCTTCCCGATGGGGGTGCGCCCCTACTCTGTACAGGAATATGCTCACCTCCAGGGTGTTGAAGACTGGTTCAAGTTCGAGAGTAACGATACCGCAGCTTACCGCGGCATTGGTAACGGTGTTAGCGAGCCTGTAGGCCATTGGATCGGCACAGAGGTGAAGCTGTACTTCAACCGCTCTGCAGCCTAACGCACTAGCTAGTTCCCATCCATAAACGTAACGTACTGATATATAGACAAAAAACA
>JBALVQ010000089.1:0-21475 GCA_036960915.1 Amphritea sp.
AAGTAATTACTCTCCATAAGGCAGGTAATGGGGAGCTCCCCATTACGTGTCGCAATCGGCATTGCCCCAAGTGTCAGTCCTCTGGCGCCCAACGTTGGCTGGCCGCCCGCCAGGCAGACCTGCTGCCGGTGGATTACTACTACCTGGTCTTCACCCTTCCGACGCCCATCAGAGACATCGCCTACCAGAACAAGTCGGTGATCTATGGCCTTCTGTTCAAAGCCGCGGCCGAGACGCTACTGACAATTGCGCGGGACCCCAAACATCTCGGTGCCCGTATCGGCGTGACGATGGTGCTGCACACTTGGGGATCAGCCTTAACTCACCATCCGCATGTGCACTGCATTGTGCCAGGGGGAGGCTTGGCGATTGATGGCCAGCGGTGGCAACCGTGCAAGCAGGGGTTCTTTCTGCCGGTACGGGTGCTCTCGCGTCTGTTCCGTCGGCTGTTCCTCAGTAAGCTCGAAGCCGCTCACCAAGCCGGCGAACTGCACTTCTTCGGCTCGTATCAGGGATTAGCTGATGCCCAGGTTTTTACCCACTGGTGTCGGCCGTTCAAACGACAGGAATGGGTGGTGTATGCCAAGCGTCCCTTTGCCGGACCCGAAGCGGTATTGGCGTATCTGTCGCGTTATACCCACCGGGTTGCCATCGCCAACAGCCGCCTTATCGCTCACGATGAGCGGGGCGTAACCTTCAAGTGGAAAGATTATCGGGAGCAAGGCCGCACCCGGCACAAGATGATGACCCTGGCCAGCGATGAGTTTATTCGTCGCTTCCTGATCCATGTGTTGCCGCATGGCTTTCACCGCATTCATCACTACGGGCTGTTCGCCAACAGCCGCCGCTCTGAGAACCTGATTCAGGCGCGAAATTGCTGAACTGTGAGATCTCAGAAGCACCTGCCGAAGCCGTTGAACCCGGTGAGAAGCCTGATGGCAGCACCTACGTCTGTCCAGCCTGTGGTGCACCGATGATCGTGATAGAAATCTTTGCGCGTGGCCAGCTACCCCGAGCACCACCGCTAAGGATCGCAGCATGTGCTTAATCACGATTAATGCCTCTCCAGGCATCCCTCAACACTATCGAGCAAGGTCGATAGGGGCACCGAAATGGCTTAACGCTCAAGAAGGGGAAGAACTGACCCGCCTGAAGTGTTCTCTGGGCTATCGAGGACGCGTAAAACTGTTCATCATCCGTACCTCAGAGCCCCTAAAATTAACGGATACTCCTGTTGCTGGCGTTACAAACCACCGGTACAACGCCCTAATCCCCATAGATCAACAGCAGCCGCTAACTCGATCTTCGACCCCCGCGGTTTCCTCCCTCGGGGCCTATCCAACGCCTGCCCGATAAAATCCTGAATGAGATTGAGAGGTCTGCGATCGTGGACAGGCATCTGATAACCCTTAACATAAGCGACCTGTTGGCAAGCGAAGGGGATAAGACATCGCGAGGTCACTTTGTGTCAGGAGCGACCAAACAGCACCAGAAGTCTCAGCTCAACTATCAAGTCGCTTTGTGCCATAAGCGGTCAGTGAAGCTTACCTGCTGAGCTTGGTTGAGAAGGTAAGGGATGCCCCTCCCCCGTTTGTAAAAGTTAATGCAGCTCAGGGAAAAACGCTGACATCCCGGTGTATAGAACAATCGCCGACGTTTGGCTAAGGGTCCGGGGCGGTGTCTTCGCGCTGAAAATACTCTTTGGTACCATGGGCCATGACGGCATCACCTATGCGGCGCAGTGCCAGCACATAAGCGGCATTGCGCAAAGTGCGTCCCTCGTTCTCGGCAATAGCGAAAGTATCCTCGAAAGCTTTGGTCATTACTTTTTCCAGCCGCCTGCGGACTTTACTCAGGCTCCAGGGGTAACCGGAGCGGTTCTGTACCCACTCAAAATAGCTGACCGTCACGCCTCCCGCATTGGCGAGCACATCAGGGACGATGGTTACGCCACGCTCCAGCAGTGCCGGCTCAGCTTCTGAGCGTATCGGACCGTTGGCAATTTCGACGATGGTTTTGGCGCGAATACTGTCCACATTATGTAAGCCTATGACGCCTTCGAGGGCGGCGGGGATCAATAGATCTACATCCAGCGCCAGCAACTCATCATTGGTAATTTCGACATGCTCTACCAGCTGGCACACCGACTGCTCACAATAGACTGCCCGCATTTTTTTAGTTTTCTGCTTCTCTTCCCAGAGACTGCTGATATTAAACCCCTTCTCCGAATGGATACCGCCTCTTGAATCACTGATGGCGACAATAATGTAGCCCTCCTGCTGCAACAACCGCGCCACATGATAAGCGGCGTTGCCGAACCCCTGGATGGCCACCCGTATCTTTTTGGGCTGCCACTGTTTCCTGGCGGCCAGTTCACGGATACACAGATAGGCTCCCCGCCCCGTGGCTTCTTCACGTCCCTGACTGCCTCCTAAAGGAATCGGCTTACCGGTAATGACCGCTGGAGCCCTGAGCCGCTTAATGGCTTCATATTCATCCGCCATCCAGCCCATCACCATGGAATTGGTGTAAACATCCGGCGCCGGTATATCGATGTCGGGTCCGACAAAATCGGCCATGGCACGCATGTAGGCCCGTGACAGGCGCTCCAGTTCCATGCTGGAAAGCTCCTTAGGCTGAACCACTACGCCCCCTTTGGCACCTCCAAAAGGCAGACCCACCACCGCACACTTGATGGTCATCCATAATGACAAGGCCTGCATCTCCTCGCGCGTCACTTGGGGATGATAACGTATCCCGCCTTTAGTTGGTCCCAGCACATCGTTGTAGCGGCAACGAAAGCCACGAAAGTAGCGTATGGCACCATCATCCATGCGCACCGGCAGTGAGGCTTCGAGCGTCGCATCGGGGTGCAGCAGAGACTCGGCCACATCAGGCTTGACGCCGGCATCGGTACACAGCTCTTTAATTCGCGTCAAAGCATCCTGAAAGACATCTTGATCCGGCATAAGCTTCTCCTTCGGAGGTGCTCTATTGAGTAGTCATCCTGTACACGAAAGACGACATTAGAGGTCACCAAATCATGTAGAGAGTATAGGAAGAATAAAAGCCCTTTTCCCGAAAGCGCCAACCTGGCGCAGATCAAACAGGGCCCTGTCCCGACGACTTTAAATGCCTGGAATCACGCGCTGCCATGTAATGCTTCCATCTGAACCGGAAGTTAGGATAAATTCCTGGTAAATGCCGGTTGGGAAGAAAGTCGGATTGAGAGACTAACAGCTGATAAAAGCAGTAATGTCTTCTGTGTGCTGCGCTTCCAATTGATTGGCCAAACCTTAATACTTAGTTAGCATGTTAAGCATTAACCATGCTAATCTACTCAGCCAATGACCAATAAATACCTTATTTCAGGAATACCCGATGACATTTACCGCCTGGCTTTCTTTGTTTGCCATCTGTTGCCTGGGGGCAATGTCACCCGGCCCCAGTTTAGCGGTGGTGTTGAAGCAGACCGTTGGTAATAGCCGCAGTCACGGCCTGGCCGCCAGCTGGTTTCATGCTGCCGGAGTTGGCGTCTGGGCGTTTGCGACTATCTCGGGGCTGGCGGTAATCGTGGCGCAGTCCGAATTACTGTTCCAGATGATAACCTGGAGTGGTGCCGGTTATCTGGCCTGGATTGGACTTAATGCTATTCGCGCCGGTAAAAGTGATGCCCTGCAAGTACAACGAACAGAACAGGTATCGATGTGGAAGGCAGGCATTGAAGGGGCGATGATTTCTGTTCTGAATCCAAAACTGGCGATATTTTTTATTGCTCTGTTTTCGCAATTTGTCTCCCCCGACGCCTCAATGATGGACCGACTCATCATGACTGCCACGGCAACCCTGGTGGATGGCTTCTGGTACAGCCTTGTTGTACTGGTTCTGTCCCACGGCACAGTGCTAAGTATTCTGCAGAAAAAGAGTCAATGGGTTAACCGCTTAACCGGCGGTGTATTGATTGCCCTGGCGGTAAGAGTGGTTACCCTGTAAAAACAAAACCTGGTAAAGCGATGCAGTAACGACTGCATACTTTGCCAGGTTTATTCAAGCCATTACTATTAAGCTGGCCGACTATAAAAACACCAGGGATTTAGATCACTCAGCGATTTCAGCGTTGTGATAGATATCCTGTACATCTTCACACTCGTTGAGCAGATCCATAAACTTCTCGAACTGCTCAACATCTTCGCCACTCAGCTCAGAGATTGTCTGAGGAACGAACGTAATCTCTTCTACTTCGAATTCCAGATCCGGCAACTCGGCATGTAACGCGGTTTTCGCTTTAAAGAATTCAGTGTGCGGCGCATAAACCGTCACCTTACCCTCTTCGCTTTCGATATCGGCCACATCCACATCGGCCATCATCAACGCTTCCAGCACAGCTTCTTCATCATCATGCTCGAAAATAAACACCGCACGTTGATCAAACATATGGGCAACAGCACCCTGACCACCCAATTTAGCTTTACCTTTGTTGAAAGCTATACGCACATCACCGAAAGTACGGTTATTATTGTCCGTCAGGCAGTCAACGATGACCATGCAACCGCCGGGACCAAAGCCCTCGTAACGCACATGAACATAATCTTCACCGCCGCCGCCTTTGGCCTTATCGATCGCCTTCTCGATAACATGAGCAGGCACCTGATCCTTTTTAGCTTTCTCTATCATACGGCGCAGTGCCAGGTTTCCGTCCGGGTCAACACCGCTCTTGGCACATACGTAGATCTCTTTACCGTATTTGGCATATAGCTTGGATTTAGCACCCTGGGTCTTCGCCATTGATGCCTTACGATTTTCAAAACTTCTTCCCATAGGAAATTTCTCTTCTTGGATATTAGGGAACCTATGAATAAGTCCAGTGCGTTCTCTGTGGGCTTTCGGTCGGCCAAATACGCACGGGACTTGTCCAGAGACACCATAGAGTCAATGAGGGTGTAGATTCTATAGCTTAGAGAGCCGTTTCACTAGGGCGCACAACCCATAAGTACAATTATTACAGGTAGATAGATCAATGTAATGATTATAGACCGTGTTATTTCACCTCTAAAACAGCTTACTCAGGAATCCATACACACGGGTAACACTGAACAGCGCGCTCCACAACTCCCCTCATCTTCATCAGCCAACAAGGTAAGTTCAGGCCCTTTAAGAAAACTTCGCGCTAGTGCACAAGTGCCTGTTTATATGGCACTCAGCATTGAGTTCATGTAAGCTGCACGCCCGCCTGCAATAATGAAATCCCCTAAGCTGCACATCCGCCGGCGAGATGGTCCAAACCATTACTAGCAGCGACAAGAGACAATTTAATGACCTTTGCTAAGCTGGGCTTATCCGCCCCTATCCTTGAAGCTATCGCCGAACAGGGCTACGAAACTCCTTCACCGATCCAGGCCCAGGCAATACCTGCGGTAATCGAAGGCAAGGATGTGATGGCTGCCGCCCAGACCGGTACCGGTAAGACTGCCGGCTTTACGCTGCCTTTGCTGGAGCGACTGGCAAATGGCCAGCACGCACAAGGTAATCAAGTCCGCGCTCTGGTACTAACCCCGACCCGCGAACTGGCGGCTCAGGTTGGTGAAAGTGTTGCTACCTATGGCAAACACCTGCCGCTAACCTCAGCAGTGGTGTTCGGTGGCGTCAAGATAAATCCCCAGATGATGAAACTTCGCAAAGGCGTTGACGTTCTGGTGGCAACACCCGGTCGACTGATGGATCTGTATAATCAGAAAGCAGTACGCTTTAAGAACCTTGAAGTACTGGTACTGGATGAAGCCGACCGCATGCTGGATATGGGCTTTATTAACGATATTAAAAAAATTCTGGCGATACTCCCCAAGCAACGCCAGACCTTGATGTTCTCTGCGACGTTCTCCAAGGAAATTCGCACGCTTGCCAAAGGGCTGGTTAATGATCCGGTTGAAATTTCAGTAACTCCGCGTAACGCAACAGCTCCAACCGTTAAGCAATGGATAAGCCCTGTCGATAAAAAACAGAAGTCAGCCCTGCTTACCCAGCTAATCACTGATAATAGCTGGCAGCAGGTACTGGTGTTCACCCGTACTAAAAGCGGTGCCAATAGATTAACCCGCCATCTTGAGTCGGCAAAAATTAACGCCGCTGCAATCCATGGTAATAAAAGCCAGGGAGCACGAACGAAAGCGCTTGAGCAGTTCAAAAATGGCTCCGTGCGCATTCTGGTTGCCACAGACATCGCGGCACGCGGGCTGGATATTGATCAACTTCCCCAAGTAGTCAATTTCGATCTACCCAATGTTGCCGAAGATTACGTGCATCGTATCGGTCGTACAGGGCGTGCTGGCGCATCTGGCCAGGCAATTTCATTGGTCAGCGCCGACGAGTTTGAACAGCTTTCCGCGATTGAGCGCTTAACAGGTAAGTTACTGGAGCGCAGATTCATCGACGGTTTTGATCCGATACACAGCTTACCCGAGTCACGCCTGGATCGTCGCCCTGTTAAACCCAAAAAACCGAAGAAACCCAAAGTGCCTCATCAGGATGGACAGCGCTCTGGCGACGTTGCCCGGGGCCATAAGCCCACAGGGAAGAATAAGCGCCATACTGGCGGCCAAAGCACAGCTGCCGGGGCCGGAAAACCTGGCAACAGAAGCCGTCGGGGCAATCAAAGCCGTAGCGCTAGTGGTACTACTGGTAGTCATACAAGCAAACCGGCCCAGCGTAGCGGCAATCGCTAGCTGGAAGCTTAGACACCCACATCAGACCAGACGGCAAACTCATTGCCGTTAGGGTCTGAAAAATGAAACCGGCGGCCGCCGGGAAACGAAAATATGGGTTTGATAATTTCTCCCCCCGCGGTTTCTATTTTAGCTTGAGTCTGCTCCAGATCCTGACTGTAGAATACCGTCAGGGCGCTGCCATTTTCGGTTGATACCGACAGCTCAGATTGAAAAAAACCACCATCTATTCCGGCATTTGAGAAGGCCGTATATTCAGGTCCATAATCAACGAACGACCAATCAAACACGGCTGTAAAAAAGCGCCTGGTCGCTTCTATGTCTTTGGCAGGAAATTCCAGGTAATTAATCTTTTCGTGTTCATTCATGCTTCACCCCAGCCCATCTTAGCCGAGCCTCAATATTAAACAGTACGTCATGTGCCCTCGCCTGATTATCCTGACAAGTTGGCTCATTTACCTAAATTTAGTCTTGCATGCCACTGGGCAATGCTTTCATCCGGATATTCCTGAAAGCATTTGTCATCAGATGCTGCCATTATCTCTACCCAGCCAGCCTTACTCTCAAGCATCAAGTGGGTTCGCTCTGGCGGTATCGGCAATTCGGTATCGATTGCAGATGCAAACGGATGAACCAACTCCGGCCATCTGGGATCGTATACCCACAGCGCACTGGCACAGTGTTTACAAAAATGCCTTTCAGCCGGACTCTGCTTGCCCTCCAGCATGACCCGGTAGGTGCTTTGATGCTGTTCGCCCTCAACGCTTAATGTCGAAAAATCTCCGCTCAGGTTTATAGCGTAGCCACCTCCACCTGCGGTCTTTCGACACACCGAGCAATAACACAGGTTGTATGGATACGGATGCGATGACTCCAGCGTGAACTTCACTGCACCACAATGACATGAGCCTTCGAGTAACATATTCACTCCCTTAATAATATTTGTTTAACTACTGTGCGATAGATGTTTCACCGATTAATAATCTGTATAGAAATCAAATGACACATCACGTGTGTAGAAAACAGCACCTGAAGACCAGCTGATTCAACTCAAGCGACAATAATAAATCTGCAAATACTGGAGCATAACGCCACTTTTAGAGTAGCTCCTGTATTAAATCCTGTGCTAAATTCTGTGCTAAATAATCAGTGTAGTTTTTAATATGGATTTTATCTGGATACTCTTTGCTTTCGTTTGCGGGTTTGGCGTAAAGATGGCGGGATTGCCGCCGCTGATAGGCTTTCTTTTTGCCGGATTCCTGTTGCACTTTCTTGGTATTGAGCCCATCAATGGCCTCGATACGCTGGCTAACCTTGGCATCACGCTGATGCTGTTTACCATTGGCCTGAAGCTACACATCAAGGATTTGCTGAAGCGTGAGATCTGGGCCAGTACCCTTTCGCATATGGGGTTATGGATCGTACTGTTCGGCTCGCTGGCGCTATTACTTGCCAGCCTTGCATTACCCTTCTTTGCCGGTATGGATATTAAAACGGCCGCCCTGCTTGGCTTCGCCCTGAGTTTCAGTAGTACTGTCTGCATCATCAAATTACTCGAAGAAAGTGGCGAAATGAAAACCCGCCATGGCCAGCTGGCAATCGGTGTGCTGGTAATGCAGGATATTGGCGCAGTGATCTTCCTGGTCTTTGCTACCGGAAAAGCACCTTCCATATGGGCCTTCCTGCTATTCGGCCTGCTGTTTATCCGCCCCTTGCTTGATCGCCTTCTAAACAAGGCTGGTCACGGCGAATTACTTCCACTTACTGGCTTTTTCTTCGCACTGGGTGGCTACGAGCTGTTCCAGCTGGTCGGAGTAAAAGGAGACCTGGGCGCGCTTATTATGGGAATACTGCTCAGTCACCATAGTAAGGCAACCGAGCTAACCAAGGCCCTGTTAAGCTTCAAGGATATTTTCCTGATCGGCTTCTTCCTGTCGATCGGATTTACTGCACTACCCGACTGGTCAATGCTGGGTGCCGCGGCTTTGCTATCCCTGCTGATTGTGCTGAAATTCTTAATGTTCTTTGTTATTTTCACCCGCCTGCAATTGCGCAGCCGTACTGCCTATCTGGGTTCCCTGGCATTAAGCAATTTCAGCGAATTCGGCTTAATCGTGGCGGCCCTGAGTGTCGACTCTGGCTGGCTTTCAAAAGAATGGCTGGTGATCATGGCATTAGCCGTATCAATTTCCTTTATCATCACCAGTGTGCTCTACCCCTTGACCCACCAGTTCTACATGAAACACAAACAGCGGCTTAAACGCTACGAGAATAAACAGCGTTTAGCTGCAGACAGCTTCATCCAGCCGGCAGGCGTGGAGATAATCGTTATCGGTTTGGGGCGCGTAGGTAAAGGTGCCTTCAAGGCACTTGAATCGCTGGTTGATGAGCGTTTGATAGGCCTTGATTCAGACCGCCTGCGGGTTAAACAGCTGCAAGCAATGAAGATGAACGTCTGTTACGGGGACGGTGAAGATGCGGACTTCTGGGAAGCTTTTGATAGCGCCCATATCAAACTGATTTTGTTGGCACTGCCCTCAATCGAAGATAGCCGCAATATCACTTTCCAGCTACGCAGCGCCAGCTATCAGGGGCAAATAGCGGCAATTGCCCGCTATGAGGATGATCGACAGAAACTTCTGGATGCGGGTATCGATAGTGTTTTCAACTTCTATACGGAAGCAGGTACAGGCTTCGCTGAAGAAAGCCTGCAACTGATCGGCGAGCGTAAGCCCCAAACTATTTAAAACAGATCCCAGGCTATTGACTACAGGTCGCCCACATAACAGGGCTAGCCAACAACAAACAGAAGCAGCGATTCAGTCTATGATTTAACAATATAGACTGAAGCCTCTGTAAAAAACGGCAAATTCAAACGCCATTTAGCAGATTAGACGCTGCTGCCAGCCAAGGAATTAACTTTCACCTTATTATTGGTATCCCTGCTGCGGCGAATCAGTTCATCATTGGCCAGGGCCAGTTCTGACTTGGCCAAGCGGTCATACAATACTACGTTGACCGAGGCCGCCAGGTTCATACAGCCAATGGTGGGTACATAGACCACCGCATCGGCTCTATCAACAATGGCCTGATCGATGGTACCGTCTTCCGGGCCGAAAATGTAAAACGCATTCTGCGGATGTTCATACAGCGGCAAAGGTGTCGCACCTTCAACCAGATCCACACACACAACGGCCATCTCTGGCGCAATGCTGTCCAGTAGACATTCCACACCGGTCAGCGGGATACTGCGAGTAACATCCTTGGTATCGGTATGAAACTGCGCTGCACGTGCATAACGCTGCCCGGTATAAAGCACGGAATCGACTTGATAGCAGCCCGCCGCGCGCATCACCGCCCCGACGTTTGTCGGGCTTTTTGGATTACTAAGTCCAACACTGACATTTGTTTTGTTCATCTAATCACTTAATCGTATTTTCTATCTTCTTAGCGAGACGGCCATTGAGGCTGATTGTGAGGCGACTAGTAAGACTGCGCTCAGGGCGTGACTATAGCATGCATAGTGCATATCTTACTTCCAACACGTAGATCAGTTGCGTGTAACTTTCACCTGCACTTGTCTTTTTAGAGTCCGAAGGATACTAATTAGCAGCAACACTAGGAGATCCGTGATTGCCGACAGAATTACACCTAATGACAGTCCGCTAATAATCGCAGATTCATTCAGTAATATGTTGTAGCTATAGCTTTCCCAGACTTCATTTTTTATCTGTGTTACAGGATGAAGAAATACATGGATATAGGCGCTGTATGTGGTTCTTTGAAACTCTTCAACCGCCTTTCCTAACAGAAGGTTCCTGCTATAAATAGCCCTGATGCTATCTCCACCAGTATTAAAAACTGGATCTTCGTTACTCTGGTAGTGCGAGATTAACTTCTCAAGATCACCATTGAAATATTTATTTGCATCCGCCTGAAATTCCTCCAGGCTAAGCGTAGATTCCCTGGAATGTGCCTCCAGGCTCTTGCTGTACTGATCAATAAAACCGGGCACCTGGATCCCGACAAGAACACCGCCCATGAATAGTATTAATCTCAGGTAATCAATAATTTTTCTCATTTTCGCTCCATAGACCTGCGAACACCACTATTGTACATAACACCTGAACCAATAGCTGGGCCAATAGCTGGGCCAATAGCTGGGCCAATAGCTGGGCCAATAGTAGAGATAGTGATTTTACTGAATACCTGTTATATGGCTATCACAACTTAATCAGGGTGCTAAGTGGCCGCTGACAGATGGGCGAGATGAGGCGCGCTCATTACAGACGGTCGTACTGCAATCATTGATAAATATCTTCCCTGACTCACCTGGACTTCTAATCAACTCTGCGCAAGTGAGACTTTTACTTCCATAGCTCAGAAATCGGCGTATCCGGCGAGAAGCGAGTGGCTATTTGCGCCTGCAGCAGCTCTGCCGTTGCCAGGGCATCGGTCAGTGCATGATGTGGTTGGTAATACGGAAGGTTATAGCGGCTGCGGCTATCTGCCAGGCGAATAGATAGCGGCTTTCGCCCCATTAATCGTGACCAGAGTCCGCTAAATCTTTTACGGTGCAAGCGCGCTTCAAGCTCTAACGTATCAACCACCGGAAACTCAATCCCCTCACGCAGCCTTGCTTTGAGTGCGGCATCAAGAAAACCACGTTCGATATAACGATAATGCACCACGACAACGCAACCCGCCAGCGACTCCAGTAGCTGCTCAAGAATTCGCATCAGATCAGGCGCATCACGGACATCTGAATGGGTAATACGGTGAAACACAACCGACTCATCCGCCAGAGGTTTACGCGGATTGACAATCCAGTGGTGTGCTTCACGACAGCGGATACGCTTAAGATCAAAGGGTACAAGCCCGACACTGACGATGCTATTTTTGCGTGGATTCAAACCGGTGGTCTCAAAATCAAGCGCCACAAATGAAACCTCACTTATCGGGGTGTCGCTGCTCACTGCGCCACACTCATAAAATTTCCGTAAGCGGCTATCCCGGGTATTCAATGCTAACTCACTGAATCGGGACGACCATTCAAAAGCGCTGACGCGCTTGGCTTTCGATTCGGAGTCAATCACTGTGCACACTCAATTTGAACGGTTAGCAGGATAGCGGAATTTCAAAAATTTCTGGCTATTACTCAGGATTTCAAATGCATCTTTAAGGTTACGGCGTTCAAATTCTGAAATATGCTCCGGCTCAATGTTATTATCCGGCTCTCGACCCGCTGCCAAATCCAACGCCTGATGACGGATGCGAACCATGGAAATAAACTCCAGGGCATCGCGCAAATCAGATTCACGCCCTTCAGGCAGTATGCCCGCCTTGATAATGTCGTCCAACCGCTCGAAAGTATTCAAGGCTTTCGAGCCGATAGCCAGCCCGTGTACCCGTATCAGATCAGCTAATGGCGCGGTCCCCCGGCGCTTCAGGTTAATCGAGTTTTTGTGTTCACCATTCTGTTCCATCACGAAGCTTTTGAAAAAGCCCAGTGGAGGCGTTCGGTTAAGCGCATTGCGTGCCATGCTGGCAAGAAAACCTTTGTTGCGTCGTGCGCGCCGCACAACAAAAGTAGTCAGCTGTTCTGCCCAATCGACCTTGCCCCAAACACCTTCAAGGTCGAAGAATATAGAACAGTGCAGTAATGCCTCAGGGTCCGGATTGTCTATCCAGTCTGAAAAGCACTGTTCCCATTCTCGGCGGGTTTTACGCCACCGCGGATTGGTTGCCATAATATCGCCGGTGCAGTACTTGTAGCCACATTCAGCCAGGCCATCACTGACAAATGCTGCTAGTGCCGCAAAATATTCACCGTGCAATGATGCATCAAAGCTGTTGTCCAGAATCAGTGCATTATCCTGATCTGTGATGATCAACTGCTCATCCCGGGCCATCGATCCCAGGGCTAGAAAACAATACGGCACTGGCGGTGGGCCGAGCTGTTCCTCTGCCAACTCAAGCAGGCGTTGCTTGAAGCTGCGGCCTATTACCGACATGGCGCTACCGATCATGTGCGAATTGGCGTCTTCGTGAACCATACGCACGAAGCAGGCATTCACCTCAGCAGACAAGACTTTTAATTCTGTAACGCTCTGCTGGCGGAAAACATTGCCGACCACATACAGGCTGTTCTGGGACTCGTAACGAACAATATCAGAGACAGCGATGACACCTACCGGACGCTTGTTATCCAGCACCGGCAAGTGGTGCAGGTTATAACGCAGCATCTTGAGCATCGCTTCAAAAACATAGGCATCGTCGTCAAGGCTAATCAGATCGGTCGACATGATCTCTGCTACCGGCGCCTGTAACGACAACCCGGTTGCCAATACCCGGGTGCGTAAATCCTTATCGGTGATAATCCCAACCAATGGCTCATCCGGCTCATCCTCTTCGCACTGCTCAGCAACAATCTCCGGATCGAGTATCAGCAGTGAAGAAACACCCTCGGCGGTCATCTTCTGTGCCGCCTGCTGGATAGTCTCATTCTTGAATAATGTAACCGGCTCTCTGGATATCAACTCGGTTACTTTCGAAGCCATTAGAGCATTGGCATCTTCTTTCCCGGAGACCGCATGTTTAAGGCGAGTGCGATCCTCCACCTCAACGAAGTCAGCAAACTGTTCATAACCTTCGCACAGCTCAACGAAGGCCGGTTCAGGGATAAAATAGATCAGAGAATCTTCCAGCGCTTTTGAAGGCAGACGCACCCGGTTGTTCATCAGCAGACCCATCTGGCCAAACAGGTCGCCCTCACTGAGGCGGTTGTGCAACTCACCGTTGCGCCGATAAATTTCAACGGCACCGCTGCGAATAACACACAAGTCATGTATCTCAGCACCAAAAGCAAACAGTTCTGTACCTTCCCGGTAATAAGCAACTTCAACTTGCCTGGCAACCTTCCCCACAGCTTCTTCAGGCAAGCTGTTAAACGGCGCATACTGACTCAGGAACCCAAGAATCTCTATCTGTTCTGCTTCCATAGCGGCTCTCGCCCAACCTCACAGGTGTTACAGGTTAACGTGCAAACTTTCGCTGATGCTATTCTCTTGATTAACAACGCCACCAGCAAAGACATAACTAAATCCCGGGTATAGAACGCGGGAGAAATGCGATCAGACTATCAGCACAGCCTGTTCAGTGAGGGGCTACTTGCGTCAGCAGTTGAACAGGATGCGACAGATAGCGGTCGTTTGGGCCTACGGTGAACGATAGAAATGAATAGCGAGTCACTACCCCCCGGAAGAAGCTACTTTTGGGTGTTCATATATCAACTGTTCGTATATAAACAAGTCCCGTTAGCTAACACTCAAGCGTCTTCGCTAGTAATCTCTTCACGGGGAAGCGTCACCCTGTATAGTTTAAGATCCTCACCCTGCCATTGGGGCACGCGTGGCGCGGGCCCTTCTATCCTTACCAGTGGTGGATTGTGATCGGCAAGCGAATTGATTTTCTCCCACAACGTACTGTCCCCCCAATACTGCGGATGAACATCCGCTGCAGACACCGCGACAAAGATCTCTTTCAGGGTTTCACTGCCGTTGCCAATGGCATCAAGAGCAAGCTGCTGGAGACATCCCAATCCGGTTTTTTCATCAGGCTGCTCATCCAGCCAGCGGGCCGCAGCAGCTGGCACCCAGGGCAAAGGCGCGTTTTGCAGCTTTTCCAGCTCATCGAATACCGTCATATCCTGACGAGCAAACGCGCTGTCGACGAATTCAGCAAAGTTAAATTGCTCCTCGGTTAACCCCTGGCGATTGCCATACAGCGAAGCCAGTTGTTGCGGCGTAAGTTGGCTGAGCCCATCAAACGGCTCAATCCCGGGGAAAGCATCGATGCATAGCAATTCAGCCTGCCGAATACCCAGAGAGCGTAAACAGGTCAATACATGGGCCAGCATTGACTGATCAAACAGGCAACCATCAAACCATAAAACGATCTGCTCATACTCGGTTGCGGCTTCTAACTTGCGGTACTGCGCTTTGAGTTCTTCGAGAATAACCGCACGCTGCATACCACCGCCTGTCGCTTGCTCAAGAAACAGGGCACGCGCAGCCAGGGTATTCTCATTCGGCCAACCGGGATTGCGCAGTCCGTCATACAGGATGTCTCGCCAGACAAATATCTCCCCGGCAATCCCTGTTTTGGCAAGCAGCTCACCGGCACAATCACCACTGGTTATGTGTAAAGTCCGTTCCATACATCTACCTCCGCGGGGTAAAATCTATCTCACTCCAGTAATCGACTGCACCTGGCTTGTAATAAGGGATCTTACAAAGGCAGCTCGATTGAAACGATCGCCACGCAAAACACCCCTATCACCATCCGCATCAATACTGAATTGTTTCCAGGGCATATATATTTACTACGCCTTTCTGAAGGGTTACTGGACCGCTTTCTTGCGTATTGTATTCAGCAAATCAATATCCGGCATGTGTTCATCCATCATCTTAGATTCGCAGTATGGGTAAGGCAGCGTGTCAAACCAATCCATTATCTGCCCGATGGACTCTGGTGGAAGTACCGCCATCTCTTCAATAGTGATAATTAAATGGTCCACCAGGGTGTAAGCTTGATTATTGAAGTGCCAATTATAACGACCGCATCCTACGCGAACACTGCCGCTTTCTCTTTCATTCATGCCCACCAGCCAGCGAAATGACAATTCATCTTTACTGTTTTCTGAAGAGTCTAAAAGACAGTAAGTGTATACGTTCTCATAGGTTTGACTGAACTGCCTTACCAATACATCGGTGATTGCTTCAACACCAGAAGTAATAGCAGGAAAGGAGATATTGTCTGTATTCAGCACCATTTCCAGGGTAGCTGAATCTGTAAAAACCTTGCCCATCAAGTGCGGTCGGTTTTCATCCTTGGCACGTATATAGCTGCGAACTATGTTTGCGTGAATGTTATCCATCTGTTTGCCCCTACCTGAGATGCCCTGACTGTACGGCCTTAAATCTATAGTGGAATAGTGAAAGTGGCCACCTGGTTAGAGGTAATATTATCACCTCGATAGAAAACAGGTGAGACAATGATAGAGTAAAAAAAACCAAAGTTTAGTCCTAATTTTATACTTGAAGTCGCTACCCGCCATCAACCTTTAACGCAGAGCACTTGCTTTAAAGTATGCACCACCTCAACCAGGTCGCACTGATTAGCCATGACGGTATTAAGATCTTTATAGGCGGCCGGGATTTCATCGATTACATGTTTATCCTTGCGGCATTCTACGCCACGGGTTTGTTGCTCCAAATCTTCCACACTGAAGCGCTTACGCGCCGCTGTACGGCTCATACGGCGACCAGCACCATGGGCGCAGGAGTTAAACGACTCCGGGTTACCTTTACCGCGGACAATATAAGAACACACCCCCATACTGCCGGGGATAATACCTAACTGACCCTTACGGGCACTGATAGCACCTTTGCGCGTCACATAGACTTCGGTGTTAAAATGCTGCTCTTTCTGAACATAATTATGATGGCAATTGATGGCCTCCCGGGTCAGTTCAAAACTCGGCAATAAGGGACGGATGGCCTGAAGGATTAATTCCATCATATGCTGGCGATTCAGCCAGGCATAACGCTGCGCCCAGTTTACCGCCTGAAAATAATCATCAAAATAGGCACTGCCTTCACGCAGATAGGCGAGGTCTTTGTCAGGCAGATGAATCTGATGGCGTTGCATTTCCTGACGCGCCAGTTGGATAAAATAGCGGCCAAGGGCATTGCCAATACCACGACTGCCGGAGTGCAGCATAATCCAAACCATATCGCTTTCATCCAGACAGAGTTCAATAAAATGATTGCCACCCCCCAAGCTGCCGACTTGTTGAATCCAGGTTTTATCCGGGTTGCGCATCATCTTTAACAACGTAGGATGCTTGTCAAAAATCTGGTCAATTTCCACTTTGAGGGGACGCCACAGCTGCGGTCTTGCTGAAGGCTGCTTATGTTTTTCGGCCCCCACCGGTACAGCATATTCAATCGCGCTACGTAAGGGCCGTAAATAGTCAGGCAGTTGCGATGCTGTTAGTGACAATCGCACGGCGTTCATACCACAGCCGATATCGACACCGACCGCTGCCGGGATAATAGCTGCTGTTGTCGGAATCACGGTACCGATGGTAGTACCAATACCTGCGTGGACATCCGGCATGGCAGCTACGTGGGGAAATACGATGTCCAACTGGCCCAGGTGTTTTAGCTGCTCCAGGGCAGTGCTTTCTACCTCATCGGTAAAGATCTTCACTGGCCTGAAGCCAGAATTCGGATCAGTGTTCAATTCCAGTTGTACGGGCATGAGTCTTACCTCGCCAGGGTTGAGGGACTACAGTATTCGAGCAGGCACTTTTCACTTCTTGATAACTACGTTCGGAGTGCGGCTGATAGCGCCGTGAAAAATGAAACGGCATCAGGTGCTCGACCGCCGCGCTGCTGCCGATCTGGCCACAGGCCCGGGTGGTTAAATGACCAGTACGGGCGGCCTGCAAGACATCCGCATTAACAAAAGACGCTTCACAAAACAGTGTATGGGCTTTTTTGGCCAGCACGGTTAACCGGGCATGATTGTCTGGAATGTCGGCAAAGTCAGTGGCATATGCCAGTTTTTGACCGGAGCTCTTTATCAGGATTCTGGCTGCCAGATCTGCAACCGAGGCGGACCGGTCGGCAAGTTGGATATGCGCACCAAGCTTACCATTTAGTACATGCTCTTTGAGTTGCTGTAGCCAGGGGCCAGCGGTCAGATTGAGTGCTTCAAGCTGGTCTTTACGAACTTTGAGCTGTAAGGAGGGTTCAAACGCAAAAGCCAGTACGGGGGTGTGATGGCTGCGTTGAGCTTTACCACTCGATGGATGGTCTAGCGGCGAATGATCTAGCACCGCTGCGCGCACGCGAAATAAGGCTTCCTGCCAGATAACGCTATCCGTAACCACCTGTTCCGGTAGTTCATCACTGATTGCAGAGCCAGTGGTAATTTGCCAGTGGCGCAGACGTTCGCCGTGAAGCTCAAATATGTCAAAGGTCGGAGCCTTGTCGCCAATGCGATCCCACAGGATACCGCTTATCATACCCGCAATATTTTGTGCCAGACCCGGGGGGCCGAACAGTCGGCACGGTGGGTAATAGCCGATGCGGCAGCGTAATAGCCAGAGAAAGCCGGAGATATGGTCGATATGGGCGTGGCTGATAAAAACATCACTAACCTGGTGAGCAATACGCGCAGAAAGTTGGCCGTGATCGCCCAGGTCAAACAGTAAACAGCGTTTCTGGTAGCCTAGGCGCATCAACAGTAGAGGATCGCCAAAGACTCCGTTGACGAGAATCACCTCTGCCGGGCCAATTCGCATAATAACCGGGGGGCTTTGTTTATCTATCGGCATCCGGCCAAACAGGGCATCTTTTGCTGTCAGCGCAATAACCTTGGTTGCTGTACTCGCAGATTGAGCTGATGACCGAAAAGGCGTAGCCGTATGTAAGCCATTACTGGGTGTCTGCACGGCATCGCGAATCAACAGTTGCCGAGAGTTTCTGGCGCGGCTGTTGTTTGGGGTCAGTATCCGTAGTCTGTGGTTATCCAGACTCACCACCTGGCCCATAGCCAATGTTCGCTGTTTTTCGATCAGGGCAACCTGTCGTCCAGCCCAGGCTGTCGGTACTGATACCGGGGGTGGCGTGCCTAAAACCCCTAAGCGGTCCAGGTTGTAATCCTGCTCTGTGGCATGCGCCATATAGGCCTGCCAGTGACAGCTACGCTCACGTCTGCGAGACTCTTTTTCAGGCTTGCGGGCCTGCTTATGGGCGACGACAAACACTAACTGGGCACCACAAGCGCTAAGCTCATTGAATAACGGTGGAGGCTGGTCTTTGCGAACCAGGATTAACACCAGATCAATATCGGCTGCCGCAACAAGCACCGACAGCAATTCAGCAGCGGCAACACCACGCGTCACGCCGGGGGCATCAATAATCAGCGTTTCAGCGTTACCCTGAGGGGATCGAGCAAGCAACCTTCTCACCAGATCCGCAAGCGGCAAGCGGAAACGACCAGCATCCAGGCTACAAAGCGCTTCAAAATCCCGTACCTTCCACGGGGAATAAATTCCTTCAGATAACTCTCTATCAAAAAAAACCTGATCTGTAGGACACTGATCTACCATGCAGACAGCCCCGGGGATACCAAAGGCAGGCGATCCGGGATCAGCATCCAGCAAACTGGCATGGCGCCCACTTGCAATAAGCAGCTGTATTAACCGGGACGCCAGAGTAGACTTGCCAATACCTGACTCCCCGAAAATCAGCACCCGCCGATCAATCGTAAGATAGTCAGCAATGATTTTTTCGGGCGCATAGCTGTTATAGGCGTGTTTTTCAGAGCTATTCATCGAGCCAGCTTCCTCTTGGTATCTGAGCCTTACAGGACCCACTATTTTGCAAGTGCAAGAGAGCTGTCTCAATGCCCAATGCAACACCTCGCAAACTGGAGCCCAGTTAACAAGATCAATGTTTCCGGTAGGTCCCCATCAACTGCGCCTCAGCTAGAATGTGCCCCTGCATGGCTTTTTCCAGCTGTGCTTTTGTAGGCCGATGTAAATCCGGCAACAGGGTGTCCAGCGCGTAAAGTTTGTGAAAATAGCGATGCTCCCCAATGGGCGGATTGGCACCCCGATAGCCGGTTTGCTTCCAATCGTTCAGGCCTTGCTGCGTACCTGGGCCTAATGCAGAGTCAGCAACCCCTTCCGCCAATTCACAGCTGTCAGGTGGAATGTTATACAGCAGCCAGTGGACCCAGGTCATTCTTGGTGCTGTAGGATCAGGCGCATCCGGATCATCCACGATCAATACGAAACTTCGGGTGCCGCTGGGAGAATCCTGCCAGGACAAGGGGGGTGACACATCATCGCCTTGAGCAGTGTAACGCCGGGGAATCGGCGCACTATCACTTAATGCCGAAGATAAAAGAGTAAAACTCATAAAGCACCTCCAACAGAGGTTTACACGTATCATTATAGGAAAAAAGGAATGGTGGGGTTACTCGTTGAACGACACTGTGCAGCAATTCTGCATATGGCCCCAGATAAACACACGCATGCAGATCAGAAACCAAAAAGCGGGCTCCTTCCTCCATCGGTGCCCGCTTGGCTGGTTCCCCTTATTAGCCTGTTTACGAAAAACGATATGCTGGCTAATGCCCATCCAGAAACAGATATCTACTGCGGACGTTCCACTGGCACAATCTGAGCACCACAAGATAGTGTTATTTTGAATAACTAAACGCCCATATCCAGTAGAGCCCATATCGCACCATTGGATCGCCCTCGCTACAATCCAGTTTTAGGACGAACACTAGCTACGATTTAATTTACCTGCCTGCTCCCGGCTGGCTATCGATTGGAAGGAAAAGGTAAGCTTGTCTCCCGCACCATAGATAATAAATATGATGGCCGCAGCAAATATAGGCATATGTCCGAAGAACTCCAGCACGGCGTTGAAATTACTGCCCATCATAAAGAAGTAGGTATTACTGGCGACCATAAAGCAGGCCAGCGCCAGGATATTAGTTCGCGTTACCACGCCCAGAATAAGGACTACGCCAAACAGCACCTCGGCAAGCCCCGCCGACAGAACAAACAGATAGTCAGAATAGGCTTCGACACCCATGAGTTGCATGAAATTCATATTATGCTCGGCCAGGAAACGCATCGCCATTTCAGGATTCAACAGCTTTTCGGTAAAGGCCAGGACGATAAGCGCAATGCCCTGTGAGTACCCGCAACAGCGGCAGAGCCCAACAGCGATATTGTGCCAACCGAAATTTAGCGGGCATCTTTATCATGGCCAGAAATATTGCAATCCCCAGCAGGTTGCAGTACTCCAACGGCGTAACAGGATCGAAGAGCTGGCTGCAACCGAGCAGCAATACCAGCAGAAGTGCTGCCGCAGCCGGCACTCAGAGATTAGTGATCAGCAACACCGCAGCGGTCGCCTCGACTCCCCGCAGCACAAACATCATCACTCCCTCTTCGAGGTGCGGCGCGATGATGGCACCGTTATAGGCGGTGACCAGCAAGGAAGCTCCCACCAGCAACTGCACCATGTACAGGATCTTATTCCTCCACTGATAGCCGAAGTTGATAACCGCCTGTGGCGGTTCAATCATTATCCGGTTAATACAAATGGCAACCACAACGGGAATCAATAAAATCAGAATGCCGAACTGAACGGCGGGTTCTGCGACTGAGAACTGCACGGCCTCTGTTGCCTGCACCTGCTCAACAAACCACTTTACATGGGCCGATGCCTGTGCCGAAGGTCCAAACAGTAACGCGAGGATCAGTAGCACTGATCGCATTTTATTCCAAACTGACTTAAAAAACTGTTGCGCCATTCCCCCGATAAACGTAACCAGCAGTCTGCTTAACTCTCCAACGATGAGGGTAAATATCAACACTCCAAATAGCATTTACAAGACATTATATTGAATTGTTTGCTGTTGATTAATACTCTGGATTTTCATTTCTATGCCCCCAAACCAAGGCATCTATACGACATCCAAAAACGAACGATAATTATCTCTTATACTGAATATGCTGTTATTTGTAGCCTTGTTAATACGGCTATTTTTAAGCCATAACGATTGTGTAATTATTGTTATTCTTATTGATGCGCTGTGATGCCTTAGGCTCTGTTCAGCTTAAAAGTTGTTACACCCAGTGTCCGGCAATTCGCTCT
>JBALVQ010000090.1:0-21017 GCA_036960915.1 Amphritea sp.
ATCGGCGCGAGGCGCACCTCCCACAAGATTCACCAGCACCCTGTCTCTCACATGTGTAGGGAGGGACTTTTTCGAAGGCTGAGTCCCGCCAAAAGGCTGTACACCATAGATGTGGCGCCCCAGGTGGCGCCCTACAATACTTAATATCGCCTTGGGGTTGGATCTGTCCGAGAAAAAGATACCAATCAGAAGACTTAAGAGGCGCTCCCCGGTAATCAACGATGAGCCATAAAAAAGCCTCGCAATTGCGAGGCTTTGAAAATTTATCGGTTAGATAATTTAAAGATCATCCAGGCCCTTCTCAACCATTGCGACCGCTTTGAAAATTGCGCGGCCTTTATTCATGGTTTCTTTCCATTCAAGGCGCGGGATAGAATCCGCCACCACACCGGCACCTGCCTGAATGTGCAGGACATTATCCTTGATTACCGCGGTACGGATAGCGATCGCCGTATCCATATTACCGTTCCAGGACAGGTAACCTACAGCACCGCCATACACTCCGCGTTTGACCGGCTCCAGCTCATCGATAATTTCCATCGCGCGAACCTTAGCCGCACCACTGAGCGTACCCGCTGGCAATGTCGCCCGTAGTACATCCATAGCATTCACATCCGGCTTCAGCTTACCGTTCACATTGGATACGATGTGCATGACATGCGAATAACGCTCCACCGCCATCTTAGCGGTCAATTCCACTGTCCCGATCTCTGCCACGCGGCCGACATCGTTACGGCCAAGATCGATCAGCATCAGGTGTTCGGCAATCTCTTTCGGATCTGCCAGCAGTTCCTGCTCAAGCGCCAGGTCTTCCTCCTCAGTCATGCCGCGACGACGGGTGCCCGCTATCGGTCGCACACTGACCGTACCATCTTCCACCCGCGCCAGTATCTCGGGGGAAGAGCCGACCACATGATGGTCACCAAGATGCAACACATACATATAGGGAGATGGATTCAGGCAACGCAGCGCACGGTATAGATCCAGCGGACTGCTCTCAAAAGGAATCGACATACGCTGCGAGATTACCGTCTGCATGACATCCCCGGAAAGGATATATTCCTTAATCCGATCAACCGCATCCTTGAACTGCTGTTCTCCGAAACTGGACTTGAATTCGGTTTCATCCACGTCACGACGCACACTCGCAGATGTCTCATGCTGGGGAACAGAGAAACGCAAACGACTGACCAGCTCATCCAGCTTTAGTTGTGCCTGATTGAGTGCATCGTCCACTGAGGGATCAGCATGGCTGATCAGCACCAGCTTGCCGCTGAGGTTATCGAATACCACCACCTCATCAGACACCATTAAAAGAATATCCGGCGTGCCAATCACATCTTCAGGCGCCGTATCCGCCAGACGCTTTTCCACATAGCGGACGCAATCGTAACCGAAATACCCCACCAAACCGCCATTAAAACGTGGCAGCCCAGGTAAGTCAGGTGCTTTATAACGGGCCTGAAACTGCTCAACAAAGGCTAATGGATCGTCTACCCGGTGTTGCTCAACAATTTCCCCATCGGTCTCTATCTGGATCTGCAATCCAAACACCTTTAATACAGTTCGACACGGCAGACCTATAATCGAATAGCGCCCCCATTTCTCACCACCTTCAACGGATTCCAGCAGATAGCTATAAGGTTGATTGGCCAGTTTCATATAGGTGGAAAGCGGCGTATCCAGATCCGCTAATACTTCACGGGTTACGGGGATACGGTTGTACTGCTGAGCGGCCAGCTCAGAAAATTGTTGCGGCGTCATGATCTGATCTCACAAAAGCTTGTCGTTCAAAGGCTATACATAAAATAGCTGAAAAGTGACTATTGCAGTCGCGTTATATCTGCAATTTAAAACTGAAAAGCAGGGTTCAGTTACGCCATCGCCAACGCTCACCCACATAAATTGAACGCATAGTCATTTCAAATACCGATAAAGGCATCGCCTCTTTCACGTTTAGAGTCCATCAAATCATTAAAAAATGAGAGCACCAACAATATAGCAGCAGGCCTAATCACGCAACCTGTACTACGTTAAGAACGCCCCTGCTCAACCGGGACTGTACGGGTAAAACGCAACACCAGATAACCGATAACCGCTGAAAGCACGGAGCCTATAAGAATAGCCAGGCGATCAGCAGAGCCATAAAGCTCTTCCATCCCCTCATAAGCCAGAGAATCAACGAATAAACTCATGGTAAAGCCGATACCGGTCAGGATCGATACGCCATACAGCGTCATCCAGCTGGCATTTTCAGGCATCTTCGCAAAGCCCAGCTTTATCCATAGCCAGGAAAACACAAACACACCCACTTGCTTACCAACAAAGAGCCCCAACAGAATTCCCAGTGGCACGCTGCTAAACAGCTTTTCAATCGATATGCCTGACAGATCAACACCGGCATTCACAAACGCAAACAACGGCAGAATCATAAATGCGACCCATGGATGCAGCGCATGCTCCAGACTTTTAAGGGGGGATTCACTGTTACTGTTATTCTTACTGTCATTACCTGTCAGCGGAATCATTAGCGCCAGAACAACACCTGCAAGTGTGGCATGTACGCCGGATTTAAGCACACTCACCCAAAGCACAACTCCGACGAGCATATAGGCGGCAATGCGTACGACGCCCATACGGTTCATCAAAAACAGCACGCTAATCGCGGCGGCTGCAATAGCCAGCGACGCCACCGAAAGCTCTACCGTATAAAACAGCGCAATAACGATAATAGCGCCCAGATCATCCATTATCGCCAGCGCCATGAGGAACAGCTTCAGAGAAGCCGGAACCCGAGGGCCTAACAATGACAGAACACCCAACGCAAACGCGATATCGGTCGCCGTAGGAATTGCCCAGCCACGCAGATCGGTGTCACTGCCATGCATATTAAACAGGTAAAACACTGTTGCCGGTACGACCATTCCACCCAGTGCAGCAATGCCTGGCAAACTGACCTGAGAAAGTCGCGACAACTGACCTTCCACTACTTCTCGTTTAAGCTCTAATCCCACCAGCATGAAGAAGATCGCCATCAGGCCATCATTAATCCAGTGCAGCAGCGATTTCTCTAATCCCAGTGTGCCTGCTCGCACCTCCACAGTGAGATGCAAGAAATCGGCATACCAGAGGGCCAAAGGCGAATTAGCCAACAGCATCGCCAGCAACATAGCCAGAATTAGTAAAACCCCGCCGGCACTTTCCAGTTTGATAAAATCTTTCAGCATTGCGACCATAAATTTTTTCCAAAAAAAACCCGGCAGATGCCGGAAAAAGTTGGATGAGAGTCCATTTACTTACTGGAGACTATGAGGATAGCCTTACAACCTTTACAAATAACCTTTACAAAACGCTCTTCCTGATAAGGAGCAGGACAGCGCCGATGAGAACCAGTATAGTCAGATAAAAATTAAATAAAATTCGAATTTACTATAAAAATAGTAAGATTTTTACGAATGATTATGAATTACTTATAAATTACTTATGAATTTTAAACACTTACGCTATTTCCTCACGGTTGCCCAGGAAGGCAGCATCAATCGCGCCAGTGAAAAACTGCACCTGACGCCTCAGACTATCAGCGGGCAGATTAAGCTACTCGAAGATGAACTGGGCAGCCCTCTTTTTAAACGTCATGGGCGCAACCTGAAACTCACCCGAGCCGGTCAAAACGCTTTAGGCTATGCGGAGGAGATCTTCCTGCTGGGCGACGAGCTCAAGCAAGGTGTTAGGGACAATAGCCGTTACAAGGCACAACGCTTCAATATTGGCATCGCAGACGTACTGCCTAAATTGATCACTTATCATCTGCTGGAGCCATCGCTTAACTTGTCGGATCCGGCACGCTTAATCTGTCACGAAGGACCATTACCCATCCTGCTAGCTGACCTGGCCACCCAGAAAGTCGATCTGGTACTGGCCGATCGGCCAATTGATTCCAGCTTTCACGTGCGCGCGTATAACCACCTGCTGGGAGAGTGTGGACTGAGTTTTTTTGCCACCCGTGACGATGCTAGTCAATACCGTGAAAACTTCCCCCTCTCGCTGAATGGGGCTCCGATGCTCATGCCAACTTCTGACACAGAACGTGGTACGGGGCTGGCACGCTGGTTTGAGCGGCATAACATCCGCCCTGATATTCGGGTCGAATGTGCGGATACGGCTCTGATTGAAGCTTTCGGATTATCGGGCGCTGGAATATTCTGCGCCCCCAGTGTCATTGAAGCACAAATGACTCAACAGTATGGTGTACAAGTAATCGGTAGAATGGATGATATCCGTGAGCGGTTTTATGCGATATCGCTGGAACGCCGTGTCAGTCACCCGGGCGTTCTGGCTGTTTGTAATGCCGCCCGAATGGCTCTGTTTGAAGAGAGCGGCACTGTTTGAGGAGAGCAATTCTGTTTGAACAGCAACGTTTTATTGAAATAACATCGATCCGCAGCACGGAAGTCTGATTGCAAATAGCAGAAATACTTGAAGAAGGTGGCTATTTCAAAACAATGGATTAATGCGCACTCACTAAATAGGAGAAGAGCCAAAGAAGCTACAAAAACTACAACAGTTCCAGCAAGTTATCCACAACTCGATCCGGCTGATAGCGGCTCACCGGCTCGCCATGATTATAGCCATAGGTAACGGCCGCAACAGCACAACCGGCAGCCTGTGCCGAACGGATATCACTGCGTGAATCACCAATCATTAATGTTTGCGCAGGGGTATGTTGCAACTGCTGCATCGCATGAATCAGCGGCATTGGATGAGGTTTTTTCTCACTCAGGCTATCTCCACCCAGCACGATGGCAAAGTAATCCGCCAGTTGAAAGGTCTCCAACAAGGGAAGGGTAAAATGGATCGGCTTATTGGTGATCAACCCCAGTTTAATACCGCGCTCCTGCACTTCATCCAGAAAGGCCTTAACGCCCTCATAGAGGACACTGCCAACAGCACTGCAATCCGCATAAAAACTAAGAAAAAGCTGATAGGCCTGCTCAAACAGCTCATCATCGACTTCACTCTCGACATAATCCTGCTGACCAGCCAATGCGCGCTTAACCAGGGTTTGAGCGCCATTACCCACCCACTCCCGAACGCGAGCCTCACCAGCGGGTTGGCGATTAACCGCTGACAACATCTGATCCACAGCCAATGCCAGATCCGGCACACTATCAAGCAGCGTGCCATCCAGATCGAACAGAATTAACTGAGGGTCAGAGCCGTTAAAGAGTGTTTTCACAGTTTCTGCATTACTTCTTCAGACTTGCTAGTGCCAACTCAGCACGTAACGTATCGATGGTCGCCTTGTAATCATCGGTATTGAATATGGCCGATCCGGCAACAAAAGTATCCGCACCTGCTTCGGCAATCTCTCGGATATTACCGATACCTACCCCACCATCAACTTCAAGACGGATATCACGGCCGCTCTGATCAATTAGCTGGCGAACCTGACGCAGCTTTTCCAGCGTACTGGGAATAAACTTCTGTCCACCAAAGCCCGGGTTGACGGACATCAGCAATACCATATCAACCTTATCCATCAGGTGATCAAGATAATACAGCGGTGTACCCGGATTAAACACCAGGCCAGACTTGCAGCCACCATCACGGATCATCTGCAAGGAGCGATCAATATGATCAGACGCTTCCGGATGAAATGTAATGATACTGGCGCCGGCTTCGACAAATTCGCCAATCATCCGATCTACTGGCTTCACCATCAAATGCACATCGATCGGCGCACTGACTCCATGGTTACGCAAAGCCTTACACACCATCGGCCCGATAGTCAGGTTAGGCACATAATGATTATCCATCACATCAAAATGAACGTAATCGGCACCAGCCGCGAGTACAGTGTCAACTTCTTCCCCTAAACGGGCGAAATCAGCGGACAGTATAGAGGGAGCGATCTTGAAGTCAGCCATGATAAAAACTCTGGATAGTAGCGCTAAGTGTGTAAGTGTCTGTGTAAAGCGTCCTGAACGAAGGTAAACAAGGCAAAAGGTAATAAAGCGGAATCTACATTCGTTATCGTCATACGCAAAATAAGCTATTAGAGCCAATTCATGACGCGGCTACACAGTCTTTGTAAGGCGCCTATTGTACTGCCAGATACTGCAAATACAACACAACCCTTGCCTCTGTCGCGTAGCTCTTCAACCCGAATATTTCATAAAGGCGCTTGAAACAGTGCTGCAGGCCCGATAGTGAAAGGAAATGCAGCCTATATTAGAAAAGTTACACTCTGTTGTCGCTGCTGGACATCCATGTCTCCGCGACATACCGTACACCTGTACATAACGTAGCGCCGCTGATCGGCTTTCTAAAAAATCTGGCGTTGCATTTGGCTCCATCTTCCTTGAACCTTGCCCCTTCAAATAATGGAGGACAGTCGCTTCTGGACATCCATGTACCCGCGACGTACCGTACATCCTGTACATAACGTAGCGCCGCTGATCGGCTTTCTAAAAAATCTGGCGTTGCATTTGGCTCCATCTTCCTTGAACCTTGCCCCTTCAAATAATGGAGGACCAGGGCTTGGCGGAAGATCGTCGCTCTTGCACATCCGTGTGCTCGCGGTATACCGTACATCCTGTACATAAAAGTCAACTGCTTAGCCAGATTCCCTAAAATTCCCAATCCCTTCACGAATTATCCGGGTTAATAATCAAGCTCATGAAACTTATTAAATCAGCCGCTTTTCTATTTTTTATCATATTCAGCTCTGCTGCCTGGTGCGCCGACACGCCTGTGGATAACTCAACTGTTAATGCCGACACTACACCTGCCATCAGTCGTAGTGAACCGGACCCGGAATCTCAGCTGATTGCAGCCCTGGCTAAAGAGCAAACGCCGGATACCGAAGTCATATGGCTGGAAACGGCCAAAGAAACACGCCTGGCACTCTACCAACCCACAGGCAGTGCAGTATCCCATGGTGGCATCCTGATCTTCCATGACCAGGAAACCAGCCCGGACTGGCCGGAGATAGTACGCCCGTTACGCACCCAATTGACACGCCACGGCTGGAATACTCTCTCTGTTAGCGTTCCCTACCCCGCTCAGCTCATGCTGCCTGAACGAACTTTATCGACGCCAGGTACTGAACCCTTATCCGCCCCATCCGGCAATGAGGCCTCATCTGACGACAATGCCTCGCCTGCTACTTCCGTTGAATCGACAGAGCAACAAGTTCAAAAAGAAAGCTATCAGGAGACCTTTACCAGGATAGCCCAGGCGGCGAGCGAACAGCTCAGCGCCAAGAATCATCACCGGCAGGTTGTTATTGGTATAGGTAATGGCGCCCTGTGGGGTGCGGCCTATGTACAGCAAAATCAGCAGGCACAAGACTTACGGCTGATCATGATTAATCCATCTCAGCCTGCAGATCCGCAATCCCCGAAGCTACTGGATCTGATCCCGGAACTTTCTGTAACTACCCTGGATCTGTATTTCGCTTCCAGCCCACAGAAAATACAAGATGCAGCACGCAGGAAACGTACCGCCTTAAGACACAAACTGCCCAACTATAAACAGTTTAGGGTGAACCAACAGACTGATGATCATAAAAGAGAACAGCAGTGGCTAACACGCCAGGTAAGGGGCTTATTGCATACCCATATTGTTAAGGCCGACGAGAAAACACCGATAGCGACTCCAGCGATGCAACCCGAACCCTCCCAACTCACACCCGGCAGTTAAGCGAATTCACAGTATTATCTGGCTCAGTTAATTAATTGAATCACTTTTTCCGGGCGACACGAATTCGATCATAAGCCGATTGTATCTCCTGGGTTTTCTCCTTGGCCAATTGCATCATCTCTTCAGGTAGGCCTTTAGCCACCAGCTTATCTGGGTGGTGTTGACTCATCAGCCGCCTATAGGCTTTCTTCAGCTCCGAATCGGAAATTGACTCACTAACACCTAATACTCCATATGCCTCACGCAACAGTTCTTGCTCAGAGACTTGCTGATGCTGATGAGATTGATAACTGTGCTGCTGGTAAGAGTACTGTGACTGCATTCGAGCCATCACCGCGGCCATCTCCGCCTGTGACATCTGCAACAAAGTACAAACCTCCTGGATAACAAGCAGTTCGGCTTGGCTTACCTGTCCATCGGACATTGCTGCCTGCAACTGAATTTCCACGAACATCAGCTTTAACGGAATCCGAAAGCGAATCAAAGCACTCAGCGGCTGCATCACCTGAGAAATTTCAAACGCCGCTTCCTTACCTTGATTAAACAGCGCCACCGCTTCCTTTTTGCGCTCATCCGACAGGCCCATACGCGCCATTACATCGCGCGCGTATCGAATCTCTTCTTCACTGACCCTGCCATCGGCTTTCGCCAGCTTACCCATTACCGTAAAGGTTGCCCGAAAAAAGGCATCCTGCGGATTAAGTGCTTTACCTAACGCTTTTTTTAAGGCCCGAGAGAGCATCACCCCCAGAGCGGAGCCGAACAAGAGTCCCATAAAGCCACCGCTAAACAAGCCGATAAGGCCACCAATCACCAACCCGGTGCTGTTGCTCTTAATAGTATGACCCAGACCGTAGCCCGCACTTTCGCTGTCAAATGCCATCAATTTGATCCCTTAATACGTCGTCTGTTACCTGTTGCAACCGTTCTGGAGTACCTATATCTCGCCAATAACCTGAAAAATACTCACCACTGACTTTGCCCTCAGACATGGCTTTTTTCAACAGGGGGGCCAACGGAAACTTGCCTGCCTCACAATTCGCAAAAAGCTGCGGCGAAAGTACACTGATACCACTGAAGGTTAACTTCTCGTCCCCTTCAGACACCATTTTGTCAGCGTCTATTTGAAAATCGCCAAGTGGATTGTGCTCAGGGTTATCGACCAGAATAAGATGCGCCAGGATCGGTTGTTTATTCTCAGACAATCCATTAACTAACTTGGCAAAAGGATAGTTAGTAAACACATCACCATTAATCACCGCAAAAGGCTCATCGGTTGCAGAGAGTTTGTCCAGTATCCGGTGGATGCCTCCTCCGGTTTCCAGAGGCTCAGTTTCAGCCGAATAATGGACAGTCGCGCCATAACGACTGCCATCTCCGATAAACTGTTCAATCTGCTCCCCCAGCCAGGCGTGATTAATAACTAACTCAGTAAACCCCGCACGCACCAGCCGTTCGATGTGGTATTCGATCAATCTCTTATTGGCTATTGCCAGTAACGGTTTGGGAGTTTTTAGTGTCAGCGGACGCATCCGGGTACCGAGCCCTGCCGCCAGTATCATCGCTTTCATCGAGAAAACCAGTTATCCAGCAACGTGTTATCAAAGCTGTCGCAGCGATACATGGCTGGCACAATCACGTCCTCCAGCCAGGCCGAGAATGTCTGCAAGCTATCATAACGGTACGCAACTCTAAGAATATAATTCAATGTTCTGGGAATGTCCTCAAGATAGCCGGCCTTACCATCACGCAGATCAAGGCGCGCGAAGATACCTACCGCTTTTAAGTGACGCTGAGCTCCCATCAGGTCGAACCAGCGATAGAACTGTGCCCGATCATAGTTCTGCAACAGACCATCATCCACTAACATCTGTCCAAACTGATCCACCCAGCCGTACACTCTTAAATCCGGCCACTCGACATAGCAATCACGCAGCAGGGATACCAGGTCATAGGCAATAGGACCTATTACTGCATCCTGAAAATCGATAACCCCTGGGGTCTGCTCGTCACTGATCATCAGGTTACGGGAGTGATAGTCGCGGTGAACGCAGACTCTCGGTTGCTCCAGCGCAGAATTGATGAGAAAGCCGGACACCTCAGAAAACAGATGCATAACACCGGGCTTTAGTTCGACCCCAAGCAGGTCGCGAACAAACCAATCCCGAAACAGATCCATCTCTCGCTGCAATAAAGCCTCATTATATTCAGGCAACTGGTAGCCTTCTATCGCCTGACACTGCTGCAATCGCGTTAAGGCAAGAAATGCCTTGCCGTACAAGTCATCCGCAGTGTCATCCTTCAGTTGATCCAGGTATACCCTGTCACCCAGATCCGACAACAGCATAAAACCTTTTTCAAGGTCGACGGCATGAATAACCGGGGCATGAATATCAAGCGGCTCCCAGGCGCGGGCAATCTGTACAAATGGATGGCTATCCTCTTTTTCTGGCGGTGCATCCATCAGTATCCAGCTCATGCCATGGCTCAGCAAACGAAAATAACGTCTAAAACTTGCATCCCCGGACACCGGCACACACTGCCAGTCAGGCGCCAGGTCGATATTCAGATCCACAAAAGTCTGCACTACCCAAGCATTAAGTTCAGCCAACCGTTGTCCCATACTCTCTTACCCTCTAGCGTAGATGCCTCTTAATGATTTATCATTCACGGCCTTACGGGTATGTTACTCGAATCAAGGTTTGGCGAACAAAGGAAATCGAAGCTTTTTTCAGCTTCTTACTGGACAATCTGAATGCCGTTCAAAAGACGTTCTTCTTACACACTGACACTTGCTATTATGGCGGCGACACCTCTGTTTCTGTATACAACAGATAGCCACGCTCAGGAGCCATCTGCAGAAACTCACAATAAAGATGAGATGCTGTGGAACTGCCAAATGTCTGCCGGACAAGATTGGCAGTGCGACCTGGGCAAAGAATTACAAGAACAAGGCACTCAGCCTGTTACTTCGACTCAATCAACCCAAAGCCACACCAGTACTGGCTCTAGTGCGGAAAATTCAGTAGACATTGAGCCTGCTACCAAAGTCGAACCTGTTACCAAAACAGTAGCAATACCCCAGGAGCCGGTTATCAGCCAACCGGCCTCAGAAGCTACTCGCCCAACGGTTGCCAACGCCTGGAATTGCGAAGCTGATAGTCAGGGTGCTTGGGCATGTGATGAAGGCACTAAAAAGCCCAACCTTGGCAAACAAGGTACGGCAGCAGCCATTTCTGGTTCTGGAGACGCTGATTTTGCAGATACAGATTCTGCTGACACTGATTTTGCAAACAAGAGTACAGAGATAGAGTCTCTGTCACCCTATGCTCATCTGGACTGGTATCCCTATGCAGCAAACGCCAATCAGGTTTGCCGCGGGCAATATATTGAGCCTGACTACCAGGTAGATACAGAAGGCGGCACTTTAAAGATTGATGCCGACAACTCTCAGACTAAACTGGGAGGTCTGACAACCCTGCAAGGCAATGTCCTGATGAGGCAAGATGGACGCACCCTGCGCGGGGACAAGGCTGAACTCGATCAGTTTACCAATATCGCCACCCTCAGTGGTGGGGTGACATTTCGTGAGCCTGGTTTACTGCTAATTGGCGAGACGGCACAAACCAATATCGACAGCGGTGAAACCGTACTCACCAAAGCTGAATATGTACTCCATGAACCTGCGTTACGCGGCAGTGCTGACCGCATTATTCGACTCACAGATAACCGCATCCGGATTGAAAGTGGCGCTTATACCGCCTGTCCGCCAGGAGATAATAGCTGGAAAATTTCCGGCAGCAGCTTAATGCTGGATCCTAACACCGGCTTTGGTGAAGTCAAACACGCCACTCTGGATGTCGCAGGCACGCCGGTTCTGTACCTGCCTTACTTCCGCTTTCCAATCGATGATCGCCGCCTGTCCGGATTTTTATACCCTACAGTGAGATATTCCGATAGTGAAGGCCTGGAATTCGCCACCCCCTACTATTTCAATCTGGCTGAAAATTACGATGATACATTAACACCACATTTTTTTGGAGAACGAGGCGTACTGTTTGAAAATGAGTTCCGTCACCTCAGTCATTACGGTACTCAAGCTCTCAGTACCGGCTATATGTTTGATGATGATAAAACCGGCGAAGACCGCTGGCTGCTAGGGCTGGATCACACCGGTAAACGTGGCAACTGGAGCACCGCAATTGATTATAACGCGGTCAGTGACGACGACTATTTTGATGATCTGGGAACCACCCTGGAAGTAAATCGCGATTCACATCTAGACAAATTTGCAACAGCCACCTATCAACAAGATAACTGGCAAGTCACTACTACGGCACACTCCTACCAGACCATTGATGACGATAAAGCGCCTTATCGAACGCTACCTCAGGTTTCGCTAACAGGAGAGCAAGACTGGCAAGCTAACAAGCTTGAATTTGATTACCTGGTGCAAGCCACTGATTTCGATCGTGATTTAGGCGGGTTAACCGGGATCGATCGAGTTACAGGAAGCCGGATCCACCTGCAACCCTCCCTCAGCATGCCAATGCTCTGGCCCTGGGCATATATCAACCCAAAAGTCAGTTACTGGCACACCCAATATGATCTGGACGATCAGCTAGCTGGCGAGCCAAGCAGCATTGACCGTGGCGTAGGCATTTATAGTATTAACTCAGGTTTAACCTTTGAGAGGCCTGTAAAATATGGGCAAAGCACATTTAGCCAAACCCTTGAACCGCGGGCATTTATGCTATACGTTCCAGATGAGGATCAGAGCGCGATTCCTGACTTCGACACCACCGAATCTGATTTTAGTTATCAGAACCTGTTTCGTGAAAATCGCTTTAGTGGACTAGATAAAATAGGTGACAGCCAACAACTGTCTCTGGGGATAAGTTCAGCCTTTTTCGAAGCAAGTGGCTTTGAACGTGCTCGCCTCAACCTTGGACAAGCATTCTATTTTGATGACCGCAATGTGCAACTCAATGGAATAAATACTGTTGATACCAGTAGTCAGTCCAACTATGCTGCTGAAGCAATATGGAACGTAAATAAAGACACACGAGTCACAATGGATACCGAGCTGGAGAATAGTGACTTAGGGGTTGAGGAAAGTAACCTTAAACTCAGTTACAAACCTTCTCTCAATAAGATATTTAACTTCAGCTACCGCCACCGCGAAGATGTACGTCAGCAAACCGACACCTCTTTTCTCTGGCCGGTCAGCCAAACCTGGAATGTACTTGGCCGCTGGGTGGAAGACTTTGAAAACAACCAAACGCCGGAAGCCTTGCTCGGCCTTGAATATGCAAGTTGCTGCTGGAAATTACGCGTTGCTGTCCATCATTGGATCGAAAGTGATACAGAAGAGACGGAAGATAACGCAGTGTATCTACAATTTATTCTGAAGGGACTGGGTGCTCTGGGGAACGGCGGCAGTGCCCTTGAGGATATAATCGGCTTTAAAGAACGTGAAGAAAATGATGACTACTAAGTTCACAAATATGATCATAAACAAGCTCATGAAAAACATAAAGCCAACTCTGGCAGCTCTGACCCTTGGATTTTCCTTTGCCTCTGTGGCAGCTGAAACACCACTGGATCATATCGTTGCTATTGTTAATGACGATATAGTCCTGCAAAGCGAATTACTGGACCGCGAACAGCTGGTAAAAAACAGACTGGCGACCCGTGATACCACGTTGCCAGCGGAAGACATCCTCCGTAAGCAGGTGTTGAACAGGCTAATCATGGACAGCATCCAACTACAGATAGGTGAAGATCGCGGTATCCGTATCTCCGATGCTGATCTCAATGCGGCACTGGAAAGAATTGCGGCTCAATCTGGACTCTCTCTTGAGCAATTTCGTGAGGCCCTGATTGCCGAAGGGCAGGACTATGCCCAGGCGCGCCAGCAAATCCGTAATGAGATGCTGCTTACCCAGATTCAGCGACGCATGGTTGGCAGTCGTATTCAGGTATCGGATCAGGAGATCGACAACTTCCTCAATTCGGAGCTTGGTCAACAGCAAACAGCCGTACGCTTTAATCTCAGCCATATTCTGATTGCCGTACCGACACAAGCAACCCCGGAGATGATTCAGAAAGCCGAAAAACGTGCCATTAAGATCTCTGAAGCACTTCAGGAAGGGGCAGATTTTGCCGAAATAGCTATTGCTCAATCACAAGGCCCTAACGCACTTAAAGGCGGCGAACTCGGTTGGCGAAAACTCAATGAATTGCCTGAAAATTTTGCCCAGGCGGTCAAAGCTCTCTCGCCAGACGAAATAACCCCTCCCGTGCGCAGTCCAAGCGGTTTCCATATTCTGAAGGTTAACAACAAGGAAGGTGGTAGCGTTCAGATGGTTGATCAGGTTAAGGTACGCCACATCCTTCTTAAACCTAACGAAATTCGCTCTATGGCGCAGACTCGCCGCGAAATTGATGCCCTGTATACCCGCCTGCAAAACGGCGAGCCTTTTGCTGAGCTAGCAAAACAATACAGCGATGATGCCGGCAGCGGCTCTGAAGGTGGGGAGCTGGGCTGGGCGCAAGCAGGCCAAATGGTCCCGGCATTTGAGCAAGTTATGTTCAAAACTCCGATAGGTAAGATTAGCACGCCATTTGAGTCGCGTTTCGGCTGGCATATTCTGCAAGTGAACGACCGCCGCCAGGAAGACCTTGGTGAAGAGATGCTGGTCAACCAGGCACGGGCTTCGATCCGCCAGCGCAAGTTCAACGAAGAGCTGCAAAACTGGTTGCGAGAAATCCGTTCGCAAGCTTATATCGAATTGAAATAAAAACGCCGCAGCAAGCGAGTAATACACAGTTATGCAACACTATCGACTGGCCCTGACACCGGGTGAACCTGCCGGGATCGGGCCAGATCTCTGCATCCAGATTGTTCAGCAAGGGCACCCACATCAGTTGATTGCGATCTGTGATCCCGATCTGCTGACTAATCGCGCCAAACAGCTGAACCTTCCCCTGCGGCTCATCCCTTACAGTGATGACCAAACGATTACTGCTACAGAACCGGGAACCCTCTGGATCGAACCGGTAACGGTTAAGGAGAGTGTTATAGCCGGAGAGCTTAATCCTGCTAACGCACAATACGTGCTGGATACGCTCAGCCGCGCAACCAAAGGTTGCCTGAAAGGAGAGTTCTCCGCACTGGTCACCGCACCGGTTCATAAGGGCGTAATTAACGATGCCGGCATTGCGTTCAGTGGCCACACAGAGTTTCTCGAGGCACTCACCGAAACCAACAAAGTAGTCATGATGCTGGCAACCCAAGGGTTACGGGTGGCATTAGCAACTACACACCTGCCCCTATCAGCAGTACCCGCAGCTATTACAGCCCCTCTGCTTGAAGAAGTTCTGGAGGTTTTACAAAGTGACCTGCAAAACAGTTTTGGCTTGCAACACCCGCATATTCTGGTTGCAGGTCTCAACCCTCATGCTGGAGAGGGCGGTCATATGGGACGCGAAGAAATAGATACAATTGAGCCCGTGCTCATGAAACTCAGAGCAAAAGGCTTCAACCTCAGCGGCCCGCTACCTGCTGACACCCTGTTTACTGAAAAACTTTTGCAAACTGCCGATGCTGTTTTAGCAATGTATCACGACCAGGGCTTACCGGTATTAAAATATAAGGGTTTTGGCCGTGCCGTAAATGTTACACTTGGCATGCCCATTATCCGTACTTCAGTCGATCACGGAACAGCCCTGGATCTTGCCGGCTCAGGTCTTGCAGATAGCGGCAGCCTACTAACCGCAATCGACTATGCAGCCGAGATGGTTGCCCATCGTATTCAAAACCGGACAAATTAATGAGTAAGAAACCTGTTGGCCATAAAGCCCGTAAGCGATTTGGCCAGAACTTCCTTCAAGACCAGGGGATTATCCGCCGCATTATTCGCTCTATTGCGCCTAATGAAAACCACCATATGGTGGAGATTGGCCCTGGACTTGGCGCACTGACAGAAGAACTGCTGGAAAACTGTGGACGGCTGGATGTGGTTGAGCTGGATCGCGATCTGATCCCGGTATTACGCACCAAATTTTTTAACTTTAGTGACAAATTCGAAATACACGAAGGCGATGCGCTAAAGTTCGACTTTGCTACACTTCATGATGGTGCTAAACCACTAAGGGTAGTCGGCAACCTGCCGTATAACATCTCGACACCGCTGATTTTTCATCTGCTAACCTATGCCCAGCAGATTGAAGATATGCATTTTATGCTGCAGAAAGAGGTCGTAGATAGACTGGCAGCACAGCCAGGGGACAGCGCTTATGGCAGACTCGGCATAATGGCACAGTATTACTGTCAGATAGAACCGCTGTTTCTGGTGCCTCCGTATGCCTTCGATCCAGCACCCAAAGTTGATTCCGCTATTGTAAGATTAGTGCCATATAAAGAGTTGCCACTTAAAGCCAAAGACATAAAGAAACTGGAAACCGTTGTCCGTACCGCTTTCGGCCAACGACGCAAAACATTACGTAACAACCTGAAGCCATTGATTAGCGGTGATGAGATCAGCGCCTTGAATATCGATCCAGGATTGCGGCCTGAACGCCTGTCGCTGGCTGACTTTGTCAGCATCAGTGATTACCTAAGCAACGCCGAATAAGTGCGAGAGACAGATATTGCAAACCATGATTCAAACACCGGAAGAACAGCGCATCAGTATCGATGTAGAAACCTCATACCTGGCAGAGCAGTCTGACCCTGATAAGCAGCGCTATGTGTTCTCCTATCACATTACAATCACCAACCACGATCAACAATCGGTTCAGCTATTGAGCCGCCGCTGGCTAATCGTCGATGGCAACGAAAAGATTCAGGAAGTTGAAGGCGAAGGTGTCGTCGGCGAACAACCGGTTATAGCACCTGAACAGAGCTACAGCTATACCAGCGGAACCGTACTGGCGACTCGGGTTGGCAGCATGCAAGGCCACTACGAGATGAAAACAACGGATGGCGAACAGTTCCAGGCGCCGATTCAACCGTTCACTCTTGCTCAGCCAAACGCGCTGCACTGATGGAGTAAGCAGATAGATGGCTAACTACTAGATGGCTACATATGCCATAGGTGATATTCAGGGGTGTTACACCGAATTTAAAGCACTGCTTGAGAAGGTTAATTTCAGCAGCGACGATCAACTCTGGGTTGCCGGGGATATGGTTAACCGGGGCCCCGAGTCTCTGGCTACCTTACGCCACCTCATGGCGATGGGTGACCAGGCAAAAGTAGTGTTAGGCAACCATGATCTGCACTTGCTGGCTATCCATTTCAATACCACCCACCCAAGACGCAGTGACACTATTCACGATATACTTGAAGCGCCTGATCGCCATGAATTGATGGAATGGCTACGCCATCAACCGTTAATCGTCACTGATCAGCGGCTCGGTTTCGCTATGGTACACGCCGGCATTCCACCCAAATGGTCGATTAAAAAAGCCAGACGCCGCGCCCGTGAAGTAGAGCAAGTACTACAGAGCACTCTGGCCCGAGAATACTTCAGACATATGTATGGCAACACGCCGGACCATTGGTCTAAGTCTCTGGAAGGCTGGGAGCGCTTAAGAATGATCACTAACTACTTCACCCGTATGCGTTTCTGCAACAGTAAAGGTCGACTGGACTTTTCAGTTAAAGGCGGCCTGCACAACCAACCCGAAGGGTTCAAACCCTGGTTTGAGCACCACGGTCAGGCAGTTACTAATGGCCGAATTATTTTCGGACACTGGGCGGCCCTGGAAGGCAAAGCTGAACATGACAATGTCTACGCTCTGGATACAGGCTGCGTATGGGGCAACGAATTAACTGCGTTGCGCCTCGAAGACCAGCAGCTATTCAGCGTCGCCAGCCAACAAAGATATAGCGAGTAGAGTGTATTATGGATACTTATCAGTGCATTAATGTCGAACAGGCAGAGCAACTCATAACGGATGGCGCGGTAGTTGCCGATATCCGTGATCCGCAGAGTTATACACAAAGGCATATCAGCGGCGCCACCCACCTGTCGAATGAAAACCTGCATACGTTTATCAACGCAGCCGATCTGGACGCGCCGTTGATTGTTTGCTGTTATCACGGTTTCAGCAGCCAATCTGCGGCCCAGATTCTTATCCAGCAAGGTTTTGATCAGGTATACAGCCTGGACGGTGGCTTTGAAGCCTGGCAAGCATCCAAACCAGACCAGTGCAGCAGCTCATAAATCGACTTCTGTGAAACCAACTTATGAAGACTTATCTGGTCGGCGGTGCAGTGCGTGATCAACTGCTTGACTATCCGGTATATGACCGCGACTGGGTTGTCGTCGGGGCGACACCGGAACAGATGCTCAAAAAAGGCTATCGCCCTGTCGGTAAGGACTTTCCTGTGTTCATCCACCCTTGCAGCGGCGAAGAATATGCCCTGGCACGCACTGAGCGGAAGTCAGGCAAGGGCTATACCGGCTTTCACTACCATGCCAGCCCTGATGTCACCCTGGAACAGGACCTCATTCGCCGGGACCTAACCATCAATGCGATGGCTCAGGATCATAACGGCAACATTATCGATCCCTATAACGGCCAACAAGACCTCAAAAAACGCATCCTGCGCCATGTTTCACCGGCTTTCGCAGAGGATCCTTTACGCGTATTGCGGGTCGCACGATTTTCTGCCCGCTATGCAGCTTATGACTTTTCAATCGCCCCCGAAACGCTGCAATTAATGCGTCAGTTATCCAATACCGATGAGCTTGAACACCTGACGGCAGAACGGGTCTGGCAGGAGTTTCAACGTGCGCTTGGCGAGCCGGCACCAGAGCAATTCCTGCAAACACTGCAGTCTTGTCAGGCGCTGGAGAAACTGTTTCCTGAGCTTGTAAACATAGTCTCTGATACTTCAGCCCTCGAGTTAATTAAAGCAGAGGTTTCTCCCGCTATTCGCTTTGCCGTACTGTTTTATAAGACCACTGAAAAACTGGACATTAAAGAAAGTAAGCAACTGATCTGTAGTTTTTGCAAACGGCAACGCGTCCCGAACGCATTCAGAGACCTGACCTTGCAGCTACGCAGCAGCGCGCACGAGCTAAACAACTTCCAGCAACTTTCCGGTGAACAGCGCCATAGCTTAATCTCGGCACTCGATCTGTTACGCCGACCGGAGAAACTACCGGATTTACTGTCAGCCAGTGCCATCCTTTTCTCACAGCCGCAACGGCCTGCTGCGCAATCGTCTACTGCACAACTGTCTACTGTACAATCAGCTACTGAACAGACACTGCCTCAGTTACTTGAGCATCTACTGAAAATACAGCCTCAAGAGCTGATGCAGAAAGGTTTAAAAGGCAAGGCGCTGGGCGAAGAAATAAAACGCCGGCAAGTGGAGCTGTGTCAGCGACAAGCGGAAGGAACTCTATAAAATGAATGCACCTGTTGCTCTGGTTACCGGCGCTGCTCGCAGAATCGGAGCTACTATAGCCCAACACCTTCATAAGCAGGGTTATCGGGTTATAGTCCATTACAACAACTCCGCTGAAGCCGCTCACAGACTCGCAGACGAACTCAACAGCCAGCAAGCTGACACAGCTCAGGCACTGCAAGCTGACCTGAATAATTCACAGCAGGTAAACAGCCTGGCCGAGAATGTAATAAAAGTCTGGGGACGACTGGATCTGTTGATAAATAACGCCTCCAGCTTTTTCCCAACGCCGTTAGAGAAAAGTTCTGAAAACCAGTGGAACGAACTCATCAATAGCAACCTGAAAGCCCCCTATTTCCTCTGCAGCTCACTTGCGCAGGAGCTACGCAGCAACCAGGGAGCCATTATTAATCTGATCGACATCCATGCCCAAAGAGCGCTACCGGGTTATCCGATTTACTCTATCGCGAAAGCAGGCTTGCAAATGCTGACCTTAAGCCTCGCCAAGGAGCTCGCTCCACAAGTGAGAGTTAATGGTGTTTCCCCCGGACCGATTCTATGGCCAGAAGATGCTGCGGCCCTGAACGAAATCGAGAAAGAGAAGATCGTTGATAAAACACTGCTAAAACGCGTGGGTCACCCCAAAGATATTGCTGAGACAGTATGCTTTCTGGCAAATCAGCACTTCATCACCGGTCAGATCATTGCCGTCGATGGCGGCAAGTCTCTGTATAGTGCGTAGGTTGGGGTTAGCATGCCCCGCGAAGCGTTCAGTGTGGCCCACGAAGTGCTTTGGCTATTGGGTAGAGTGCAACGATGCCCAACAGAATTGTAGGTTGGGGTTAGCATGCCCCGCGAAGCGTTTTGGGTAGAGTGCAACGATGCCCAACAATATCACGAGCTACAATGAGTCATAACCAGCCCTCACCGTTCACCATATTCATCATTTCTATCCGCATCACTACCCCAATCCCTATTCAATACTCCATTGCGGATAAACATGTGAATACTCGAAAACGGCCAATCCGATGCCCTTTCCACAAAACCATGCTTTACCGGATTGAAGTGAATATAATCCACATGCCGGGCATAATCGTTATCATCACGGATCAGATGCTCCCAATACCTGCGCTGCCATATGCCACGCTCATGCTTGATTTTTCGACTGCAACTTATTCGCTCCTCCTTGGCAATACCTCTGGAGAATCCGGCCTTAATTAACATCCAACGCATTGCAAAATCATTGTCTCCATCAGGCAATGTCCAGATAGCATGCAGATGATCAGGTAACACCACCATAGCATCGATAATAAAGGGATGATGTGCTTTAACCCTTGCTATGGATGAGCGGAGCAACCCCGCATGATCAACCAGCAGGCCTTGGTTTCGATTACAGAGGTTAACAGTAAAGAAGTAGGTGCCGCCGGCAATATTGCTCCTTCGATACCGCATCTCTTACACTCCTTGTAATTGAACGAGTCAGTACATTACCGATTAGTGTTGGGCATCGCTACGAGACTGAGAAAGTATTCAGCTAATCGAATACTTTCTCAGTCTCTACGCTCACCCCAACCTACTTGCTGTATAGTGCGTAGGTTGGGGTAAGTGCAACGATGCCCAACAGAATTGTAGGCTGGGGTGAGCGCAACGATGCCCAACAGAATTGTAGGTTGGGGTGAGTGCAACGATGCCCAACAGAATTGTAGGTTGGGGTGAGTGCAACGATGCCCAACAATATCACGAGCTACAATGAGTCATACCATCCCTCACCGTTCACCATATTCATCATTTCTATCCGCATCACTACCCCAATCCCTATTCAATACTCCATTGCGGATAAACATGTGAATACTCGAAAACGGCCAATCCGATGCCCTTTCCACAAAA
>JBALVQ010000091.1:0-20886 GCA_036960915.1 Amphritea sp.
ACAACCAGTATGCCTGTAATTAGCATGCCCTCTGGGTACGTTGTCGTGATCTCAGCTCGCTCTGAAAGCCAGTACCCGGTGGAGCGGGGCATGCTAAGGCCCAAGGGACTTGTTCTTAGGTTCCCTAATCCGCAGCACTAGGCCGTTTATCTACTGCCAAACCTGATTGCTAAAATAAGAATTAATCAGCGGGGAAAATGCAACAGGATCTCACTCACCTGCTCTCGGATACGAGCCACTCTCTCATCCGGAGTCGAGGCATTTTTCAGCAGGTCCGTATAAACACCTCGCCAAATTAGATTGTACTGACTATCCATAACATCCAGCAGAAACCGGCGTTGATCGTATCGGTACACAATCAACTCATCATAGAAACCGGAATGAAAATAGCGATGATGGTGACCGTAGGAATAGAATCTTGGATAACTGTAAAAATCGACCTTTTCTTGATCAATCACCTGATAACCGATAAGCATGTCCGGGGCATCCTGGTTAAATTTAACCCCGCGCATCGCCAACTCGTCTTTCAGCACCTCTTTTACCCGGCGATCCATCAAACCATCATTTGAAGAGCCAAACGCAGCCTGCCCTTCAGTCGCCCAGGCATAGCTGTTGATTACGCTAAAATCGACTGCCGGCTCGTAATCCACACTGACCGGTTGCTGCGCACAGGCGGACAAAGTAACGATAGCCACCAGGCTAACAACCAAACGCTTAATCATACAAACCTCCCGATAACACAGCAGCACCCTCTTTCAAGGCACCCAATACGCTAGTTAAAGCGTCTGCTGCCACCTTTTACTAATAGCTACTCTCTGCCATCTACTATTTACAATAGACAACAATTTAGGGGGAATCCGCTAATAACATGTATCACTGGGAGCCTGAGACAAGTGCTCGTGTGCTTATCTCGCAAGAGATTTAGCATTTATCATCAGCCTGTACCAAACTTATAGAGCTTCTGAAAAACGCAGGATAGTGCCGGTGATTATTCAGCAGCCTTTGCAACGACATTGATGATATATAAGGAAAGGCCTGTGAGCGCTGTAGCAGAGGCATTTCTGAGGCCGGAGTTAACATGCCAAATTTAGAACGTAACTTAGAACATAACTACGAAATAGACTCCATCATCCCAGCAGCAGGCTGGAAGGCCCGCTTTCAGGGCGAAAGTGGGGCCAGTGAAGAGCAACTCCTGATTTGCTGGGCGCTGTGTAACTTTGAAGATAACCATGATGAGAATGCCAAAGAGATCATCGGTATAGCGCTGAGAAATGGTAAAAAAGTGTTGTGTGACTGCAACGAGGCGTTCGTTGAGTATGTCCCTCCTATGGGCTGAATGACTACAACTGAATGCCCAGACACACAACTACACTTTCTAACTCCCTTATTCTGGCCAATGCTGCAGAAGATGATTTGCTGACCATTGCGCTCCTGACTTTTCATCGTCTTCCATAACGATTGTTTTCTGATTCACCGTTTGTTTTCCAATAGCCGGTAACGAGTTGTTATTCATGCACTTTTGATACACTGTTGATGCAACCATCTGACGAGATTAATTTCTATGCGACACAGAAACTATTCCGACGACCCCGGCGCTCCCATAAACTGGCACGCCCTGAAAGTGATTTGGCCTTACCTGCTGGAATATAAGCGTCGCGTATTCATTGCTCTTTCGTGCCTCGTGCTTGCTAAAGTAGCCAATGTCGCAGGGCCTTTCCTGCTTAAGTACATTGTTGATACGCTCGAAGCAGACGCTTCCGGGGATACACGTTTAATACTCGTCCCCGTCGGATTAGTCTTTGCCTATGGTTTAGCCCGCTTATCAAACGTCTTACTGGGTGAAATACGCGATACGGTATTTGGCCGTGTAACAGAGCGTGCCATGCGCCGTCTTGGGTTACAGGTGTTCCGCCATTTACATGCCCTGGATCTGGATTTTCATCTCAATCGCCAAACCGGTGGCTTATCACGGGATATCGAACGCGGCACCACCGGTATCAGTTTCCTGATGCGCTTTTTTATCTTCAATATCGGGCCAACAATCCTCGAAATCAGCATGATTATTGGCCTACTGTTATACAACTACGGTATCAGCTTTGCCCTGATAACCCTCTGCGGCGTTGTTGCCTATGTCTTTTTCTCCATTCACACCACGGAGTGGCGCACCCAATTTCTTCGTGAAGCCAACCGGGCAGATTCTGCCAGTAACAGCCGGGCCATAGACAGCTTACTGAACTACGAGACCGTTAAGTACTTTACCAACGAGGATTTTGAGGCTACCCGCTACGATGACGAACTAAGAAAATGGGAACAGGCACGGCGCAAGAATCGCTTGTCACTGTTTACGCTCAATGGAGGCCAGGCATTTATTGTTGCAGCTTCAACCACCGGGATGATGTGGCTTGCCGCCGTTCGCGTCAGCACAGGCGAAATGACCCTCGGGGACTTCGTCTTGGTAAATGCCTTTATGATGCAACTGTTTATGCCCTTAAACTTCCTCGGCTTCGTATACCGTGAAATCAAAGGTTCAATGGCCAATATTGAAAAAATGTTCGAGCTATTGGCGATTCAACCCAAGGTTATGGATAGCAGTGATGCAACCGAACTCGTACTGGATAAAGGCGCTATCGCTTTTAATTCTGTCTCTTTCCATTACACAAGCGAGCGCCCGATCCTCAAAGACATCAGCTTTAGTGTCGAACCGGGACAAAAAGTAGCTGTTGTGGGTGCCAGCGGCGCAGGTAAATCGACGCTGGTCAAACTCCTGTTTCGCTTCTACGACCCCAACGCTGGCACTATCAGTATTGATGGCCAGGATATCAGCGGTGTCCGCCAGGAATCATTGCGACACGCAATTGGTATCGTACCCCAGGACACCGTGCTGTTTAACGATACGATTTTTGAAAATGTCCGCTATGGCCGTACTGATGCAAGCGACGACGAAGTCAGTAGCGCCATTCGGATGGCTTACCTGGAAGCATTAATAAATGAGCTACCACTAGGGGTAAATACGATTGTCGGCGAGAGAGGATTGAAGCTGTCAGGCGGCGAAAAACAGCGTGTCGCTATCGCTCGAACCATTCTTAAGCGCCCCCCTATATTACTCTTCGATGAAGCAACCTCTTCCCTGGACAGCGGATCCGAGCAGGCCATTCTCACCGCGATCAACAATATTTCATCGGATCATACCAGCCTGGTAATCGCCCACCGGCTATCCACCATTGTCGATGCCGACAAGATCATTGTTCTGGATCACGGAGAAATTGTAGAGCAAGGCAGCCACCAGCAATTGCTTGGACAGAACGGCCGTTATGCACAACTGTGGCAGGTACAGCAAGAGCAACGCCAGGAAGAGATGCTTCCCGTTGGCTCTCCTTGAGAGGGGCGTAAAAAAAGATCAACTCAGGGAACCTCTGAATCTATCAATGACAGCTGTTTAATGTCCGTTTTAATGGGTATTTACTGGCAATTCAGAGGTTCCTGAGAGGTTTACAGCAGGGCGAGATGTTTCTGCAGCTCCCGCTCATTCATCAGGCTAAAATCTTTAGCATATTCTCTGACTACCACTTTTTTCATTGCCGGAGTGAGTACATTGCGAAGGCGACCAAGAAACCGCGGTGCAGCAAGCAGGTAAACTGCGACAAACTTTCCATCCCGATAGTTTTCCTCCAGTTCACTGACAATACTTTTCGCGAATTGCTCATCCTCCATCGCTTTGAATTCCGCTTTATTACTCATCGTATGGCCAGTGCCGCTTGGGCTGTTTGTATGACCAGAACGATCAGACGTAAAGCTTTGTTCGCGTTGTTTACCGTAGGGATTGGTTAGGTCTTTTATGTTTTCGAGGGGGCTTCCAAGCCGTTCAGTGGCGAATATACGGGCACGTCCTGCATCCGCTATCACTAATCCGATATTCATAATTATCCCTCCGTTAGCTACATTCTTATTGGTGGGAAGACAGGTGCTGTTCAACAGCGCCTACTATTAAGGATAGTGTAGGTTTGCCCTCCCCGGAAGAAATGAATCAAGGTGCCAATAATAGCCATCTAATAAACGTGATTATCTCAGCCCTGCGACAAACCGCTAAGCACATGAAAATACGCTTACAATCAACCTCCCGGGGATAACCAGACCAGCACTGTGGTCTAACCCAGAATGTACAGATCCAAACACCCTAAGCAAAACCAGACAGAGGCTCATCAGCCCCTGTTACGTAGCTGTGACTTCCGTTTTTACGGACAGTTAAATGATTTTCTATACACTGTGCGACGGCAACGAAGTTATAGCTTCCATTTTTCCGGTTTGCCAAGCCTCAGGGATGCGATTCAGGCCCAGGGAGTTCCCCATATTGAAGTAGATCTCATCCTGGTGGACAGCCACAGCCAGCCCTTTGATTACCATCTTAGCGGCGGTGAGCGGGTCAGTGTTTATCCCCGTTTCAAGGCGTTTGAAATTGCCAAATCAGACCGGTTTAGCGCAAAACCTTTGCCCACAGCGCGTTTTATTCTGGATGTTCACCTCGGAAAGCTCAGCCGACACTTGCGGTTGCTGGGTTTTGACACCCTCTACAGAAATGATTTTGAAGATAGCTATATCATCGATTGTGCCTTGCGCGAGCAGCGTATCATCCTGACCCGGGATCTAGGCATCCTGAAACAGAACCGGGTAACCCATGGGTATTTCGTGCGGTCCACGGACCCGAACAAGCAGATCGAAGAGGTGCTGCAGGCATTTAATGTGACGGATAAATGCCATCCTCTAACACGCTGTATTAACTGCAATGGCAAACTTAAGCGGGTATCTAAAGCAAAGATCGAAGACATTATTCCTGAAGGAACAAAACGCTCCTATGAAACTTTTTACCAGTGTCAGGACTGCCTTCAGCCGTACTGGCGCGGCGCACATCACATCGGTTTAATGGGAAAATTGGCTGAGCATGACCATAAGCAGCGTTGATTGTCGCTCTGTCACTCAGGTGCGGTTCGTGCCTCTCCAATCCCTATTGAATTACACGGCAATAATAAATTTAGGGGCTTACATCATACTACCCGCTCTGCGGGTGATTATTGATTAGTTAAAACACACCGACATCGAGGCCCGCAGCAACCGTCATACCCAACTCTTCACATTGCGCCAGGAAATCATCCCGCCACTCTCCCCTGCACACCAACGGTGGTTGAATCCAACTCCAGCGCAAGCCGGTACAGATGGATTCCACTGCGCGACAGGTGCCGGTACCATCTTGCCCGGCCCTCACATACAAGGCACAGGGCAAACCCTGCTTTTCTTCCAGGCAGGGATAATAACAGCGGTCAAAGAAATCCTTCAGGGCACCACTCATATACCCCAGGTTTTCTGTTGTCCCAAGGATAATGGCATCACAGGCCAGGACATCCTCAGGTGTTGTTTCCAGCGGAGGAATCCAGCGGGTTTCCACCTGTTCAATATCAGGGTGTTGTGCCCCCTTAAGCACCGCATCGACCATCAGCCGGGTATTCTCGGAGGGAGCATGGGCAACAATCAATAGCGTTTTCATTATCAGCTTAACTCACCTGGTAATTTCACTTCACTGTTATTTTTAAAAAAACGTTTCTATATTCGTTTTGCTATACATTCAATATACATCAGGAACGTTACCAAGCGGTTGCTCTTAATCACTCAACTGAAGCTGACTGCTGGCCGGTTCTGCTAAACTGATCAACTGGGAATATATGAGGACATCTTGTGTCAGAAAATCTATGGCAACAGGTTGAGTCAGTAACTACGAAAGCACTCAGCAGCGGCGCTCTGCTCCCTATTGCTACCGACTATCAAATTATTGAGCAGCAAAACCGTGAGTTTCTGCTGCGCACCCTGAACAATTTAAACCGGCGTAAATCAGCCCAAGAGCGCCTCAGGCAAGCTGGCAATACTCACCGCAATCCCTTTTGCCCCTACGAGCAGCAACTCTATGTCACTGAGCTTGGCAGTGAGCATATATGCCTGTTGAATAAGTTTAATGTGGTCGATCACCATCTGCTGATTATCACCCGTGAATTCGAGCCTCAAACCAATTTAATCTGCCAGCAAGACTTTGCAGCCCTGGCGCTGTGCTTGCAACAGATTGATGGCCTGGGCTTTTATAACGGCGGTACAGAAGCAGGTGCCAGCCAGCCCCACAAACACCTGCAACTGATTCCCCTACCAATGCAGCCCTTTGCCCGGTTACCGCTTCATTCTTCCCTAAGTCAATTCAAACAGGATGAAGTGACAAGCAATACTAAACTGCCCTTTCGTCACGCAGGCATCGCTTTATCAGAAAAACTGTTTAACGATAAACAACTCGCAGCAGAGAAATTAACTGAAACCTACCTGCAGCTGATTAAATATCTGAGTATCAAAGTAGAGGGAGAGACCGTCATTATGCCCTACAATCTGCTGATTACCCGGGAATGGATGATGATGGTGCCGCGTAGCCGCGAAGACTTTGCCGGCATATCCTTGAATGCCCTGGCTTTCTGCGGCGCTCTGTTGGTGCGCAACCCAGATCAGGAAGAACAACTAAAGTCGGCAGGTATAGCCAATGCGTTGAAGTCAGTAACCGCTTGAAACGGTAACTTGGTGAAACAGTTTATTCAGTGTTGAAATAACTGCGCCGGCCTGACAGCCGACGCATACAAAGTGACTTGTTTTAAACTTTAAGTCTCAAGGTTCAACTTCAGATATTGGTCTAAAAATAGCGTTCAACGGTCAGCTGAATCATGTCATCCTGACTGACATTCACCAACGGATCTGCCGGGTCATTGGCATCAAACACACGACCATCCAGGCTAACTTTCCAACTATCCCCAAAGCGGCGACTGGCTTCGACAAACAAACTGTTGCTGTCATAGTCCAGATCATAAGCAACACCCGCCAGAAACTCGGTACTGGCGGCGTCATTCAGCGTAACACGGGCGCCAACTGACAGATCGTTCTGGAAGATTGCGGTAGCATCTGTGCCACGCTCATCCCAGCCATATTCCAGCAGAACGCCCAGATCTGCAACGCTTTCACGAATCCCGTAGAAGGTGTATTCGACCCCACCCTGCAGGGCAGCGTATTTTTCTCTATCACTTCTACGCCATAGGGTTTCCAGTTTCCACAGCCAGCTATCGATGGTTGCCTGCGCATCCAAACCAAGCTGATCGATCTGCTCATAGACTGGCACGAGCACCATCTGCCCGGCCCTCATGCGTGGTTCAAGAAGTGGATCCCGGTTGGTTCCCCTGAACCAGTGCAGACCCACATCGTAGACGTCTACACTGTGGCTCCAGCGCACCGCCGTATCAACATGATTCTCGCCGGCACCGGACTCATACTCGGCAGCATCCGTATCTACCACCAAGCCAGAACGCAATCGGCCGTCCTCACCGGCAAAGGTGCGCTCCCTGAAACCGGGCAGCACAAACAGATCGACAATACCCCAGTCGCGCACCAATGACAGATTAACCATCATCTGACCCAGTTTGTCTTCGCCATCGCTGTCTTCAACAGCATCGGTCTGATTGATCACATCCACCAGATGCTGAAACTCAGTCACGCCCCAGAATACTTTTCTCAGGCCGGTACGCAGTTCCCAATCGTCACCGACATGCACCCAACTAAAATCACGGATATCACCATGGCTGCGCTCATCATCGCGCTGATCATGACGATAGAATGGCGTAAACGTCAGGCTATCAACACCATCGTTCCACTCCCAGTAAAATTCCGGCTCCAGCGCCAGCGACAAGCTGGAGCGATAATCCTGACCGGTAAACTGACCGTCTTGCTGATAACCGCGGAACTCTCCGTCAACCTTGCCGGAGAACTCAAACAGAACATCCTCAGCCGCACCTGCAAACGCCGGTAACAGCGCCAGCAGGCTAATAGCGAGTGCCTTTTTCCCCATTTTTAACGCGCCCGTTTCAGAGAGTTTTTATTGAAATCACTTTCTTTCAAGCCACTCCTGAATTGATAGTCAGACCACTCCAGTTCAGTACTCTTGCCGTTCTGATGATTCACCATCTTCTGCTCGTCCGCTCGCCAATACTTGTTGAGATATTGCTGATAGCCCGCAAACGTCAATGTTTTCAGCAAGCTATCCTTGCGATCATAAAATTCAGTCTTTAAGACACGGTATTCAGCCTTATCAAGCCAAACGATACGGCGGGTATAGCCCGAGTGTTTATCAACTGGGTATTGCTCAACCACAAAACACTCACCAATTCCACAGGCCTCATCACGCAGATAGCGGTAAGTATATTTCTCGATCTCAAACGAAGACATATCTTCATAAGCAAATTCAGAGCCCATAAACGGACCAGACTTATTGCGCGATGCGATACGCTTTACCCGCTTCAGTGCTGGCAGGTAAAGCCACTGATCATCAGCCCCTACCGGATGGGAGAAACTCAGAAAGGCAGTACCTTTCACATCGCGGGGCTTATCGAACACTGTCAGGCTCTTATCGCCATCGTTTTCCTGCTCCAGCGATTTAAGACGCATCTCGCGCAAACTCTCTTGGCCTTGCTTGTTGCGCAACACCATATTCATAGCGGCCTGCATATCACGCCAACCAAGATCGCGCAGTTTAGCTTCCTGAGAGATTTCCAGGCCGCGCTCTTCCGGCGATTGTGCCATCAGAGGCGTACTGACAACCAGAACGGCAGCCAGAAATAAATTGACAGGATTACTTAACTTCATTCGTCTCTCCTTGCACTACAGCAACGTCTGTTTCTTCTTTCTTTGAATCAAGTTTCATCAATAATGGCGGCAGGAACAGGAAATCCACAATCAGAGCGATCAGAATTGTCAGGGCTGTCAAAAAGCCCATATCCGCATTTATTTTAAAGCTCGATTGCGCCAGCACCATGAAACCGGCCACCAGCACAAAGGTCGTGATCCACAAGGCACGTCCCACACTGCCAAAGGCATACTGCACGGCGGCGACACTGTCGGCATTTCTTTCGCGACGGGCGTACAGATACTTGCTTAGGAAGTGCACCGTATCATCAACTACGATACCCAACGTCATACCTGCTACGACGGATAGACCCAAACCCACCTGACCATCAATCAGATACCACACCCCGAAGCCCATCGCGGCCGGTGCCAGGTTGGGTATCAGGCTGATCAGGCCGAAGCGCACCGAGCGCAGCGCAAAGCCCAGTAACAGAGAGATCAACACCAGTGCCATCGCGATACCGGACAACATACTGATGATATTACGCTGGCTGATATGCGCAAACATCAGATTAGGTCCGGTAATCTGCGCTTCCAGTCCCGGTGCATTTTCACTAAACCAGTCCTGTATTCGCGTTTCAAGCCGCACCAGCTCATTGCTGGTCATGTTATTGAAGGTACCGATTACCCGGGTAGATGACTTGTCCACGTTGAGCTGATTATTGAGATCCAAACCATAAGGCAATGACATCTCATACAGCAACAGATACTGCGCAGACAGTTCCCTATCCATCGGCAGGCGATAATATTCAGGATCATCCGCGTGCATGTTCTTGTTCAGGCGCATCAGGGTATCGGTGATGGTATTCACATGGTCGGTCTCTGGCTGTGCCCGTAACCACTGAGTAAAATCACCCAACATCCCCAAATAAGCCGGATCATTGATACCACTGGATTCACCGCTATTCACCGAGATCTCCAGCTGCGTCATGCCCGACAGGTTATCCTGCATGAAATCAGTAGCCTGGCGGAATGGCACCGAGGTATCGAAATACTTAACAAAATCGTCATTCAGCTTATTCTGCGGCAGGAAGACGATCAGGCTGACCATCACCACACTCATCAACGGCAACAACAGTTTGCGCTTACCGGTAACAAATCCAGCCAGAGAACGCATATAGTCATGATCTTCTTCAGTACGTACCTTGACCTTTACTGGCAATATCATCAGCAACGCCGGGAACAATGTTACCGAGAAGACAAACGCCAGCATCACGCCGGTAGCGACTATGTTGCCCAGATCACGAAATGGCGGTGAATCCGAGAAGTTCATACTCAGGAATCCGATCGCCGTAGTAACACTGGTCAACATGATCGGCTGAAAGTTAATCCGCAGACTATCCAGCAATGCCTTTTTCTTCTCAACGCCCTGGCGCATCTCAAAAAACATGGTACTCAATATATGAATACAGTCGGCCACCGCCAAGGTCAGAATCATGGTGGGCGCACCGGCAGATGGCCCGGTCAGAAAAAGCCCACTCCAGCCAGCCAGTCCCATCGCACTGGCTATACTGGCAGCGATAATAACCACCGTCGAAATAGTGCCGGTAAAGGTGCGCAGCAGAATCAGCATCCCGGCAATAACCACACCAAACATGGCAGGAACCAGAGTCGCATTATCCTTCAATGATGCTTCGGCAAAGCTGTTATTCATCATCACGATGCCGGACAGCTTGATTTCAAGGCCAGGATTTTTTGCCATATATTTCTGCTGAATCTCGCGTACCTTGGCGACCACTTCGGGCACTTCGGCAACCGGATTAACGCCGGGCAACTGCACCGTTACATTCACGACAGTGACATGCCCCTGCTCCGATATCAGCTTGTTGAGCAACAAGGGTTCCTTCAGCGCAATAGTCTCTATCTTTTGCAGCTTTTCTGAAGTTAGCTCAACATCTTCCATCACCAGGTCTTCAACGATCATGTCGTCTTCTTCAGCCCAGGTGTACTGAAAGTTGGTAATGGAATCAACGCGCGTCGAATACGGTATTTGCCAGGCATCGGTGGTGATCTGGCTGACAATATTAAGGGTTTCTTCCGTGAATACAGTGTCTCCAGTAGGCACTATCACAAACGAGACATTGTCACTCTTATTATAGATATTCTGCATCGACTCGTAAGCAATTAGCTGCGGATTCTCCTCACTGAAGAACACCCTGTAATCACTCTTAAAAACCAGGTTCTTAGCCCCTGCTGCTGCAGCCACGACCAGAACTATCGCAGTCAAAAGCACCCATATTGGGTGCTTGAGGACGAAAGCAAATAATTTATCCTTCATATCCTTGCCTTTACTGACGAATCGTCATTAATGTTTTTTAAAAAACGACGCAAGCGTCGTCGGTTTAGTGTTTCCTAGCCGGCTGTTAATCCAGCTGTAACGCCTGCCCCTGAGCATCCAATAGCTCGACCTCAGCGGCAAAAAGTTCAGTTTTCAATCGTTGCAGAGTCAGACTGTAGTCAAACTCTGAAAACAAGGGTCGCCATTGCAAGCCATCGAGCATCAGATTTACATTTGCCAATAACGCCTGCTCACTCTGCATCTGCGCTCGAATTCCACACTGTTCAATATCTTTACAGAGCAAAGCAATCGAACCAAACGCCGATGACCAATTGGCAAACGCAATTTCTTCAGGTGCCAGCGAGAGAGGATTTAAACACTCACCATCCGCCAGGGCCTGCTTGATATTAGAGATAATACCGGTGGTCAGATCGGCTTCGTGCTGCAGGTGAATATCTCGTTGTCTCTGCGAGGCTTTCTCAGTTACACCCGGCGATTTGGCACTGATAACCAGCAAGAACATCATCGGATACAAACGTGAATAGATTAGGTAGGCAAAATTGATAGCGATGATTCGCTCGCGAGTCGTGCCCTCAAACCTTCCGGCACGCTGAAACAGCTTGCCAAGGATTCCCATCCCACGGTTACACAGACCCAGCAGCAAATCTTCTTTACCGGAGAAATGGCTATACACCGTCCCTTTAGAAAAAGGCACCTGCTTCACCAGCTTATCCATAGTCAGACCTTCAACACCTTGCTGTTGAATCAGTTGCAAAGCGGCATCAAGCAGCGTCTGCTCGCGCTCATGCAATGTACTGGAATCAATCTGACGGGGACTCATAAACGACTACTTACTTATAAATGACGATTCGTCGATTATAAACAGAGAGACAAAAATAAACAAAGAGATATTTTCAAGATCACATCAAATGTGTCGTTTTGTAGTCATTTCATGAATAGTATTAGCAGCTACTGAAAGCAGATTAATACACAGCTCATCTCCATATAAATTCAAATACAAAAAAAGGGTAACTCTCTTCAGAGTTACCCAAATGGCAGCTTGATCTTGTCCCACTACAGAAGCCTGTAATCATGCTACCCGCTCAGGAAACACCAACACCCCAGGCAGGGTTAAATTATCGCGTCCATAAAGCGTTGTTTAATTTCAACCGCCTTGAGAGGTATTTCCTCCCCAGACTTTTCGTTACCGGCTTTGATCAGGTAATGAATAAACGTCGGCTTCTCTTTGATCAGCTCTGAAAAGGTGTCCGACTGGTCGGTGATCGCTGACGTCTCAACCCCCAGAGTCTGCACCCAGGCGCTCAGATTCATGCCACTGGAGCTAAGCGTCGGCTGATTACCGGTCGAGCCGTAACTACCATTATCGAGACAAATCACAGTCAGATTTTTTGGCTTTAGAGCCGCCAAATCAACCAACTGGTTAGGGTTAAAGAAGAACGAGCCGTCACCATCTACGATGTAAACATGGCGCCCCTTGATGGTATCTGCCAGACTGATACCTACTTCGGTAGCGGATCCCAGAGCCCCGAGCATGTAAAAGTTTTCTGCACGGTCTTTCGAGTTGTATACCTCTATTAGAAGGAAAACCAATCTACGACATAACAACGTCTTCAGCGCTGACGTTTTCCATGATCACCTTAATGGCTTCAGCACGGGTCTGGCTGGGGGTACCTTCATAAGCTTCGGTGCTGACACTGACGGGTGTAAAATGAGGTTACCCAAACACATGATAGTCATCCACTTTTTCTTCCCACAGCTCGGGTGACAACAGGTATACCTTGACTTTTTTCTCGGCAAAACAGTTGGCAACATCCTGTTCGAGATCAACCAGGTCTTCAGCTTTTTCCAGAATCCGGTACTCAACATCGATCGCGTTGAGAAGGTTCTCCATATTACTGCCGTAGATGATCTGCGCCTCGATCGGCTCCTGAAAATAGCCCCGGAACGAGGCGAAGATAGGCAGGCCCTCCTGATACAGTTTCTGCATGGTGTACAGTTCGGTAATCAGGTTACCTATACCGGTATTCTGAATAAACATCGCCGAACGCTTGCCCCCCAGGCTACGCCCGAAGCACAACGCAAGACCTGCTGACTCCTTAGTGATATCCCACACCTCCATCTCTTTCGGCACATATTTCATCACCAGATTGAGCTTGTTACAGGGGTTGAATGGGCTTTGGTGCATGGATAAAAGCCCTTTTTTAGTACGTGCAAATATTCAATGCACGGCTTTTATTTTCATGACTCTGATTTTAATCAGGAGCAACAATAATTACAGCTTAACCTTAACCCCCCCTCTAAGTAAGGGATTACTGACAATGTCATCGATCCCAAAAGCGACAATATTCATACTGGAAGTGAATACGAAACACAATACCCACGCCTTGCGTACGCGGGGTTAAGAATTATCGAGAGTAATCACTGTTTTGCTTGCAGAATCGCCCTAACCCGATCCAGACATTCAGGTGTATCTACGCCAGGCCCTGTCGGCTCGGTTTCAACAACATGTATTTTCACGCCTGCTGATAAAAGACGTAACTGTTCAAGTACTTCTGCTGCCTCAAGCTTTGAAGGGGCCAGTGCAGAATACTGTTTCAAAACGACTCTCCGATACGCATATACTCCGACATGCTTAAAATAAACGGCCTCGCTCTTTTCTCGCGGGTAAGGAATCGGAGAACGACTAAAGTAAAGCGCTTCACCCAAATGATTCCTAACAACTTTGACACAATTAGAATCAAGTGCCTCATCCGCATCAATTGAATGGCAAAGCGTGCCTACCTGCACAGAGCTGTCCGCCATAAGCCTAACTAATGCATCAAGATCTTCTATCCTGATTAATGGCTCATCACCCTGAACATTGATATACACATCAGCAGGAACATGCTGCATTACTTCTACAAGCCGATCTGTACCTGAAGCATGGTCTGCGGAAGTCATTAGCGCCTTACCGCCAAATTTAAGTACAGCGTCAAAGACCCGCTCATCATCCGTTGCAACAATAACTGACTCAATGTCCTGTACCTGACATGCTCGCTCATAAACATGTTGAATCATGGGTTTGCCGAGCAAATCTGCCAACGGCTTACCCGGTAGCCGACTAGAACCAAAACGAGCAGGTATAACTATTACTGTATTCATACTTACCTATAACCTATCTAATAGATTGGCTTATTATCTGTGTTAATCAGGTCTTCCCCAAAGAATACTCAAGCCAATAGTCAGATATTATTAACCGTGACCAGGGAAACACCTGTGCCCATTCCTGCCTTTATAAAAATTTAGAGTTAACCGCTATTTTTTGCTTGCACCATACGGCCAATGATCAATGAATCGGCAAATAGTTGCAGGAAGTGGAAGCAGATGCAAACCAGCACAGCAATTCCAATCGGCTGATTTAGTGCGGACAGCACGCCGACTGCAACCGGCAGTGTTTTCTGTGAACCGGTGAAGATCATCGCGATCAGAGCGCCCCGCTCCAGCTTCATTCCCCTGGCCGCAGCCCAACAGATAATCATGAGCAGAAAGTGTACGCTGATGGCGGCCACTCCAATCTGAATAAGAAGGAACAAATCCAATGATTTGAACACCGCGGCAGAGGCTGACAGCATTATCCATACCGTTAGAATTACACAACTTGATGGCAGATACTGCAGCACCAGATGATCTGCTGATATGCTTAAAATTCGCTTTGCAAAAAACCCTGCGAGTAAGGGAACCAGTACGAATAACATGAGTGTTTGTAGCAGAGGAAAAGGATCGACAGTGATCTCTCCGATAGCACTGACATTCAGGCTAAGCATAAAGGGAATAGTAAATACCCCGAGAATATTCAGTACAACGGTCATCACCAGAGCCCAGAGTGCATGGCCGCCAGCAATTTGTGTCATTACGATACAGGTGGATAGAGTTGCGGGCACGGTGGACTTAACGATCAATCCCAGAGTAGCTGCTGTCGAGAGCCCAAAAAGTTGTGCCGCCTGGGCACCGATAAAAGGCGCTATCAGCAATGAAATTACAGCTGTTGCCAGTAAGGCATAGAGAAAGTTGAATTCTCGTGGAATCTCACTCAGTTTAATCTGGTAACCATTAATCACAAAGATGATTACCATCAACCAAGGCACCAAACCAATTTCATTCAGAAAGGTTCCCACTTCCGGCAGAATCCAGGCCAGGGCAAAGGCAAGGAGCAGCCCAGCAGGAAGAAAAAAACTTTTCACGACGTTGTTAGCCCTCTAACTCATTAAGCGGAAATATTTATAATAATCTGGGAAATGAAAAATACCCGTAGCCTAGTGTAAACACCCCTTTATTAGTTGGCACCAAAAGTTACAACTTAAAAAACTTAATTTGAAACCTTAGCATCACTTAGTAGTGATTCAACCCAATGGACCGCCTGCGGATAACAAGCGGTATCCAGAACAAACTCCTGCCCCCTGGCTGCACACTGCAACAAGCAGCCATCAGCGTCTTTTTGCCAGCGCTCTAACCGGTTGTGATAACTCAGAGGTACCCGACCATCCGGGTAAAACCAAGATGGGAGTCGCCATAAACTCGGCTTAGTTGATTCTGCAGCGGTCAGGCAATGTCGAGGAGAAAATCGCTCAAACACCCCGGCGCCTGAGGCTTGAGTTTTCAGGCCATCAATGACCAACCGGTCTGCAGCGATATACAGAGTATTATTGGCATCGGGCTCACCATGCAGATGCGGATGGTACTTTACCCAGGGCATCTCATCGGGAATGAGCGCATCCACTGTTACTACCTCACCAACCTGCAACCAGCCCCACAAAAGGTGCCGCGGCGTTGATCCCGGCACATAGCGCCAGCGTCTATTTACCTTCTCCACCTCACGATACAGGCCGAAGAACAGAAACAGATCGCCCACCTCGACGCCCTGCTTGCGCAGGTGTCCCTGGGCCGATCCTGTCTGCCCCAGCACGGCCTTCCAGCCCGGTTCTCGCGGATAGCAATCGGCAATCAGATCCGGATCAAGATGGGCACCGGTAGTACCGATAATCCGATCCCGGGTTAACTGTTTAACCAACGTTCCCAGTTTGATATCTGCTTGCTGAAGATGACGGTACTGCACAGCAGAACGTTTGTCAGGAATAGGCAACGAGATCAGCCGCCCGTCGGGCAGTATCGGGCTGGGCACCCCTCCGGCCGATGTATCAAACCCTTTCCTGCTGAGAATTATGCGCATTGAGCTCCCTTAAGTTTGTACCCACTCGAATGTCTGATAGTTGTAGCACATCAGCATCGAGAAACCCTATACGTGAACTAACAATACATCCGTAAAAATAAAAAAAGCCGCTCACGGAAATCCATAAGCGACTGTTGCTACGAGTAAATCAGCAAAGAAAAAGAATCAGACTACTGATCTCCGCGAATAACAATAAACAACACAGAAATACTTTTCCTTAAAGTCCTGAAACATCGGCATAGATAAGGTAATCGATAATCTGCTCATCCTTAACCTTCAGTATGGTGGCAAAGGGTGCGGAAAACTTGCTTGCATCCAGTCGGGTGTAGTTGACCTGTCCGTTACAGATCAGATCATCATCCTTTACCCAGATAGAGTCTATGCGATGGGACATGGCTGCGATGCTGGCAAAGAAGCCTTTATTTGCCTCCAGCACCGCCTCTTTACCTTTCAACGGTTCGGCATTCGCAAAGCGAAAGCTAACATCCGGAGCAAGAAAAGCAGACAACGCCTGCACATTGCGATCATCAACACACTGGTATAATTTTTCAACGAATTCAGTTTTATTCATGGTTACACTCTCTGGATCTCTGTCAGTCGTTAATCGACTGGTCTTTTTGTTTGTGCCTGTATTGCACGGGATTTTCTATAAAGACTGGCTATCAAAACTGGTTATCAAGACTGGCGGTCAGGGCTGGCTATCATCAGCCATAACTATTGCGCTCTTCAGGCTGGTCACTGAGATACTCTATAAACTCAAATTCAAAACCCGCCGGATCGATGAAATACACATTCTTCCTGAAAGGGTGCTCTGCCCCCTTGATAGCGATTTGATACCCTTTTCCCTGTAATCGCTCAATCAGCGTATCCAGGTTATCAACTACAAATCCAAGGTGAGCAAGACCGGTGCTATGGCCTGAAAGATCTCTGTTATTCCCTTCTCCGCCATCATTCAACGTAAGGTAATAATCATCATTACCTACATGCAGCCAGCGCCTTGGCTTGCCGTTCCATTTCATCTCACCCTGGCCGCGTACCTGCCACTGGGGAAACGCAGTCCGGATAAACTCAAGCACCACTGCGATGTCTTGTACGACTAAATTGGCATGTTCAATCCTGATCATGATTTTCTCCTTTGAATCTTCGTAAGGAACTTTCTAAACGGCGATTGCAGTACTTTTCATCGCAGTTAAGTTCATCACAGATAATTTCCCGAAAACTGCATAGAAACACTTTAAAACGTTTCTTTTTAAATGATAATATGGACTTCAATCAATTAACTGTTGAGAAAATATCAACGATAAAGCTATGGATCACTTTGGCGTAATATCTGTGTTTGTCGCAGTCGTGGAAAATAACGGTTTTTCTCCGGCGGCACGGGTTCTTGGAATATCAAAATCTGCAGTGAGTAAACGCATCACTCTGCTGGAACAGCATTTGGGCGTAAAACTGTTGCACCGTACGACCCGCAGACTCAGTTTGACAGAAGCAGGTGAACGCTATTTCGAGCATGCGGCCAAAGCACAGGGCGCAGCTCGCGATGCAGAGGATGCCGTTACTCAACTACAGGGCGAGCCGCAGGGACGGCTGCGCATTAATACCCCCATGTCATTTGGCCGCCTGCACGTAGCACCTCTGATACCGGAGTTCCTTGAGCGTTATCCGAAAATAAACATCGAAATGGTGATGGATGATAAGGTTGTCGACCTGGTTGAAGGGGGATTTGATGTTGCAATTAGAGCCGGAAAGCTGCCCGATTCCAGCTTAATCGCTCGAAAGCTGGCACCGCTAAACAGTGTCTTGTGTGCATCTCCGGACTATATAAAACAGCAGGGAAAACCAGCCACCCCCAGCGAACTCATCCATCACAACTGCGTGCTGTACAGCTACTCCAGTCAAATTAACGAGTGGGTGTTTTTTGGGGAAGATGAATCGGTAAGAATAGAAGTATCAGGTAACTATCAGGTTAATAACAGCGAGGCTTTAAGAGAGGCGTTATTGCAGGGGTTGGGCATTGGCCGCTTACCAACTTTTGTTGCTGGGCCGGAGCTGAAGGCGGGACGGCTGATTAATCTGTTTGAGTCATACCGTATGCCACATAAAACCATCTATGCAGTTTTCCCGGAGCGGGAATACATGCCCGCAAAAGTCAGGGCATTCCTGGACTTTGCGGTTGAGTCATTCGGTGACGATACACCTTATTGGGAGCCAATAGCTTAATTGAAAGCCATCACTTAATTGAGAGCTACCGGCTTAGAATAGCCGATAACAGAGCTCTCCTGCTTCTTTCTCTATTTCCAACATGCCTTGACCTGTACAGACTTGTCCGACAGGTCAAGGCATGTATTAGAGGAAGCAGTAGTCCGTATGAAACGGTTTATCCCTTTTGCTTTTTCTTTCCGCCGGCCTTAGCGGTCGAAACCTTGCCACGAATAATCTTGGTACGGCTGGCTTTATTGGTGCGTGGTGCGTGGGCCTTTTTGGTTAACTGCTTACGCAAGTTATCACGACTACCCACTTCGTATCCCGGCATATAGATGCGTTTGATGCGGTTACCGATGAGACGCTCGATATCATCCAGCGCACGCTCTTCTTCACGGCTGACAAAAGATATCGCCTGGCCTTTAGCACCGGCACGGCCGGTACGACCAATACGGTGTACATAGTCTTCCGCCAGATATGGCAGGTTGTAGTTGACCACATGCTCCAGCCCCTGAATATCCAGGCCGCGGGCAGCCACTTCAGTCGCAATCAGTACCTGTATCTTACCCGCCTTGAAATCAGCTATTGCACGTCGACGTGAGCCCTGGGTCTTGTCACCGTGACAGACAACGCCCTTAATGCCGTCAACTTTCAGATCGACCAGCAAGGAATCGGCCTGGGCCTTAGTGCTGGTAAACACCAGTACCTGGAACCAGTTGTGCTTGTTAATCAATTCGGCAAACAGATCCGCCTTGCGGCGCTCTTCAACCGGATAGACCACATGATCCACCGTATCGGCAGTGGCATTTTGTTTTGCCACGCGGATCACTTGGTGGCGCGTCATCAGCTTTTTAGCCAGCTCGTTAACTGTTGGCGTTACGGTAGCAGAAAACAGCAGTGTTTGACGCTTCGCGGATACTTGCTGTAACAGCGTCGTTACATCTGAAATAAAGCCCATATCCAGCATTCGGTCAGCTTCATCCAGCACCACGAACTCAACCTTGGAGAGGCTGATATTGCACTGCACTACATGCTCCAGCAGTCGGCCAGGCGTGGAGATCAATATATCGATCCCGGCTTTCAGCTTGTTCTGCTGAGAGGCGGTATTAACGCCGCCGTACAGGCCTGTGACATTGAACGGCAAGAACTGTGCGTAGCCCTTGATCGTTTGCGCCAGCTGCTCGGCTAGCTCACGCGTTGGCGTCAAAATCAGCGTACGGACATTGCCTGGCTCTACAGTCACCGGGCGATCGCGCATCTGCTGCAGTATCGGCAGAGAGAAAGCCGCGGTTTTACCGGTGCCTGTCTGCGCATTCGCTAACAGATCCTTGCCGCGCCGCGCCGGTACAATCGCTTGTTCCTGAATCGGTGTCATCTGGCTATAGCCGCAGGCATCCAGGGCTTGCTGAATCTCGGGAGCCAGGTCTAATGATGAAAATTTCATGATCTATCCTTTGTGGGCCGTGCCACAGCCAAAAAACGGAGGGCGCATATTATAGAGTAATTTTAGCTGTTTGGTGAAACTGATTTTTTTCAGACGTCTTGAAGGTAATTTTAGGTGCGGCAGCTTAACGATAATGAGATGATTTTAGGCTCATCATCGAACAACGCGAAGCACTGCCGTCGTTAATTATGCTACCGCACCAACTGTTTTATGGTCCTTTCATACTGTCGTTGCAGATCGCCAGATCCCTAATGGTGCGGTTCATACTTCACCGGCACCCTACACGAATTAACGCATTACACTGTAGGGTGTATACTGGCAATCCAACACCGAGACTGCAGTACATTATGTCTATAGAAGTTACACACCTGCCAAATACCGAAGTAACTTGCGCAAGCTGCGAAGCCTGCTGCTGCCGTCTTAAAGTAATGCTTATTACCGATACCGGCGTACCAGATCGCTATATCGAAGAGGACAAATGGGGCGGGATGACCATGGCACAGCTGGATGATGGCTGGTGCGCAGCCTTAGACCGAAACACCATGATGTGTACCATTTACGAGAACCGGCCACTGATCTGCCGTGAGTTTGAGATGGGCGAATACGAATGCATTGCCGAACGAACTGCTTATAATTCCAATCCAACTAACTGAATAAAACGCCTTTATTACTCCGGGCTATTTACTGCACTTGGAGTCACTCACGTAAAATGAGAGGATTCTGTCCATAGGTGTTTCAGCATCTCCTTTCATACCTGCTTGTGACAAAAAGCCGCCGCCCCAGGGGTACCGCTGTCGACAGACAAAAGGCAAGACCTAATCCTGAAAACTGACCACAACATTATTGAGCCGATTTGAAACGCACCGAGCACCTCTGGCCTATTATTAAATAAGCCGCAGCCTAGGAGCCTGTCGGACTTAACACTAATCTACTGTGGAAAAGTCGAATTTGGTCATATTTTCCGATCTTTGGCGTTAAATAGCTGGCTAT
>JBALVQ010000092.1:0-20674 GCA_036960915.1 Amphritea sp.
CGCAATAGAAGAGTCAATCATAGAATCAACCTGTGTAATTATTATTATCGGTTTATTAGGAATTGTATTTTTTAAACCTGCCGGGGCGATTGATCGCCCCGGCAGATTTTCAGTGACTTAACATCACAGTTTTAGCAGGTTTATACCCACTGGGTTGGACGGGTACGTCCGGTTGCTGCTTCACGGCTATCAGCCAGCAGGCAAAGTAATTCAAAATAGATCGCCGCCGCCAGGTGACCGGATTTACCATCCGGATCACGGTTAGGATTATATTCCACCAGATCAGCACCGATAATATTCAAGCCACGTGCACCGTGGATAATATCCCGCGCCTGACGCGGCGTCAGACCAAAGGGTTCCGGGCCTGTGGTGCCCATCATATAGTTGCTGTCCAGGCCATCGACATCGAACGAGAAGTAGCTTTTCTCCATGCCGACAATCTCGCGGGCCTTATCGATAACGTATTGGGTTCCCTTTTCGAACACTTCATCCGCCGTGATAACTGTCATGCCGCTATCGTGGGCAAACTCCCACAGGAAGTTAGACCGGCCACGGATGCCAATCTGTACGGTACGCTCAGGATCAACATAGCCGTTGAGTACCGCCTGGCGAAAGATTGAACCATCGTTGACCGCGTCCCCTCCCCATGCTGCCATGGTGTCTGAGTGCGCATCGATATGGATTACACCCAGGGCTTCATCACCATGAGCTTCGGACAATCCCTTCAGGGCACCAAATGCTGTGGTATGTTCGCCACCACAGTTAAGCGTATAAGCGCCTGCATCAGCCAACTTCTTGAACACCTGGTAAATATCATCGACACGGGTCTGCAGATCAGTAGATGACCAGTCCACATCGCCATAATCAATCACCGAGCACTGTTCAAAAGGTAGCTTTCCGGTGACATCGTTGATCGGGCCGTAATTACGGCTCCATTCACGTACCGCCTTAGGTCCGTGACGGGTACCAGCCAGGCCAATTGCGCCCAGATCCAGTGGAGAGCCGACCATGGCGATATCCACCTGATCCAGGTTATCGCGTCGATGCGGTGCCTGAAAGAATCCGGGGTGAGCCAGAAAACCGGTAGTGTCCAGGCTATATCCCTGACTAGCAGCACGCTGGAAAAAGTTTGCTACACTCTGGTCTTGAAAATCAAAGGCTACACGGTCCAGTTCACGGTACTGTGCCAGCCTCTCTTTACTCATCTTAGCCATCGTATCTAATCTCCAGATTAACTACCCAGTTTGTCCCAAACCCGCTGATTCAGTCCTGCTGACCAGCCGCCACACAGGTTCAAAGCCTGCCCATTGATAAAGCCGCAATCATCTGCAGCCAGGAAGTGGAACATTGCAGCCACCTCTTCCGGCTCACAGATCCGTGCCAGAGGCACCAGCGTTTTCTCCATCTGCAACAACGCATCACCGCCCTCTTCATGGGCCATAGGCGTATTGACCGAGGTTGGACAGACACAGTTGACGCGTATCTTACGCTCGGACAGCTCCAGCGCTGCAGTCTGGGTCATACCCACCACAGAAAACTTGGAAGCACCGTAGGAGCCCAGATCGATAAATCCGGTCTTACCCGCATAGGAGGAAGTATTAATTACGCTTCCGCCTTCATTCATCAGGCTGGCTGCGTGCTTGATACCGTAGAAAGCGCCGAGTGTATTGACATCGAAACAACGCTGAAAATCCTCGGCAGAAGCATCTTTCAACTGTTTATAGTTGGCAAAGATACCGGCGTTATTTACCAGAATATCCAGCCCACCGAACTTATCGACAGCAGTTTGCAGCAGCTGCTTAACTTGTGATTCGTCGGTTACATCGGTCGGCACCGAGATACCACCTACCTCAAGTGCCAACTCAGGGCAGTCTCGCAGATCGCCGATCACCACTTTTGCGCCGGCACGGGCAAAGCGTTGAACCACGGCTTTACCGATACCGGAGCCACCACCGGTGACTACTGCTACCTTGCCTTGCAATGAAAAAAATGAATCCATAACTGGTATCCTCTGTATGTAATCAGATTCCTGGCGACATGCCACCGGCAACCGGCATCGTGACACCGGTCATATAGCTGGCAGCATCGCTTGCCAGATAAGCGACAGCATCGCCAACCACTGAAGGCTGAGCCGAATACCCCAGCGGAATGCCGGCATTTTCGTGTTGCTGGGCTTCTTCAATGCTTATGCCGTGTTCCTGGGCAATAAACTCCAGGGTCGCCTTATGCATCTGGGTCACTATGGAGCCCGGGCACACTGCGTTACAGCGAATGTTCTGTTTGGCATAGTTAACGGCCAGTTGCTTGGTAAGCCCAATTGCCGCGAATTTACTGGCGGTATAACAGGCAGGAATTGCTTCAATCGCCCCCAGACCTGCCAACGAAGCAATATTGATGATGCTACCGCCGCCCTGATTCTGCATCGCAGGAATTACCGCCTGACAGAAATCAGCCATGCCTTTTACATTCACCTGAAAACTGAGATTCCAATCCTGATCGGTAAGCTCGGTAAAATCGCTGGATCCGACACCAACGCCGGCGTTATTAACCAGAATATCGATCTGTCCAAAGCGCTTCAGCACCTGTTGAACGCAGGTCTGGATTTGATCTTTTTTGGTGATATCTACAGCGATTGCCATCGCATCTACGCCAAGATCAGACAGTTGCGCTACCGCACTGTCCATATCACTTGCTGCCTGGGCAAGATCGGTAACAATAACGGTTGCCCCCTGCTCAGCCAGTTTAAGCGCAATTGCCCGACCAATTCCCTTAGGGTGTCCCGCGCCGGTAACAACCGCTATTTTTTTTGCCAGTGGTTTCATAATCATCTGTTCCATTGGTGAACGGAGTAAGGTTTATCGGAGTAAGGTTAACGGAGTAACTGCAATTGAACGCAGCTTAGGCGTCCTCTTGCCGCTCCATATACTCCACACAGTCGAGCAACCACTTAGGTGCAGTACCGGCATCGCCGACACCGCCATAGCTTAGTAACCCTTCCGTATTGAGCTCACCTGAACGGATAGCCGCGACCACTTCTTCCAGATCTTGCAGGAACTTATTCAGAAGATCTTCTTCCATAGGATCGATAGTCAGGTGAATTGCCGGTGGCTCATTCACACCCAGCAATACCCAGTTGCGCTCAGTCATACCACCTACAACCAGTTCAATACTGAGATCGCCTTCAGCCTGAATCATCAGCAATGGGCCATGGGTTTTCCAGCAGCTCAGACCTTCGATCGCTTCTACTTTGGCAATGATCGAGTTCTTTACATGCAGAATCTTACGGGCATTTTCCATGTACCCTTCTTCACCCATATAATTCATGATCGCCCAGGCTGCAGCAGTAGCTGCCAGGGGACGACTACCAACAAATGACTGTGATACATACAGCCCGCAAGGCCAGTCGGTAATGGGTACATAGTGGTACTGCTGTTCTTCCTTGGAACACCACAGCACGGTGGAGCATGGCTTGGCAGCATAACCGTATTTATGCAAATCGGCAGAAATAGTCGATACACCCGGCACACGGAAATCATACAGCGGGATATCACAGCCGACTTCACGCAGAAACGGCAGACAATAACCGCCCACGCAGGCATCGACGTGGAACCATAGATCATGCTCCAGCGCCAGTTGGCCCAGTTCTTCAACCGGATCAACCAGGCCGTAAGGCCAGCTCGGTGCAGATGCGGCAATACCGATAGTATTTGGGCCGATTGCTGCTTTCATCGCCTCTACATCGGCGAGAAAATCTTCACCCACTGGCACCCGAACGACTTTAATGTCGAGAAAGTGTGCACCCTTGGAAAAGGTGGAGTGAATCGAATATGGTGCAACGATTTCAGGCTCTTTGATATGTGGCTTGGTAAGCTTGGCTTTTTCACGCATCGCATGCAGTGCACAGAAGATACTTTCCGTGCCGCCGGAAGTGATATTACAACGTGATTCTTCACCACCGTGCATGATCTCGACACACATATCCATAACATCATTTTCCAGTTTGGCCGCGCCGGCCTGCTGGAAGCTAAAGAGTGCGTTATGAGAGAAAAACTTCAGGTAAGCCTGCTCGACTACATCCTGAATATCACGACCGCCTTTCAGCGAGTTACTGCTCAACTTCCCTTCGGAATCAGGCGTCATGTCCAGTTTCAACTGATCCAGCTGCGCCAGGACCTGCTCGGAGCTAGTACGTTGTTTAGGAAATACGGATGGTTTTATTGTTTTCATTTTCTGTTCCCTAGCGAGATTCAATCCACCAGCATTAATAATGCATAGACAGTATCAATGCTGGTGGGGTAAGGCTTTAGAGTAGACCGGCAACCCGGAATTCGGCAGACACTTCTTCGATACTCTCGTAAAGTGCCGTAATAATCTTGTCGCACTGTTCTTTCGACAGCGTCAGTGGCGGGGAGATCACCAGCAGGTTCCCGATCGGGCGCACCACGACGCCACGGTTCATACAGCGCTTGAACACTCGCATCGCAGATCCAGCGTCAGGGGTAAAACCTTCTTTGCTGTCTTTATTCGCCACCAGCTCGATACCGATCATGAAATGGCTGCCACGCACATCACCGACAATAGGCAGATCCATCAATGACTGCGCTTTCTCATAAAAGTATGGACCAAGTTCCTGTATCTGTTCGCAGATGCCTTCGCGCTCCATAATCTCAAGGTTTTTCAGTGCGGCAGCACAGGCTACCGGGTGACCTGAATAGGTATATCCCAATGACAGCACACCACCTTCACACTGTGGCTCGCTGATCACCTCGTAGATTTTATCGCTCAGCAGTGTAGCGCCCAGAGGCTGATAACCAGAGGTCAGGCCTTTAGCGATACAGATAATGTCCGGCACCACACCAAACACGGCTTCTGAAGCGAACATGTGGCCTAAGCGACCGAACGCGGTAACCACTTCGTCAGCGATATACAGCATGTCGTACTTCTTGCAGACAGCGTACATGCGCTTGTGATAACCCTCTGGAGCAACCAGTACACCACCGGCACCCATGATCGGCTCAGCGATAAAGGCAGCGACATTATCCGCGCCAAGCTGCAAAATGCGATTTTCAAATTCTTCCACCAGGAAATCGCAATATTGCGCTTCGTCCATGCCTTCAGGGCGACGGTATATGTTGGCAGCCGATACATGATGGATCATGTTATCGATACCATCGAAGCTGTTCTTGGTAGCGTGAATTCCTGTCAGGCTAGCGGCCAGATAAGTAGAACCGTGGTAGCCATCAACACGGGAAATAATTTTTTTCTTATTCGGCTGACCTTTCAGGTTGAAATAATAGTGAATCAGACGAATCGCAGTATCATTCGCTACTGAACCACCACAGCCGTAGAAAACATGGTTCAGATCGCCTGGAGCCAACTCTGCCAGCTTAGATGCCAGCTCGGAAGCAGGTACGTTAGTGGTGTGGCCAAATGGATTGTAGTAATCCATCTGCATCACCTGCTGAGAAATAGCATCCGCCATTTCACGACGGCCGTGGCCGATATTTACACACCAAAGCCCTGCGATTCCGTCCAGTAGACGATTTCCTTCTGCATCAGAAACATAAGCGCCTTCGGCGTTAACGATAATCTGACTTCCCTCTTCTTTAAACGTCGAGAAATCAGTGTAAGGATGGATAAAATGATCTTTGTCCATCTGCCAAAGACGTTTTGCGTCGAGTTCTACTTGCATTGACATTGGATACTCCTAACATGTTTATATAAGCACAGACTAATAACTTGACCAGCTTGTTAACTCATCTAATCACTTTCCCAAAAGGCTGTGTAGTTACCCTAAGTGGGTAACGTCAATGACGGCAATCTGTGTAACTATCCCACCGCAGCTGATATCTAGCTGATTAGTGACGGTTTCTTCTGATAAAAATGAGTTAATTGGGGACGAACATATGCCTATGACAAGCACACTACTTACCTCTGAATCGTGGTATGACCTGTTAGCCAAGCTTGTTATGCATAGCGATGACAACAAATTTCCACACGTACTGACGAAGGCATGCCAGGAAGTTTCGCACTACAACAGCACGCTGATTACCGCCTATCCGAAAGGTCGCCGGCCAGTACACATCTATAGCAACCTTGAGCCTGAACAGATTAACCTCACGCTTAGTCCTTATTTTGCCGGCTCATACCTGCTGGACCCCTTTTATGCGCTGTGTAAAAATGACAGTCCCAACGGCATCTATCGTCTGAAAGATCTTGCGCCGGATCATTTTTATCAGAGTGAATATTTTCGCAACTACTATGCGAGCACCCAGCTCTGTGACGAAGCAGGGCTACTCATTCGGATAAACAGTGAGCTCTACATACTGGTATCTCTTGGCCAACGGGACAACGAACCTGAAAAGCCCAAGATAAACTTCAACAACCTGCAAACCATCAGCTCACTGCTGGTTGCCCTGTGTCAGAAGTTCTGGCGTCCTGGTGGCACGGGTATGGAGATGATTAATGGCGAAGCAGATGAAGAGCAACAGCTCTACGGCGCCTCGCTGGACAAGACCTTCATGAACTTCGGGAAAGATTTTCTTAGCGACCGGGAATGCGAAGTGGTACGCCTGATACTCAAGGGACACTCAAGCAAATCGATAGCCCGGGTGCTGGATATCAGCCCTGACACGGTTAAAGTGCATCGCAAGCGCTTTCACACCAAACTGGAGGTCTCTTCACAGGCGGAGCTTTTCTCGCTGTTTCTCGATGCCCTGGCTTTGGCCCCAATAAACTGCAATAAAGACCCCCTGAGCTATTATTTTGCCGAGAACCCTCGTCAGGAGATTTTCTAGGTTGTTTTACCATTGTTCTACGGCGCCATGACTGCTCAACTTTAACTGTAGGGTGTCGGTAAGCGGAGCGCACCGCACCTTTCGACTTGCAACCGGTGCGGTTCATGCTTCACCAGCACCCTACCAACTAACCGGCACCGGAGGGTGCCGGTAAGCGGAGCGAACCGCACCATTCTTATGATCTAAGATCTTTCCTGCTCAAACTCTTTACGCAATTGCGCTTCTGATAGCCCATAGCGACTTGCGATATGTTCGAAGAACGGCGTCCAATGATTGGATAGCACCTCTATCTGATCCCCCCCCTCCTGTAAGCTCTTATAACCGGCCTCACCCGGCACACGCACGCTATGACCAGGACGCGGCTTACACTGTTTGATCTTGCCAACATAGTCATCAGAGCGTGCCTTCACCGCATCGATCGAGCCAAATACTGCCGGATTAATACACATGAAGTAACTGCCACCTACGCTGCTGCCCACCTCTTTTCCATCCACCGCAGCCTGTTCAAAATCATCAATCGTTGGTAGCTGTGTCGATGGTACACCCAGGGGATTGATTATAGCTGTCATCATCTCATTCCACATATTCAGTGCGTACACACGTGGTGTTTCAATCTGACCAGCACAACTGTAATCCCAGAGGCGCCCGTAACCTTCGATCGGTTTGGCATAGGGGCGCGCATCATCAGTCAACTCTCCGCTTTGCGGATCGATACACCACTTGCCCTTCATCGGATTGTTCTGTAAGACTGCTTCGGCTATATCCGCATCATAGAATTCACCAAACTTGATAGATGTCCAAACCGGCGGTTGCTCACCACTGGGCGCAATAGAATCAAACGGCGGACAGGAGAGCTGATTTTCCATTCCACCAAACGGCGCGGCTAACGGCACAGTGTTGTTGGATGCCATCGCCATCATGTTTTGCTCAAAAGCCTTATAGACATAAGCAGAAAAACTGCCAGCATCAAAGTGGTTACCACCATACACGATGGCGATTCCACTGGTGCGCGCTTTCTCGATGGCAAGATCTGCCATTACATTCAGGGTGTAATAACCGGAGGAGCGTTTACCGTCAACAACCGCCCATGCAGGACCTTCATTAACAACTTCCGGTATCGCCTTGATATCCAGACCACCGCCTTCCAGACAGAGATCAATGCATTCATAGACACCCAACCCCTGATTCAACTTGCCCTGGCGATGCGCAAAACCGATAGCATTAGCCACATAGTCAGCGTGTATTTCACTGGCTCCGGCCGCCATCCATATGCGCTTAATAGCGTATTCCAGAAAGTGAATATTTTCTTTGCGCGTTTCAATTGCAGACATTGAGTATCCTCGTCCTGTATCTTTTTTTATTTTATGCTTCGGCTTGAGCAGGCTGTTGATTAGTTTCAAAAGAGCAAAGATGAGCACGTTCCAGGCGCCGTTCCACCCAGATAAACATTAAGCCACCCAGTACGATCATCAGCCCGGCAAACAGATAAGCGGCATTGTTACCACTACTATCAAGAATAAGACCAAAAACACCGGGGCCGACAGCGGCCCCCAGTGCCAGCGCGGAAGCGATTAATGACGCATAACGACCGGAAATATCTGCATCACTGATAATGCCGAACAGGTACGCGATGGTGAAATAATAGGCGGCGGGGAAAATAGCCATCAGCAAGCCAAACTTCATTGCCGTTATCGGTCCAACCAAAAAGCCCATGGACATCAGGCTTATCACTACGCCAAGTATGATCGGCAAGACTCTACCCCAGCGATCACCCAGGATTGCTGCCACAAAAGGACCTACTGCAGATGAAACCAACCCCAGACCCAGAAGCTGCCCCACCAATACGGAATCCAGAGAATCGTGAGCTAAACGCTCGGTAAAGGCCCAAAGCCCGGCAAAACCGGCGAAGAAAACCACCAGTGCGGCCAGCCCCATAAATACCCAACCTTTGCCTTGCGGTTGATCCTGTTGCTGCGTGGCATGCTCACGACCACGGGCGGGAATGCCCCCACTGAGAAATGAAAGAACCAGAATTACGCCGGCCAGGGAAAACAACAGCCCCTGCAGGCCATAATCCTCAATAACCAGCGCCGGCAGCAGGAACATCAGTCCAGCCGGAATAACCTGTTCCGGCACCAGTTTGATCGCGAAACGTCGATCCTTATCTTCCATGTCGGATACAAGGGTAACGCTTAATGCATAGATGATCGCAGCCCCCAGTCCAGATAGCATTATCCCTGTCACGACACCCTCGTAGGAATCGCTATACACCGCACTGCCTGCCAGACCCAAAACCATCAAGCCACAGCCCAGCGGAGCCAACAGGCGCCAGCTAATGCGACGCATCCAGATCACTGAGGTCAGGGTGATAATAAAGTAAGCAGCGTAATACAGTGATGCCACCAGGCCTGTCTCTGCATCATCAAGTTTCAGATGTTCTGCAATGACCCCAAGTAGCAATGGAAGGACGGCAAAAACTTTAACACCTGCAGTTCCCAGGGCGCAGGCACCTAGCAGGCTGGCATGACTATCTATTTTGTTTTGATGCTGTTTCATTGTTATTGTCTCTTTAATTGCATCTGTAAGTATGGAAGATCCCATCTGAATTTCATCCTACGCACCCGACCATCACTCCCCAATACCCTCTAATGGTTAATACAACCTATGAATACATACAATGTGCCGTACTCGCCCAATGGGTGCTCGCTATCTATAAAGCGCTAAAAAACACACGCAAAGGCTAGCCATTAACCACTACGTGGTATTTCCAGAGCGGCGCTTTAAAGCGATAACAGTAACCATGAAACTGAATCATATACGCGAAGACTACCAGGGCAGTTTGCAACGGGCCGATCTCAGCAACCACCCATTTCGGCAGTTCGATGCCTGGTTTGACGACGCCCGTGCCGCCAATCTGCTGGAGCCCAACGCCATGAGCCTGGCAACAGTGGACGCCCATGGACGACCGTCATTACGTAATGTGTTGTTGAAACACTATGACGAAGCAGGCTTTGTGTTTTTTACCAACCTGAAAAGCACCAAGGCCCAACAAATAGAGAACAACCCAAATGTTTCACTGATGTTTTCCTGGCTGGGGCTCCAGCGTCAGGTGATCGTCTCCGGCAAAGCAGTACAGCTTTCCCGAACCGAAACCCTGCGTTACTTCCTGCAGCGACCACGCAACAGTCAGCTAGGCGCCTGGGTCTCGCATCAGAGCAAGGTAATACGTTCACGCCAGTCACTTGAAGCAAAATTCGCGGAGCTCAAACAGACTTTCGCTAGCGGTAGCATCCCTCTGCCGAATTTCTGGGGCGGCTTCCGGATAGAACCGACATGCATAGAGTTCTGGCAAGGAGGCGCCAGTCGCTTGCATGACCGTTTCCAGTATCAACTGGACAGCAATAATCAGTGGCAAATCCAGCGGCTATCTCCTTGATCGCCTCCTTTATTAACCCATTGGATTTACTGGCCCCTCAAAACAATGCAGGCGACAAGCCAGACTTGATTCAATACAGAATTAACACAGGACAAGTAGTGATGACTAATTCAGGTACGATGCCGCTTACGGCTAATGGCGAACGTTTATGGCGCCGATTACAGGAAATGGGCGAAATCGGTGGAACTAAGAGCGGTGGCTGTAATCGCCAGGCACTGACCGATGAAGATAAAGCCGGCCGCGACCTTTTTGTCAGCTGGTGTGAACAGACCGGATGCAGCATCACCGTCGACAGTATGGGTAACATCTTTGCGCGTCGTCCTGGCAGAAACAATGATCTCCCCCCGGTGATTACCGGCAGCCATCTTGATACCCAACCGACCGGTGGTAAGTATGATGGTGTCTACGGTGTTTTAGCTGGCGTTGAAGTACTGGAGACACTGCATGAAAACAATGTCGAGACAGAGCATCCTATCGAGGTTGTCGTCTGGACCAACGAGGAAGGCGCGCGTTTTTCTCCTGCCATGATCGGCTCCGGCGTGTGGTCGGGGACTTTCTCCGAAGAATATGGCCATAGCCGTATGGATAAAGACGGCAACAGCATCGGCGCAGAGCTGCAACGTATCGGCTATTTGGGCGAGCAACCGGCCCAGGCCAAAGCGATTAAGGCGGCATTCGAGCTGCATATCGAGCAGGGTCCGATTCTTGAATATGAAGGCAAACAGATTGGTGTCGTCTCCGGTGTGCAGGGTATGCGCTGGTACGATCTGACTATTGAAGGTCAACCTTGCCATGCAGGCCCAACACCAATGACTGTCCGAAAAGACCCTATGATGGCTTTAGGGCCGATACTCGAGCGCCTGTACAAGCTTGCCGATCAGAACGGCCCCTGGGCGCGGGCGACTTTTGGCGATATCAATGCCGAGCCAGGAGCACGCAATACTGTACCGGAGCGGATTATCCTTGCAGTCGATTTACGCCACCCGGATCAACAGACTTTACAGGAGATGGATCTGGAGTTTCGTCGTATCGTCGAAGAGGAATCTGCTAAGCGCGGCGTTATCAGCACCGTGCGTGATGAGTGGAATTCACCTGCTGTTAGCTTTAACCCAGACTGTATCAAAGCAGTCAAAGATGCGGTCAGCGAACTTGGCTATAGCAATATGGAACTGTTCAGCGGTGCAGGCCATGATTCGGTGTATGTCAGCACAGTAGCGCCCACCAGCATGATATTTATCCCTTGCGAAAAGGGTATTTCTCATAATGAAGCAGAAAATGCCGACCCTGAAGATGTAGGTGCAGGCTGTAACGTGCTGTTACACGCGATTCTAAATAGTGCTGGGTTAGCATAACTTCAGGTAGCTAGGTAGGTGGGTAGCTAGGCAGGTAATTACTTGTGATAATCATTGCGCAGCAAGGACGTTGCGTTTAATGAATCCAGCCCCCACTACGACCAATACACGTATCTAAGAGCTACCACGGGGATTTAACAGCAGTATGTTAAGCGCTACTACTAACAAACATTCCAGGCGAGCACTGAACTAATACAGTGGCGTCAGATGCTCGGAACATAGAATCAGTGCGTCTGCATGCTGAAAACTTGGTATGCAGGCATTCAAAAACAGTAACGAATTAAAGCGTTTTTGCTGTTTAAAACCGAAAAACGCCTATTCGTCATGAATAACCGACTTACTCCTGGATTCCCTAGTATCTGAATTAAGTCCTACCAGTTGCTGGAATAAAGCTTGCGACAGAACCCTTATTATTGCCGGCTGCCAGTGGCAGTATTCCCTATCTGAATCGCAACTCCTTTCAATCACTCAAATAGATCACCACCACCGGGAGTAAAGCGCTATCTGAGTCGGCCGAGCATTCTCACCTCGACACGACGATTCTGTGTTCGCCCTTCGGGTGAGTGATTGCTGGCAATCGGCCTTTGTTCACCTTCGCCGATAGCTACTATTTTGCTGTAGTCTACACCCATGCCTATAAGGAACTCTCGAACATTCATAGCACGCTGCTCTGAAAGCCTTTGATTATAGGCATCATCGCCCACATCATCAGTGTGACCAACTACTTCGATGTAGCTGGCACGCTGAAACTGCTCTCTGACCTGAGTGCCTGTTTGCTGTATCATTTGCTGACCTTCCGACGTTAACACGGCGCTTCTGCGAGGGAAGAGTGCGACGCTGGGGAGCCTAATGGCATCCAGTTCACGTAGTTCTGCGATCACAACAATTTCAACGCGTCGGTTTAGTTTTTGACCCTCAGGCGTATCATTAGACGATACGGGCTCATTCTGGCCTCGGCCCAGCACTTTTAGTTTTTCTGCGGGGGCTTCAATACTAATAAGATAATCGCGTACGGCTTCTGCCCGGCGCAGTGACAATTGCTGATTATAATCGGCTCCCCCCGTGCTATCCGTATGGCCAATAATTATTGCCCTGTGGGCTTCTGCAATCTCTGGGATCAGGGCTTGACGCATACCACTGATTTTCTGTTCGCCTTCTTTGGATAGGACTGACTTGTCAAACGCAAACAGAGCTGCGCCGGGAATGATAATAATTGTGTTAGACCCCGTTGGAGTGCCCTGAATAATTGTAGCTTTGACTTTTAGGACCACGCCATCGCAACCCTCAATTGTAGCCTTTTCGAGGCTCCAGGAGCTGGTGTGAAAACAGTCGCCGCTATTGCTACGGACAATATTTCCATTTGAATCAGTGAGGTATCCATCAGCTCTTCCTCTGGTTTGAGCATGAGAAAAATTCGAAGCTAATAGGAATGTTACTAGAATATATATTGCTAAATGAACGCTTTTCATAGCGGCACCTTAGTACTTTCTACCTTTTAATAGGCAGTAGTCATTTTGAAGAAGGCTAGTTTCACTTAAGTATTAAACACTTTACTGTAGGCGCTATCTGTTAATTCTGCTAAGAGATTCTTTGTTTAGGTTCGTCTGGTAACATCCGACACCATCTTTTTCTGGAAAATATAGAATTTTTCTTCAAACGTCTTCTCAATACTTTGCGTGACAGGGAGTGATATTTTGAGCAGCTTCCGCTAGGGAGAGAACTCATCCTCATAAATGATAGACCCGATGATAAATTTATGAGGAGGGACAAAAGTACCTTTTACTTGGGATTTTTGGCCACATTTACAATGTACATAAGTATATTTATCGGACATTTAGGATAGGGAACCTTCGAATAAGTCCAAATGCAACTCTTCTGCACAGGTTTTATATGATTTTCCATCATTAAACTAATGACACTGTATGCCATAGGTTTTTACCTGATACTCAACCAATGTATGCCCTTTGGGAATCTGGTTCTGCTGCAAGCTTTATTCCAGCGACTGGTAGGGCTTAATTCAGACACAACTAGGCTGCTATTTGATAAAAGTACTCGAATGCAGGAACTGTTTCCGCGTTGTCATATTGTCCCTTTTTCAGCATATGACAAAGCCCAATACCTGATAGCGTCGACTGGCCTGTTGACGGTTTATTGGTCCAATGGCGCTGCTCAAGTTAAGGCGAATAATGGATGACCCAACGATTGATAGTCGCATAGTCAACTTTGATGCCGCATTCAAGCATCATTTCCTCAATATTTCGATAGCTGAGCGGATAAGCCAGATACCATCGAACACACGGCAGGATAATATCGTTCGGAAAATGACGGTCACCAAACATTCACAACGCCTTCAGCTTTAAGTAAAAACTGTCAGGCTATCAGGTAGTCGGAATCTTGGCGGCAGAACCCTGCTGCTTAGTTGTAGATTTCAGGGACATTGTGATTGGATCGGTTCCGGGCGTTTGGCGATTGATGGTATCAAGGATATTAAAGAGGCTTTTCTACGTGTTGAATACGGCTTTAGCACCGATGAGAAAGAGCTGGCTCCGATGGGTGAGGATTATCAAGAAATATTTTCTCAGCAGTTACGTGAGCAGGAGCAAGCGCCTGCAGCTTAGTCTTTTATCCAGAACAGTTATTGCCCGCCTGGTGTGGGGTTCTTATTATTCCAAATTGGTCAAACACACGTTGTTGGGCTATAAAGAATTGAAGCCTGTAATACAATTTTTGTGTAAGGATGCATGCGCAGTTTGATGCATTTTGCCAAACATAAACTGCCGAAAAGTTATGAAAAGCTTATTACTATCACAACGTTACTCCGTATCACCCGTAAAAACTCCTATTTGTATTTTTTCTAAAATGTTCGGTGTAACCCGCTACCCAAAGCCGCTATTTAAAGCGGCTATTTAAAGGAGAGCACCATGATAAATTTTGTTTCTATTGTCTCGCTTATCGGACTGTTGCTACTTGCGCCATTCGCCAGCGCAGCTGAGATCATCCACGATGCTGAATACGCCATCATTGAGGCCCAGAATGGCGAGGCATGGGCTGCTGATGATAAGGTGCTCGATGAAAAACTGGCCGAGATTCGCAAGAAGAATGCTGGCAAGCCACCAAATATTGTCTATATCCTGCTGGATGACGTGGGTTTCGGTGAAATCGGCATGGATGAGCTCAGTGTCATCCGCGGCTACAAGACGCCAAATATGACAGCCATTGCCAACGAAGGACTCAGCCTTCAGCGAATGTACACCGAGCCATCCTGCACACCTACCCGTGTAGCGATGATGACCGGGCGCTATCCAACGCGTACGGGATTAACCGAGGCCAAGGCGACCTTGGCCGGTGATGGATTATCTGCCGAAGAGGTCACACTTGCCGAAGTGCTCAGAGATGCAGGCTATTACACATCCCATGTGGGCAAGTGGCATCTGGGAGACATCGAGCAGGCCTATGCCAGTAATCAGGGTTTCATGCATGCAGAGTTTCCCATTCACCAGCAGGGACAGCTTGCTATTATGGGCAGGGACATGGAGTCTGCAGATATCATTCGTGGCGTGGATACTAGCCGCCAGGCACAGACTTTCACTTTGGACAAACTATTCACGCCCGATCCTGCTCACATGGTTACCGGCGTAGAGCTGCGCGATGGAAAACTCTACGAAGTTGACATGGAAGCAGGTGAGGCCTGGACACAGAAGAAATACCGGGAGATGAACGAGCGTTATCAGAGCAATGCACTGCAGCAGCTTCGCACACTCGCCAAGCAGGATAAGCCTTTCTTCCTGAATTACTGGCCGCTATTTCCTCTCTCATTCGTTCAAGAGCACAGAAGTGAATACAACACCCTCAATGGCGGGACTATGGCCGATATCCTTGTTGAGGTCGACGAGTGGATTGGCGAAATTGTCAAAGAAGTGGACAAGTTGGGTATTGCCGAGAACACTATCATTGTGGTGATGGGCGACAACGGCCCCTTCTTGCAGTACGCAGGTCCTACTGGCCAGTCCGACCGGATCTATCGCGGCGGTAAGACTGATCACCTGGAAGGCGGTGTGCGAGTTAACGCCTGGGTGCAATGGAAAGGTGTAATCGAACCGGGAAGCTACGCCGAGGACATCATTCATGTCAGCGACCTCTTCACTACTTTCGCCCGTCTGGGTAATGCGATGGACGGCGTTCCCAGGGACAGGGTTATCGACGGCGTAGATCAGAGCGGCGTGTTGCTGCTAGGTGAAACACACGGTCGTCGTGATTATGTGCATATCTACGAAGGCCCCGCACTTAAGTCAGTGGTCAAGAACAAGTACAAGATGCATTTGCCGGCTCCCGGAGAGAATCCGATTGCAGCCCCTATTTTTGATCTTTATCGTGACTCGCGTGAGGAACGTCCCATTGACTCGATTAAATATGGTCCATGGGCCGGTGGTCAATTTGCTGCCATGATCAAGCGTCATCTAGCGTTCAAACAAAAATACCCGGACAGGCCAGCTACTCATGGCAAGCCTTACGAAGGGATTGAGAACCTTAGGCCCGAAAGCAAAAAGATAGTTGAGATCTTTATGCTGGGGTTGCCTCAAAAATAGAGCGCTCGTTCGTACCTAGCCCCGCAGAAAAGAACCAGACATCCATTCTGCAGGGCTCTATTATGGGCCAATTGCCAATTGCCATTTCAATTCAAATGACCTACTTCAGTATGAAGCTGCTATTCACTGGATTTTTGCGTGTGACGTGTTTTGGCTGATACTGTTGAAAAAGTCCGCCACAAGGGATAGTCGCTCCCATATTCCTTTTAGTGGAGAGTTTGGACATGAAAGGAGAGCTGTCAGATTAGATTTATCACAGGCTAAGTCTGCGCAGTCACACCCGGTTTTAGTGGATGCTGATTATTGGGTGCCGCCATTTGCTTTGATTTATTAATGTGGCTATGGGGTAGCATTGCGTCGATCATTCACGCATGAAAACTTCCTCATACTGAATTTTGGGCACAAGTCACCTGCGCCCAGGTCGCAAAGGCTCGGTCTCTAAACAATCGATAGTGTGCCGCTTTTAGTAGATGACGACCAGCGCAAAACAAATTATTGATAGGGCCATGGTCGGAGAGAAAACGCTACGCTTGCCCTTGTGATGTGAAACGCCGCATCTGTCGATCACGGCCGTTGGAGGCCGTGCTCAAGGCGCCTACACTTCAGGTGTTCAGTAAATTCCTGGCACACGCAATCCGGCATCGGCACAGTGTGCTTCAAAAGCGGGGGAAGCATTCATTTAGATGATACTCTGTTGTAACCAGCTAGAAGGTATGACCAATAAACATTTGAACTTCCGTGTCTTCTTCGCCCTGCGCAACATCCAGACGAACAACAACACCTTCGACATCCAGACGAACACCAAGCCCGGCATCCCACTTCATATCATCATGTAATTCAGAAAGGTCCCACTCATCATGCACTCTGCCAGCTTCGGCAAACACCACCCACTGCCACCAGGGTATATTCAGTTTATTGATATAAGGTATGGACTTGAATGGATTGTTTTTCGGCATATGCCGATATTCAGCGGCATAAAAAACTGCTGAACGGTCGTTAAAACGATTGGTAGAATAACCCTTGAGCCTGTCCAGTCCGCCGAGTGTGGCACCTGAAAAAAGTGGTGGTCGGTGAAAAACCTCGCTACCGTTGATAGTACTGGATGAATTCCACGTTGGTGAATCGATCCACCACATATTAAGCGCCAACACCCGCTGCTGCACATCGTCGGTTTCACCAAAGCTAAAATATTTGCTCGCCTCAAAGTCAATACTGGTCCATGGCGCAGTATCGTCCAGACTACCCCAGTCATGACTAATAGTGATGCGCTGCCTGCTACCTTTACTGGGATTTTTATAAAAATCCGAATTATCATATTCAAACGCAAAGGTGGCGCCGAGGGTTTCAGGATCAAATTGATTTGAGACGTTATCCAGCTCTTGCTTGCGATAGAAAAACTCGATTTCTGCGATCAGGCGTCCACTGGTGAAGGGGTTCCACTCACGGCCACCAGACTCATATCCTGGTACCAGCAAACCTCGTCTATCAACCACATATTTGTGTATAGGGCCTTTGGCTCCATCGCCAGTGGGTAGTACATAGCGAAAATTAAGGCGGTAGAAATTATCAGTCCCCTCGGCATTAATGAAGTTTTCCTTATGCGAATCATTACTACCCGCACGTTCATTCGGAAAAGCAGGGTTACCATCTTGGTAAGAATCGATCTCGCCAAAATCACCCGCCAGTAATTTGGTATCGAGAAATAAACGATTATGTAGTTGCAAATCCTTGGCCAAGAGAAACCCGGAAGAGGTGCCATTACTGCTAGTAAAGGCATTTCCTACAATTGCCAATTGCGGCTGATAATAACCGGCCGCAATAACAGCAGCGGAAATAGCGAGCTCGGTAGAGTCGTTATAAAAGGCAAAAGGGATAATCCTCAAATGAGGCTTTCTTTCCTCATCTTCAGTGCCCTGTAAAACGATATCATTCATTGCCAGTGCTGTATTGCTGGTTAACAGCAATACAGCAAAGACTGCCAGAAAATATTTGGCAGTAAATGTTTGTTTTCTGAGTATAAGCATGAATAAGCTCATTATAAAGTCGTGTCCGGCTCATATACATGCCACATTTTGATTACACTATGTGGCCTTAGTACGAAACAGAAGCAGTTCAGTGAAATAACTGAACCCGTCTGGTCGCCCTTTTAACTATAACGTTATAGCAAGAATAGCACAGAGACTTTATAACCGAATTGGCCTGGAAAGATTTCAAGCAAAGAAGCTTGGCCGACTCAATGTTGATTGATCATGACGCATTGAAAGAGCTTGATGACGTACCAGCGTTAATTGACTGGTTTCGTCTTTAGTCGTGATGATCATTGAGCAGCAGGGAGGCTGCATAATGATTAAATTATTCACCCCACTACGGCCATGACGCGTATCTAACAGCAACCGCGGGGATTAAAAAGTAGCGCGCCTTAGCGCTACTACTAACAATCATCCCAGGGGACCACTGAACTAGTACAGTGGCGTCAGATGTTCGGAACCCAACTGTCTCATTTGTTTCTTAATCCAGAAGCTGCGCTTCCAGATATAACCACTGGGTTTGCCTGCATTAAAGCGATACGGATTAGGTAATACCGCAGCCAGGCGGGCCGCCTGGATTGATGAAAGCCTTTTCGCGCTGGTGCCGAAATAGTGTTTACTCGCGGCTTCAACACCATAAATTCCGGGGCCGAACTCGACGATATTCAGATACACCTCAAGAATTCTCTGCTTATCCCATAAGGCTTCCAACAGCACGGTGAAGCCTGCTTCAACGCCTTTGCGCAGGTAACTTTTTGCCGGCCAAAGAAACAGATTTTTAGCCGTTTGCTGGCTAAGCGTACTGGCACCGCGAATACGCTTACCCTTACCGTTACCTTGCAATGCTTTGTTGATGGACTCGATATCAAAGCCCCAGTGCTCAGGGAACTTCTGATCTTCCGAGGCGATCACTGCGAGCTGCATATGCTGTGAAATATTCTCTATTGGCACCCAACTGTGCTTTATCTTGTCAGGATAGGAAACTGGTGGTGAAATCTGTCGATGCAGTTGCCACATCCAGATCGAAGGGTCGACAACTCTTAGCAGCAGTACCATTAAGACGGGAAACAATAAGCAACCGACGAATGCCATTAACAGGGTTTTATATAGCGAGGTTTTAGTTGTGAATTTTACCATCTGGAGACTGATACCACCGAAAAGAGAGCAGAAAATCATACACTAAATTGTTCATTTTTTAAACAACTCGATTACTTCCCTGCTACCGCTATACACTTGTGGCGGTTCAGTTTAGACTCGCTTTAATCGATCTGAATAGCAGGAATTACTATGTCTATCGACCTCAGTCAGGCACTGGTTATCGGTGTTTCCAGTCGGGCACTGTTCGATCTGGAGCATGAAGACAGCATCTATCAGAACGACAGCGTGGCTGCCTATCGTACCTACCAGCAAGAAAATGAAAACACTCTGCTCGAAAAGGGCACTGCTTTTCATTTGGTGGAAGCGCTGCTCGGCTTGAATAAGCTCTCGGATGAGCGCCTGGTAGAAGTCGTTGTGATGTCAAAAAACAGTCCAGATACCGGCTTGCGCGTGTTAAAGGCGATTAATCACTATGGCCTTGATATTACCCGTTCGGCGTTCTCGGGAGGCGAATCACTGGCGCCCTTTCTAAAAGCCTACAGTGTCGATCTGCTATTAACCCGCCATGAGGAAGATGCGCAAGTTGCGATTGATACCGAAGATTGTGCCGCTGCTTTGATCTATGATCCACCCAAAAGCTACAGCCCGGATAAAGACAAGATCCGTATCGCCTTTGATGCCGATGCGGTAATTTTCTCCGATGAATCTGAATATATCTATAAAACCGAGGGCCTGGATCGCTTTCAGGAAAATGAATCAATAAACGAAGACATCGCCCTCAAGGATGGGCCATTTGCCAAGCTTATCCGGGTATTATCGAAAATTAATCGACAGCTGGGAATCGACAGTTCCCCACTAAGTTTATCGATCGTAACGGCACGCAATGGCCCAGCTCACATGCGCATTATTAAAACCCTGCGAAAATGGGATGTATTTGTCGATCAGGCGTTTTTTCTCGGTGGCATGAGCAAAGACCAGGTACTGAGTGCCTTGAAGCCACATATCTTTTTTGATGACCAACCCGGCCATGTCAAACCGGCATCAAAATTGGTGCCCAGTAGTCAAGTTCCCTATCGGAGCGATTCAAAGCTGAAACAGATAGCTAGCCCCTCAACTTCCCCCTTAACCGCCCCGCTAACGAAAACTGACACCAATAATGCCGATTAACTGAGGCGAGCCCGGATGTTTCGTGAAGGTTTGGAGTTTCTGAAAAATCTGGCGTTGCATTTGGCTCGATCTTCCTTGAGCCTTGGAACAATCAGGGCTTTGCGAAAGATCAAACCAACTGCTTAGCCAGATTTTTCAGAAAAGCGATCAGCGGCACTCAGTTATGTATAGGATGTACGGTATGTCGCGGGGACATGGATGTCCATGAGCG
>JBALVQ010000093.1:0-20528 GCA_036960915.1 Amphritea sp.
TACTGGTTGTCTCAGGAACGCCTGCCGGACGAAAATCGTTAACACAGATATCGGGGCGCTCTGGAAGCCCCCTTCTTTAAAAGAAAATGAGGGCGGGCTCTATAACGGCCACCTGCTTTGTCAGCCAGTTTGAAAAGGTCTAGACATTTCACTGCACTGTCTTTCGCACATTGGCATGCCCTCTGGGTACTGGCCGTTCTATAGCCCGCAGAGAAAGCATTAGACTTATTCGCAGGTTCCCTAACCAGCTGGCTGTACTGAAACAAAAAAAACCTGACGGTAATCTGCCTTGATAGAAGCGTCCATGTAAGACTTACCTTAATACATCCAGCATAGTTGATATGCCAGCTTGAATCGTGTTGCTTAATGTCAATTAATTGGTAGTTGTTATCCCATATTATTGACTACCTCTTCTTTGGGTTTATTACATTTAAATTTGTGTGGGGCTAAGCAATGAATTTCATTAAGCGTCTAATGTTTAGGCAGAAAATACTACTGTTGCTGCTACCAGTCTTTTTGGGACTGATTTATTTTGCTGGAATAAATATTGTCGAAGACTTTAACCAGAGCAGAAGTGCTGCAATTATCGAACCTCTGGTCAAGCTCACGGCTCAAAACAGCCTTTTGGTTCATGAGCTACAAAAAGAACGTGGTATCACGGCAGGCTTTCTAGGCTCCAAAGGGGTTAAGTTTGGTGACCTGCTGCTTAAACAGCGGGCCGAAACCACTCAGGTTTACAAGTCGCGCTTAAGTTTCCTCCAGCGTTCAACGGATGAACTAGACAGTAGAGAAGTAGCTGTTGTTCAGGAGGATATCACCAGGCAGCTAAGTCTGTTAAGTCAAATCCGCAGCCAGGTGGATAAGCAAGAGATCACATTGAAAGAGGCGCTTGGTTACTACACTCATCTTAATAGCCTTCTTCTCTCTGTTAGCACCAAGGTAGCTCATATTGCAAAAAATGGTGTAGTTGCTAACCAGTTACAGGCCTATTACAACTTTCTGCAGGGGAAAGAGCGAGCCGGTATCGAAAGAGCAGTGTTGAGCGGCACATTTAGTGCTGATCAGTTTGCGCCGGGAATGTACAAGCGTTTTATCCAACTGGTTACCGAGCAGTCCACCTATCTGGATAACTTCAGCAAGGCCTCGGTTCCTGAGCAACAACGGTTTTATACTCAGACGATGAGCCACGATGCAGTGAATCAGGTAGAGAAGATGCGCTTAACTGCTTTCAAACATGCATCCGCCGGAGGTTTTGGTATTGATGTGGCGACCTGGTTCCAGCAAGCAACAAGCCGTATTAATCAGCTCAAACTGGTAGAGGATCGACTATCAAGTGATCTCTTACGATTGACAGCGGCACAGCAGACCTCCGCAAATCAGTCCATTATCCAGTCTGTTACCACGACTCTGGTGGTCTTGATTCTGGTATTGTTGATGGGCGTATACACGGTCAGACTGCTGACTGCGCAGTTAAAGGCACTGGTTGATGTCATTGATGAATCGGGACGAACCAAGAATTTGTCTGTTCGGGCTGAGATAATCACAAAGGATGAGTTAGGGCTAAGCGCGGAACGCTTCAATGAAATGATGGCAATATTTGAGGCTGCGATCAAAGATATCGATAAAGGCAGTATACAGTTAGCGGCTGTTGCAGAGGAAACCTTAGCTACAGTAGAGGGTAACTTACAACGCCTGGATCGACAGCGTGATGAAACAACTCAGGTTGCCAGTGCAACCGAGGAGATGTCTGCGACAGCTCAGGAAGTTGCAACCAGTACGATGACAACCTCCGATGCCGCTAGTCAAGTGGATAGCCTCACCGTCGATGGTGTGAGTATAGTCATGAAGACGGTAGAGTGTATGAATAACCTGGCAACAGATATGGAGCAGGCCAGCCAGGCTATTACCCAGCTAAAAGAGGATAGCAATGAGATATCTTCTGTTGTCGATGTGATTAAGAATGTGGCGGAACAAACCAATTTATTGGCCCTAAATGCTGCAATTGAAGCGGCACGAGCAGGTGAGCAGGGGCGGGGATTTGCCGTTGTTGCTGATGAAGTGCGTACTCTGGCACAAAGAACCCAGAGATCAACAGCGGATATTGAAAGGATCGTTGGTAACTTTCAAACCAGTGCAGGCGTGGTATCCAGCACGATGGATGTATGCGCAACAGATGCGAGCAGATCAGTTGATCAAACCCGTATCCTGGAGCAAAAGCTGATTGTAATTCAAGAAAAAATCACCCTGATTAACAATATGTGCCTTCAAATTGCTACGGCAGCAGAAGAGCAGGTGTCGGTAACCACCGAGATGGCAGAGAATACAAAAAGCATAAGCGAGCTAGCGGCTCATGGAATCGAAGGCGGCAGTCAAATTGCCGTTGCTGCACAGGAGCAGGCACAGCTGGCGAGCCAGCTGCAGGCCTTATCTGGCTCATTTAGGGTGAGTTGAGTATTGGATAGGGTTGTTAACACCCCTGTGTAAAGCAGCCTGAACCGACTTGCTTTCAGTCAGCATATGTTTACCTATGAAGTGACTGCTCTTGTGGCAACAGAGCGGTCTTTCTAGCTTGAAATGCTGAACTTTCGTTTTCGCCATATAGCGGTCTTTCCAATTTGACCTGCTGTACTTCTGCAAATGACACAGAACAGTCACTCACCGATCAGTGACAATATGGCTTTTTAACATCCTGGTCATTTCTTTTTTTGCACCTGTTTAGTTAGTGATATTCACCTTGTCAAACATCGCTATTGCTGCACCAACAAGCTCATTTTGCTCTTTATTAGTTGCTTGATATTCAATTCGAACAACAAATTTATCACTAGGGCCATATCTAATAGTGAAAGCTCGGTCATCAATATCAACACAGTGAACTAAATAATGGCCTATCAGCTTCTTGTTATTACATTCGATGTAGCATTCCTTGCTCGGAAATTCGAAGTCACATTGAACCAAAAAATAAGGTCCATCAATATTATCAAAGTCATCGTCGAAAATGATTTGATAATAATCACCACTAATTGATACTGATGAGCTTTTTAACTGAAATATTTCCATACTCACCTTAGTGCGAGATTGTAAGTTTGTGTGTAGCTGGCCACTCAACACCCCCTGGAAAAGGAACGCAAGATGTGCCTGGCTCAGGGCGTGAAGGAGTCATTTATGAACTGAACTGATCTGATCTGAAGCTCAGATATCGGATGATACTAATCTTCGTCTAAATCATCGAAATACTCATAATATGTTTCAACAAGGGCTTCATGAAAGCCCCACCCACACCCAGAAGTATCGGTAACAATATTTAGTGCCCGCTCTTGAAAATTGTTTTCTTGATTGCTCTTTACGATGAACTCACATACGGAGATGTATACGGATTCCATACTGCTATAAAACCGCTCATTAATATCCCCATATGTATTAGTAAACTCAACCCCGCATTCAACATAGAAAAACATAATGTCTGCTAAATTTGTATCAGAAGAGGATGTTTTTTTGTAATCCGAGATAGCTTTCTTAGCCACAGAAAGGCGACAGGGCGGATCGGCATATTGTGATTTTGGGAAAAATTCAGCTTCAATGATTTTCTTGTATTGATCAAGCCACCTTGATCATTAAAAATCGAAGCTTGATAATAGCTTTTAACGCTATCGAATTTCTTGTACAGGTCTGCTATCTCATCGATCAGCTCTTTGTGTTCTTTTGTTCTAAGGTGTTGTCTTAACTGCTCTAGAGACATCAAAACGCCCTTAATCTCGGATCAGAATATTTCAACGTTACAGCTGCGTATCGTACTCAAATGATTGGTAGGGCTACAAGCATTACCACGCGATAGATAAGAAACAATATAAAGGAAATTCCAGAGTTGGCCGTAGAGCGACCAAATCAGTCCAGGATATCTCTCATAGCCCCCAATGGTCGCTTATGGCAAAAGCGACCTTCCATGTCGCTCTGCCTAAGCTATTACACCTCTGTCTGCTCTGCTATTTCCAGAGCATTATCAACATCGATACCTAGGTAACGTAAATGTGCAGCTGCACATTTACGTTATTGTGCGCAGTAGGTCGTTATGTAGAGTTAGCTGGCTAAATGTCTGGTATCGCACGCGCTCGCGTTTGATCACTGCACATAATATTTTGATGATTGAGCTCTGGGGCGGCCATCCGGGTCGCCTTTGCGAGGAGATCGATCATGAATCAATCCCACCACCAAGTTACGTACGCCCTTGCGCTGGATCAGCTGGTTGCCAACGCCCTTGCCCAGCTCGAGAAGCTCCGCTACAGCAGACGATCGCTGAGGCGGTACCAAACAATCTGGCGGCATTTCGTAGCGTTCTCTCGCCAGAGTAATCGGGGAGTCGAGTACTCAGAGGAGCTGGCGGCACACTTTGTCCAAGCGTATCGAATCCCCAACGGCGAGACCATCGCACCCAAAGACGGATGGCGGCGACACGTCGTGTTCGGGATCAAGGTACTCGGAGAGTTCGCACGTGATGGCCGCATTGAGCGATCCCGCACCGATACGCAAAAGGTCGAGATCCCGCCCGCAATGAAGAAGCCGCTGCGTGACTACGAGCAGTACTGCAGGGATCGTCGCTATCTCCGGCCCTCGACCCTTAACCTCCGGATCCGAGAGATTGCGGTTCTTCTCGATTTCCTCGGATCAAGGGACGTCAAGACTCTGGACCAGATACAGCCTGATGATCTGCTTGCGTTCGTCACGTTCCGTCCTCATCTGAAACCCAAAACCGTCTCCAGGATCGTCTCCGATGTTCGGTCGTTTTTGCAGTTCCTGACCCTGCGAGGGATCCTGCACGGCGATCTCAGTCATGTGTTGCCAACGATCCGGGTACCCCGGGATGCCAGCATCCCCTCGGTCTGGGACCCCGAACTAGTTGTCATGCTCCTTAACGCCGTTGACCGCAGTTCGCCGAAAGGGAAGCGCGACTACGCGATTCTCTTGCTCGCCTGTCGCCTGGGACTGCGCTTGGGGGACATCCGAACGCTCACGCTCGATAACCTCAATTGGGACGCAGACACCATCGAGATGACCCAAACGAAGACTGGCACGCCGCTGCAATTGCCGCTGACCGGGGAAGTGGGCGAGGCGTTGATTGACTATCTCAAATCGGGTCGCCCTCAGACAACCCACCGCGAGGTGTTCGTCAAATTGAACCCACCTTTCGCGCCGTTCGGCGAGAATACTCACCTCTCCTACATCGTCAAATACTGGAAAGAGCTTGCAGGGATCCGCTTTTCTTCCAAACAACACCAAGGGCTCCATTCACTGCGCCATACCCTGGCAACACGGCTGCTCCAGGCGGAAACGCCTTTTCACGTCATCTCCGAGATCCTCGGTCACGCCACGATTGCATCGACGTTGATCTACGCGAAAGCCGATGTCGAAGCCCTGCGCGGCGCCGGGTTGGACACCGAGGAGGTGGACCATGTCGATTAAGCTTATTCAGCACCTGTCGCCTACGTTCCAAAGCCATCTTGCCCCTGTCATGGCGCAGTTTATTGAGGAAAAACAGGCATGTGGCTACCGATATAGCGAGGGGACCCGTGTGCTGCGGCATTTTGATCGCCTCTTGTGCGATGAAGCGCTGCAATGCAATGAGCTACCTTGGTCCATCACACGAAAGTGGCTCGCCAAGCAGCCCCACGAGAGCGCGGTCACACAGAAACTCCGGATCTCAGTCGTTCGCCAGTTCGCCAAGTTTATGTGCCGCCAGGGCTATTCAGCCGATGTTCCCGACCGCTCGTTGGGGACAAAGAACGCTGCGATGTTTTCACCGCGTATCCTGACCCATGCAGAGGTTGAGCAACTGCTAGATGCGGTCGACCAACTCACACCGACGGCACGCTCCCCACTGCGCCACCTCGTCATGCCGGAAGTCTTTCGCCTTCTGTACGGCTGCGGCTTCCGGCTGAGCGAGGTATTGCACCTACGCGTCGCCGACGTTGACCTCAATCGAGGCATCCTGACGGTGCGCCAGGGCAAGTTTGGCAAGGACCGTCTGGTTCCCCCCGCGTTGTCGTTGGTGATGCGCTTGCAAAAGTACGCCGCTGACTTCGAAGCCCGTCGTCCACCCGATGCGTTCTTCTTTCCCTCGCACCACGGTGGGCCCTGGGCGATTCAAACGGCCTATCACCTATTCCGCCAACTGCTGCTCCAGTGCGCCATCCCGCATGCCGGTCGAAGCAAGGGACCGCGCGTCCACGACCTGAGGCACACCTTCGCCGTCCATTGTCTGCTGCGCTGGTACCGCGAGGGCGCAGACCTCGACGCCAAGCTGCCGGTGCTGGCGACTTATCTGGGACATCAGTCGCTCGCAGGCACGCAGCATTATCTGCATCTCACTGCCGAGTTCTTCCCGGAGGTCGCGGTGCGCGTCAACGCCGCGTTCGGCGATGTCATCCCCCGGAGGTGCATGTCATGAAGCCGACCGACTTGTCTGTCCATCTGACCTATTACCTGACCCATCACCTGGCCGCTCAACGCAACCTGAGCCCCAACACCATCAAAGCCTACCGTGATGTGTTCACGCTTCTGCTGCGATTCTGTCGCGATGTCCGCGGGATTGCGCTGGAACGATTGTCCCTTCCACAGATCGACGCGCCGCTTGTGGAGGCGTTCCTCGAACATCTCGCCCACGACAGGCACTGCTCGATCCCCACGCAGAATCATCGCCTCGCAGCGTTGCATGCCTTCTTCCGCTATGTCCAGTCGGAGGTGCCCGAGCGCCTGCTGCAGTGCCAGCAGATCCTGGCCATTCCCCTGCGGCGCCATGCGCGCCCGGTCGTGGGATATCTCTCCAAGGAGTACCTCGCAGAGATCCTCGCGCGTCCCGATCAGCGTACACCCTTCGGTCGCAGAGACGCCGTTTTGCTGAGCGTACTCTACGACACCGGCGCGCGCGTGCAGGAGTTGATCGATTTGACCGCTGGCGATGTACGTCTGGACTCGCCCGCACAGGTCCGTCTCATGGGCAAGGGCCGGAAGATGCGGGCTGTACCTTTGATGGACGCGACGGTAGGAATCCTCCGCGACCATCTGCGCGACACCGGCTTGGATCACCCAGAACACTTCGATCAACCTCTCTTCCAGAATCGTCGGGGCGGACGATTATCGCGCTCGGGCGTGCGCTACATCCTGCAAAAGTATGTCGAGCCGGTACGTAGCGTCCATCCGGGCTTCACTCAACCGGTGAGCCCACATTGCCTGCGCCACACAAAGGGTATGCACTTATTGCAGGCCGGCGTCTCGCTTGAGATCATCCGCGACTTCCTCGGCCATGTGGATGTAAAAACGACGCAGATTTACGCGCGCGCTAATCTCGAGATGAAACGAAAGGCGCTTGAGAAAGTCGCAGGCGGCTCCCCGCTCCCTCATATATCGGCCTGGAAGCGAGACAAAACGTTGCTCGAGTGGCTGCACTCGCTGTGACGCTGGGAAGGCCACAAATGCCGGTTCTTAACCGGGGGCCTCCACAGCGACAAGAATATTATGTCGAGTTACAACGAGCCCGCCCCCGATGGGGTCAACCGACTGGAGCCATCGCTGAACATAACAACTTACTGCGCACAATAACGTACTGTGCTCTCAAGCTTGGTATGTCCTAGTAGTAATTGAACTGCTCGCAGATTTTTCGTGCGCTTGTAGATTAACGCAGGCTTCGTTCGCCGCATCGAATGCGTACCGTATGCAGAAGCCTCAAGCCCAATACTTGTTACCCAACGTTTAACAATACGAGCATATTGCCGCGTTGTAATATGATTGGATCTGTCTGTGCGGTTAGGGAAAAGGTAATCGTTGTTGTTGGCACCAGATACCTGGAGCCACTTTGACAGTGCTTCTCGGGTCTGCTCCATCAGTTCAAAGCGTACAGGCGTTTGAGTTTTCTGCTGCAATAGCATAGCTCGCGATTGAATTGCTGAGCCATTAGCAATATCGCGTACCCGCAGATTTACTAAGTCACAAGCCCGTAGTTTGCTATCGATTGCCAGGTTAAATATCGCCAATTCACGGTGTTACAGGTTGATCTGCAACCTGATCCGGATTGCCCAGATTTCTCTGAGTTTTAGCGGCCTCTTCTGGCCAACCAGTTTACCTTTGTTCCATGGTTGCCGAGCGGAAAGGCCTATTACTGTAGACATGATATACCTCCATCATTGGTTATAGAGGTAGTTAGACTGGATTGGGTCTAACAATCGCTTACTGACACGGAGGAGATTCGGGGCGGCTTTTAAGGAGTCACAATCAGATAGCCGGAATATTCAAAGCGGACACCGCAGTGGAGGGCAGGGATGGGCCGTTTCGCCACACAACGGTCATTAAAGCTCGACCGTCCAGGGCTCTCTCCCATCGACCAGAATTCTCCAAAGCGGACATCGACCAGGACGTCAGAGTTGGGTAGCTATGTGCTAAAAGTAGACTTAAATAGATATTTGTCAGACCAAAAATAAGGAGGCAAGTTAATTTAGACGAAGAGCTGATGCAGTACCCATCACGAGTAGAGACAATGCTTGGTAAGGAGTGGTCAGAATTTCCCAACTTGGCCCTCATTCCTGAGTGGCCGGAGTGATGGGGAATAAGCAACTAGTGTTGATATTAAGGATATATTAAAGACCGGGAAGCATTAGAATCTCGCTGTGAGTCGGGGCAGAATCCATTACAGAAAATTCTTACCCCGACGCCAATCTTTACCTAATAAACCCTTTTCCAGATCGAAATATCAATCCTGAGTCAGAAAATCGAACAGCAGCTGATTAAACAGCTGCGGGTTTTCCAGATGCGCATTGTGCGAACAGCCTGGTATGACCGCTAGACTAGCATTCTTTATTTCCTGCCACAGAGTATAGGGCTGCTGCTGCCAGGTATAGCTGCGATCGAGATCCCCCCAGACCACCAACGTCTGGGATTGGATCTGATCCAGCCGCCCCATGGCACTCCAGCCCGCCATGGCGCGCAACCCGTTGATAAACGTTTGCAGGGAAACGCCTTTGGCCATCTCCATACCTGATTCGAAACTGGGATCTTCTGTACCTTTTTTGAACCAACTCGCGACCGTGTAGTATTTTGCCTCCTCTGTCCCATCTTTCTGGACTTTTACCATGCTGTCTTCCAGCGGTTCGAAACGACCGGGCAGATCCCCCATCGGACCGGTACCGTAGAGTACAAGGCGATTGACTCTATCAGGGGCCTGAAGGGCTATTTCCTGCGCGATCATACCGCCCATCGAGTGGCCGAGCAGATGAAAGTTATTCACTCCCAGTGCGTCCAGCTCTTTGAGTATATTAGCGGCGAAGTCGGCAACCTTGTCCGACCCTGTTTCTTGTGTTTCCCCGCCATAACCAGGATGATCCATGGCAATCACTTCAAAATGTGTGCTCAAACTCTCGATTTGCTTTTCCCAGTAAGAAAATCCGCTTAAGAACCCATGAACTAAGACTAATACCGGCCCATTTCCAGCTCTAATACATCCCATAATTTATCTCCTAATCCATTATGCTCGGTAGCCAAAGGGCTATGTCCGGAATCATTACCATCAACCCTAATAGAACGATCAGGGAACCAATGAAAGGCAGGCAGCCGATAATGACGTCAATGATCGTGATCTCTTTTCGGGCCAGGGCCTGTATGACGTATAAGTTGAGACCCACCGGCGGGGTAAGCACTGCGAGTTCCATGGTGATGGTATATATCACCCCGAACCAGATCAGATCGAAACCGGACGCTGCCACCAGCGGGTACAGCGTCGGCAGGGTGATGAAAGTCATGGAGACAGGCTCCAGGAACATGCCAAGGATGACGTAAAATACGACGATTACAGCCAGCACTAAGTACGGCGACAGGGCCATGGCACTGAACATTTCAGTGAACTGCTGTGGCACGCGATAATAAGTCATCACAAAGCCGAACAACACACCGGCCGATAGCAGTAGGCCGAGGTAGCCCATGGTTTTCATGGTGGCACGAATCGCGCCGAGAAAGCCGTCCCAGCGCAAACCACCGACGGTAAAGGCCATAATCATGGTGGCGACACAGGATATGCTAGCCGCTTCGGTCGGGGTCGCAATACCGGTATAGATCGAAACAGTGATGATCAGACCGATAAAGATAACCGGCAGAATGGCGCTCATCGCCAATCCCCAGGGAATTGGATTAGTGTTATCGCGCTCCGGAACATCTTGGGGGCGCAACCAGCCCCAGACACCGACGATTATAATAAAGAACGATACTAAAATGATGCCTGGAACGACTCCGGCAATAAACAAGTCGCCAATTGATTGATCGGTCACGATGCCGTAAAACAACAGGATCAGACTGGGCGGGATCAATACGCTGAGCGTACCTCCTGCCGCCAAAACACCACTGGACAGACGTTTGCTATATCCAAGTTTAAGCATCTCAGGAAGGGCAACCCCGCCAATGGTTAGCGAGCCTACCATACTGGATCCGCAGACAGCTCCGAAGCCCGCGCAGGCACCAATACTACCGTATGCCGCAGAGCCTCGGATGGGAACTTTACTGTGCATAAACCAGTAAAGATTAGGACCGATCGCCGATCGTCCTATGAGTTCGCCTAAGAGCACAAATAGCGGCACTGACAGCAGGATGTAATCGACCCACACCCCCCAGAGTTTTAGCTCTGCGGTTATCAGTGATGTAGACAGCGACTGAATACTGAGCAGAAACGGTATAGAAGCTGCTGCAAGTGCGAATGGTATTGGAAGACCAATCGAGATAAACAGGATCAGCAGTGCAAGTAGACCCAGACCGACAATGTACCATTCCATCAGGAGGCCTCCTGTACAGTAAATACCCGACTAGATGGGTGTTCGTAGTTCAGTAAGCGAACAAGTGCTAGCAGGGTAAAAATTACCAATGAAATAGCAACGGGAACCCAGAAATAGAACCGCGGCCAGAGTAAAATCTCCGAGGCTGCCCCCGAATGGAAAGCGCGAAAAGCCGCCTCACACGCGGCGACACTAAAAAACAGTCCTGTCAGTGCCATGATCAATAGATTGACTCTATCGATGATTCCCTGAACCTTCGGAGGCAGTAAATCCCGCAGCAGGGTAACTTTTGGATAGGCATCTATGCTAAGCGCATACGCCAGTCCAAAGAATGCAACAGGCACCAGCATCAGCGCTGTTGCCTCTGTCACCATACCGTCAGGGCTACCAAGTACATAGCGCATGAATACGCCATAACTGATCCAAACCGCCTGAATCAGGACGATTACACCACCGCAATACAGCAGTATCAGTGCTATTCGTTCCAGTTGTTGAGCCAATGTCTGTCGCATATTGACACCCTCTTTTTACAAAAATTACTTAGTTAGCATGCTTAGCGAATAAAGCTCTAACCTTGTTAGCCAGAGGTTTGCCACAGGCAGTATCGACTTCACTGTTCCATGAAGCTTGTGCCTGTTTGATCATGGTGTGGCGATCTTCTTGAGACACAGAGACAGCTGCGCCGCCACCTTTCATCACAGCGTTGCCAACACGTTGGTCGACCCAATCTTCATAGCGGGGTTTTAACCAGGTTTCTGCTTCTTTTGCGGCTTCAAGTAATGCGGTTTGATTGCTTTTACTGAGTGAGTCGAATTTGTTTTTATTCATCATGTACATGATGTTGCCGTAGAAAAGATTGGCATTAACCATGTGCGGCATGACATTCCACAGCTTCCAGGAACTGTAGGTTGCAACTCCCATATTGATGCCATCAACTACGCCACGTTCAGCTGATTGGAATACTTCTTTAGGTGCAACAAAAACAGGTTTACCACCCCATGCTTCGATCATACTGCTGACCAGCGGACCGATGGAGCGAACCAATTTTCCGTCTAGATTACTCAAATCACTAACAGGTTCTTCGAACCACCATTCCTGATCATAGGAGTAGTTAGAATTGAACAAAGGTACCAGACCAACTTTTGCGGATTCGCTACGCATCAAATCAGCGTAATCAGCATCCAGTTCTATCTGATTTTCGAGACTTACTGCTGCTGGGTACAGAGAGGTAACGCGGTAACAGCCTAGACGCTTATCAGCGGGGATCCAGCTGACATCTGAGACGCCTCCCTGTACCGCGTCAACACCTTCACTCCAACCGTGCAAGGTAGAAGATGGGAAAATCTGTATATCCAAATCGCCATTGGATTTTTGACTGGCTAATTCCGCAAATTTTTTAAATCCGTCATAACGAATATCCGCCTCGTTGACGTAGGTGGATACGCGAATGGTTTCTTTTGCCTGAACAGCACCTGCAGTCATACCCAAGGCTACGGCACTAGCTAGAACTGTACGTAAGAATTTCTTTTTCATTATGTGGATCTCCATTATTTTTATTTTCTTTATGAGCTGAATTTGTGTTCTTACTCATGCCACCTAGTATCTTCATTATTTTTCAGTTTTGGCTAATGCTCATTCAGACTGACCCCATTCCAAAAATGGCAAGCCCGTATGTTTCCAACCCTGGAAAGTAGTTACCCGCCTGAAAATGCGCTTAACGGGGAATAGCGCAGGAGGCCTAGAAAGTGGAAAACAGGAATCAAACGGAGGCTTTGATGGCTTGGGGGTAAATCAGGTTTAACTGAACACTGGCCTAAAAGGTATTCCGCTTGCACTACTTGACCATGCTGGTGCATGCTAAAAAGACAGTTTGTCCCAGAATTTATGTGGTCATTGCTATTGCGAAAATTGCTGCGATCGGATGTCTTTCAGATACGGCTAATCCAGTTGATAACAATAACTAAAAAATTTTATTTAAAAGGAAGGTCTGGTGGATATAAAGCTGCTTGAGGACTTTGTATGCCTTGCAAATTTGCAGAATTTTACCGCTGCAGCACTGGAGCGGCATGTAACTCAGTCTGCTCTCAGTCGCCGCATCAAAGCACTGGAAGAGTGGCTGGGTACGACACTAATTAACCGTGATAGCACATCGTTTGATCTCACCCCTCAGGGCGTGGCATTTGTCGCAGAGGCTGAAGCTATTTTGAGGCGTTTATACAATGCTCGTGAAGCTGTGCGGGCATTGGGTTCCAGCGGTGAAAGCGAGATTAGAGTTGCGGCGCAAAGTTCGATCGCGCAAACGCTGTTTCTTAAATGGACTAAGCGATTAGAGAAGCGTTTAGATTCTGTGTATGTACGCTTGATTTCGGAAAAGCTCACAGATTGCATTGACCTGCTCAACCAGGGCCATGTTGATTACATGTTCTGCTATGCCAATGAACAAGTCAGCTTGCCAATTGATGAAAATAAATTTTCTTACACGACGGTTGGCAAAGATACATTGATCCCGGTTACCGTACCACGGAAGCATACACAAGAGCCTACCTTTGCTTTGCCAGGGAGCCCTGAAAGTCCTATACCTTTCGTGGCCTATACCCATGATTCATTGTTTGGTAAAACAGTTGATCAGCTGATACTGGACAAGGAGCACAATTGCTACCTATCTCGCCGCTACGAAAATGCATTTTCCCATATGCTTAAGTCAATGGTCGTTGAACGGCTCGGTTTTGCCTGGCTGCCCAAGTCCTCTATTCTTTCAGACCTGAGGGAGGGGAAACTCTGTAGAGCTGGGGATGAACGCTGGGATATCGAGTTTGATATTCGCCTGTATTACCATCATGCCGCCTGTTCGGTCCGCGAACAGGCCATTATGGAAACTTCTCTTGAGATGGCTACAGAGTTCCTCAAGTAACGGGATGTTGGTCATTATACTGTCACAGTAACGATGACCTTCTGCGAATGTTGCAGGAGGGTATCTGAGCGCTTTCTAGCAAATACAGTAAATTGCTCTTATTCAGAGCGATACGAGTAACGGCTCTGCCGATTTAACGTTGCTGGTGATTTGAGTTGCTTTCAGATGGCCTGTGAATTTTCTAGATTTTTAAGATAGTTCCAAAATAGATCGATCTCTTTCAGTCGCGGGGTTTTCTTGCGATAGAGCATGATTTTCATTTCTAATGATGGCAGAGGGTCGTTGATGCGTACCAGTAGACCTTGTTGCAGCTCATGTGCAATGACACGTGCTGGTAGCCACGCCAGGCCGTTACCCTCAACAGCCAAAGCTTTTAGCCCCTCTACCAATGCATTTTCACATTGTGTTTTGAAATGAATTGTTGGATCTAAGCGTGAAAAGCAGTCCCGTTGCAGCAGTCTTCCTAAAAATGACTCATCCGGATAGCGCAGAAGTCTCAGAGGCTCACCCGGAAGGGGTTTATGCAAAGGTGCCCCATTATCGTCAACGGCTGATACCGGGATCAATTGATCAGTCCCGACCTGCAGACTCAGCACATCATCCCGCTCCAACTGAGGGAAAATCTCGGGGGAATGATAGCAGAGCAGAAAATCTCCTTGGCCTGATAAAAGAGTGTCGAGGCAGTCATGAAGGTTACCTGCATTGATCCGGATACAGGTATCATCAATCAAAGGCTGTAAAGGTTTTATCCAGCTGGGAAGAAAAGAAACGGTCAATGAGTGCTGGGCGACAAAGACGATCCGTTTGAAGCTGGTCTGTTGTTCCCTCATCTGAGCACGCGTATTGTAGAACTGCTCAACCCACTGCTGGGCCTCTTTGACAAACTCTTCGCCCATGGGTGTCAGTGTTGTGGGATACTGCTGCCGATCGACCAGCTCAACTCCCAACCAGTTTTCCAAGGCTCGGATACGACGGCCGAAGGCGGGTTGTGTTACAAACCGGGCGTCAGCAGCTTTTGAAAAACTTCCGTACTCCTTTAATGCCAGATAGTCTTCAAGCCATTTTAGTTCCATTTTAACTCCTGTTTTTATCCCCGGAAATGTTTCTATCCGGCCCCGGATATGCCCCGGATATGCCCCGGATATACCCCTGCAGGCAACGTTATATCTAGGGTATGCCAAAAAGTACCAGGTTGTACAGAAAACAGCATTGGTCAGCCGTCGGTGATAACTCCTATGATAAATCTCAGTTCAACAGAATCACTTGTATAGAACCCTAGCTGCACAAGTACAATTACAATAACAGGAGTATTACGATGCATTTATCCCGCTTTCCCCGCTTACAATTTGCACATCTGGCAACACCACTAGAGCCTATGAAGAATCTTAGCAAGCTTCTCGGAGGGCCTAACCTCTGGATTAAACGGGATGATTGCACCGGTTTGGCCGGTGGCGGCAACAAGACCCGTAAGCTGGAATTTCTGATGGGCGATGCGATCACTCAGGGCGCTGATACCATTATTACGCAAGGCGCGACCCAGTCCAACCACGCCCGTCAGACGGCTGCAATTGCGACCAAGATGGGTATGGAGTGCCATATCTTGTTGGAAGACCGTACTGGTAGCAAAGATGTTGATTACAACTATAACGGCAACGTGCTGCTGGATCAGTTGTTTGGCGCATCGCTGAGCAAGTATCCTGCTGATACCGATATGAATCAAGCGATGGAAAAGGTTGCCGAAAAGCTACGCGCAGAAGGTAAGTCCCCCTATATCATTCCAGGTGGTGGTTCCAACCCTATTGGTGCCTTGGGTTATGTAAACGCGGCCCTGGAGCTTCTCACACAGGCCAATGATATGGGCCTTAAGGTCGATCGCGTGGTTCACGCCACCGGTAGTGCTGGCACTCAGGCGGGACTGGTAACAGGCCTAGTTGCTTCTAATAGTCTAATCCCTGTTTTAGGTATTGGTGTTCGCGCCCCACGTGAACTTCAAGAGGGTAACGTATTCCGTCTCGCAGAAAAAACCGCTGAGCATCTGGGCATTCCGGGTGTCGTTAAGCGTGAACACGTTGTTGCCAACTGCGATTATGTGGGTGAGGGCTACGGTATTCCGACAGAAAGCGGTATCGAAGCGATCAAACTGTTTGCCCGCCATGAATCTATTATGCTGGATCCGGTGTATTCCGCCAAAGGCGCGGCAGGCTTTATCGATCTGATCCGTAAAGGGCATTTCGACAAAGACGAGAACATCGTCTTCTTGCATACCGGTGGTAGTCAGGCTCTGTTCGGATATCGTCAAGCCTTTGATTTTGAAGACTACTGCTAGTCTCCAGCAACTTATTTATTAGGTTGTTATCACTTAACTTCACCTTCGGTAATTGGCACGGGCCATTCATATTTGGTTCCCCTGTCGTTGCTGAAGTGGACGTTGGTCTGGATATCCTCTTACTCCATTGACGATTATCCATAGGACTGCTGCGGTCGGGAACCGTCCTTTTCCCTTTTGAACTTAGTGATCGCTGTGCCGGGTGGGGCGTTTGATATGTCCGCTTTACGATATCAAAAAGGTTGACTCCAAGCGCGAATCACCAGAATGCTCATGCCTCCTTTTGGCACATAGCCACCCATCTCTGAAGCTGAGGGTTATGTCTTTTTTCTGGGAATTCGGATAGATTCGACAGCGCCTCAGAGGCTCGAATGCAGTTGTGCTTGTGTGTAGTAAATAGGCTAAACACTGATACAAAGCTCTTTAATAATGGACGTATAACTAGCTTTAGGTGGAATGAACCATTCAGTTTAATGTGAGGGCTCTATCTTCAGTAATTAGCCAGTCATATGACTGGCTGTTTTATTCTAATCCCGAAGGGGAGTAAAGGATTAGAACGTGCGGGAAACACTCAGCAGTAGGGTGTCATCATTTCTGAAAACGCCTGAATCAATCTCATTGGCGGAATCGATGTCATTGAACAGATAGGCTGCTGAAAGGTCTAGTCCTGCAACGCTGCCGGAGATGCCTACGGAGTAATCAGAGTAATCTCCGATATCAAACTCATCCCAGTAATTTCCGTAGCTGTAACCCGCATACAGGTCCAGGCTGACCTGCTCAGTCATAGCCGTGCTGTAATCTACCGCGATGTACTGGCCGTCTTCACCAAGATTGAAATAATCATCTGCGTAATCGTAGGTCAGGGTGAAGTCTTTGTAGAAAAGCTGCAGTTCGATTTCTGCATAGTCGCCGTCGAAAGCTTCGTAACCAGGATACTGGAAATAGAGGAGGGTTGCTGCGTAGCTAAGATCCTCAGTCAGGTTATTGCCATAACCTACGTAGTAATCGATTTCCAGATTAGCATCGTCACCGAAGTCGACGTTACTGCCCCAGATGCCGGCATAAATTCCATTGTCGAATGCGACATCAATGCTACCCTGCATGGCCGGGTCGCCAGCGGTTTGAGATATGCCATGAAAGCGGTAGTCATTAGTGAAAGTGATCGTGCTGGATAGTTCAGCCGCTGAACAGCAGATGCTGTCAGCAGCACAGCAGGTGCTAACCAGGTAAGTTTCATCGAGGTGCCTTATTATTTTTTTGATTTATAAATAGCCGAAATACACTTATCGCTAATCAATAAGTTATTTCTTAATCAGCTTAGAACTGAGCGGCTAATATAAAGAGTAATGTTTGTTCTGGAAAATAGTTTATCTGTATGGGTTGTATTGGAAATGTTAATGCAGCTTCTTGAGTTTGTTTAGTATTATGTATTTGAAAAATATATTTAAATATTTATAAATACAAGCTTAATGTTTTTAGAGTTGTATAAATAAAACCTTATCAAAGTATTAGTAAATAGTAGTCCTGTTTTCTTTTCTTATTGTGGCCGTTGCTTTATAAAGTTTAGATGTAGTGGTTAATTGAAATAGTAAATTAATTTAATTCTAATAAAAAATATTTCCAGGTGAATTCTATGAGTTTTGATGTAAGAGCTTTCGACGTGCTTTGGGGCGGTTCCCAACGGGTGTGACAGTTATTGCCGAGGACGGTGCCCGTTGTCTTAAAAGCAGCCTGAAAGCGCTGGTGGATAAGCTGGGCTAATAATCGGTCCTGAATAGCGCCAGCCTAATCACCACAATCAAACGCCTTCTCAGGCGTTTTTTTTCTTTTTGATAACTGTGTATTGCCAGACTGAGTTGAAAATAATAATGAAGAATCAATCTCTGTATTTAAAAATAGCGGCTATTACCGGTGGTAGCTTATTGCTTGCCGTGATCGCTGTGATATCTGTTAGTTACTTCTATGCCAAGCAGACTCAGGAGGCTGTGAACGGACAGGTAGCCACTACCGTCAATGGGTTGGTAGAAGAGTTGCTGCTTGCTAAAGCACAAACGCAAGCGGGGTATATAGAGCAACAGCTTAACGAAGCTATTAACCTGGCAGGCTATCTGGCTGATTCCATGGAAAGTGCGTTAACCAGTAATAATCCAGCGTTGTTGCACCGAGCTGATATTAGCCAAAAGGTTGGAGACATACTCAGTCGACAGGACAGTATTGCTGGCGCGTTTATAGTCTGGGAGCCGAACGCTGTTGATGGTGCGGATGATGAGTTTCGTGATAACGCCACGCATTCCAACAGTGACGGGCAGTTCGCCCCCTATTGGTTCCGCAGTGACAACGATTCAGTGGCTGTTGAGCCTATTGCGCACGGTGATATTTATAATCCGAGTTTGACTGAAAATGGGGCGCGTCAAACGGAATGGTATTACTGTCCGTTGGAGAGTGGTTCCAGTTGTATTGCCGAGCCTTACACCTGGGAAGCACACGGTGAGAAAATTCTCGGCACATCGATGACAACCGCAGTACATCATGAGGGTAAGGTAGTCGCTGTTGCTGGAGTGGATACCGTACTGACATTTCTACAGTTGCAAGCTGAGAAGATGGACGCTGAGCTTTATCAGGGCAGTGGCAGTGTCCGTATATTAAGCAAGAATGGAGTAATAGCAGCGTATTCAGATATGTCTGGCCAGGTAGGCCAGCTTAGTGGCCCAGTGGATAAAGTGCAGGGCGTATCACATCAGGGTGAAGGTGATGAGGCAAGGTTCCAGGTGGTATTACCGTTACGGATTAATGGCACAGCAAGCCAATGGTTGTTGGTGGTGGATATTCCTCAGCAGATAGCTTTGGCGCAGATTACTGCTGCACAGGTGCAACTGGATACTGCTTTTAGCAATAGTCTTAAAGGGCAGACATTGGTTGGTGTCGTGATTGCCTTGTTGGGTTTGTTGGTAGCGGTGTTCAATGCGCGGGCCATTGCCCGAAGCTTGTCGGCTGTTGCCAATCAGGTAATGCAGTTGGCGTCGCAGGAGGGCGACCTGACTATGCGCTTCAAGCTTGATCGCAGCGATGAAATTGGCTGTCTGGCCAATGGTATAGATCAGTTTATTGATAAGACCCATGAAATTGTGCGTGATGTGGCGAGTGAGGTTGACTCTCTACAGCGCTCTTCACAACAGAGTGCCGAGATATCGGTCGCGACGAATACGGGTATTCTTCAGCAGCGTCAGGAGTTGGATCAGGTTGCCGCTGCGGTAACAGAGATGGCGGCCAACTCTCAGGAGGTTTCACGAAGCGCCAGCAGTGCGGTTGAAGCGATAGTGTCGGCCCGAGATGCTGTTAATAAAAGCTCCAGCAATATGCGCGTCAATAAGGACACAGTGTATGTGCTAACAGCGGATATATCCGAGGCGGCTAAGGTAATTGATCAACTGGCGCTTCAAAGTCAGGGCATTAACCGAATAGTTGAAACAATTCATGGCATCTCTGAGCAGACTAATCTGCTGGCGTTGAATGCGGCAATTGAGGCTGCCAGGGCTGGAGATGCCGGGCGAGGGTTCGCCGTCGTGGCTGATGAGGTGCGCAGTTTAGCGACAATAACCCGAAAATCTACCGAAGAGATTCAGCAGCTAATCGAAGCATTGCAACGGCACTCCGAAGGCGCTGTAACCGTGATGCAGCGGGGTGAGAAATCAGCTCAGCAGTGTATTGAACAGGCTGAAAGTGCATTTAAAGGGTTAGACGATGCGATAGGAGCTATGTTGCAGGTGGATGATATGGCGACTCAGATTGCCGGTGCAGCAGAGCAGCAATATATGGTTTCGGAGTCAATCAACAGTAATATTACTTCGATTCGCGATGTGGCGATTAAACTGGCAAACGATGCTGAACAATCCAGTGCGCAGAGTGTCACTCTGGAACAGTTAGCTGAGCAGCTGAAAAGACAGATAAATCGGTTTAGGTTTTAACCCGGATTTTTCATGAGGGGATTGGAGTTTCTGGGAAATCTGGCTAAGTAGTTGGCTATATCTTTCGCCAAGCCCTGGTCCTCCATTAAACGAAGGGGCAAGGTTCAAGGAAGATGGAGTCAAATACAACGCCAGATTTTTCAGAAAGCCAATCAGTGGCGTTACGTTACATTGTGTAACTTTCTAATATGAGCTGAATGTCCAGTCGTTATCGGGCACGTAGCACAATATCAAGCGCCTTTATAAAATATTCGGGTTCAGTGTTTTTATTGTCTGTTTAGGCAGAGACAGATCGACTGCTTGATAAATTACAGGGTCCCATTAAACCGCAACAACGCAGACCAATACACGGCTAACATGACCACCTGGTCCATACTCAATAATAAAACTATTCCAGTCTTCGTGACTCCAGAAACCCTCGCCCCAATTTAAGAATCAGGGCGAGGAAGCTTAAAAAAACTAGGCATCTACAAGGCTCTGTTCAGCTTAAAAGTTGTTACACCCAGTGTCCGGCAATTCGCTCTACA
>JBALVQ010000094.1:0-20238 GCA_036960915.1 Amphritea sp.
CTAAACATAGCTTACTCCTCGTCAAGAATGACTTAATTTATTTTTATTCGAGCTATTTAGTTAATCCATTAAATTTTGTGCTGGCTACATAAGCCAGGCGGTTGGGGTTTGTAGTTGTAAAAGAACAGAGAAAATAAGATATATAGCACCCATAAATGCGACTGATATAAATACATTTTTTATTACCGTACGGTTTCTGGGCCGATGCGGTGTATAAATGATAGTAATCAGTAAAAAAGTTATAAACGACGTAGTGTAAAGTCCGACAATATCTGCGAAATACAGGTAGCAGAAGATAATAATAAACATCGGAATAAGACGCACAACGTCAGGCCAGCGAGAAGGGTCACCTTCGCCAACAATGCCGAACATCCAGCGCCACATAAAGTCGGCAGACTCCTTCAGCCAGCCCAGCAGGTCAGCATCAGAAATCAGCAGGATAAGCGCGAATGCTAATAGAAAGTACGCCAGCAGGTTGGGGAAGAAATATGCCTCTTCTCCATATTCGACATTGCTACCCAGCAACAGCAGGATCAGCGCGAGTACCAGGCCACCAATGGCAGTTAAACGTTTCGCTAACATCATTAGACTCCCTCTTTCTCAGCATCATAGGCAGCGTCATTCTGCTGCTGAGCCGTGCGTTGCTGCTTTTTTAGTTTGAGTTCGCTGTAAGCAGCGTACGCAATCGACAGCACAACAACGGCAACCAGCGATATATTCAGTGCACCACCGAAGAAGTAGCTAAACGAGCCTTCACCAACCTCGGCGATCATCTGCCCCTGCAGGAAGTTAGTTTCTGCAATAGGTCCCAGAATAATGCCCAGTACAACCGGTGAAGGACTGAAACCAATTTTGGAAGCGAAGTACATCACGATGCCCAGCGTCATCATTACGAAGACATCTGAGAAGCTGTTCTGCACACTGAAGGTACCGAATACGGCCAGTACGGTAATCGCAGCAGCCATGTAAAATTCAGGAATATCCATTACGAAGCGGCTATAACGGCTGATCATGATACCGAAGACACACATCAGGAGCTGGCCAATCAGCAACGAATCAATAAAGGTCCAGACCACCGCTGCATGCTCAGTAAACAGTGCAGGTCCCGGGAACAGACCATGTATCAGCAAGCCACCCAGTAGCACCGCTGCCGTTGGTGATCCTGGTACACTCAGTGTCAGCAATGGCACCAGGGAAGGTCCAACCATGGCGTTGTTAGCCGATTCTGCAGCAATAACACCGGCAGGCTCGCCTTTACCGAATTTCTCTTTATTGCGGCTCATTTTCTTGGTTTGGTCGTACGACACCAGACCGGCAATCTGACCACCAGCCCCTGGAATCAAGCCAACCAGCACACCGATGATGCTGCCCACCACCAACGCTTTCCAGCGCTGTAGCGTTTCTTTGATAGACGTCATCACGCTCTGACTTTCCATCGCAAATTTCTTCACGCCTCCAGGCAGCATCTGCGGTGTCAACATCGACAGCACCTGCGGAATAGCAAAGAGTCCGACCAGCGCGGCGATAATGTTGATGCCACCGCCAAGATGCTCGCTGTAATTAAAGCGTTCCACACCCAATACCGGGTCATAACCAATAGTTGAAATCCATAAGCCAACAAAACCTGAGAACAAGCCTTTAATCACTGAACCTGTGCCAAGTGTACCGATGACAGTAACACCAAGAATGGCTACCCAAAACAGGTGTGAAGGCCCGAAACCGAGTGCCCATTGAGACAGCGTTGGGGTAAAAAAGATCAGTACGAGTACCCCAATCACACCACCAACAAAAGAAGATATAAAACAGTAGTGCAACGCGGCCGTCGCCTTGCCCTGCTTGGCAAGCGGGTTACCATCGAGGGTCGTGGCTATATTCGCCGGGGCTCCGGGAATACTCAGGAGAATAGCACTGACGGCACCACCCGCGACGGTCGCTGTGTAAGCAGCACCGAGCAGAATCAAGCCGGTAGCGGGCTCCATATGAAAGGTAAAGGGGATTAAAAGCGCGACGGCCATCGTTGGACTCAGGCCGGGCGTAGCACCCAGTATCAGGCCACCAACGGTACCTAATACCAGAATTGTGAAATTCCAGGGAGTAAACACTTCCGGGAGGTATTGCAGAAACTCTAACATCATTATTCACCCTTGCGCTTAGTCACCAGTTTTATGGTCAGAACTATCACGACTATTTTTATTTTCGTTTCGGGCTACAGCTATAAGTGATTATTGAAAGTCTTTTGGCTTAACAAACACTTACACCAGTGAAATTGATTTAAAAAACCTCCTGAAAATTTAAAGTCATGATCCTTTCCTTTTTTATTGAAAGGACTTCTTGAAAGGACTTAATTCGCTATTTAACAATCAGCAAACTAATCTCGGAAATATTTACGACTTTTCGAGATAAACTGCCTATAAACGCACCTTCCACCCTCCCTAGCCCTCGGGTGCCCAGAACAATCAGGTCTGCTGACTGTCTTTTGGCTTCCTTCAAGATTGAGCTGGCAGGATCACCATTCAAAATTACTGTCTGTAATTTCTCAGTGATATAGTTCTGGGCAATCTCAACCGCTTTCGCGATTATTTCCTGACCAACGCCTTCCAGCGCTGCATTCCTGATTTTAGTCAGGTCATCTTCATTGATGTAGCGCTGTAGCTCACCAGGGATCTTCATCGGCCGGATCACATGAATTACCAGCAGTTGTGAATCCAATCGCTTGGCCAACTCCGCTGCGACTTTTACTGCAGCCTGAGAAAACGCAGACCCATCTACGGCAACACATATCTTGTTATACATCCGTTACATCCTCGTATTTGTGAGGTAATTGCATCGCAACAACAAATATAACTCATATACATGTGTTAGATGGCATAAATGATATTAGTCAATTTTTGGTATCTGTCAAGTACAAATACTGAACAGGTCAACCAGTCAAAATCCAACCCGGCCATCCATAAATGAAACTCACGCTCTATAACTTTATGACCACGTCACAACACTTATTCATCATCAAAACTTGACAATTAAACGAATAACGCGGATACATATAAGTCGTATATATGAGTTATACCTGCATTCCCATGTGATGTGAAGCAGTTCAGAAACGTTTGAAAGAAACATAGGACGTAGGAGACTTGTACGATGCAACACCTTCAATCAGCGGTAATCGCCCACCGGTATCCACTTGATCGTCTGGCAATGCGTCAGATTATCAATCAGCAAAACCCCGAAATCAGGATCACTGAAGCTATCAGCATGTCTGAACTACGAAACCAATTGAATGGTCATCAAAAAATCGATCTGTTGCTGCTGGACCTGGCCTTACTCAAGGGAAGAACCCTGAAACCGTTCAGGGAGTTACTTGCCTCCCAGCCAGCACTGAAAGCCGTCACAATCAGCCACGATCAACAGAACACCAGCAACCAACTACTACACAGTCACGGTGTAGCAGGCAATATTTCCAGTAAAGACTCCAGACAAACCATAATTAATGCATTGCATAAAGTAGCCAACGGCAAATGCTGGTTTCCGGTAAACGCCACTCCAGCGACGGATAACAAACCTACTTCCGTTAATGAGTTATCCAGGAAGGAACGACGCGTCTTGAGGGAGCTGATGAAAGGCTTAATGAACAAGCAGATCGCTTATGAACTGAAAATCAGCCCAAATACCGTCAAAGCGCATGTGTGTTCAATATTGCGGAAATTTGGTGTGAATAATCGCACCCAGGCGGTACTGGCCTATAGCCAGCAAATGACAGATCATCAATCTCGAATTACGGCCTGAATGGGCAAACGATGCGTACTAACGAGCGGTAGATGTCTAACAGACTGGCTGCCCGCCTATGCGGGCAGATAATAGGGAAAACAATTAATAAGTATAAAAGTGATCAGCGAATTTCCGCCTTATAGCTGAACTTATCCGCACGGCCAACGGCTTTACGGTACTCAATCATCTTGTTGTGCCGGCTATAGGTATGTCTTACCAACACCACGACCGGGGATTTCTCTGGAATCCCAAGAATCTGAGCGGTCTGCTTATCAGCGATATCGGCAGTCAAGGTCTCCTCGGCACGCACCACAGGGACTTCATATTTTTCAACCACCAAGGCGTACATCAGATCGGGAATATGCACCTCTTCCTTCTCCATGCCTGGCACCATTTCCGGACACCACCAGCAATGCTCTACCAGGATTGGCAGCTCCTGAATATAACCGCAACGCTGAATATAAAGCAGCTCTGAGTCAGGCTTATAGCCCAGCTGCTGACAGATATTTTTAGGCCCCGTCATCAAGGCGCGCTCACTGACCTCTTTACGGATACGTACGCCTTTACCCGAGGCGTCGCCATAGGAGAAAAACCGGAACAGGCTATTATTAAAATTGATGGTCGAAACATAGGTGCCCTTACCCTGATGACGGTAAAGGCGATTCTCGTTAACCAGGTTTTCGATCGCTTTCTTAACGGTGCCCTGACTCACCCCCAACTGAGATGCCAGTTGCGGCTCAGAGGGTATCAAATCACCAGGAATTAGCCGGCCTTCATCGATGTCGCTGAGAATATGATTCTCAACGCGTTTGTATAGTGGGATATGCTTGTCATCGAACTGATTCATGGGAATATTGGCCACTCATACTACTGATATAGACGTTTTAAACTATAAACGAATACCAGAACACCCGCAATTCAATGACTTTGCTTAACATCGATATACATCAAGGATTTGCACTATGGATCCACTGAATAAGTCTTTTAGATTCTCTGCGGACTATTAAACGATCTGTAGCCATTGGACATGCAAATGTGTGAAAGACGGCGCAGTAAAAAGAAAACCCAGCTTTGCATGCTACAAAGATGGGTTATCGATGGGCTAACTAGTAGCGCTTTGTCTAGTCGAGCTTTGTCTAGTCTTCCTGCTGCTGGTTAAGCTTATACGGAGTAATCTGGTAAACATAGTAGTTCAACCAGTTTGAGAACAGCAGGTTTCCGTGACTACGCCAGGCATTAGCAGGGCTCTGTTCAGGATCATCTCCCGGAAAATAATTTACCGGTATGTTTGGATTAGTCCCGGCATCCTCATCCCGCCAGTACTCCTGCGCCAGGGTTTCCGCTTCGTATTCAGGGTGCCCGGTAACATACACCTGGCGCCGGCATGAGCTTGCCATCAGGTACGCGCCGGCCTGCTCAGAGGATGCAAGCAGATGCAGATCGGTGTGATTGGCAATGAAATTCACCGGAAAATCCGCGTTGCGCGAGTGTGGCGCCACAAACTGATCATCAAAGCCACGAGTCAGCGGCTCATGGGCCGACAGAATCTGGTGTTGATAGACCCCGGACAGCTTTTCAGAACGGGTTTGCTTGGGCAGGTCATACAGAACTTTCAGTGCAGCCTGTGCAGCCCAGCATAAAAATAGCGTCGAGGTTACATGCTCTTGTTGGCAGACGACTGAGCACATCCTTCAGATAGGCATAGGGATCATGGTCCCTGAATCATATTCTGTAGAGGGGTTGCGAGTCCCTGTTTGCAAGCATTCTCAACGCGTTCAGCTTCTGCCAACGTTGCACTAGAGCCTGTTTCTCCTTCCGGCGTCTGCAGGCTGCCTTCCGGTAGGTCCACCCTGCTTACGGGCATTTGGCGTCAGGCGGACTGCAACGCTCGTCCGTTCCTGATATTCATCCGCTTCGCAGCCGACCAGCCGTTGGCGATGGAAATAAAGCTCACCCGGGCATTGGTCTGATCTATTCTTTTAGAGGATATGTGCTGTTCTAGACGCTAAGGATGTCTAACTAACCGATTGAATTCCTGTTCGGACATCGGCTCATATTCTTGAATATGAAACGTCATTCTGGCTAAGGCAATGAGCAGATGGCGACAGAGAAGCCGTCATCAGATCCGGAATGATCCGGTGTCATGAGGAGTAGTCACTATGGCTCGACTGAAGGCGTGGTTTCGCGGACTGCGCAGCCGGCTCCTGCTGCTTGTTGCGCTCGCGGTGATTCCTGCCTTTATTTTGATCGTAACCGCCAACATTGAGGCCCGGCGAACGGCTACCGAGACGGTGCAGACTGATATGCAGCGCCTCATACGCCTGACCGTCGGCCAGCAGCAGCAATTCATCGAGGGGGCCCGTCAGTTGCTGGCCGCTCTGGCCTATCTGCCAGCAGTCAAGCGTCAGGATAGCGCAGCATGCAGCGCCCTGTTTGCCGACTTTCTTAGACTCTATCCGTTTTATACCAACCTGGGAGCTGCAGACCTTGAAGGGGATATCTACTGCAGCGCCCTGCGCATGACCCGGCCCGTCAACCTGGCCGACCGCTCCTATGCTATTGACGCGTTACGCACCGGCGTATTCGCAATCGGTGAGTACCAGATAGGCCGCATAACCGGTAAAGCAGCCGTCAACTTCGGCTCTCCGGTATTCGATGCTGAGGGCACCCCCCTGGGTATCGTTTATGCCGCACTTGACCTGGCCTGGCTGGAAAAGCAAGCCAGCGAAGCCGGGCTCTACCCTGGCACCTCTCTCTCACTGCTCGACCGGAACGGGAAAATTCTGGTGCATTATCCACCTTCGCAGCAGGCGCCGGGTACGTCGATTGCTGATACACCTCTGTTTCAATTAATTCAGTCCACTCGGGGATCAGGAACTTTCGAGACTACCAACCTTAACGGCGATATCAGCCTTTTTGCTGTTGCCCTTATTTCGGACAGCAAGGTTACGGATGCTGAGGAGGATTACAAAGTCTATCTGGCTATTGGCGTGCCCAAGAACCTTGCATTTGCCGATATCAATCACAAGTTTACCCGCAATCTGCTGGTCTTTGCTGTGGTGGCTCTGGTTGCGCTGACGCTGGCCTGGTGGTTCGCCAATGCACTGATACTGCGCTCTGTGGACGCACTGCGTGATGCCACCTTACGACTGGAAGCTGGTAATCTCGAGGCGCGTACAGGGCTCGGACCCGGCCAGGGCGAGCTGGCAGACCTGGCGCGCGCCTTTGATAGCATGGCGGGTCAATTACAGGACCGGGAGCAGAAACTAAACCGTTCCTTGACCAAAACCACCGAGCTGAAAAACCTGCTTGATAATGTCTTTGCCTCCATCGTCAGCGGTGTTCTGACCGCCGACCTTGATGGCAATATCAGGATGTGCAATCGTGCCGCCATACGCATTCTGGGACTTAGAGACAGCTCCGACCTGATTGGGCAGAATCTGGTCGACATTTTGCCGCCATTGGGCAGCTCTTTGCTGCCCTATCTGATCAGAGTGCGCAAGACAGACGAACCTGTTATCGGCATAGAGCTGAGCCTGGTACTGCCAAAACGCGGTTCCGTGCACCTTCGCTTCAATATTTCAGGCCTGAAGGCTGCCAACGAGACCCAGGGCATCGCCATGGTGGTCGATGACATTACCGAAAAGAAACGCATGGAAGCAGAGCATCAGCTCCTCCAGCACATGGTTTCACCGGCAATTCTGGAACATCTCGACCCCGAGAACTTGCAGCTGGGTGGGCAACGCGCCGAAATCACAGTTATGTTCGCCGACATCCACGGTTTTACCAGTATCAGTGAACAGCTGAATGCTGAGGATCTGGTCACTCTGCTTAACCGCTATCTATCCGCGATGGCCAACGCAGTACTGATCGAAGAAGGCACCATCGACAAGTTCCTCGGCGATGCTGTGATGGCCTGGTTCAATGCACCTGTGCCCCAGCAAGACCATGTGTTGCGGGCGATACGCTCCGCCCTCGCGATACGCCAGGCGATCCGGGCACTGCACGACGAATTGTCACCGATCTTTCGGCTCTCCATCGGTATTGGCATACATGTCGGTGAGGCAGTCCTGGGGCTGATCGGCACCCAGGACCGGATAGAATACACGGCCATTAGCGACGACGTTAATACGGCGAAACGGATTCAGGAGCATGCAGGTATCGACCAGATTCTGCTGAGTGCTGCCACCTATGAGCGCGTCATCGATCAGGTCACAGTGGGTCCTGCTGTCGAGATTCAGGTCAAGGGCAAGCATATGCCACTCAAGATCTATGAACTGATTGGCCTGAAGTGACGGGTAAGGTTATCCACAGTCTACCCAGTAATATCGGGAATCGGAGTTACTGAATTGGCTTCACAATGATTCACCATATAATCCTGGAATGACAGCTCTTGGCCGTGTCCTGCCGAAAGCTGAAGCTCAGATAGCCCCGGCATGATGTCCGCTATGGAGAAATGTGGATTGAAGGTGAGGCTGACCCTAGCCGATCATCATCGTCTGCTGTGTGGCGTTAGCGACCTATTGGCCCCCAAGGGCTGGTAGACCATCATGAGGTCGCTTTGTGCCAAATCCGGACTTATAGTGTTCGCTAATATAGTACCCTACCAGCCAACCCTCAGCTCCAATAGCGGATGCTGTGTAAACCTATCCTAGCTTTAGTTTGCGGCTCCTATTGACACAGAACCGACATTTACGTTCGAGCTACTAAGTTGCTTCCGCATCGATCCAACTAATCAAAAAGTCGCTTTATGCTAAACCAGACAAATGACAATTTAATCGGAAAAACACACCCGCTACACAACACCCTGCATCCTTTATAACATGGAAATACGGGCATGTAGCAGGCACTTAGTTTAGCGGCTCAAGCCCAATGTATAAGGTCTTTGTAGGCATCTTCGTCAGGCAGAAGGTTTCTCTGTTCGGTAAAGATACAATTTGAACAACTTATACATCCTTTCTGGTTCATCCCCTGGCTTAGCTCCCTGATAGCAGTCTGCGGACTGCTATAAAAACGTTGCGGCCCAATCGCACCAATATAATATTCATCGAGCTGCGCTTTCACCCGGACTTTAAGCGAACATATATATAGACCACCGCCGAGATTTTGCAGCCGTTTTACTTCCTGCAACAACATCTCAGCGCCGGCAAGATCGATGAAATTAACCCCCTTACATAACAACAGAACCTTATCAGGTGCAGCCGGGTCTGCACTGAGGCGGTGCAACTCAGACTGCACATGACTGACTGCGCCAAAAAACAAAGAGCCATCCAAGCGCAGAATTTTAAGTTGCGGGCACTCAGGTAAAGACAAGCGCTCAACATTAAGCAGGTTACGACGTTCTGCCTGCGGATTTGGGGCAACCGTAATGACCTGCGGCTGAGACACCCGCTTGAGGTACAGTAGCAACGATAGGATTACGCCCACATAGACCGCAAACTCCAGATGTAGAAACAGGGTCGAGAAAAATGTCACCAGCAGCACAGCAGACTCTTGCCGTGAAATTCTGAGTATCTGGCGAATATGATGAAAATCGATCAGTCGCCAAGCGATCAGCAGGATTGATCCAGCCATCGCAGGCAAAGGAAGATAAGCGGTTACCTGTGGTAACAACAAGATAATGAGCAACAAAATGAAAGCTGCAAATATCGCCGCCATCGGCGTTTTGGCACCCGAATCATAGTTTGCACCGGTGCGGGTAAAGGAGCCGGAACCGGCATAACAGGAAAATAGACTACCAACAATATTCGACAAACCCTGGCCAATAAACTCCTGATTACCATCAATGCGTTGGTGGGATCGCAGCGCCACAGCCCGGGCAATAGAAACCGCCTCTATCAGCGCCAGAATAGCCAGCGCAAAAGCACCCGGTGCAAGGTCCCGGATCAACTCAAAAGACAGGGAAGGTATAACCAGCTCGGGTAAGCCATTGTTAAGCTCTCCCACCAATGCAACACCTTTATCTGCCCCGTCAATCAACCAGCAAAGCAGACCACTAAAGAGCAGCCCAAATAGCATTGCAGGCAACTTTGGCGCAACATATTTGAATATTAATGTGCTGATCAACACCGAAAACGCAATCAGCACCGACCATAAATTCAACTGATCTAACTGCAGACTGAGTTGATAAAAAGTATCTAGCAGTCCATCACTGCCGGGCAGGCTTACACCTAAAACGTATTTAAACTGACTGGCAGCGATCAGAATTGCTGCTCCGGCAGTAAAACCGATAACCACAGTATGTGAAATGAAATTAACCAGTGAGCCCATACGCACCAGGCCCAGCACCAGCTGAATCAATCCCGTCATCAGCGTCAGTATCAGAGCGTAGGCGACAAATTCCGCAGTCCCAGGCGGCACCATGGAGCTGACCACGCTCATCACGACAATCGATACGGCAGCCGTCGGACCGGAAATAAGATGCAGCGAGGAGCCAAATAAGGCGGCAACCACCGGTGTTATGATCGCCGTATACAATCCAAATTCTGGCGGCAAGCCGGCAATCATTGCATAAGCAACCCCCTGAGGAAGCACGATGACAGCACCAGTTAAACCGGCAAAAAAATCATCCTGCAGGGTTTTCGGAGTAACCAGGTCCCACCAGAGCAGGAATGGCAGAAAACGCTGCCACTGCTTCCCACTGTCAGCTTTACGACCCCCCTTATAACTGTTCGATTTTGCCATCGGGATACCAACAAATCAGATCACTTCAAGAAACAAGAAAAAAGCCCGCACCGCAGTACAGGCAGATATCTGTTGCGCTATAACAATCAGGCTACACAGCTATTCAGCTCTAGCGCATCGGTTATATTACAGGCCCCCATTCCACCATCCACGCAGATATCAATGCCTTTGAGCCAATTGCTCTGCGCTGAGGCAAGGAACAACACAACCTCGGCAATCTCTTCAGGGCTGCCCGCCCTGCCAACCCGATTAATATTACGCTGGGTTGCTTCACCAAAAGCGGCTTTAAATTCTTTCAGAATACCGGTCTCAACCGCTGCAGGGCTTACCGTATTCATGCGTATACCTTTCGCCAGCAGTGCTTCACATTCAGCCATAGTCCATACAATTACGGCCTCTTTAGATAGGTTATAAGCGCGAGTATCATCAATCTTATTTTGCTCACAGAAAGCTTCGCTATCTGCTTCGGCGGGCAATGCCATCAGTTGCTTAACCTGATCACTATTCTGGCGCCACATAGCACCGGCTTTAGAGGCCACATTAACGATAGCTGCGCCATCACTGAGTTTATTCAGCATCGCTTGGGTAAACTGCCGGGTCCCCAGAAAGTTCACCCGCAAACCCAACGGCCCATTACCTTCGCGCGGTGGCAGCCCCGCTACATTACATAAGGCATCAAAGGGCCCCTCTGCCTGTGCGACGGCCCGCTCAATTGACTCAGGGCTGGCAAGATTCATGGCGATATACTGATCCACCGCATAATCAGGCTCGAGAATATCAAAAACAGTCACGCTCGCACCCTGTTTTTTATACAGCCCTACCAACTCACGACCAATACCTGTTGCTCCGCCTGTCACTGCAATTTTCATATTTTTATTCTCCTGGTGAAATAATCAGGTCGCTGTCCGCTGTTATCAATAACGACAGCGACTAAACAAAGATCTGTTACTTAAGGGACCTGCGAACAAGTCCTTTAGCTAATCCGGGCAGTGACACTGACCAGATCGGTAAAGAATTCAAGCGACTCTCGCCCGCCCTGATAACCGATACCGGATGCGCCTACGCCGCCCATCGGGGTTCTCATATCCCGTAGCTGCCAGTCGTTGATCCAGACATTGCCGGCTCTTACCTGAGCCGCTACCCGGTGTGCCAGGGATAAATTCTGACTCCAGATAACCGCTGCCAGGCCGTAGCGAGTGTCATTGGCCTTGGCCACCACTTCCTCTTCGCTATCGAAAGGCGCCACATGACAAACCGGTCCAAACACTTCGGTACGCACAAACTCAGCATCTTCGCCCAAGCCGGTTACAACAGTTGGCTCGATGAAAGCGCCTTCGTCTTTAGCATCACCAAATCGTGGTACGCCACCGCCGGTAACAAAGGAACCACCATCGCGCTCAACAGTAGCTAGAAGCGCTAGAACTTTTTCACGATGCTGATGCGATACCAATGGACCCATCTGCACACCAGCTTCCTCTGGCGCACCCAGCTTCATAGCATTGACCGCCTTTGCCAGACGCTCAATAAACTCGTTGTAAACAGAGCGGTGCACATATATCCGCTCAGTGGAAAAGCAGATCTGACCACAATTCATAAACGCCGAGCGCAGCGTACCTGCCACCGCCTGATCAAGATCACAATCGGCAAATACCAGCGCTGCATTGTTACCCCCCAGCTCAAGACAGACATCACGAATACCCTGGGCAGCATTGGTCATAATCAGCTCGCCGGTACGGGTATCACCGGTAAAGCTGAATGCCTCCACATCAGGATTCGCTGTCAGGTACTCGCCCGCTGAATCTTTGCCAAAGCCATGCACCAGATTGAAGGCCCCAGCCGGTAATCCGGCCTCTTCGATCACTTCAGCCAGCAGCGTTGCTGTCTGCGGCGTCACTTCCGAGGGTTTGGCCACCACGGCATTACCCGCAGCCAGTGCGGGTGCGACTTTAAAAGCCAACAACAATAACGGCACGTTCCAGGGTGAAATAGCACCCACCACGCCTTTCGGGCGGTGCAGGGTATAATGCAGTGCCTGACCACCATTAGGCGGTGCAAAGCTGTATGATTGCTCAAAGAATCGCATCGCTTCATCCGCATACATCCGGAAAACATAGGCGGTGCGCCCGACATTTACCATTCTGGCAATCGGCTCAGGCACACCGACATCGGCGCTTTCTGCAGCCACAAACTCATCAGCGCGACGCTCGATAATGTCGGCAATCTTGCTCAAATAGCCACAACGCTGGGTCAATGACATCTGGCCCCACTGCCCGGAAAATGCTTTTTTACCGGCGCTTACCGCCCGATCAACAAGAGCCTGGTCGGCCTCGAAAACGGTGGCAATAGCTCTGCCATCAACGGGACTGGTTTTAGTAAAAGTGTTATCCGTTTTAAGCCACTGACCATCGACAAAATTTAAAATCTGTTTCATATATCCTCCTGGAATCTCACTATTAGGTATTTAAACCACCGCTAACTGCTGCTTTAGTTCCAGCGCACAGGTCAGGTAATAGTTTCGCGCGGTGGCGTTCATCTGCTGATCGGCAATCATTTTCAATGCCTCGATACGAACCGGCAGTATTTCTTCAGCGCGGCCAATATGACTAAGGCTGTCACTCAGGTGTAAAGCCCACTGATAGTCCTCATCCTCCATCGCCTGATGTAAAGTTTGCAGCAGTTTCTCTTCACCGATCAGGGCAGCAAATCGCTCTGCCTGAAGCTGTTCCGAAAACGGAAAAAGATGACTCGGATTACCATCAAACCAACCGATCTTGCCGGCAAAAAATGCCCGTACCGACCATTCAACGGTGCCGTAGAATTCTTGCAGATAGGGTTTACTGGACAGATGCTCTGGCAAGCGCACATATTCCACCAGCTGATCCGGCATCAGCCCCTTATTCATACCCTCGACCGACTTTTCAACGATGTACTGAATTGCATCACGGTAATCTGTCAGTCGCTGGCGAATCTGATCGGCACCGCTTACCGGCTGGCCATGGCCGGTTAACATCAGCCGGGCATCAAAGTGCAGCATCTTATCCAGCGTCGCGGCCCAGATTTCAAAGTCACGGTATGAGGTACCCCGAATCGCATAAAGATTGGGGAACGAGTGGTAGAAATTGTCAGCCACACAGAGAATCTTTTCCTCAGGCAGCCAAACCATCAACTGATCGGCGGTTTCACCCGGTGCCGCAATCAGCTGTATCTCCCGCCCCCCTATACTCAGGGTTAATTTCTCATCAGAAAAGGTCTGTGTAGGCGCTAAATAGCCCTGCCCCATACCCTCTATCGGGCGATCCGCAGGCCCAATACCCAGATTGATCCGTTCCGTACCAACCTGCAGCGGAATGCCAAACTGGCGCGCAGCCCGTTTACGCAACAGAACATCGGGATTAGATCTGCCAGCACCGGCGGCCAGTTCATTCTTGAGGTTTGCCCGTGCAATGATCTGTGGTGCATAATCCGCTGCGAATACCGCCGCGCCGCCAACATGGTCGCGGTGACCATGGGTGTAGATGATGGTTGTAACCGGGCTTTGGGTAATCTTCCTGAGCTCAGCCATTATCGCCTCGGCGGCTGAAGTACTTTCTGTGGTATCAACGACCACCAGCCCGGCATCGGTTTCTATGACTGCTACATTCGATGCGGCATAGCCGACAGCGATATAAACACCATCCGCCAGCTGCTGAATTCCCTTGGTGAATTGCTCATTGTGCTGTTTCAACTTGTCTAACGGTGACATCAGTTTACCCCCAATTCTTTTGGTATCTTGCGTGCTTCAGGTACCTCATCGGAACTCCAGAAACCTGGAATAATCCCCTGACGCAAGGTTTTACCCATATTGTCCTGGTACATCTGTGCATTCACAGTCACCCGGTTGCGCAAGGTTGCACTCCAGTCCAACAGCTGCTCCTGCATCCCTACCCGTACATTGGCGTAATCCAGATTACGGCCCAGATCGAACAGCTCATCAGGATCGTTATGCAGATCAAACATCATCGGCGCAAAGCCCGGGCAATGAACAAACTTATAACGGCCATCAAACGCCATCGTCATACGGGCATTGTATGGGTCCCGCTGCAGAGTACGGGCCACCGGCAAACGGCCATAATCGCCTTCGCATACGATAATGCTGCGTGACAGCTTCAACTGTTTGCCATGCAGTGCCGCCGTTAATGAGCGACCTTCCAACCGATGCTGCGGTACCTCCTGACCAAGACTCTCGATAAACGTAGGAATCAGATCAATAGCGCAGGTCAGCTCATCGCAGGTAGTACCCCGGGAGGTATCTGCTGCGGACGAAGGATCGACGATGATCAATGGCACTTTAATCGAAGGATCATGGAACAGATCTTTCTCTCCCAGCCAGTGATCGCCAAAATAATCACCATGGTCTGCGGTAATAGCGATCAGCGTATTCTGATCCAGCCCCTTATCTTCCAGATGCTTGATCAGACGCCCGATTTCATCATCCAGCTGTTTAATCAGTCCCAGATACGTAGGCATGACATGAGCCCGTTTAATATCGTCCTGCATGCACCTGGCTATTCCCAGTTTCATATACTCACGGTAGATCGGATGAGGGTCGTCCAGTTCGTGCTTAGACTTGACCGCTGCGGGCATTTCAGCATCCCGATACAGATCGTTATATGGCGCTGAAACCACAAATGGCCAGTGCGGTTTGATATAGGATAAATGCAGGCACCAGGGCTTATCACCCAGCGCATCAATCGTTTCTATAGCACGATTTGTCATATAGGCGGTTTCAGAATACTCAGAAGGTATCCGGGCCGGCAGGTGCGCTTTTTCCATATAGAAGCCGCTGTGCACCACTGAGTTTTCATCTTCTACCGCATTAGCCCACTGCAACCAGGCATTCTTACCGGTAAACCCCTGCTCACGCATGTACTGGTTATAACGTGGCTCGGTCTTTGAATAAGTGCCCGTAGGACCTTCGGGGTGCAGACCATCATCATGCTCACCCTGCACAAAACCGGAATTATTCAGGTAACGGCCCAGCTCCGACTGAGGTTCGATCCCCAAACGGGCCATGCCCTCCAGATCAGGCTTCATATGGGTTTTTCCCAGCAATACCGTCTCAAGACCTGCCGGTTTCATGTAATCCGCTAGGGTCCATTCTGCGACATCAAACGGCCAGTCATTCCAGGTTGCGCCATGGGACCGAACGTGACGTCCGGTGTAATAGGATGCCCTTGAATTGCCACAACTACTTCCCTGCACGTAGGTATTGGTAAAGCGAACACCTTGCGCGGCTAAACGGTCAATATTGGGTGTTTCTATCACCGGATGGCCGTAGCAGGAAAGGCAATCCATGCGTAGCTGGTCCATCATCAGAAATAAAATATTCTTAACTTCAGAATTACTCATAATTATTTCCCTTTAACGCATCAATTCAGGCAGGCCCATCGCAACCACCGGCAGATACAACACCACCATCGCGGTCACAATCATGGCAAAAGCAAACGGCAACACCCCGGCAAACACTGCATTCAATTTAATATCCGGTTGCGCGGCCTTAACGGTAAACACGTTAATGCCCAGCGGCGGACTAACCAGCCCCAGCTCAATCAGGATGATGACAATCACGCCAAACCAGATCAGATCGATGCCCTGGGCGGCCAGCGATGGCAGAAATATAGGGATAATCAGCACTAAAATACCCAGCGCTTCAAACACCATCCCAAGCAGCACACACAGCAGGCTGATTGCCAGCACCAGTTGCAGGCCAGAGAGACCCCACTGCTCTGTAAGATCAACCAGATCAAATGGCAGGCCACTGATATTGACGAACTGACTGAACACCAGCGCACAGGAAGCGATGGCAAACACAGAGGCAGAAATACCGGCAGCAGAACTGATCACTTCGCGATACTCTTCAAGGGTTCTCATCTTGCCGCGGTGCAAAGCAAACAGGAATGAGCCGAACGCGCCGACGCTGGCCGCTTCTGTCGGGGTAAAAATACCCGCATAAATGCCGCCCAGAACGGTGGCAAACAGAATCAGAAAACTTTTCGCACGAAACAGTGATCCGGGTTTAACATCCAGCTCTGAATACTCAACATCTCCAGCCAGTTCCGGTTTCACTTTAACCATGACAACAACGGTGATAATAAACAGCGCCATCATCAACAGGCCCGGACCGATACCTGCAATCCACATCTTGCCGATATCTTCCTGGGCAAAGATGCAGTAAATAACCATAGGGACACTTGGTGGAATCAGAATACCTAAAGTCCCGCCTGCCGCCACGGTACCGGCAGATAGGGAGTCTTTATAGCCAAAGCGGCGCATCGGCGGCAGCGCCACCTTAGTCATCGTCGCCGCAGTGGCGATTGAACTGCCGCACACGGTTGAGAAAGCGCCGCTGGCGATGACGGTTGCCATTGCCAACCCGCCCCTGAAGCGCCCCATAAGCGACTGACCAAACTCATATAACTCATCGGTAATACCACAGCGCCGAATCAGCTCACCCATCAGGATAAATACCGGCACCACAACCAGGTTCTGATTTGAAATCAGCTCAGCAATCTGCTGGCTGGCCATGAACATGGAAGATTCCACGCCTCGGTAGTAAGCAAAGCCAATCACGCCCACCAGCAAAGAAGCAAATGCCAAGGGCACACCCAGTAAACTGATAACGATTAACGCAACAAAACCAATCAATGCTTCAAACATCAGTGACTACTCCCTGCTATTGGTTTAAAAAGGTAGATCACCGCAATGGAGGAACTAAGTGCCGCGACAAAAAACACCGGCGCCACCGGCCATTCCAGCACAACGGTCACCTCATCAAAGGACAAGGCCTCATAAGCGTATAGCCCTACAAAACCTGCGAAAGCTACAGCACCCAGCGCTTCAAAATACTTGTTAATAGTGTGATAAGCGTTGCCGAACCGGCGGACCAAATAATGCTCCAGCATATCCACTTTGATATGTGAACGGGTTGATGTGGTCACCAGCAACCCGGCTCCGACAGTGATGGTCAGCAGCAGGTTAGCGATCTCACTTGAACCATAGATAGGGCTGTTGAACACCCAGCGCAAGAACACATCGGTGATCGTCATAGCGACCAGTAGCATCATCGCGATAGCACTGAGCCATTGACCTGACATATAGAGAATACGCAGCACGAATACCTCCTTATTGGTAAATCACAGAAGAAATAATGAGACAGGGAAAAAATGGATCCGGGGGGGGTCCCCCCCTGGATATTTCGCCAAAAGATTATTGGCCGAGCTCTTTTGCGTATTCCGCTCTAAAATCAGCAAGCATTGCTTTACCGTCAAAACCGCTGTTCTCGGCCTGCTTATAGAAGCCTTCAAACAAAGGCTGCGATGCATCCTTAAATGCGGCATAAAACTCAGGTTTGGCATTGATTAGCTTAATGCCATCCGCCTGCATTGCTGCCAGGGCTTCGATTGAAGCCTGCTTCGCAGCAGCCCCGACATTACGGGCAAAGCTTTCACCAGATAGTTTGGTAATTATCTGCCGATCCTGATCGCTCAACTTGCTCCAGGCCCGCTTGTTAATAATCAAAGAGAAACTAGTTGATGTCCCTGAGAAAGGAAACTGCACAATATTCTTGGTATAGGGTGCAGCTTTGAAGTCTGTGACACTCTCATACGAGATACCGTAAAAAGCATCAACAACCCCTTTAGCTACGGTCTCGCTAACTTTTACAGCAGGACCGGTTACCGGGCTCAGGCCTAAGTTTTTAATTGTGCCTGCCGTATATCCAGGCAATGCCCAGAGCCGCTTACTGCCAAGCTGTTCCATGGTTTCTATTGGCTCTTCAGCCAGGCCATACAGATGACCACCTGAGAAGTTAAAAACACTTAGAATATCCACACCGTGGCGCTTTAACGGTGCGCTATCGGCAAGGAATTTACTGTATGTCCGCCAGTTGGCAACAGAAGCGGCTTCGGCATCGTTGATCAGGAAAGGCAGAGAAGAATAGCTCAACAGCGGCGCCTGCTTCTGGACAAAGACATTCGCAGTAATCGCCAAATCTGCTATGCCACTTTTTACCGCATTGACCTGCTGCGGTGGCGCAGCAAGACTACCGGCAGGGATCTCAAGTTTAACCCGCCCCTGGGTTTCTCTCTCAACATCCGCAGCCCACTGGGCAGTGACATCACGAATAAAGTGCGAAGGAGGCAGGAAGTTATTAAAAATCAGCGTTGTTTCAGCTTGAACCGCAAGCGATGCTCCCATAAGAGCGATACCAGCCAGAACTTTTGCAGATATAGACACAGACATGTGCTTTCTCCAGTTTTATTGTTGTTTTGTTAACTACAGAATAACAAAGCGACACGAAAACCAAAGATGTTATTATACGCCTAGCAATAACTTTTAGTTATCACTAAAATAATCATAAACATCTGAGTACAGCCAATGAAATTCAAGTCAATTGAAGCTTTTCTGATCACTGTAGAAACTGGCAGTATCCGTGCCGCAGCAAGGAAACTTGACCTGTCGCAACCGGCAATTTCAAAAACCTTGAAATCACTGGAACTTGAGCTGGGCGTCCCCCTGTTCACCCGGGGGACCAAGGGTATCGATCTGACAGAGTTCGGCCGTGTATTCAAGATTCGGGCTGCCACTATCTGGAAAGAGCAAACCAAAGCGATTGATGAGATTCGCCAGTTGCGTGGCGAAATGGAAGGCAGTGTCTCACTGCTACTATCACCAGCCGCCTCGATTCTGTTGGCACCCACAGCAGTACGCCAGTTTCGCAGGGAATGTCCCGATGTCACCATTCATATGTATGAAGGCCTGGAAGCGACAGCATTGGAAAAGTTACGCGCCAGTGCGATTGAGTTTGCCATCTGTCCCTCAAATAGCAGTAAAACCTCAAAAGAGTTCGTGACAGAACGGCTGGTTAATATAAAAATGGCAGTGCTCGGACACAAAAACCACCCTCTGAGAGCAGCTGGTAGTCTGGAAGAAATAAGGGATGCTGACTGGGTCCATGTCGGAGCCGGCGGTAAAATCAACCCGTTAATTGAAAAGTTCTACAGAAAGTTTAATCTCGAGCCACCCAACGTCGCGGTTGAATGCGACTCTTTTACCGGTTCAATTTCGATGATAATGAACTCAGATATGATCGGTCTGGTCCCTGAATCCTGGCTGCTGGACCCGAAAGTGCGCGCTACCTGCAGTATTATTGATGTCAAAGAAGGCCCTCTACTGAATGAGATAAGCCTTATTCAACGCCGCGATATCCCTCTCACCCCGGCAGCACAAAAGCTGGCTACTTATTTCCACCGCCTTGGTGAGTTCAACTAACAGGCATTTAATGCACACAGGGACAGGCCTATCTCTCTAGGGAATCAGGAAAATTCCCTAAACCTGATTAACTATAAAAAAGTAAACTGAAACAGACAGGGCTCAGTTAGGCTAAACCAGAATGTAGTTAAGCTTACGGTTCTATCGAAAGCTGAAGCTCAGATAGCCTCAGCCCAGATGTCTGCTATGAAGAAATATGGATTGAGGGTAAGGCTGAAGCTAGCAGATCATCATTGTCTGCAGTGTGGCGTTAGCGACCAAACACGTACACCGCAGAATTGAATTACCATTATGTAGCTTTGTGCCAAATCCGGACTTTTAGGGGTCGCTAATATAGCATTGCACCTGCCAACCCTCAGTTCCAATAGCGGACGCTGAATGTTTACCTATCCGAGCTTCAGCTTGCGGCTCCTGTCGACACACAACAGACGCTCACTGATTAGCGATAACGCCGTTAGTTACAGCCGGAGCATGCTGGCG
>JBALVQ010000095.1:0-20115 GCA_036960915.1 Amphritea sp.
CAAGAAACATACTATGAGCATAGCTCACCAACTGCTAACCCCAACAGAGCCTACAATATACCTATAACTATGCTGAATATGTAAATGTCGTGCATTTTGCCAACGTTCTGATCGCTGGTGTGCCATTAACCTTATCTATCGCAGTTACTCGATATATCACCGTTTACCAGGAAGCCCGGTTATCCCGGCTGGCCTCTCAAGATCACTTGACGGGATTATATAACCGTCGTTTTGCCTGTGAGATGGCGGATAAAAATATCAAGCAGGCATTGAGAAATAGAACGTCTGTATGCTTTGTGCTGGGTGACATTGATCATTTTAAAAATATTAACGACAGCTATGGTCATGATGTCGGCGACAAGATATTAAAGGAAGTCTCTCAACTGTTCAGTTCTGATTTTCGTGCAGTGGATATCGTATCCCGCTGGGGCGGTGAAGAGTTCTTAATCGTACTCCCCGGGGCAGATGGTGGCGCAGCCTACAAGGCCGTCGATAAAATACGCGAGACTCTCAATCAAACTGTTACCGTCGATAGCGGCAATAATACAAGACTCAGTATGAGTTTTGGTATTGCAGAATGGCAAACTGGCGAGTCCATGGATGATTGCGTGAAGCGTGCTGATGACGCTCTCTATGCCAGTAAAGAAAACGGCCGCAATCAGGTTACGCTGGCCTGCAAATCCAGCGATCCTGAATTATCAGAAACGATCGAATTGATCAGCTGACTTGATAGGCTTAAATAATAACAAACAACGAGCTACGAATCGCTGCACCGCCATCCATGACTCTTTGCAGGCTATTTCTTGTTAGAGAGTGTACATCCTGTACATCGCTGCACCGCCATCCATGACTCCTTGCAGGCTATTTCTTGTTAGAGAGTGTACATCCTGTACATAGCTGCACCGCCATCCATGACTCTTTGCAGGCTATTTCTTGTTAGAGAGTGTACATCCTGTACATCGCTGCACCGCCATCCATGACTCCTTGCAGGCTATTTCTTGTTAGAGAGTGTACATCCTGTACATAGCTGCACCGCCATCCATGACTCTTTGCAGGCTATTTCTTGTTAGAGAGTGTACATCCTGCACATAAAAGGGCCTCAATTGAGGCCCTTTTTATTTGTAGCTTAGGTTATCAGTCAAACGTCATTTCCGGCACATGCTCTGGCACAATCAGCTTGCCTTCGGTCTTCTCGATGATCTCTTCAACAGAAACGCCAGGCGCACGCTCTTTGAGGATGAATGCGCCGTCTTTAATTTCCAGATACGCCAGATCAGTCAACACCTTCTTGATACAGCCAGAGCCGGTGAGAGGCAGTGAGCATTTAGTTAGCAACTTGGACTCGCCGTGCTTGGATGCATGGGTCATGGTGACGATGATGTTATCAGCCCCGGCTACCAGGTCCATGGCACCGCCCATGCCCTTGATCAGCTTGCCTGGAATCATCCAGGACGCGATACTACCTTCTGCATCAACCTCAAAAGCGCCCAGTACGGTCAGGTCGACATGGCCACCACGGATCATGGCGAAAGATTCAGCTGATGAGAAGATTGACGCGCCAGTCACGGCAGTAACTGTCTGCTTGCCGGCGTTGATCATGTCGGCGTCGATCTCATCTTCGGTTGGGAATTGGCCCATGCCCAGCAGGCCATTCTCAGACTGCAGCATCACTTCCATTCCCTCAGGGATGTAGTTAGCTACCAGGGTAGGGATGCCAATACCCAGGTTGACGTAAAAACCATCTTGCATTTCGCGGGCAACACGTTGTGCCATCTGTTCACGAGAGAGTGTCATATTTTTCCCTCTTCTCCTTAGGTAGGGGCGCCTGTGTCAGCACAGCTACCTTTTAAATTTGGTTTGTGATCGTTAATTTGAGAGTGGACGCAGGCTTAGCCTTGACGCACAGTGCGCTGCTCTATGCGCTTCTCAAATGTGCCCTGAATTACACGATTTACGTAGATGCCGGGAGTTTGGATTTCCGTAGGGTTCAGTTCACCGGGCTCTACGATCTCTTCAACTTCAACCACCGTTATCTTGCCAGCTGTAGCAGCCATTGGGTTAAAGTTTTGTGCCGTATCACGGTAGACAACGTTGCCATACTTGTCTGCTTTCCAGCCCTTTACGATTGCGAAGTCACCGGTAATGGATTCTTCAAGGATGTAGTTACGGCCATCAAATTCACGTACTTCCTTACCTTCACCCACCGGTGTACCGTAGCCTGTAGCTGTGAAGAATGCCGGAATGCCCGCGCCGCCAGCACGCATTTTTTCAGCCAGTGTGCCTTGGGGTGTTAGTTCAACTTCCAGTTCTCCAGCAAGCAGCTGCTTCTCAAACAGGGCGTTTTCGCCAACGTAGGATGAGATCATTTTCTTGATCTGACGGTCCACCAGCAGAATACCCAGACCAAAGTCATCGACACCGCAGTTGTTGGAAACAAAAGTAAGATCTGTCGTACCCTTCTTTTTGATCTCTGCGATCAGGTTTTCAGGGATACCGCAAAGGCCAAAGCCGCCGGCAATAACTGTCATGCCATCTTCCAGGCCGGCCATTGCTTCTTCGTAGCTGTTTACTACTTTGTTGAAACCCGACATTACGTCACTCCACTATAGGTTCATTCTTGTTATGGGGCGGTATCTGGCAGGGACTGCTCCGGTGACCGGAAGTAACAGGAGCACCAGATACCGGTTTAAAGAATAACTTAAGTCTCCTATACTCACTTATATTTAACAAATTTAATGATTTAAATGATTTATTTAGTTTTTATATAAATAAGCCGATCTATAAATCGATCGTCCCCGATTAGAGCTATCTATGAATATCACTCTTAAGCAGATGCGTGCCTTTGTCGCCGTCGTGAAAACACGCAGTTTTAGCGAAGCTTGCGGGCTAGTACACCTGTCGCAACCAGCACTCAGTATTGCCATTAAAAACATGGAAGAGGAGGTGGGCGGTGCACTGATTTCCAGAACTACCCGTACTCTGTCGCTAACCCCTGAAGGTGAGGAGTTTTTTCCCGTAGCGCAGCGCTTACTGATGGATTGGGATAATGCGCTTGAAGATTTACAGCATCGCTTTGCACTACGTCGCGGGCGGGTAATGCTGGCGGCAATGCCATCCTTCGCCAGTAGCCTGTTGCCGAACATAATTCGTGAATATCATGCGCTTTATCCGCAGGTTAGCGTGACGATTCACGATGTGATTGCTGAAGATGTTGTCGATATGGTGCGTAATGGCGTCGTTGAGGTGGGCATTACTTTTGATCCAGGCAGTTCAGAAGATCTGATCTTTACGCCGCTATTTGATGATCGCTTTGTGGCGGTAATCAATACCGATCATCCGCTGGTGGATCAAACAACGATAGAGTGGCAAGACCTGCTGCAGAATGACTGCATATCCCTGCAGCGTCCTTCGAGTATTCGCTTGCTGATTGAAAGCAAGCTGGAGAATCAAGGTTTGAGTATGAAACCGGTGTTCGAGACACATCAGTTAGCGACTATCGGTCGAATGGTCGCAACCGGTCTTGGTGTGAGTGCTGTGCCGTCGCTGTGTATTCGCCAGATGCGAGAGTTAGGTGCTGAGTGCCGTGAGCTGAAAGATCCGGTAATTTCGCGTCAGGTCGGAATTGTCACCCGGCGGCGCTACCCATTGTCTACGGCGGCACAGAGTATGATGGATATTATTCATCTATCGCCATTTGAAATGGCAATTGATATGCAGTTGTAAAAAAAAGAGCCTTATTGCTTAAGGCTCCATTTTAAATCAGTACGTTGAGTACTTTTGTTAACGTAAAAAGTTCTTGCTGAACTCTTTGAATTCCTTGCTGCCAGAGCTTTGTACCCACTCAAAAGCGACCATCTCGCGGCTGACAATATGAATTCCGCAATGGCGCATCCTCTCCAGCGCCAACGCCTTGTCTTCAGGGTTACGTGATGAAACACAATCTGCTACTACGTATACTTCACGGGCCTGTTGCTTAAGCTGAATGGCTGTCTGCAAGACGCAGACGTGTGCTTCCATACCCACGATGACGACCTGATTTGGGCGGATGCTGTTTATCTTTTCATTGCAGTCGGAGTCCGCCATGCAGGAGAAATACTGCTTTTCCATGAAACCGTTCTCGGGCAGTACTTCGCGTAGCTCAGGCACTGTGCGTCCGAGCCCTTGAGGGTACTGCTCAGAGGTGAGCACAGGGACTTCCATCAGGTTGGCAACTTCGGTTAGCCAACGGGTATTTTCGATCAGGGCTTTGCTCTCATGAACAGCGGGAACCAGCTTTTCCTGTATATCGACAACTAACAGGCAAGATGAATTGGGGTGAATCAGCATCGAAATACTCCGGCACTATAAAGGTTATTATTGCTACTGCGGATAAGGATATACCCTTAGTTTATGGTTGGCTATTATTTTGCCTTAGTCGTGTTATTAGCCGTGTTATTTGTTGAGTCAGTCGTCGAGGGGGCTTGGGGTTGCTGCGGGGCCGGTTTAACCAGCAGCACAAAGCTCAGTAGAGAGAGCGCACCCATTGCCGCAATACTTAACGCCATGGTTGTTGGTGTGCCGCTGTGATAGTGGCCTACCAGTAAACCCGCGCTGGCTGCAATCAGAGACTGAGTAAAGCCGAGGAGCGAGGAGGCTGTACCAGCAATCCGGGGAAAGGGGGCCAAAGCGCCAGCCATCGCCTGGGGCATGATAATACCCACCGCCATCATAAACAACGTTTGCATACTGATGAGGAACCACAGATTGTGCAGGTCAAACAGTGACGGTATGAGCATTAAGGTGCCAGATACTGTACCAAGGATGGCGCCGCGAAATAGCATGGTATTGATACCGATTCTTGAGCCAACCCGCTGGGCAATTTGGGTGCCTGCCATGTAGCCCAGTACAACAATGGTAAAGAACAGGCCGTAATTTTGTTCTTTTACCTTGAAATAATCGATCAGTACAAAAGAGGAGCCGGAAAGAAACGCAAACAGGCCCGCGTAGATAAAGCTGCAGGTAAGGGTGTAGCCCAGATACGTCTTGTGGCGTAGCAGGGTGGCGTAGTTACGGGCAATCATGGATATTTTAAGAGAGCTGCGATTTTCTGCTTCAAGCGATTCCGGCACCTTAAACAAAATCAGCACAATGCAGATCAAGCCATAGCTGGTGAGGAAAATGAAAATAGACGTCCAGTCGAACCACACGACTAGATAGCCACCGAGTATCGGTGCTATTGCAGGCGCAAGGGCCATGATGGTGCCCATCATGGATAATACTTTTGCCGAGTGAACCGGCCCATGGATATCGCGCACCATGGTGCGGCCTAATACAGGGCCGCAACAGGCTCCCAAGGCTTGCAGGAAGCGAAATAAAATAAGATCTTCGATGGTTGTTGCAGTTGCGCAGCCAAGCGATGCGGTTGTAAAGAGCGCCAGTCCGGCTAATAAAACAGGTTTGCGACCGAAGCGATCGGCCAGGGGGCCATAAACCAGTTGAGCCACTGCAAAACCAAGCAGGAATACCGAAAGGGTGATCTGTACTTCGTCGACACTGGTGTTGAACACCTGTGTGAGCCCCGGCAACGTGGGCAGATACATATCAGTAGATAGCGGGCCCAGGGCAACCACCGAGGCCAAAGTAACAATGACAGCAATTGATTGTGGCTTAAACATTCAGGCTCCAGGCAAGGAAGTCGGTGGATACATCAGGTTGGGGGAAGTAAAGGAAAGCCTGATGCAGTCATTGCAGAGTCAGCTATTTTCCCGGTTTTGAGTTGCCAGTGAAAGTGACTGCAGAGAATATAATAACTGCCAATTAGTAAATAATGGCAGATCTGGTTGTCTGCTTAAATGGCGACTATTTTTTAAATGAAGCACACAGACCTAAAAATTCTAAGTACGGGTATTCCTGTATATTATCGTATAGGCTAAGGTGTAGAGATCCAGTCAAACTGTTTTAACGTCTTTTTAGGGATCCAGAGCATGAAAGTTTACGCAATTGATGGCATCACCCCGGTTGTTGATCCAACGGCTTATGTGCATCCAACAGCCGTACTCATCGGTGATGTGATTATTGGTCCGGGTTGCTATGTTGGACCGGCTGCCTGTCTGCGTGGCGATTTTGGTCGGCTGGTACTCAAGCGCGGGGCAAATATTCAGGATACTTGCGTGATGCACGGTTTTCCCGGTAGTGACACGATTGTTGAGGAAGATGGCCATATTGGACACGGTGCAGTGCTGCACGGCTGTGTCATCGGTAAGAATGCCCTGGTCGGGATGAACTCGGTGATCATGGATGGTGCCGTGATCGGCGAGTCGTCAATTGTTGCCGCGATGTCGTTTGTGAAAGCCAGTTTCGATGTCCCCGCCCGAACACTGGTAGCGGGTTCACCAGCCAAGATTATTAAGGAGCTGGGTGATAAGGAGATCGCCTGGAAATCAGCCGGTACCCGTCAGTATCAGGACTTGGCTATTCGTAGTCTTAATACCATGCAGGAAGTTGAAGCGCTGACCGAGGTTGAGCCCGACAGGCCGCGATTGGAAGTGGGTCAGGAAGGCGTTGTGCCTCTTTATAAGGTAAGAGAGGAGTAACCGTCATTCGTTGTGCTTCGTTCGAAAAAACGAGTTCCAGCAGTTGATGTGTAGGTTGCGGGTGAATGAAATGAAGCCCAACACAATTTGAGCGGGCTATTTATTGAAGCTGGAGCCACTCACATAAAACTGAGTGGCTTCTTCTGTCTATAGTCGGTTCAACATCCCCTTGCATGTTTGCTTGCGTCCACTATAGCCAACAGGACGCTTATGACACAAATCGGCCTAATAGTGATTCATTTTCGCTGTGTATGTGTATGTGTATGGTCGCTTACCGCCATGAAGCGTGATATCGATAAGACTACCGTTAATCTTTGGATTAACGGAGTCGATATCTAAGCTTAATCTGTTATCAACTCAGCTGTTAGCTACACCGGACATATTCACTCATAGCTTATATATTGGCCTCAGCTGGAAGGCACCTCTGAATTAATCCCTCCTGAATTAATCAGCGGTGCCTTAAGAGCCTGGGTTATACATTAAGAGTCATGAAATATGCATTATGATTTAGGCTTCACGTTTTCAGGATCATACATACCAACACAACCAATGGTTTCTACTTTGACTTTATAAGGTTCATCGATGTATTCGATCTGTAATTCCCGGCCAATCTGACAGTATTCATGGGGCAGGTAAGCTAAGGCTATGTTCTTACCGATACTGGGACCATAGGCAATACTTGTGGTATAGGAGCGCCGACCTTCAGAATCAATCGGCGTCTCACCGGTCACTGGATCTATAATCGCGCAATTACCCACCGGATAACGCGCAACACCGTGTGAATCTGTATTGTCTACCATGGTCAGGGTACAGAGGTAAGCCGGCTGATGTTCCCGCTCACGAATCGCCAGATAAGCGTCTTTACCGCAGAAATCCGCAGCCTTGACCACTCGGCGTTCCAAACCAACTTCCAGCAGGTTGTATTCGGTCAGAAGATCCGCATTTTGCAAGCGTAAACTCTTCTCCATACGACGACTGTTGGCATAGGTTTCGATTCCAATCGGTGTCACTCCCTGTGCATACAGGGCATCCCATACTGCAAGGCCATCTTCCAGTTTGAAATGCAATTCCCAGCCCTGCTCACCAACGTACGAAATACGGAACGCCGAAACGGCGACACCATTTACGCTGATATCTTTTACCCCTGCAAACGGGAAGTTCTCGTTGCTCAGTCCTTCAGGATCATCGACCACTTTCTGCAATGTCGTGCGTGCATTGGGTCCCCATATACCGATACAACCTAAGTTGGTGCAGTTATCCTCTATATTCACCTGGGTAAAGCCATGATCTTCCGCCATGCGTTTTAGCCACACGTAATCGCGGTTACCGGCATCACCACCATCAATCACCCGGAAATGATTTTCTCCCAGCCGCAGTACCGTCAAGTCCGCACGCACCCCGGCAGCGCTGTCGAGGAAGTGGGTATAAACCCCTTTGCCAACGGGTGTATCGCCGGCCACCTTGGCGACACAGGTATATTCCAATAAGGCCCCTGCATCCGCACCCGTGACATCATAAACCGCAAAGTGACACAGATTCACCATCCCTACATCATCAGACAACTTCAGATGTTCGGCATTGGAGACGCGCCAGAAATGGCGGTTATCCCATTCATTTTCGCGAACAGGTATGCGATCACCATACTCTTCCAGCAAATGCTCATTGCTGGCATAACCATGGGCTCTCTCCCAACCGGCCGCTTCCATGAAATAGCCACCAAGTTCATTCTCACGCTCCCAGAACGGGCTGCGGCGCAGATTACGGCCAGCGGTATAAGGCTCGCGGTTATGCACTGGCGGGTTATAAATCTTGAAGGCGGATTCATAACAACGGTCATGAATATACTGCTCATCCATCTGGAATGGATAATAACGGGCGACATCGATACTGGAGTGATCAAATTCGGTGATACCATCGGTCATCCAGTCTGCCAGTATCTTGCCGGTACCCGGACCATCCTTAATCCATACAGATTCTGCATACCACAGGCCACGTACATTGGCTGACTCACCAATCGAAGGCCCGCCATCTGCTGTCACCTGTAACAGGCCATTAAACGAGTATTTTTCATCGTAACCCAGCTCGGCCAGTATCGGAGTCAGCTCCATCGCGCGTTCCAGCGGTTCGATGACTTCTTCCAATTCCAAATCACGTTGTGAAGGTGACAGTCGGGCCTCTTCTTTTTCCAGAATATCCCGGGGATGGCACATACGAGGTGCTTTTTCTTCGTAGTAACCCCATTCCAGCTGGCCGCCTTCAGCGGTTTTTGGGTCACCCGTATCGCGTAAATACGCTGAATTACCCTGATCACGCAGCAGGGGATAACCGATTTCCTTTCTGGTTTCGGCAAATTCGTTAAAAGGCTTAAAGAAGGTCAGAGGGTGATCCACAGGCATGATAGGCAGATCTTCACCGGCCATTTCTGCAATCAGACGTCCCCACAAGCCTGCACAAACGACAACATGCTCAGCTTCAATATATCCCCGGGTTGTCTCAACCCCTTTAATACGACCATTTTCAATCTTCAGGGCAGTACAGGAGACGTTGGCGAAAGCCTGTAACTTACCGGTTTCAACTGCCTGTTCAACCAGTTCCCCCGCTACAGTTTGAGAGCGTGGCACAACCAGACCGGCATCAGGATCCCACAATGCTCCCTGAATCACGCTTTCCTCCAGCAAAGGAAACTTTTCCTTGGCCTCCGCTGTGCTGATCATATGTGCGCGGTTACCAAACGCTTTACCGGAAGATACTCTGCGCTTGAGTTCAGTCATGCGCTCATCATCACCCACCCTGGCCACTTCAAGTCCACCGATCCGCTCATAGCGACCCATTTTCTCGAAGAAATCGATACTGTACTTGGTTGTGAAGATGGTCATCTGATCATGCGCAGTATTGAAACAGAAGTCGGATGCGTGAGCAGTAGAACCGATGTCAGTCGGGATGGCCGATTTGTCGATACCAACAATATCCTCCCATCCTCGTTCAATAAGATGATGCACAACGGACGCACCGACGATACCACCTTGACCGATAATAACCACTTTCGCTTTTTCAGGAAATTTAGCCATTTTTATTCTCCAGACCGGTTCTCAAGACCACATGTGTCAATAACTCATTACAGGGAACAGGTATTATCCTTGGTTGACAGACGAGTATTGTGAGATTAATAGTACTTTTCCCGAAAAGCTACGGTTATCTTTCCACTCTGAGAGTAAAACCTGACCCTAGACAATGTCCCACTCTGCCACGCCCCCCAGCTGCCTTTGGTTTCTATTAACTCGTTACATTAGTTAACCGGCTGGATTGTGGCGGCGCATGTTCTTGTGGCATAAGCCTCAAGGGCGCAGGATGTGCGTGAAGGGTGCTAACGAAACTGCGAATAAGTTCACGGTTCAGAATTTGCGCGCTTGTGGCGTTAATCCTGTTGCTCTGTTGAAAACGACGCCATCCGGCTGGTTTTTTTGATTACGAAGAAGAGATAAGAGAATTTTCTAAGGCCATTGGGGGGGGGGCGAGGCATCAGCTCCCGGCAAATCCCATACGGTCATCCATGAATTGGTGTTGAACCGATCTACTCACCGGCTGCGGATGCCAATTTGATCTGCTAAATTGGTGATTTTTCGCAGCTGAGGATATGGTTGTACAGTCGCTGGTATTTGGCGTTCAACTGTTCTCCAGCGGCGGGACCGGCTTTTTCAACCGCAACTTTCTCAACTTCTGTCCAATCCTCTGCAGTCAGATTGCGTTCAATCAGGGGGTAGATCAGTTGGTTTTCATCGTCTATATGACCCGACATGACCACGACAAATCCCCGGTAGATATCGATGATTTGTTCAACCGGAAGCTCCTGGTTGTCCCTCATGGCGTCAAAAAGATCCCCTACCTGCAGTGCCATTGCCTCGAGTTCCGCGTGCTGCGCGAGGATCTGTATGACGGCAGCAGGCGCTGCGATCTTGCGCCGCAATATGGCAAAAATCGCTTCCTCCACCGGGTGGTGCCATTGCTCCGGGTAGCCTTGGAAATATTCTATCGCCTCTAAAATAAGGGGCAGATTAGCCTCCTTGCTTTTACCCTGTTCTATAAAACCGACCTCTTTTTGCAAGCTGTATAGCAGGCGCTGAAACTGCTGATGGTCTTTGTAGAGCTGCTCTAAAATCGGATGCATCTTTGCTCTCCTTTGTTAGCCTTTTTTCATTATAGTGGTATGCAATTAGTATTCCGCTATTTCAAAGAAAGATCGGTTAAAGCTGTCAATCTTGAACCGGGGTCTGTACCAGGATGCTTACGCGCAGGGTGCAACTTCCGTGTCTAACCTTGATTGTATCAGGCCTGCGTCGATCCGATCCACTACTTGGCCGTACCACGGGGTATTGGTTTCTGTGCTTCGTAGGATACCCCGTATAGCTCTTTCCGAAGGCTTCTTGAGATTCATGTAGGGTGGGTATGTTGATCAAATCGTAAAGAGCGAAGCGTCCATACAATCAAATCGTGAATCAAATCGTGAATCGTAGCCGGCTAACGAACAGGGCCTGAACCAGGCGGAAAATCTACTGAATGGCGATGAGAAGTTTGTTTTTTGCGGGTGCGGGCTACAGGGTATCGAGAACCAGACAACAGTTATGACAGTGCGAGGGGCTGCCATGTGTAGACGGGCCGTAAGCAGAAGACCAGATAGGCGAATCCTCAGTGTCCGCTCTGGAGGATTGAATGCAAGCAGCACCGTTCTAATAAAATCAGCTATAAGTGGCAGGTGCAATGCTATATTAGCGCCCCCTAAAAGCCCTGATTTGGCAAAAAGCGACCTGGGGTTACATTGGCCGCTCCAGGTTCAGTAAATAGCCCGCCATTTGAGGCGGTATATTTAACTATTAGCAACCTTAATTATATCCTCCGGCTCGTAGAAGTGCGGCCAGTACTTTTCGACGACTTCTCCCTGGGTAGAGAACGTATGACAGGTATTCAGCATATGCGGGCGGGATTCGCCTTCAGCCCAGCTTTCCTTTTCCTGCCGGTCCTGATGGGTGGCTTGAAACGCAGTAGTCGCAATTGGGGCTAGCAACTCAAGCAGGTGAGTACAGCCGTTAATGCCACTGAACAGCTGTTTACACTGCTTGGTAAAGCCAGGGGCAATCTGAACGCCGATCAGTTGTTTATAGGCGGAGGCAATGCTTGGGCACATGCGGTACGGGGTGTAATCCATGCTGGCGACTGCATCGAGGATGTTCAGCTCGAGATCGATGGTCAGGCGAATCGCCAGCTGGTGGATGGGCTCACCAGGGGGTACGCTACCGTCATTGCGTTCACGCATAGCGATTGGTTGTACTTTTATGTCTGTCAGATGGCCCTCAATATCCCATAAACCATCGGCCCGTTTAAAGCCTTTGCAGGTAACGGTACGGGTATGTTGATCGGTACGTTCGACGGGGGTAGGTAAAGGCATAGTGATATCTGTCTTGTTAGTGTAAACAAAAGAGCCGCCGCGACGGCCCCTGTGTTACTGCTGTTTAATTAATCAATCAAATTCAGCATTTCGCTGATGCGATTAAATTTTTCACGGGGTTTACCATCAGCGGCACGGGATACTTCCGCGGCGTTAATCGTGAGCCATTGCTCGAAAGAGACTGGTTTGACATTGCGTGCCTGCAGCAGCTCTTCGATGGCCGCTGCTCCTGGCTTAATGCCTGCTGGTGGATTTGCTTCCAGATCAGCAAGGATCTGCTTGCCGACACTCATTGAGTCGCTGCGGTTGGCAGGGATAACCCCTTGTGGGCCCCGCTTACACCAGCCAGATGTATATACGCCGGCTTCGACAGCGCCGTCATTGTTGCTGATGATACCGCGGTCCTGATCGAATGGTACTCCTTCGATTGGCTCGCTGCGATAGCCGATAGCTGAGATTACGCTCTGGACTTCCAGTTCGAAGCTTTCACCGGTCGCTTTAGCACGACCGTCAACTATTGCGTTTTTCTCAAGCTTAAGTCCGCTGACATTGCCGTCGTTGCCGAGTACTTCCAATGGTGAAGCGCAGAACATAAGATGCAGGCGTACAGGCTTGCTGGCAGCATCGTTGCAGCTGTATTCACGCAGTGTTGCCAGATTCTTTTCAATTGCCCTGGCCGCTTTTGGGTCAATATCATCCGGCAAGCTGGCTGGTATTTGTGCTGGATCAACCAGTGCGATACAGCGTTCCAGATCCGCAAACTCAGTTAATTCGGCATTGGTAAAGCTGGCTTCAGCCGGACCGCGACGGCCAATCATATAGATATCTTTGAGCGGCGCAGCATCTATAGCAGTAGCTGCATGTGCGGCAATGTCTGAAGAACCCATTTCAGTTGCTGTTTTGGCGAGTAAGCGTGCAATGTCCAGAGCGACGTTGCCGTTACCTATAATTGCAACGGCTTCGGTGGATAGATCAGGGTTGAGGTCGGCCTGATCGGGGTGGCCATTATACCAGGCAACAAATTCACCGGATCCGTATACGCCATTGAGTTCTTCACCGGCAATACCGAGTTTTCGGTCGGTGAGGGCACCGATAGTAATAGCGATAACATCGTAGTTGTCTTTCAGTTCCTGGTAGGCAATATCGGTACCGATATTGATGTTGCCCAGAAAACGAACATTGTCACGTTGGAAGGTACGTTCAAACTGGCGAATGATGTTTTTCGTGCCCTGATGGTCCGGGGCCACGCCCGCACGCACCAGCCCATACGGTGTAGGCAGACGATCGTAGATATCTACCTGAGAGCTCTCAAGTTTTTTAGATAGCATGTCTGCGATATAACAGCCTGATGGGCCGCTGCCCACAATTGCTACATTGATCATATGTTTGTCTCCAGTTAACGCCAGGCTACGCATGATGCAGCCGTTGCAGGTATTTTTTATTTTCAATTTTAAGGCTTTTCCGGCGGCGGGGGAGACGCAGCTTCGGTTTATAAACCACCAAATCGTTTGTAAAAGCGCGGTGCCGGCTCTGGTAAGGTGCCGTCCGCTGTTTCCTGTGTATCAGACAGGAACTGTTCAGCCTGTTGTTGAATCAATCTATAAATGTTGCGACATAACAGCCGTGCAGATGTGCCTGCCCAATCTGCTGGAAGGAGCTTTTCAGGCAGTTGCGGATCGCGCAACAAAACCCGGCGATAATGATGTATCAATAGCGTTCGTAGCTGGAAGCACTGTTCTGGATCCAGTTCATCCGCTGTTTCAACTGCACGCAGAATCGGACGGAAGCGCTCCAGAAAGCCCAGATAATCTTCAGACAGCTTTTCCAGGTTCCAGCATTCATGAACCAGCTCTTTTAATGGCGCCGACGCTTGGCTGCCGATCAGCTCTGACTCCATATGTATAACATCATTCTGTACGCATACATCCTGCAGCGTGCCGTTGACCTCCATCATATCGGCCATCGGGTGGCCCATGACACCCGGAGCAATGTTACCAAAACCGAGCCACTCAAGTTCCTTTTTGACGACCTTTCTTAATTCGTTATCCAGCTGAGTGGTGATGATCAAACTCCATTTACCATCCCATTCAGGATATAGCTCCGCATAGATTCTTCGAAAGGCGCTTTCAAAACGGCGCCGTCCGGTATCTGTCAGGCTGTAAAAACTGCGTCTGCCAACCTGAGTCGAATTCAGCCATCCATCCTTGGTTAAACGAAAGATCGAGGTGCGTACCAGGCGTTGATTAAGGCCTAGCGGCTCCAGCAGTTTTATCAGGCTACCAAGCCATACAGTGCCGCCGCGCGGGGAGATGGCATCACCATAAATGGTGATGATCAGTGATCCACCGCGTATTGGACGCTGATTCTTAAAGTCTTCAACTAACTCTTCTATACAGCGAAGTTTATTCATTAAAAGTCACACAGTGTTTTCGGCTGATTGAACTAACCTGCTGATTCACCAGCATTACCGGAGATTCTATGTTTAAAACAGGATGCCATCAACTGCCGTCAGCCATTGAGAGCACTATAAAAGAGACGCATCAAATGGTTGACATGGCTGGTATGATACACTAATTTGTATCTAGGCGTCGAATTTTGTGTCATAACGCAGGATTGGGAGAGCGGCGCTATCAATGGAAACTAGAGTGCTCAAACTCAATCGGAGACAACAGAATTATGAAAACATATGACAAGGGCGATAAGCTGCCAGATCACTATAAAGAGTGTCTGATCAACCTGATGACTTTCCAGGCTGACTCTGAGTACGCCGGTGCCCAGCGCGTTGCTGAGAACCATCGTTTCGCTCCGCGTCCTGAAGAGGCGTACCGTCTATCCAAGAAAGTAATGGAAGAGATGGGTCACGGTTACTATATCTGGAATCTATTGCGAGACCTTGGCGTCGATGTTGATTCACGTCTGCACGAGTTGGCTTCCAACTCCGAAAATCCTGATCCGAAGATAGTGAACGTAATAAACGGTTTTCGTAAAGAAAACTGGTCTGCATTTTTCGAATGCTGGGAAGATGTTGCGTTGTTCTCAACCGTTGTAACACCTGCAGCCGTGGCATTTCTGGGCCAGTATCGTGAATGTTCTTACCTGCCATGGGCGCGGGTTAACGTGCGGATTCATAAAGAAGAGCATGGTCACCTGGCGTTTGGTGTATGGGCTTCCAAGCGTTGTATCGAATTTGGCGGTGAGAAAACCCGTGAATTTATGCAACAACGTATACCCAAGTTCATGCAGATGGGGCTGGGCTTCTATGGCCGTCCATCCAAAGGGGATGGCAAGTCTGAAATGTTCGACATCTACCACGAGTATGGCCTGAAGATTAAAACGCCGGAAGAGCTGCAGGCTGAATACCTGGAATTGCTGACAGACCGTCTGGGTGATATCGGCTTTGAAGTACCCCAAGGTGTTGAAGCCGACTACGATATGCGCATCGGCTACGGCGTAGAGTAACCAGGAGGAACTAATTATGGTCATCCCATCTCCGGACAAACTGGTTGAAGGTAACGTCAGTGTACTGGCCAAATTTGGTTACCAGGCATTTGACGGTGCAGACGAAGACTGGACGGGAATGTGGGCGCTGCTAAAAGGAGACTTCGCTACGGCGGAGTCTTCTGTAGTGCCTGATTTTGACGCTATGACACCAAGCAAGCAGGAAGCGGCAAAGATCTACATGCGCCGCCGCCTGATTGCTGACCGTTTCTTTGAAGAGTGCCGTGCATGCCAGGCGGATCTGTATAAAGGTATCGATACCGAGCAGATGGAGCGCTATACATTGGCTCGTGATGCTTATGAAGACAGTGTTAACCATTTTGGCGAAGCACGTGAAAAACTCGAGCAAGTGCTGAAGGGTATCTTTTGGTAGTTTGAGGAGTCACATGTGGCTAAAAAATGGGCTATATGTTTACTCGCTTTTTATCTATACGTAAGCCATTGGGTGGATTGATATCCTTTCCATATAGGAAACAATCTTGTGATTTTTGTTCCGATTATCACTAGCAGTAAATGGGTTATTGTTTGATTACCGTCAATGTTATCAAGCGTAGATAAATATAAGGATTTATGCTGACATGATACCGACAAAGGCTATAGTATTAATCTAAACGTATCATATATAGATTATGCTGAAGCTAAGCTTTAACTGAGTAGGTTAAAGACTTACGTGCTAATTGGGTTTAAACCTAAGTGGGGTTAAGCCCATGAAGTCTCATATAAAAATAATATATAAGTACGCAAAATTGTGTACATGAGAAAGCCAGGAGATAGAACGAATGACAAATATAAACTTCCTGAAAACTGCAGCAGCAGTAACTCTGGGCCTTTCCCTGTCTGCGGGTGCAATGGCTGAAACGACGTTGCGTGTTGCTAGCTGGTTGCCGCCAACACACCCCCAAAATGCAGTTGTTTGGCCTACCTGGGGTAAATGGGTTGAAGAAGCAACTGAAGGTCGTGTAAAGATTGTTATCGAATATGGTATGGGGCATCCCAAAACCATGTTTGAACTGGTAGAAGACGGTGTTGTTGATGCCTCTTTCAGTTACCACGGTTACGTACCAGGGCGCTTTAAGCTGACTCAGGCAGTAGAGCAACCACTGCTGGGTTCCAGTGCTGAAGCAGCATCCGTTGCTCACTGGCGTACTTTCCAAAAGTACTTCGCCAAGGCCAACGAGCATGATGGTCTGGAAGTGTTGGGCCTGTTTACTCACGGTCCTGGCCAGATTCAAATGGCGAAGCCGGTTTCATCGCTGACTGATCTAAAAGGTAAGAAGATCCGCCTGGGTGGTGGTGTGCAAGGTGAGATAGGTCACCGTATGGGTGTCACGGCGGTAGGTGCTCCTGCGCCGAAAGTATACGAGATGATGCAGCAGGGCGTAATCGACGGCGTATTCATCCCAATGGGTGAACAGAAATCCTTGCGCTTGAAAGAAGTCGCCCGCAACGTTGTAGCGCTGCCAGGTGGTATGTATCTGGGTAGTTTTGCAATGTTTGTTAACCCTGACTTCATGGCTGACCTGGATGCCAAGGATCGAGAAGCGATCCTCAGCGTTTCCGGTGAGAAACTGTCTGCTATGGCGGGTCGTGCATGGGATGCAGGTGATGCTGCGGGCCTGAAAGCTGCGCAGGAAGCCGGTGTAAACATCACCATGGTTAAGCTGGATGATCCCCTGGCTAAGGAATTCAAAGAGCTTACCATTGGTATGGATGAAGCCTTCCTGGCCACTGTAGCTGATCGCAATGTTGATGCGAAAGCAGCACTTGCAGAACTTCGCCAGATTGCTCGTAGCTACGATAAGTAAGGAGTCTTCTATGACTTTTAGTGCCTGGATTGCAGCGCACTACGAAGAAAAAGGGCCAGTCGCCTGGCTGGCCTTTTTCCTTGAGTTGATTGCGGCCGTAACACTATTTCTCCTGATGTTGTTGACCTGTGCTGACGTATTCGGTCGATACTTCCTGGATAACGCTGTCGATGGTACTACCGAATTGACAGAGATGGGGATAGCGATCCTTGTATTTGCAGAGATGCCTGTTATCACCTGGCGTGGTGGCCATGTGGTGGTAGATATTCTGGACAAGATGCTGGGTAGTACCCTGATCAAAGTTCTCGGGTTATTAGCTGCATTTTTAATGTCTACTTCGCTTTATTTCCTTGCTGGGCGCATCTATTTTCTGGCGGAACGTTCTGCCAGGCGCGGAGAGGTTACCGAATACCTCCAAATGCCAGTGGGTTATATCATCGAATACATAGCCGTTATGAGCTGGATTACAGCGGGTGCCATGATTACGTATGGGGTATACCGGTTGCTGTTCCTGTCACGAGACTAGTCGCTCGTGGCTGATTACTTGAACTAATATAACGCTACAGGTGTTTTCAGAATGATTACTGCTTTAATTGGCTTTGCTATTTTGCTGATGATCATCGTTGTCGTGCGCGTGCCGATTGCCTTTGCAATGGGGTTGGTGGGCTTCTTCGGTTTCGCTTTTACGCAAGGCTTAGGTTTTGATAACTTTATGGACTTCCGCTGGACTAGCGCATTGTCTATGGCTTCCAAGCGTGTGGTTGATACCGCACAGGAGTATAGCCTTTCGGTTATCCCGCTGTTTATCTTGATGGGTAATCTGGTTACTAAATCGGGTTTATCCCATGAGCTTTACCGTGCTTCGAATGCCTTTCTGGGGCATAAGAAAGGGGGGCTGTCGATGGCGACTGTTGTTGCCTGTGGTGGTTTCTCTGCCATCTGTGGCTCCAGTCTGGCAACCTCTGCCACCATGGCTAAGGTGGCTATGCCACCGATGCGCAAGTATGGTTATGCCGATTCGCTGGCAACCGCTTCGATTGCCGCGGGCGGTACACTGGGTATCCTGATTCCACCCAGTGTTATTCTGGTTATCTATGGCCTGCTGACGGAAACCAGTATCCGTGAACTGTTTGCTGCCGGTTTCATCCCGGGAATGATAGGGATATTGATGTATATGGCTGCGGTTCGCTATGTCGTATGGCGTGATCCCGCTGCTGGTCCTTGCGGGGAGAAGCTGGGGTGGCCTGATCGTATTAAAGCGTTGAATGGGGTCTGGGGCGTACTGATCCTGTTTACCGTGGTGATGGGTGGTATCTATATGGGTATCTTCACACCGACAGAAGCGGCGGGTATCGGTGCTGGTGGCGCATTTATGATTGCTTTGTCTCGCCGCACGCTCAACTGGGGAAGTCTGTTTGATATCCTCACCGATACGGCACGTACCTCGGCTATGCTGTTTGCCGTGCTGATTGGTGCGTTGATCTTCTCCAACTTTATCAACCGTGCAGGATTGCCGGCTGATTTGCTGGAGCTGGTTACTGGTCTGGATGTTGCCCCTATGGTGGTTATCCTGGTTATCCTGCTGATCTACATCGTGCTGGGCATGGTGTTCGAGAGTCTGTCCATGCTGCTACTGACAGTGCCGATCTTCTTCCCGCTCGTGCAGAGCATGGGCTTCGATCTGGTGTGGTTTGGTATTGTGGTGGTGGTTGTTACCGAGATCAGTCTGATTACACCACCGGTCGGTATGAACGTGTTTGTACTTGCTGCTGTGCTGCGTGATGTGAAGGCCAGTACCATCTTTAAAGGCGTAACGCCTTTCTGGTGTGCCGACATTGTTCGCCTGGTACTGATTACTTTGTTCTCGTCGATTTCACTGTTCTTGCCTGAGCTCTTGTATCGATAAGCAGATTGAAAAAAGGTTCAGCGTCGAATTTCGGGTACACAACCCTATTGGTTTCGGCGCGTTCCTTAGGTAATACTCATAAGCACAGTAGGGTGCTGGTGAAGCATGAACCGCACCGGATGCAACGTGTGGTGCGGTTCGCTACGCTCACCAGCACCCTACAAAAAAGGGGTTAAGCGATGCTACCTGATGTTAAAAAAATTCTTTATGCGTCTGATATTGATCAGGGCTCCCGACCGGCCTTTCGTGCGGCAGTGAGTCTGTGTGGTCACTACAATTCCGAGATTACTTTCCTGCATGTGCTCGAGCCCCTCAGTGCCTCAGCCCAGAGCATCGTAAATACCATGATGAATGATGAGTCGCTGCATGAACTGCATGATCAAAGCCTGGTTAACGTACGTAATAAGCTGATGGATCGGGTGCAGCGTTTCTGTGAAACCGAACTGGAAGAAAATGAGATGCTTGCTGAGGGCCAGGTAGTTGCACGGGTGGAAGAAGGTACCCCGTGGAAAGTAATAATGGAGGTTGCAGATGATATTGATGCAGATGTTATCGTCATGGGCACTCGAACCCATTCCTCGGTTGGACAGTTCCTGCTGGGGTCAACGGCGAATAAAGTAATGCATCATGCTAAGCGTCCGGTACTAATCGTACCATTAACATAATATATTTTTTGATATTATGTTTTGACTATAAAAGTCTTGCTTTCTGAATATTTGTCGGGCTTTTATTTAATAAATTCAGTAGTCCTTATTTTAGACCAAACTATATTTTATATCGTAAATGTCTATAGAGTTAGAAAAAACTCTTTTGTGCTTGTTCTAACTCTATAGATAAAAACTCGGCTCTGTTGGGGTTAGCAGTTGGTGAGCTATGCTCATAGTATGTTTCTTG
>JBALVQ010000002.1:0-1150 GCA_036960915.1 Amphritea sp.
TGGTCAACGTGGCCGATAGTACCAACGTTAACGTGCGGTTTATTACGTTCAAATGCTTGCTTAGCCATGTTTATTCCCTAGCGAAAACAAATAATTAATTACCACGTTGCCACATACAACAAAGGGCAGACATATCGCTATATCTACCCTTTTGATAAATCACTGGAGCTCATGGGCGGATTTGAACCGCCGACCTCACCCTTACCAAGGGTGTGCTCTACCCCTGAGCTACATGAGCACTATACCTTAGCGTGGAGCGGGTAGCGGGAATCGAACCCGCATCATCAGCTTGGAAGGCTGAGGTTCTACCATTGTACCATACCCGCCTAACAGCTTAATGGTGGTGGGAGGTGGATTCGAACCACCGAAGCTTGCGCGTCAGATTTACAGTCTGATCCCTTTGGCCACTCGGGAACCCCACCTTACCAATACTTCACCGCTTAATGGTGCCGGCACCAAGAGTCGAACTCGGGACCTACTGATTACAAGTCAGTTGCTCTACCAACTGAGCTATACCGGCAGCAGCAGCGAAGTGGCGCATATATTAATCACGACCTTCGGTGCTTGCAACCCCTTTACAGGATTTTTTTTCAATTTTTATCTCAGGCAAAAAATCAGATGCTAGCAGATTGATTTTATTAGATGTTTCAGCGCCTTCATCTGACTCTACCCAGACCTCAAAATAGCTATCTTTACTCACCACCTGATAAATGCGCGGCGCCAGCCTTCCTTTCAATCTGGAAAGCGCCTCATCTACATCGTTACGCGAATCAAATCGCCCCAGCACATACACAGCCATGCCATTAAGCTGCCGCTCCTGCGGCTGTATACTCAGGTGGTCAAAATCATTCATCAGCACTGCATTGTCACCTGCTGCAGTCGGCCTATCCACAATCAACTCAAAAGCCAGCAGCGTTTCCATTTCAGTGGTTTTAACCTCCGCTGACAAGCCTGCTTGCAACAGAGCTTCCAGTAACTGCTGCGCCTCACCTTCTTCTCGCAGCCCACTGACCACCTGGCACCACCGATCTGTGACTGACTGATCCGCAACTTGCGGCTCTGCGACTGACTGGTCCGAGACTGACTGATCTGTGACTGACTGATCTGTGGCTGACTGATCTGTGGCTGACTGATCTGTGACTGACCGATC
>JBALVQ010000002.1:1250-13860 GCA_036960915.1 Amphritea sp.
TGTGACTGACGGCTCTGTGACTGACAGCTCTGTGACTGACCGATCTGTGACTGACTGATCTGTGGCTGACTGATCTGTGACTGACCGATCTGTGACTGACGGCTCTGTGACTGACAGCTCTGTGACTGACCGATCTGTGACTGACCGATCCGTGACAGACCGATCCGTGACAGACCGATCCGTGACAGACTGATCCGTGACAGACTGATCTGTGACTGACCGATCTATGACTGACCGATCTATGACTGACTGATCTGTGGCTGGTTGATCTGTGGTTGGTTGATCTGTGGCTGGTTGATCTGTGGCTGGTTGATCTGTGGCTGGCTGATCTGTGGCTGGCTGATCTGTGGCTGGTTGATCTGCGACGGGCTGATCTGTGTCAGGCTTCTCGTCAAGCCGCATATTCAGCAACGCTGAAGGTTCATCCGCTGCATTGACTTTACGCAACGACGCTTTATCCGACAAGTCTTCCAGGGAATCGCTGCCTGGAGAGCTTGTTTTCAATGAACTGTTTTCTGAAGAACCAACCTCGAAAGACGGCCCATCCAAGGAATTATCTTCCGTCAAACCTTCAATGACTTGCGGACCAGCCAGCGTACGCTCATCTACCTTCGAGTCACTCCTATTACTGCGCGGCAGCAACAAGGTGACATCAATCTCACTCACAAGGCGCAACTCCCTCGCTCCTTCAGGCACCACTTCCGCGATCTTATTCACTGACGTCAATGGCTTCTGCCAGAAAAAATAAACTGCATTAGCCAACAACAGTAATGAAAAGATCCAGCGCATCAAGCCTATCCTAACGACAACTCGAGCCCGTCCATAACCAGATCAGGACTCCAGACGAATGTATCCACCAGCGAGCAGAACAGCTCGGCATCCCCTCCCGTAATGAACACTGACTGATCACCAGCCATTTTATTCACCTGCTCAGCCAATGAGCGAACCATCAAATTTATACCATGCTGCACCGCTTCCGATGTATTAACGCCCGGCGAACAATCAAAACGCCCCAGAGAATGATCTACGATTATCTCAGCCGTGTTCGCCAACAGGTTTTTGCTCATCAACTGCAATCCGGGAATAATATAGCCGCCAAGATGCTGACCATTATCGGCGATCTGCTCCACCGTAATCGCACTACCACAATCGACCACCCAGCAACTGCGCTGCGCTAAAGCATAAGCACTGAGTATCGCCAACCATCGATCCACTCCCATACGGGCCGGATCCTTATAGCTGTTCACTACCCCCGCCTGCGCTGCAGAAGTCATCGCGAACTCTGCATCTACCCCCCAGCGCTGCCTGGCAAACTCACGCAATACCTGATTAACACGATCACCGGCAACAGAGGCCACCCGCAGCCTCTCAACCTGTAACGGCCACTCACCGGCTTCCAGCGACGTCAGCGCTACCCGCCCACGACTGCCGTAAGCATCATTAGTGCGCCACTTAAGAAACGTATTACCAATATCTATGTCCAGGATTTTCATGGCCGCCTCACACTCACCTCACCGCCATGATATTCATCAACACCCTCAGCACCTTCCAGCAACAGAGCACCGGCTTCGGTCACTCCCCGACATATGCCTTGCACCTGGCGCTGGCCAATATGCAGACTGACCTGCTGATCTGCATGCGCATTTGCCTGCTGCCACTCGTCAAGAAACGGCTCAAAGCCGTGCTCTGAAAACTCCTCCAGAACCGGCATCAATGCATTCAGCATCGCCGCCAGCAAGGTATTTCGTGAAGGCGCCTGACCAACGATCTGCTTCAAATCAACCCAGGGCTGATCGATAGAAGCAGCCTGATCCCGAGGCATATTTACATTAACCCCAATACCTATAACGACGTAGCAATCTCCCGAAGCATCGCCACTCATCTCCAGCAATACGCCTGCCAGCTTTCGCCCGCGCCACAAGAGATCATTGGGCCACTTAACCTCAATCTCATTCAAGCCAAGTTCTTTTAACCCCCGCAACAGGGCCACACCAACCGCCAGACTCAACCCTTCCAGAGCTGCAGCGCCACGACTGAACTGCCAAGTCATCGAGAAATACAGATTACTGGCAAAAGGACTTATCCAGCTGCGTCCACGCCGCCCCCGGCCCGCAGTCTGCTGCTCAGCCAGATAAAGTGAGCCATGCCCATGCTCATAGATTGACTGCATCGCCGCGGCGTTGGTCGAGGGAATAGATTGCTCAAGCGTAATGCGCTGCAACTGCGCTTTCACTGCATGACTGAGTTGTGCCTCAATATTCTCAAGCGAGAGCAGATCAAGCCCTCCGGGAATTCGATAACCCCTGCCTTTAACGCTATAGACTTCAATACCGGACTCTTGGATATGATGAACCTGCTTCCATATCGCGCTTCGACTAACGCCCAGCTGCTCACCCAACTCCCGCCCCGAATGAAATCGGCCATCAGCCAGAATATTTAACAGATCGTCTATCATATGCAGTCCATCCTGTTACTCAATACGGTCGAGAACAATAAAGCTGTAGTCGTAGGGGTTATGTCCTTGAGCGACGAAATCCTCGCGACCAATCTCGCACCAGCGCCCGGGATGAAACTCCGGGAAATACGCATCACCTTCAACCGCCGCATGCACCTGAGTCAGATATAAGCGATCGGCGATCGCCAATGCCTGAGCATAGATTTGCGATCCACCGATTACCATCGCCTCATCAAAGCCATCAATCAGGCAGATACTTTCAGCCAGCCGTGTTGCTGCCTCAAGGCTATGCACCACACGGATACCTTCGCGCTGATACTCGCTATCCCGGGTTATCACAATGTTAGTACGTCCAGGCAGGGGCCTGCCGATCGACTCAAAGGTCTTACGCCCCATGATAATCGGCTTACCCATAGTCACCTGCTTAAAATAGCGCAGATCCTCAGGCAGATGCCAGGGCAGATTATTATTGATACCGATCACCCGGTTTTCTGCCTGGGCCACGATGATTGCCAACTTCATTATTCTTCCTTTTTCAAACTCAGACGGAGACCGCGGCCCTTATTGCCGGGTAGGGGTTATAGCCGACAAATTCGAAGTCATCATAGTGATACTCAAAGATCGACTCGGGACAGCGTTTAATCAACAAGTCCGGCAGTTCACGTGGCGCTCGACTCAACTGTTCCTGAACAATACTCTGATCCGCCAGATGATCCTGATAGAGATGCACATCACCAAAAGTATGCACAAACTCACCGACACCCAGGCCACATTGCTGTGCCAGCATATGCGTCAGCAGCGCGTAAGACGCAATATTAAACGGCACCCCCAGAAAGTAATCGGCACTGCGCTGGTACAGTTGGCAGCTCAGCTTGCCATCAGCCACATAGAACTGAAACAAGGTATGGCAAGGCGGTAGTGCAGCCTTGCCATTTTCTACATTCTGCTGCGGGCTGAGCGACTCATCAGGCAAGTCTGCCGGATTCCAGCCACTGATAATTAGACGCCGGGAATTCGGATTACGCTTGATCTGCGCAACCAATTCACTGATCTGGTCGACACTACGACCATCAGGGCACGCCCAGGAGCGCCACTGTTTACCATACACCGGACCAAGATCGCCATCCGGCAACGCCCACTCATCCCAGATGAAGACATTATGCTCATTCAGCCAGTTATTATTGGTATCCCCATTGAGAAACCACAACAACTCATAAACAATTGAACGCAAGTGCACTTTCTTGGTGGTCAGCAGTGGAAAACCTTTCCCCAGATCAAAACGCAGCTGACGGCCAAACACCGAACGGGTGCCCGTTCCGGTGCGGTCTCCCTTATTGGTACCGTTGTCGATAATATCCCGCATCAGCTCAAGATACTGCTGCATACATTCTCCAAATTTGATTTCGGCCCAGATGCGCCATAGCTATATTCATTGTGGCTATTCTAACGCGTTTTTACCGGGTTGTTTATTCTGATAATACGCCAGCGCAACAATGCACATACCGCCCAGGATCATCGGCAGCGACAGCAACTGTCCCATCGTAAGCCAGTCCAGGGCGACAAAGCCGATATGCCCATCCGGCTCGCGAAACAACTCGACGAGCGAGCGAAACAGGCCATAAAACAGCAGAAACATCCCCGACACGGCCATCTTCGGACGCGGCTTTGCGGAATACAACCACAGCACAATAAACAGAACGACGCCTTCGAGCGCCAATTCATACAGCTGGGATGGATGCCTGCCCAGAGCATCCCCGGCCCGATGGAAAATAACCCCCCAGGTTTGATCCGTCGTCCTCCCCCACAACTCACCACCGATAAAATTACCCAGGCGACCAGCCCCCAGACCGATGGGAATCAATGGCGCGACAAAGTCGCCGATATCGAAAAAGCTTTTTTCATAGCGATAAGCGAAAAACGCTATCGCAGCTATTACGCCCAGCAGTCCGCCATGAAAAGACATGCCCCCCTCCCAGACGGCAAACAACCACAGGGGATCATCCAGAAATTGAGCAAAGTTATAGAACAACACATAACCAAAGCGACCGCCCAGAACAACACCAATTGCCCCCCAGAAGATAAGATCGGAGACCTGCTGCTCATCCCAGCCAGAGCCTGGCCGACGCGCCCGCCGTAGCCCCAGATACCAGGCTGATCCAAACCCAACCAGATACATCAGGCCATACCAGTGAATTTTCAGTGGCCCCAGCGCCACCGCTATTGGATCAATATCATGCACCCACATGCAGGGTCCCTATCGCTAATTGAAAACAGAATCCGTAATACTAATGCCGACAAGCAAAGATAACCATGCCCTTCGCATTCACGGGCAAGGTCCCTATCGCTAATTGAAAACAGAAGCAGCAATACTAATGCCGACAAGCAAAGATAACCATGCCCTTCGCATTCACGGGCAGGGTCCCTATCGCTAATTGAAAACAGAATCCGTAATACTAATGCCGACAAGCAAAGATAACCATGCCCTTCGCATTCACGGGCAAGGTCCCTATCGCTAATTGAAAACAGAAGCAGCAATACTAATGCCGACAAGCAAAGATAACCATGCCCTTCGCATTCACGGGCAGGGTCCCTATCGCTAATTGAAAACAGAATCCGTAATACTAATGCCGACAAGCAAAGATAACCATGCCCTTCGCATTCACGGGCAAGGTCCCTATCGCTAATTGAAAACAGAAGCAGCAATACTAATGCCGACAAGCAAAGATAACCATGCCCTTCGCATCCAGAGACCCATCTGGCGCGACTTAGTTCTATAGCCAAAGACAACTTCGGACAAGAGTTAATCAGCGGACAGTAGCAAGGAAAGGCAATTACCTATATCGTTCTTTCTAATATGCCTCCAGTTAAGAGATGGATAACTGTTTTGTGCCTGATAGTGTTCGCCTATAAATATCACCCGGAATATAACCTGATCCTGGCCGCCAACCGGGATGAATTCTATGCCCGAGCTACCCGCCCACTGCATCAATGGCCTGCCCAGCCAAACATTCTTGCCGGCCAGGACCTTGAACAGGGCGGAACCTGGCTCGGCGTGAACACTGACGGCCGCTTTTCAGCCCTGACCAATCACCGCGACGGCAGCAGAAAACTCTCCGGAAAACGCTCCAGGGGACACCTGCCACTGGATTTCCTTAACTCAACGCTGGATGCAGAGCAGTTCGCCAAACAGACCCAGAACGCTGATATCGCATACGATGGCTACAATCAACTTGTCGGCGACAACCAGAACCTGTTTTATCTATCAAGCAGCCGCCAGGATAGCCAGCGTGTCGCACCAGGAATCCACGGCGTCAGCAATGCACGGCTCAACACCCCCTGGCCAAAACTGCTACAACAGAAAGAATTATTGCGCCAGCATATCGATGACAACCAACATCAGCCTGAACAACTAATCCGCATAATGAACAACCCACAGACTTACGCAGATGCATTATTGCCCGATACCGGCATCAGTATGGATTGGGAAAGGGCTCTGTCAGCCAGCTTCATTCAGATGAAGCAGTACGGCACGCGGGCCACGACAATTATCCGCCAAAGATATGATGGTGAAACCGAAATTATTGAACAGAACTATGATGCCAAAGGCGCAACAGAACAGCATAGCTATACACTTCAACTACCGGTCATTGGTGGAATCAGTCGGGAATCGTAGGTCGGGTCAACTGCCCTAAACCCAGATCCTTCAGCGTCTTGCGCAATAGCATATGGATATCATCCGCGTCATCCATGACAATGATCCGCTTCAACAGCTCTTGCGCCCGCTCGACGCTGATACCGCGGATAGCGTACTTTACCTTGGGTAGATTAGTGGCATTCATGGATAGCACATCGTAGCCCATCGCCATCAACAAAATCGCCCCGCCGGGATCCGCAGCCATCTCGCCACAGATACTCACTGATACATTTTCTCTATGCGACTCGCGAACAATAAACTGCAGCGCCTTCAGCACCGCCGGATGGTAGGAAACATACAGGCCGGCAACCCGCGGATTATTTCTATCCACTGCCAGCAGATACTGGGTAAGATCATTTGAGCCAACGGAAATAAAGTCAACCTGACGGGCAAATCGGCGCACCTGATACACTGCCGCCGGCACTTCCACCATAACGCCTATCTGGGGCTGACTAACAACATAGCCCTCTTCACGAAGCTCATCAATCGCACGATCGATCAACTTCTTCGCCTCATCGACTTCATGCACGCTGGTAACCATCGGCAGCATAATCCGCAGATTATCCAGACCTTCAGCAGCGCGCAGCATGGCCCGAACCTGCACCAGAAATATTTCCGGATGATCCAGGGTAACGCGAATTCCTCGCCAACCCAAAAACGGATTATCTTCTTCAATCGGAAAATAAGGCAGCGGCTTGTCACCGCCAATATCCAGTGTACGCATGGTCACCGGAAGCGGCGCAAACGCCTCCAGCTGAGCACGATAGGTCTCCATCTGATCATGTTCACTGGGGAAGAAATCCTTGATCATAAACGGGATTTCGGTTCGATACAGGCCAATTCCCTCAGCACCACGTTCCAGAGCGCGTGCCACATCGGTAATCAAACCGGTATTCACCCACAGCGGCATACGATAGCCATCGGTGGTTTCCGCTGGCAGCTCTTTAAGCCCTTCCAGGCCGGCATTGACCTCATTTTCTTCACGGATAATATCGCGATAGCACTTCGTCAGATCATCCGAGGGATTAACAAACACCCGACCGGAATAGCCATCAAGGATTACCTGCAGACCTTCAAGGCGAGTGTAGGGCAGATCAACCACCCCCATTATGGTAGGAATTCCCATAGAGCGAGCGAGAATTGCAGCGTGTGAATTACCCGAGCCATTTACCGACAGTAAACCTACCAACATATCCGTAGGCACTTCTCCCAGCATGGCTGGAGTTAGCTCTTCAGCAACCAGAATCGAGTTTTCGTGAAACACCACCTCTGACAGTGCCGGACCCGATTCCTGCAGGCAGGCCAGCATCCTTCGGCCCAGATCTTTAATATCGGTCGCCCGCTCGCGCAGATAGGGGTCGTCCATCATAGAGAACTGATGCACATGCTCACCGATCACATTTTTCAGCGCACCTTGCGCCCAGTTCCCGGCCTCAATCTGCTGAATAATTTCACCGGCAAGGGCATTGTCATCCAACATGCGAAGATAGACATCAAACAGCTCTCGCTCTTCCGAGCGTAAGCGTTTGGCAAGACTACGAGCAACTTTCTTGATATCCCGGCGCACCGTAGCCAGCGCTTTTTTGAACTTGGCGATTTCCACCTTGGGATCATCAATATGTCGATCTGGCACACCATTCAGATCTGCCAGCGGAGTCATCACCACCGCCTGACCAATAGCAACACCGATAGCGCCGGAAACGCCATCGAATTTACGGTCGGTTTCAACCTTTCCATGCGCTGAAACCTTCTTAATCGAACCAGTCGCTTCAGCATGAGCGATCAAACCTGCCAGCTGCGCAGACATCGTCACCATGAAAGCCTCTTCATTTTCATCGAAGCGACGACAGACTTTCTGCTGAACAACCAACACACCAAGCAATCTACGTTGATGGATAATCGGCACCCCGAGAAAAGCATGGAACTTCTCTTCACCGGTGCCTTTGATATAGGAGTAGGCACTGTGGGTAGCCGCATCCTCCAGATTGATTGGCTCCGCGCGATCGCCCACCAGACCGACAATGCCTTCAGAAACTGACAAGCTCGCGTGCCCGACAGCCTTCTTATTCAAACCCTGGGTGGCCATCAGCACATAGCGCTCTTGAGCCTGATCAAACAGGTAGATAGAGCAGAGATCGCTACGCATTGCCCGCTGTACTCGACGTACGATAACATCCACCACCGAATCAAGATCCGGCGCGGCATTAACTTCCTGTACAATCTTACGCAGCTTTTCGAGCATCAAATCTCCTTGGGGTCCGATCAAAGACCTGTGTTAGCAGCCTCAAGGACCACTTCCTGTACAATTTTACGCAGCCTTCTTACGGAGCCTTTCGAGCATTAAATCTCATTTAAAGACCCGATCAGAGGCCTGTGCTACCAGCCTCCCAGGACCACTTCCTGTACAATTTTACGCAGCCCTCTTACGGAGTCTTTCGAGCATTAAATCTCATTTAAAGACCCGATCAGAGGCCTGTGCTACCAGCCTCCCAGGACCACTTCCTGTACAATTTTGCGCAGCCTTCTTACGGAGCCTTTCGAGCATTAAATCTCATTTAAAGGTCCGATCAGAGACCTGTACTACCAGCCTCCCAGGACCACTTCCTGTACAATTTTACGCAGCCTTCTTACCAGCCCCCCAGGACCAGTCGCGTCAATTTTGGCGACAGCTCCCGCATCGCCTTGCGATAAACATCGCGCTTAAAAGCGACGACCTGACCAAGCGGGTACCAATAGCTTACCCAACGCCAGCCATCAAACTCCGGGGCGTCTGTTGAATTGATAGTGACAGCACTATCCTCGCTTAGCATTCTTAATAAGAACCACTTCTGTTTCTGGCCCACACAAACCGGATGGGAATGGTGCCTAATCATTCTTTTGGGCAACCGATAACGCAACCAGCCTCGCGTCACCGCTATAATCTCAACATCTTTAGATGTTAGACCAATTTCTTCCTGCAGTTCCCGATACATAGCCTCTTCCGGCGTTTCGGAGTCATTAATCCCTCCCTGAGGGAACTGCCATGCATTTTGTCCTATGCGTCGTGCCCAAAGCACCTGACCCATCGAGTTTGCCAGAATGATACCGACATTCGGCCTGAACCCGTCTGAATCGATCACGGTTAATTCCTTAAAAACCTTTTCTGCTATTGTTCCACAGTTCATTGTTATTCAGCAAATGGAACGCGTAACAATTGCCAGCCAGAACACAAAACTCTATCCTAGAGGCTAAATTTTTCTGATGGAGATGCGTTTTGAGCCTGGCGATTTTTGATCTGGATAACACCCTGTTAAATGGCGACAGTGATCATGCCTGGGGGGAATTCCTATGTGAGAAAGGTATTGTTGATGTCGAAGAGTACCGCCAGGCCAACGACTATTTTTTCCAGCAATATAAATCTGGCACACTGGATATCTTCGAGTTTCTGAGCTTTGCCCTGAAACCACTGACAAATAACAGTGTTGAACAGCTGCAGAACTGGCACAAAGAGTTTATGACTGAAAAAGTCGCTCCCATGATGCTGACAAAAGCCGCTACCTTGTTGCAGAAGCACCGTGATCAGGGTGACTACTTACTGATTATTACGGCGACCAACCGTTTCGTCACCGGCCCAATTGCCGAGCAGCTCGGTGTAGACGACATTCTGGCTACTGAACCTGAGATGATAGACGAGCGTTATACGGGCAATGTCGCAGGCACCCCATGCTTCCAGCACGGCAAGGTTGAACGCCTCAATAGCTGGCTAGAGACACGTAACTACAGCCTAGAAAACAGCTACTTTTATAGCGACTCCCAGAATGATTTAGCACTATTGCAGCTGGTTGATAACCCCGTGGCCGTCGATCCGGATGATAGCCTTAAGGAAACCGCGCAAAGCAACGGCTGGCCGATTATCAGCCTTCGATAACGCTTACGCGAGTGGCTAGATGTAGAACGCAGCAAAAAGCGCTGCTCGCTAGTAGCTAGAAAAAATGCTCCCTCAGGGAGCATTTTTATTGTAGGCAATTCGTTGCTCAACCTACTCCTCTTACAATGTGTAGGTTTATTCTCAGGCACCTTGATACATAAAGAAGGCTTTTCGAACCACGAACAAGCAGCGTTTTTTTTGCTGCGCTCGAACTACGAACTACGGTTTTTTGCTCTTCCTAGCTACTAGTGAGCATCGCTTGCGATGCGCTCTAGCTACTAGCGACTCCTATGCCACCCGGCACTCTTTCAGCTGTTTGTTCAGTGACGCCATCACCTGGCTACGACTGATAATACCCACCAGCTTATCATCCTCCACGACAGGATAGACTTTAGGTTTCACGCCAACCATCATCTGCGCCAACTCAAGGATACTATCCCCTGGAGATATCGCCAGCGGCTTTATATGCATCATATCCTTCACCAGGACATGACTATCACAGTGATAACTGCCATCCAGCAGATGGGGAATACAATCATGCTCAGATAAAAAGCCAATCACCCGTTTGCTATCATCCACAACTGGCAGACCGATCATGCCGCTTTCCAGCAAATGATCAAGTGCCTGGACCAATGACATATTCGCCCTGAGGGCCAATATATTTTCAGACATAATATCTTTGACCAAAACCATTTTAAGGTCCTCTTATTAATTCCCTGTACTGACAGTGTTGCAGTAAAAAGCGAATTCGACCAATCAGATATGACTATTAGCCTGATAGCAGGCCGCTGGCCATGCGTATTTCTTACTACAGCAATTTTAGAATTTCTTGTTTAGTCTGAGAGATACAAGGGTGCCGGTTTGCATGCCCCGCGAAGCGTTCTGGGTAGAAGCATGAACCGCACCGGCTACAGGCATGCGGTGCGGTTCGCAGGCTCCCCGACACCCTACACATTAAATAGATAACGCAACAGTTAACTCAGACATAGCCATAAAAAAGCCCCCTCTTATTTCAAAAAAGGGGGCTCACCAGGTCAGACTGTATTCGGGCCAGTTCCTAAACCTAAGCTACCGGCAGCAAACGCACAAAATAGGACTTCAGGTAATCGGTCTCCGGGATCGCCGGATGTACCGGGTGGTCACCTCCCTGATGCCCCTGATCAAAGATCTGTGCCTGACGGTCCAGTGTGCGGCTCTCGGAGCGAATAATATCCACCAGGCGCTCGCGCTGCAGGTGCATGGAACAGGACGCAGAAATCAATGTACCGTTTCGGGCCACCAGGCGCATCGCCAGCTGATTCATCCGCTTGTAGGCTTGCTCGCCATTACGAATATCCTTACGCTTTTGGATAAACGCAGGCGGATCCAGAATGACTACATCGAACTTCTCACCCTCTTCCAGCAACATCTTGCAACCGGCAAACGCATCGCCCTGCAGGGTTTGCAACCGCGATTGGGCATCATTCAAACGGGCATTTTCAGTGGCAATATCGAGTGCAAATTCAGAGGCATCAAGACAGGTAACATGCTCCGCCCCGGCTGCCAGAGCCTGCACACCCCAACCACCAATATAACTAAACAGATCCAGCACTTTCTTACCGGCCACATGCTGCTGCATACGGGCACGATTGAGACGGTGATCGTAGAACCAGCCGGTTTTCTGCCCGGCAATGACCGGCGCGACAAAGGAGACACCATTCTCTTCAAAAGGCACCAGCTCCGGCACTTCACCAAAGGCAGTTTCAACGTAGCTCTCCAGGCCTTCCAGCTGACGCATTTTACCGTCGTTACGGAACAGAATACCCTGGGGCTTAAACACCTTTTCGATCGCCGCAACAATATCGTCCTTTAACAATTCCATACCAGCGGTGGAGATCTGCACGACGAAAATATCGAAGTAACGATCAATCACCAGTCCTGACAGACCATCACTATCACCAAATACCAGTCGGTAGCATGGCTTATCAAAGCAGGCTTCGCGCAGGGACAGGGCAATATTCAGGCGATGGACAATCAACGATCGATCCAGCGGTGTTTTAACCGTACGACTCACCAGGCGCCCACAAATCAGCGTATTTGGATTCACATAGGCGATCCCCAACGCTTTACCGCTGGCGTTTTCTACCACCACCTGTTCACCAGGGGAAAACTGTTTTAGCGGCGTAACCTTGGTATCCACTTCGTTGCTGTAGATCCAGACGTGGCCACCGCGAAGACGCTTGTCTGCGCCGGCATTTAGACGTAATTGTTGCAAGGATTGGTTCCTTTAGACATTGGGTAAAACACTGTAGGTTCTTCACAGTGATTCTACCACTTAAACGCGACTAGTCGGATAGCATAGCCGATAGAAATCGTCGTTATTGCACGCCCATGTGCTCACGACATACCGTACATCCTGTACATCCTGTAAATTGTCGCTCCTGGACATCCATGTCCCCGCGACATACCGTACATCCTGTACATTGTCGCTCCTGGACATCCATGTCCCCGCGACATACCGTACATCCTGTAAATTGTCGCTCCTGGACATCCATGTCCCCGCGACATACCGTAC
>JBALVQ010000002.1:13960-122124 GCA_036960915.1 Amphritea sp.
GTACATCCTGTAAATTGTCGCTCCTGGACATCCATGTCCCCGCGACATACCGTACATCCTGTACATAAAAAGCCCCGCCTGGCGGCAGGGCTCAAATCAACCACCAAAGTCGCTTAACTCTCAGATTCGCACAGCTCAGAGTAACCATCAGCATCCAGCAGCGCATCCAGCTCTTCCGGTACGCTCAGACGCAACTGAATGAACCAGCCATCACCGAAAGGATCGCTGTTTACCTGTTCAGGCGCATCGTCCAGTTCCTCGTTAACAGCGACGATCTCACCACTCAAAGGCGCATAGATATCAGAGGCTGCCTTCACCGACTCCACTACGCCCATGTCATCACCGATAGCGAATTCAGCGCCGACATCTGGCAACTCAACAAACACCACATCACCCAGCAAATCCTGGGCATGATCGGTGATACCAATAGTTACCACACCATTGCCCTCATCGCGGATCCATTCATGGCTGGCTACATACTTCAGATCACTTGGGATATCGCTCATTTTCCGTTTCCTACACTGAGAGTTTATGAGAATACTTTCTCGCCATTTCTGACAAATGACGGTTTTACAACTTTAACGGGCACCAGCTTGCCACGCATATCAACATGACAGCTTGCACCGGTATTAACGGGCACTCGAGCCATGGCAATCGAGCACCCCAATGTCGGCGAAAAGGTACCGCTGGTGATTTCACCATCAGCTTCACCTTCGACAACAATTTTTTGATGGCTGCGTAGCACGCCGCGACTTTCCAACACCAGCCCGACCAACTTCTCAGCAACGCCTGCATTACGCAGCTGTTGCAGAGCATCACGACCGACAAAATCTCGTTCTTGCGGCTCCCAGGCTATAGTCCAGCCCATATTGGCAGCCAGGGGAGATACTGTTTCATCCATATCGGAACCATACAGATTCATCCCGGCTTCCAGGCGCAATGTATCACGCGCCCCAAGCCCACAGGGCGCCACACCGGCATTAGCTAATGCCTGCCAGAAGTCGGCAACCTCATCCTCCGGCACCATGACTTCAAGGCCATCTTCACCAGTATAGCCAGTTCTGGCAATAAACCAGCCTTCAGACTCAATCCCCTGAAAAACTTTCAGATCAGCAATCAATTTCCTCCGCGACTCGCCCAGCACGCTCGCGGTCTTGGCACGGGCATTTGGCCCCTGAATAGCGACCATTGCCAGCTCCGGCTGTTCAGTCAAAGCAACATCATCAAACTTAGCGGTATGATCAAACATCCAGCGCAGGTCTTTTTCACGCGTGGCACAGTTAACCACCACCCGAAACCACTCACCTGCCACATTCGGCTCGCTCATCAGATAGACAATCAGGTCATCGACGACACCACCGGTTTCATTCAACATGCCGCTGTACAACGCCTTGCCTTTCTCTGTTAGGCGAGCCACATCGTTGGCCAGCAGATAACGCAGGTATTCTTTGGCATCGGAGCCGGTCACATCGACCACTGCCATATGCGAGACATCAAACATACCTGCATCACGACGCACCTGGTGATGTTCTTCAACTTGAGAGCCATAATTGATCGGCATTTCCCAGCCGCCAAAATCGACCAGCCTAGCACCCATCTCCTGATGCTTTTCATAGAGCGAAGTTTTACTTCCCATAACTCAAACTCTTATCTGTATTAAACGGTATTCAGGGAAAACCCACCCGAATATCCAGAAAAAGGGAGGACAATGTATATAGGTCCAGGGTGTACCGCAATATTTGTTCAGCTACAGCCTCACCCCCCTCTAATAATAGTAGTATTACTCTTTGATAGGTCGTCGAGCCATTTCCGGCAGGTCGCCACTGAGCCCCATCGCCTGTTGCACGAGATGGTTCTTGATCAACGGCGTACGGTTCATTAACCCCATACCTACATTACGCAGCAAACGTGCCACTGGCAACGTTGAATCAAATAACTGCTTAAACCCCTGCATGGTTGCAGCCATCTGTAAATTCTCGCCACGCCGCATTCTCTGAAAACGGCGCAGTATAAACTCACAGCCCCAGGCTTCATTCGCGACGACAGCCTTGATGATCACTTCAGCCAGTGCCGCTGCATCCATCAGCCCCAGATTGACGCCTTGCCCCGCCAACGGATGAATAGTATGGGCAGCATCACCGATTGCCGCAAACCCTGGTTTAACATACTGCATGGCATGCCTCTGGCGTAACGGGAACACAAAACGCCTGTCGCTCCACTGAAAAGCGCCAAGACGCCCTTCAACTGCGTTTTCAAGCTGACGGCAGAATTGCACATCATCCAGTGCCATCAGCTCTTTGGCATGATCTGGAGACGTTGACCAGACGATAGAGCTAAACTTCGCGGACGACTCGCCCGGAATCTCCTGCAATGGCAACAGTGCCACCGGACCATCTTCAGTAAAACGCTGCCAGCAGGTAGCCTGGTTATGCTGTTCGCTCTGCACCGTTGTGACGATAGCGTGATGGCCGTAGTCCCACTCCCACATGCTAATACCAGCAAGCTGGCGAGTGCGCGACAGAGCACCATCAGCAGCAATAACCAACGGCGTTTCAAGCTGCTTGCCATCGGCCAACACCAGGGTACGTACACTATGCCCATCGGCATCGTTTAAGGGCTCGGAAAGAGACACCAGTTGCGCATCGCCCAGCACCTGAATATTTTCCCATGCAAGGCTGGCTTTATAGAGCGCTGCAAGGGTAACCCGGTTTTCGACGATGTGCCCCAGATATGGTTCATGCAGATCGGCACTATTAAACTGTATATTGCCGGTACCTTCACCATCCCAAACATCCATTGCGGTGTAAGGGCTGACACGCATCTGCTGCATCAACGGCCAGGCTCCGGCAACAGTAAGCACTTGCTGAGAAGCCGCTGTCAACGCACTGACTCGAGGATCAAAGCCTTGTTCACGCTGTTGCTTTTCTAACTCCGTTGCATCATCCAGATTCAACGGGCGACTCTCTAACACTTTAATATTCAAACCACTGGGCGCGATTAAACAGGCCAACGTCATGCCTACCATACCTGCGCCAACGATTACTATATCCGCCTCAACCGCCTTTCCCATCAACCTGTTCTCTCTGTCTGTCCCCAACTTACTCCGGGATTACTTCAATCGTGGCGCCGCAATATCAAGCCCCATCGCACTGCGGGCAAAAACAGTCTTCGCCAGCGGGCAGATATCCAATAACTGCAAGCCCGCGCTGCGTCCTAATACCAATAATGGATGCTTATTGGAAAACAGCTTCATCGTTTGATCACTGAAGCCGATAGTCTTTTGCTGATCGCCACGCATCCGCTGCTGAAACGCGGATAAGTGCCGTAATTCCCCGAGATTGATACCGTCTTGCCGCGCGCTGATCAAAGTGTCGGCCAACACTACCGCGCCGCGCAAAGCCAGGTTATAACCCTGACCGGCAATCGGATGAAGTGCGTGAGCAGCATTTCCCAGAACGACCAATCCCCGGCGTACCTGCTCGTCCGCCAGGCTCAGTTTCAAGGGATAACTATAACGACTGCCGGCCTTAACAATGCGTCCCACACGGTAACCGAAACGCGCCTGCAACCGCGCGATGAAATCAGCATCAGACAACGCCATGACTTCATCTACCTGAGCATTCGGCACCGTCCAGACTAACCCCATACGATGACTGCCTGCATCATCCTCAAGGGGCAAAAACGCCATCGGCCCGGTATCGGTAAAGCGCTCATAAGCCACACCGTTGTGCGGCTGCTCAGGACTAATATTAGCGATCACCGCATGCTGTTCATAGCAGGTTTGCCGATAACCAATCCCCATGCGGTCACGCAACTCGGAACGCCCGCCATCGGCCATCACAACCAGCTCCGCGGTTAACGATCGCGACTCATCCCCGCACTGCACAGTCAATCCCATTTGCTCGGAACCATAGTGAATTTCGAGTACTTCTGCGGGACAAATCAGGTCAATTCGCGCGGCATCCGGCTGCTGAATCCGATCCAGCAACACCCTCCCAAGCCAGTGATTTTCCACCACATAGCCAAGTGCCGGAACACCTTCATCACGAGCTTTCAAGCGAGCGGCACCAAATTGGCCTTTATCGGACACATGGATATCAGTAATCGGACAGAGGTGTTCTTTGAGGGTATCCCAGATACCCATCGCCTCGTAAATCCCCCGACTGCCATAAGCCAGCGCAGTGGCTCGCGAGTCGTAACTGGGCTGATAGCTCAACGCGCCCGGTTCAGGCAGCGCAAACGCTTCTATCACTGCGATATTCAACTGCAGCCGGTTACTAGCAGCAATCAGTGCGCTGGCCAGGCTTGCACCCACCATACCGCCGCCAACAATAATAATATCGTAGTGTTTCTTCATCACTGACGTTATCCCGCCTCAGCCATCAACGCTTCAATATCGGCCACGCTTTTTGGTGCACCGTCCGATAACACCTCATAGCCAGTTTCTGTTATCAGGACATCATCTTCAATACGAATGCCGATCCCCCGCCAACACGCATCAACGTTTTCATTTTGTGGTGAAATATACAGTCCGGGCTCAACAGTCATCACCATCCCCGGCTGCAATGGTCGCCATTCACCGTCTATCTTATAATCACCCACATCATGCACATCCATACCCAGCCAGTGACCGACACGGTGCATATAGAAATCCCGGTAAGCGCCACTCTCAATCAAGTCCGCCAGTTCACCTTCCAACAGGCCAAGTTCGATTAAACCGGACACCAGCACCTGTACCGAAATGTCATGAATATCGTTCCACAACACCCCGGGCCTGATCGCCTCAATGCAGGCTTTCTGGGCGTTCAAAACCAGCTCATAAAGGGCCTTTTGGGGATCGCTAAAGCGCCCGGATACCGGAAACGTACGGGTAATATCACTGGCGTAGTAATCCAGTTCACAGCCGGCGTCGATTAACACCAGGTCGCCATCACGTAGTTGATCCCAGTTCTCGATATAATGTAAAACACAGGCATTTTCACCACCCCCGACTATCGAGGGGTAAGCAGCCTGCCGGCAACCATTAACTGCAAAGTGATGGGTTATTTCCGCTTCCAGCTGATACTCAGTCAAGCCCGGCTTACAGGCCTGCATGGCACGTCGATGCGCTGCAGCAGAGATGCGGCCAGCCTCTCTCATCACAGCCACCTCATCGGCATCTTTAAACAAGCGCATTTCATGCAGCATATGATCCAGCATCACCAGTTCACTGGGTGCAATAGCCCCTTGCCGCGCCTGAGCGCGAATACCATTGAGCCAGCCACGTACTTGCTGATCCAGCTTTTCGTTAGTCCCGATTGAGTAATAAAGCCGCTCACAGCCTTGCAGCAAGGCTTGCATGCGCGAATCTATCTCATCAACAGGGTACGCCTGGTCGGCTCCACATTGAGTAAGAACACCCTCTGGCCCGGCGCGGTAGCCATGCCAGATTTCCATTTCAGGATCCCGGCCACGGCAGAAGAAACTCACTTCACCCTCGGCCCGCCCTGGAATCAATACCAGAACAGCATCCGGCTCATCAAACCCCGTCAGATAGTAAAAATCACTATCCTGGCGGAAGGCATACTCAACATCGCTGTTACGGGTCTGCAGGTTTGCTGAAGGAATGATTGCAACACTGTTAACAGACATCTGCGCCATCAATTTACGACGCCGCTCTGCAAACATCTGCTGACTGATTTTTATTGTCGGCATAATCTCTCAGTGCAGGGTTGTACCCGGCTCAACACTGTCAGCCGGTTGCGGTGGATTACATTCACTAAATAACATCATAGCAGCCATGCGTACGTATTCCTGAAGCTCCATCAGATCTGATTCGCTGCCTTCGCCCTCGCCAGGATCCAGCTCCAATTGTGCGATTTGCTCCAGATCAGCCAGGGTTTCCTTCAGTTCATCAGTCAGGGTCTCGTTGGTATGCTCCCCTTGCAGGCCAAATCCGGTCAATAAGCCCTGACACCAGACACCCAGTGCTTCAGCACGTTCAGGCAGCGGCAAATCATCATCAGGCAGCAGCAACTGAAAGCCAAAATCAGCCGTTTGGAGTTGTGCCAGCACGCCTTCATACAGATCCAGCAGCAACTGCCTGGAACTATCGTGACGAAATTCAGTAATATCCATCAACTCAAAAGCCAACTGCAACCATGCCTGAGACTGAAGGCGGGAACCCGCTGCCAGATAACCACAGAGTAAGCCATGCACTTCCGCAGCACTCACTGCCAGGCTATCTTCGGCCACTAGCATATCGGATACTTCATAATACTCAGGGATAAAATCTTCGGGTGACTGATCAGAAGTCATGGATAGATACTCGGTAGGAATCAGAGAGTACAGCATAACCACTAGCAGGCTGCACATTTAACAGGCCATATCCTAGCATTTCACTCCTCCATTCACCATGGAGTTACCTCTCGATTGAGAGTGCAAATCAGCATATGATAGGCGGATTATTTTTTACTCCGGACTCTGTATGACCGAGCACGACTTCGCCGCACTGGAACAGCATATCGATCAGCTACTGGAACACTGCCGTCACCTGGAGCTGGAAAACCAGCGATTAAGGAAGCAGGAATCCCACTTGAAAGAAGAACGCAATCGCCTCCAGCACGTAAATGAAGCAACTCGCCACAAAGTTGAAGCAATGATCACCCGGCTCAAATCACTGGAGCAACAAACATGAAGGCCCCGGTTCGCAATCCAAACATTACTGTCCAACTGCTGGACAAAGAGTATGTAATCGCCTGCCCGCAGGATACCGAAGCTGAACTGTTGGCCGCAGCTGAATATCTGAACAAGAAAATGACCGAAATAAAAACCGCCGGAAAAACTATCGGACTGGAAAGCATAGCCATTATGGCCGCTCTCAACCTCTCCTATGAGTTACAGCAAGCCAGGGAAAATAGTGACCAACAAGTCACCCAGCGCCTGCAACAACTGGGAGACAAGATAGAGCATGCACTGCGCCCAGCACAGCCTCGATCACACAGCCGACCTGAACTGGCCGAAACTGAGTGAATTTTTTTCATTCACCCATTTTTCTTTGTATATTCAGAACGTTAAGAGCAATATCCAGATTACCCCTTAGCATAGATAAAACTATTTTCAAGGGCTGACTTTCAGATTCGCAGCGGTATAATAGCCTCAGCTCTCTGGGGTGCTCGGTTGATTGGTTACGTCCCTTGAGCCGATAAACACATTTTAGGAAGCTTCTCGATTGACTGATGTGCATGTCCGCAAGACGGAAAGCCTAATGTTTCTCAGAAGCCGCCACCTTGAACCTTCGGGTTCAGGGCCACAACCAGCACCGGCATCTTGGAGAGTCACTTCTCAATTTCACACTATGAGCCAACCGCAAGACGATAAACAACAGCTGCGCAATCAGATGCGCACCCAGCGACGTGCGCTGACAGTTCCGCAACAGCAAGCAGCTGCCAGGGACGTACTCAAGAGCATCCGTTTGCTGCCGGCATTCAGGAACAGCAAAAACATTGCCCTCTATTTGCCCAATGATGGAGAGATAGATCCTCATCCAATCCTCAAACTCTGCTGGAAGCTGGGAAAAAAGTGCTTCCTGCCAGTGCTTCACCCGATTCGCCATAACCGTCTATGGTTTGTTGAATACGGCCCGAACACAGAGTTGCGAAGAAATATTTACAGAATTCTTGAGCCGTCCCTGGTGAAGCATCCGCGTCGCCCTGCCTGGGCTATGGATCTGGTATTTTTACCCTTGGTGGCTTTCGATCCACAGGGTGGCCGTCTTGGGATGGGTGGCGGCTATTATGACCGCACATTCGCTTTCAAACAGAAGTGGCGCCAAGGCAGAGGCACGAAACTGATCGGTTTAGCCCACGACCTGCAAAAAGTAGCCAAACTGGAAACAGCCAGCTGGGATATTCCCCTGGAAGGCGTAGCGAGCGATCAACGTTTCTACAGTAATCGCCGCTAACCTAACTTACTCGATGTAAACACCGGTTAACCGCTAAAAACCTGCCCCCACCAACGATGCGAACTGAATATCACTACTCGTAAAGCCAGTAATAACTGTACCAACTACAAAAAAAGCAACTAATACAACAACGATATCAGGCCCCTTTCTCATACCGTAATTTTTCACTTCAATTGTTTCCCCAAATAACGCCCAAATAAAAGAGGGCGTAAGTTTTCCACAACTGGGTTTTATTGCAAGCACTTTACTGTATTTAGGGCCATTTTATCGACAACTTTAAGCAAACTTTCACAAAAACATGCCTTTTGCGTCAAACTCCCTGTAACTTTTCGCCTATTTAGGGAAAAACAGCACGAAAATCGTCAAAACAGCCGGTAAAGACAGCATAGAAAGCAACGTTTGGGACGTAATGATCGCTGCCATTAGCGGAGCATCACCGCCTAACTGGCGGGCCAGGATGTAAGCCGACGGAGCAGTCGGTAATGCACTGAACAACATCAATACGGCTGTAATCTGGTAAGAATCAATAAAGTTGTAACAGATTAGGGCCATCACCAGAGGAAAGACCAGTAGCTTCACCAGACTGCTATAGATAACAGCCCAGCCGGCACTGCGTACCGATTTAAAATTCAGACCGGCCCCTATTGCCAATAATGCTAAAGGTAGAGCCATACCACTCAACAGCCCGGCTACCGACTTTGCCGCATCAGGCAACCCCAAACCACTCAGATTAAGTAGAATGCCTAACAGACAGGCGATAATCAGCGGGTTTTTAATCACTGTTTGGATAATGCTAGTCAGATCGGCCTGCTGCTGGGCATAGCGCACAAATACGATGACACAGAGCAGATTTAACAGCGGCACCATCACGGCTATCACCACCGCGGCAGCCGCTAACCCAAAATCACCATACAGTGCGGCACTGGTGGCCAGGGCCACGTATGTGTTGAAACGGATGCCGCCCTGATAGAGGGAAGTAAACACGGCATTGGATGCAGGCCACCAATGCTGCACCAGTAAAAGCAGCAAGCTGCCCACCCCCAGAAGCCCTACCACCGCTGCAGCGACATCCAATAACGGTACCGCGGAGATATCCTCCAGACTGAGTTTATAGACCAGCAACACTGGAAACAGGACATAATAAGTAACCCGTTCAGCCGGCTCCCAAAACGCATCTCCGGGAAAATTAAAGCGGCGAGCAGCATAGCCGAGCAGCAATAATGCAAATACTGGCCATAAGGCAGTGAGAATCTCATTCATTAATGGTTATAATCCCTGTAGGCCGAATTTATTTTAAAGCCTATAAATAGAGGTTAGAGCCAACGGGGACAGTGGTGCTGACCGTTTTACACTATACAGGAGCAGACAATAATGACATCTCTCGTGCTAACTATTATCGCCCCGGACAAGCCTGGTCTTGTTGAACTATTGTCCCAAACTATTGCAACGCATCAAGGTAACTGGCTGGAAAGTAGCTTGTCACGCCTGGCGGGTAAATTTGCCGGCATCGTGATCGTTAAGACCCAGGAAAGCCAGGTCGAGACACTGATAAATGCTCTGACAGCACTCGACGCACAAGGACTCCAGGTTATTGCTGAACGCAGCCAGGAAGCTGAAGCGATCGATACCACTACTTTCAACCACATCTCACTGGAGTTAATTGGTCACGACAAGCCGGGGATTGTAAAAGAAATCTCGCAGGCACTGAATGCCCACAAAGTTAATGTTGAGCGCCTCAGTACTGAACTAGTCAGCGGCTCAATGTCTGCAGAGGAACTATTCAAGGCGGAGGCCGAACTGCTGGTTCCTGAATCCGTAGAGCTTGATGATCTGCAACAGGCACTGGAAGCAATTGCCGGCGATCTAATGGTCGATATCACCCTGAACTGATATCGACTGTACGGCGTCGTTCTTGCACGTCCATGTGCTCACGACATACCGTACATCCTGTACATAAAGGCCCGCAACGGAAACCGTTGCGGGCCTTTTTTAAACAATTGCGAGGTTAGCCGCGTGCTGAAAGGTGCTGCTCAGCCCGATCGCAAGCTGCACGTACCTGATTTGGTGCGGTGCCGCCAATATGATCACGCGCACTGACTGAACCATCCAGAGTCAACACATCAAAGACATCGTCTGCGATCTCATCAGAGAACTGACGCAGCTCATCCAGGCTCATTTCGCCAAGATCCTTGCCTTGCTCAATACCATAAGCAACCGCTTTACCGACGATTTCATGCGCATCACGGAACGCAATACCCTTGCGTACCACATAATCCGCTAGGTCCGTCGCTGTAGAGAAGCCCCGCAACGCAGCTTCGCGCATATTATCATGCTTGGCTTCAATCGCAGGAACCATATCAGCAAACGCTCGCAGGCTGCCTTTTACCGTATCGATGGCATCGAACAGCGGCTCTTTATCTTCCTGATTGTCCTTATTGTAAGCCAGTGGCTGAGATTTCATCAGCGTCAACAAACACATCAGATGGCCATACACTCGCCCACTTTTACCCCGCACCAGTTCGGGTACATCGGGATTTTTCTTCTGCGGCATAATTGAAGAGCCCGTGCAGAAGCGATCCGGCAGATTAATGAAATTAAACTGCGCAGAAGCCCACAACACCAGTTCTTCAGAGAAACGCGACAGGTGCATCATCAATACGCTGGAAGCAGCGCAAAACTCGATAGCAAAGTCACGGTCAGAGACTGAATCCAATGAGTTCTCGCTCGGCGCACTAAAGCCAAGCAGTTCGGTTGTCATTTGACGATCAATTGGATAGGTCGTGCCTGCCAATGCAGCCGCACCCAGCGGCAGGATATTGACGCGCTTACGGCAGTCTACAAAGCGCTCGTAATCCCGGCTCAGCATTTCAAACCAGGCCATCAAATGATGACCAAAGGTAACTGGCTGGGCCGTCTGCAGATGCGTAAAACCAGGCATCACCGTAGCAGCCTCCTGACGCGCCAGACCAACCAGACCTTCTTGCAGGCGAGTAATCTCAGCCAGCACAAGGTCAATCTCAGCACGGACATATAAGCGAATATCGGTTGCCACCTGGTCGTTACGCGAACGGCCAGTGTGTAGTTTCTTACCGGTAATACCGATCTTCTTGGTTAACGCCGCTTCGATATTCATATGAACATCTTCCAGCTCGATCGACCACTCGAAGTTACCGCTCTCGATATCGGCCTGAATATCACCCAGCCCACGGACAATATCGTCACACTCGGATTCAGTCAGAACACCAACCTTGGTCAGCATCTTGGCATGTGCCAGCGAACCCTGAATATCCTGCAGATACATCCGCTGATCAAATTCCACGGAGGCAGTAAAACGGGCAACAAAAGCATCCGTCGGCTCATTAAAACGGCCACCCCACTGCTGGTTGGTTTTTTCTTCACTCATGCTGAAACCTCTAATTTCATTACCCCGCAACAAAGTCGGGAACTTTGTCCTGTATCAATGCCGGACATTATACAGCAAGCTATCGTCTCTCGGCATGCCTGATCAGATGTTCAGAGGCCAGGATTCTGATAAAATCACCGTTTCTTTACTTGTTTGTCGGGCAAACGCCCTCCAGGAACTTTTTTATGACCGCTAAAGTGATCCGAATTGCTACCCGCCAAAGCCCTCTTGCCCTGTGGCAGGCGGAATACGTCAAAGCCGAACTGGAGAAGCATCACCCGGGCATCAAGGTTGAGTTATTGGGCATGACCACCAAAGGCGATGTCCTGCTGGACTCCCCACTGTCCAAGATCGGCGGCAAGGGTCTATTTGTTAAAGAGCTGGAAGTCGCGATGCTCGCTAACGAAGCAGATATCGCCGTACACTCAATGAAAGATGTGCCAATGGAATTTCCGCAAGGCCTGGGACTGGGTGTTATCTGCCCACGGGAAAACCCTACTGACGCCTTTGTTTCTAACAATTACAAAAGCATCAAGGAATTACCCCAGGGAGCAGTGGTAGGCACCTCGTCGCTGCGCAGAGAATCACAGCTGCGTGAATCTCGCCCCGACCTGCAGATCAAAACCCTGCGTGGCAACGTAAATACCCGCCTGCGTAAACTCGACGAAGGCCAGTACGATGCCATTATTCTGGCCACCGCTGGCCTGATTCGATTAGGTATGCAAGAGCGCATCGCCTGCGAAATCACTCCGGAAGAAAGCCTACCAGCAGGAGGGCAAGGCGCCGTCGGGATCGAATGCCGCATGGATGACAAGGTAACTCTGGATCTCCTCAAACCGCTGCATGACCCCCAGAGCGCAATTCGGGTGACTGCCGAGCGCGCCATGAACCGCCGCCTGGAAGGGGGCTGCCAGGTTCCAATCGCCTGTTACGCCACGCTGAATGATGACGGCTCAGAACTGTTCCTGCGCGGTCTTGTTGCCAGTACCGATGGTTCACGCATCCTGCGTGACGAGCTGTATAGCGCCCCTGAAAATGCCGAACAAACTGGTATTGAGCTGGCAGAGCGATTACTCGCAGCCGGTGCCGCAGAAATTCTCGCCGAAGTCTATCAGCAGAATGGCTAAGCCACTTGCAGGCAAGCGTATCCTGGTAACCCGGCCGAACCATCAGGCCGGGGAACAGGCAGCCCTGCTCAAGCAGCTGGGCGCCGAACCGGTGCTTTTCCCGCTGTTGGAAATCACTCCTACCGATACCTCCGGGGACGACTATCCACTGCTAAAAAGCCGCATACTCGATCTGGACCTTTACCAAAAGATAATATTCATCAGCGCCAATGCCGTGCATTATGGTGTCGAGCTGATCGATCAGTATTGGCCGCAGCTGCCTGTGGGCATTGAGTGGCTGGCTATCGGTAAGAAAACGGCTAGCGCCCTGCAGCGCTATGATATTCACGCCCAGCATGCGCCCAACGGATACAACTCTGAGGCGCTTCTGGCTGCACAATGTCTACAGAATGTTGCAGAACAACGCATTCTTATAATGCGTGGCAGAAACGGCCGGGAAACTCTGGCTGAGACTCTGCGTAAGCGAGGCGCCCTGGTTGATTATGCGGATCTTTACCGAAGAAGCTGCCCGGACTATACGCCGCAAGAGATCAGCAGTACTATTTACAATCGACCATTGGATGCCATTTTAATCACCAGTGGCGAAGCATTGCTCAATTTATATGCGATTTTAGCGACCGCAAACAATTTAACTAAATCACTGGCAACCTCTGCTGTGGTACCCAGTGAACGAGTTGCCCGGCAAGCCATTGAGCTGGGCTTTACTCAAGTAACCATAGCCCAGGGCCCCGATAGTCAGGCAATGGCCCAGGCCGTTATATCGATTACCGATACGGATGAATTACAATGAAAAAAAACGGGAACAACAGCCAGGACAACCCCAAAAAGACCGGCGACGTCATTGAGGGCGAAGTGATCGCAAAGGAGAACATCCCCGTGGGTGAAGTCTCAGCGGCAAAGGAGTCCGCAGCAAAAAGCCAATCCTCCGCGAAGACTCAGTCCTCGGCAAAAAAAACCGCCGCCGCTAAAGATAAGCCCGCGGCCAAACAAGCGTCCTCGCAAACCAAACAGAGCGATGCTCCTGCAAAACCTGTCAAGGACGAACAACCCAGAAAGCCCTCCAGCTGGCCAGGTGCACTCGCCTTACTGTTAGCCCTTATCGCCTTAGCTGGCGTCGGCTATACTTATTGGTTACAGATGCAGACATCTCAACAGCTGGCAGCTGCGCAGCAACAGAGTAGTAATGTAGTTGCTACAGCAATCGATGCAAGCAAACAGCAATTAAATAAGCAATTAAACCAGCAGATCGGTACGGTCAATCAGCAGATGAGTGCGCTGCAACAACAAGCAGACACCGAAAAAGCCAATATTAACGAGCTGCAGGAACGCCTGACACGCAGCATTCAACAGGTCACCGCTCAACAACAGAACACCAGTAAAGACTGGCTACTTGCTGAAGTCGAGTACCTGCTACGCCTGGCTAACCAGCGCGTACTGATGGAGCAGACCCCGCAAGGCGCACTTAAATTACTGCGCTCTGCCGACAAGATTCTCAGTGAAACCGATGATGTAACCATTTACGAAATACGTAAAGCGCTTGCAGCTGACATTGCGGCCCTGGAAGCCGTTCCTGAACTGGATACTGAAGGTGTATTCCTACGTCTGGGAGCCCTCAACTCTCAAGTTGATCGACTGCAGGTCATCCCCCTGACAGAACAGCACAAGCTGCCTGAAATCGTTGAGGAAGTCACCAGCGACTCCTTCAGTGAGAGCCTTACTGCAGATATAAAAGCCGCATGGGCAAAAGTATCCAGTAAGTTTGAGCAATTAATTATCGTGCAGCACCGCGATGAGCCGATCGAACCACTGCTGTCACCCCAACAAAGTTACTATCTGCAGCAAAATCTCCACTTAATGCTGGAGCAAGCTCAATTATCACTGTTACAGCGCAAACCTCGCTCCTATAGCGATAGCCTGGATAAGGCTAAAAACTGGATAGGCACCTATTTTGAACAAAATGACAGTGGCACTCAGGCACTGCTGAAAGCATTAGGGGAACTTACAACGATTGAAGTTGCTCCGCAAATGCCTGACATTTCAAGCTCATTAACTTCACTGAAAACCTATCTGAAGCAAATGCGCCGACTAAAGGAAAAGGGGGCTGAATAAATGAAACGTTTATTTCTGCTACTGCTGGCAATACTGTTTGTCGGCGCTTGGGTCGGCCAAAAAATGATTCAGGATTCAGGCTACACCCTACTGGCCTACGGTGGCACCAGCATAGAGATGAGCCTATGGGTCTTTATCACCGCCCAGGTGGTGCTCTTCCTGGCATTACACTGGGGCCTTAACTTACTCAAAGGCTCCCTGCAGTCCGGCACCCGCTTTCGCTTGTGGAGCAGTGGACGCAGCTTGCGTGTGGCACATAACAAGACTCTCAAAGGCCTGGTAGCTCTTTCCGAAGGTAACTGGTGGAAAGCGCAACGCTTACTCAGCCAATCCGCCGAGAAAACCGAACTGCCTTTAATCAATTACCTTGCTGCAGCACGTGCCGCACATGAGCAAGGTGACGAGCAGACCTGCGATGACTTGCTGCAAAAAGCCCGCAGCAGCACTCCTCAGGCAGAGACGGCCGTCGGTATCAGCCAGGCACAAATCCAACTGGAACGCGGCCAACTGGAATCCTGCCTGGCAACTCTCCTCAGCCTGCGCCAAAAGGCACCTAAAAACACCTACGTAATGAAACTTCAGCGTGAAGTTTACATTCAGCTAGGTGACTGGACTGCACTTAGCCAGTTAATTCCTGAACTGCGTCGCAACAAAGCACTTAAACCGGAGAAACTGCTCAAAACCGAGCAACTGTGTTACCAACGGATACTGGAACAGAGTATTGCTCAGATCCCGACAGCCTCCATTGAAGAGAAGCGCAAAGCACTCGCAGTTTCCTGGCACAACTTGCCTGGCCAGGTAACTAAAGACGCAGAACTGGCCCGCAGTTATACCGACCTGCTTATCAGTGTCGGGGCTGAAGAGAAAGCAGAGACAGTCATTCGCGACCTGATCAAACAGAAGTGGGACGATTCGCTGGTTAATCTATATGGTCGAATTAAGGGGGCCAACCCTAAGAAGCAACTGGATACCGCCCGCAACTGGCTAAAAGACTATCCGCTGAATCCTGACCTGCTACTCACCCTTGGTCGCCTGTCACAACGCAATGAACACTGGGGCAAAGCAGTTACCTATTTTGAGCAGAGCCTGGAGCAGGAAGCCCGCGCAGAAACCTTAAGCGAGCTGACTCGATTATTGCAACACCTTGGAGAAACGGAGCGCTCGCTGAAGCTGCTGGAAAGTAACATGAATGTTATAAATGGCGGCTTGCCGCAGCTACCGCTACCGGAAAAAGGTGCGCAGCTGGCTTCATCTGCTGAGTAGCTAGTTGCTAGTTGCTAGTTGCTAGTTGCTAGAAATACAAAACGCGCCTTGAGGCGCGTTTTTTTTGTGATCTGCTCGTGACTCTTATATCACTCCTGGACATCCATGTCCCCGCCCCCTTTCTTTTATAGAGAACCGTACATCCTGTACATTATCGCTCCTGGACATCCATGTCCCCGCGACATACCGTACATCCTGTACATAAAAAAAACCGCTCCTATGAGCGGTTTTTCTCTCGCCGCTAGCAAGCAACGCTGTTTGTTGCTTTCTAGCTAGCCGCACTTTTTTACGGCGATCTCGCGACTGAAATTAACAAGCTCCGCTTGTTATTTCCTCGGCGCATAGGCGAACACATCCGAATGCATATACTCTTGACTGAAGCCTCGCTCTTCGCAAGCATCCAGCAAGGCATAGACCATAGCCGGAGAACCGCTGGTAAAGATATCCACATCGTCAAAATTGTCGAAATCAGCCAGCACGGCCTCTGGCAGCATACCCGTACGACCCGCCCAACCCGGGCTATTACCCGGTTCACTCACCACCATGTGAACGTGGACATTGGTGTGTTCTGCAGCCCACTGCTGGGGTAATTTTTCCAGATAGAAATCTTCTTCTACCCGGGCACCCCAATATAGGTGAATCGGATTGCGAACCTGATTGGCTAACAGGTGCTCGGCAATACTCTTGATCTGCGAGAAGCCGGTACTGGCAGCGGCCAGGACGATCGTCCGATTTGCATCCAGCTGACTGGCTTCCAGGTAACAATCACCTTTGGGCAGCTCTATTTCAACACTGCGGTTATTCTGCAGGTGATCCATGATGGCAACCGACAGCTCACCTTCCGGCATTCTGCGGATATGCAGCTCAACATCGCTGCTCATATCCGGCGCACTACCGATGGAAAATGCCGCCCGACGACCATCCGGCAAAAGTATTTCAAGATACTGCCCCGCATGAAACTCGATAGCCATACGACCCGTTACAGGCAGATGTAATCGAACACGATAGACATCCGCACTCAATTGCTCCACAGACGCTATATCACAAACCAGTTTTTTCACTAGCAACTCTCCAGGGCGCATCAGCCCCTCAATGTTCACCCTAATATCACTGCGTGGTACAGCCGTACACGCCAACACAAGCGAGGGCTTTTGCCCTTCTTTTATATCTAGCACCAGCTCTGGATAGCGCTGGCTAATCGCTCCCTCTAGCAGGGAGCATTTACATATTTCACAAACACCATTGCGACAGCTGCGTCGCATCCTGAATCCTGCGGACTCAAGAGCTTGCAAAACAGAGTCACCGTGTCGACAAACAACATCAAAATGCTCATTAACAGTTATAGCGTAGCGATCACTCACCCAAAATGCCTAGTTGATCCCAGATTTTATCAACTTTTTCCTTCACTTGCTCACTCATGGTGATCGGTTCACCCCACTCGCGATCAGTTTCTCCCGGCCACTTATTGGTTGCATCCATCCCCATCTTCGAGCCTAATCCCGAAACAGGAGAGGCAAAATCAAGATAATCGATCGGTGTATTATCGATCAGGACAGTATCCCGTTGAGGATCCATCCGCGTGGTAATTGCCCAGATCACATCCTGCCAATCCCGGGCATTGATATCGTCATCGCAGACAATCACAAACTTGGTATACATAAACTGGCGCAAGAATGACCAGACACCCAGCATGATTCTCTTGGCATGTCCCGGATACTGTTTTTTCATGGTGACCACTGCCATCCGGTAGGAACAACCTTCCGGGGGCAGGTAGAAATCAACTATTTCCGGAAACTGTTTCTGCAGAATAGGTACAAATACTTCATTCAGCGCAACACCCAGAATCGCAGGCTCATCCGGTGGCCGGCCGGTATAGGTGCTGTGATAGATAGGATTATTCCGGTGGGTAATCCGTTCCACCGTGAAAACCGGAAAGCGATCCACTTCGTTGTAATAACCAGTATGGTCGCCAAACGGGCCTTCATCCGCCATTTCGTCAGGATCTATATAACCTTCCAGGATAAATTCAGCACTGGCGGGGACCTGCAGATCATTGCCGATACATTGTGTAACTTCGGTCTTGCCACCACGCAGCAGACCAGCAAAGGCATATTCGGACAAGGTATCCGGGACCGGAGTTACCGCCCCCAGGATCGTCGCCGGATCAGCTCCCAGCGCAACAGCGACCGGAAACTTTTCCCCTGGATGCTGTTCCTGCCACTCTCTGAAGTCCAGAGCACCACCGCGATGCGCCAACCAACGCATTATCAGTTTGTTGCGCCCGATCACCTGCTGACGGTAGATACCCAAATTCTGACGAGGCTTGTGTGGGCCACGAGTAATCACCAACGGCCAGGTAATCAGAGGTCCCGCATCACCGGGCCAGCATGTCTGCACTGGAATTTTACCCAGATCCACATCATCGCCTTCAATGACATTTGCCTGACAAGCAGCAGAACGAACCACTTTGGGTCCCATGTTCAATACCTGCTTGAAAATTGGCAATTTGTCCCAGGCATCCTTCATCCCTTTCGGCGGCTCAGGCTCTTTAAGCATTGCCAGCAGCTTGCCCACTTCACGCAGGCTGGCGACATCCTCTTCGCCCATGCCCATAGCAACACGCTTAGGCGTACCAAATAAATTAGCCAGTACCGGGTAGTCGTAACCTTTAGGGTTTTCGAATAGAAGAGCAGGGCCCCCCGCACGCAGGGTACGGTCACAAATCTCGGTCATCTCAAGATTGGGATCAACTTCAATCGCGATACGCTTGAGCTCGCCTCGCGCTTCCAATGTGCGGATAAAATCACGCAGATCCTTGTATTTCAGGTTACTCATGGGACCTATGTCTCGGCAACAAAAAAGGGTAAGCCGATAGCTTACCCTTTTTATAAATAGATGTGGATTAAGAACGTCGCATCGACCGGAAGAATTCATCGTTAGTCTTGAAGTCTTTCAACTTATCAAGCACAAACTCGATCGCGGAAGAGTCTTCCATGGGATCCAGCAACTTACGCAGAATCCACATACGCTGCAGTTCTTCCTCGGAAGTCAGCAAGTCTTCACGGCGGGTACCGGAACGACGAATATTGAACGCCGGGTAAACACGCTTCTCAGCAACCTTACGATCCAGATGCACTTCAGAATTACCGGTACCTTTGAACTCCTCAAAGATAACCTCATCCATCTTGGAACCCGTATCAACCAGAGCAGTTGCTATAATTGTCAGGCTACCACCCTCTTCGATATTACGTGCAGCACCGAAGAAACGCTTTGGACGTTCCAGCGCATGTGCGTCCACACCACCGGTCAGGACTTTACCTGAAGACGGGATAACCGTGTTGTAAGCACGCGCCAAACGCGTAATGGAATCCAGTAGAATCACTACGTCTTGCTTGTGCTCGGTCAGGCGCTTGGCTTTTTCAATCACCATCTCAGCTACCTGCACATGACGTGAAGGCGGCTCATCAAACGTAGATGCCACTACTTCACCGCGCACGGTGCGCTGCATCTCAGTTACTTCCTCAGGACGCTCATCAATGAGCAGAACAATCAGATGAACTTCCGGATTATTGCGTGTGATAGAGTTAGCAATATTCTGCAACATCAGGGTCTTACCCGCTTTTGGCGGGGACACCAGCAATGCGCGCTGACCTTTACCCATCGGGCAAACCAGGTCAATTACCCGAGCCGTCAAATCTTCAGTACTGCCGTTGCCCAGCTCCATCTTCAGACGCTCTTGAGCAAACAGTGGCGTCAGGTTTTCGAACAGAATCTTATTCTTGGCATTCTCTGGCTTGTCATAGTTGATCATGTCAACTTTCAACAATGCAAAATAACGCTCGCCATCTTTCGGGGGGCGAATCTTGCCAGAGATTGTATCGCCAGTGCGCAGATTGAAGCGGCGAATCTGGCTGGGCGATACATAGATATCATCAGGCCCTGCCAGATAGGAGCTATCCGCAGAGCGCAGGAAGCCGAAACCATCCTGCAGAATTTCCAGTACGCCGTCACCATGGATGTCTTCACCACCCTTCGCGTGGCGCTTTAAAATAGCGAAGATAACATCCTGTTTACGGGAACGGCCCAGATTGTCCAGTCCCATCTCTTTTGCTATTACTATAAGTTCAGGAACGCTTTTCGTTTTCAGTTGGGTAAGATTCATAATGTTTTTTTGTTGGAAGACGCACCGACGGCGTGAGACGAATAATCAGAAGATCATTCAGGCCAGTTTGAATTGATATTGTGAAACCGGTGTTGGAAATAAGCTCCGGTATTTGGAAACGTCACTATAAAAGGTTGCTGAACGATAGTCCAGTCATTAAGGGAAGTAATCATTGACAAAGATCAGCTTCCCTTATTTTATACTGTTTACAGACTCGCTTCAATAAAAGCAGCCAGCTGAGACTTCGAAAGCGCTCCCACCTTCGTTGCTTCTACATTGCCATCTTTAAACAGCATCAGGGTTGGGATACCACGGATACCAAATTTTGGCGGCGTCTCGTTATTTTCATCGATATTCAGTTTACACACCTTCAGCTTGTCGGCGTAATCGTTGGCAATTTCTTCCAGTACCGGGGCAATCATCTTACAAGGACCACACCACTCCGCCCAGTAATCTACCAGTACAGCGCCATCCGCTTTCAGTACATCCTCTTCGAAAGAAGCGTCAGTCACATTAACAATATTTTCACTCATAAAAAGCCTCTTCAAACGAGATTTTCAAATTCTTTTGATGAACGATCATAACACTCTCAACAAATGAATGTGAATACTCTGTTAACCTCTCAATTGGCTGGCCTATTTCTGATAAGCTACTATCCACTCTCTTATTAGCTGTGTTTACTATGACCCAGGAAAATTCAACAGTAACCAGTTCCGACCTCCCCCTGCTGGCGGCGATCGATCTTGGATCCAACAGTTTTCATATTGTTGTCGCCAAACTTGTTCAGGGGGAGCTTCAGGCTATTGACGTGCTTTCAGAAAAGGTTCAGCTTGCAGCGGGTCTGGATGAACACAAAATGCTAACCGAAGAGGCGCAAAGCAGAGGCCTGGAATGCCTCAGTCGCTTTGCGCAACGCATTAAGGACATCCCACAGACAAGCGTGCGAATTGTTGGCACCAACGCTTTACGAGAAGCCCGCAACAGCCAGGAATTTATCGCCAAAGCCGAGAAGATACTGGGAGGAGCCATTGAGATTATTGCCGGTATCGAGGAAGCCCGTCTAATCTATCTTGGCGTGTCCCATACCTTAGCCTCCGCTCAGGGCAGACGCCTGGTCATCGATATTGGGGGCGGCAGTACAGAGCTCATTATTGGGGAGCGCTTCGATCCACTCGCACTGGAAAGCCTTGAGATGGGCTGCGTCAGCTTTACCAAGCGCTATTTTCGAGACGGCAAAATTAGCGAAAAAAACTTCCAACTGGCGGTATTTGGCGCCCTGCGCGAACTGCTTACGATGAAACGGCGCTATCGCCGCCTGGGCTGGGAGGACTGTGTCGGCTCCTCGGGCACTATCAAGGCGATAAAACATGCCTGCGTCAACTGCGGCTTCAGTCAGGAAAAAATCACCTCGGGTGCATTGCAAAAGCTACGCAACAAAATTCTCGACTATCGCCATGTTGATGATATCGATATCAACGGCATTAAAGCACAACGCAAGGCCGTGTTACCCGCTGGCATTGCGATATTATCCGCTGCCTTCGAATCCTTAGGCATCAAGGAAATGAGCTATGCGGATGGCGCATTACGCGAGGGCCTGCTCTATGATATGGCCGGCCGCTTACGCCATGAAGACGTAAGAGAACGCAGCATCAACGCGGTGATGCTGCGTTATCATATCGATCAGGAACAGGCCTTAAGAGTAGAGCAAACAGCCCTCACAGCCCTCACTCAGGTTCGCGATAGCTGGCGTCTGCAGAATACCAAATACCACAACATGCTGAGCTGGGCAGCGCGCTGCTATGAAACCGGTCTGACAATCGCCCATAGCCAGTACCACAAACACAGTGCCTACCTGCTGCTCAACTCTGATCTGCCGGGCTTTACCAAGCAGGAGCAGACGCAATTAGCGTCAGTGGTTCAGGGCCACCGCCGCAAGTTTTCAAACGCCGGCTTCAATTCTCTGCCCACCCATCAGGTTGAAGCATTTCGCCATCTGACACTGTTACTACGCCTGGCGATTGTACTCCACCGTAGCCGCAGCAAAGAGTGCCTGCCGCCCTTCAAGTTAACCGCAGATAGCAACCAGTTAGCACTGAGTTTTCCCGATGGCTGGCTCGATTACCATCCATTGACGTGCGCTGATCTGGAACAGGAAGCCTGCTACCTTAAAAACGCCGGCTATATGCTGACTATCAGCTAAGCATTATCTGCGGCATAACCAAAGGTCAAAAGATACCAGCCTGATTTATCGGAGGGACGTTCCCCTGCAATCGACGATAAGCTTTTTTATAGTGCTCGATAGCATCCATTGACGTGCGTCGACTTGCTGGAACAGGAAGCCTGCTACATGCTGACTATCAGCTAAGCGTTATTTGCGGCGCATCAGGTAGCTCCTGCACATCCATGTGCCCGCGACATACCGTACATCCTGTACATAAAAAAAGGCTCCGGTGTTAACCAAGAGCCTTTCTTGTACTGCAGACAGGTTTGCTTAAACCTGTGGGCCCGCCGCGATAATCGCTTCAGACACACCTTCAAACTTCTTGAAGTTCTCGGTGAACTGACCAATCAGATCATTGGCAGTCGCATCATAGGCACCTTTATCCGCCCATGTAGAACGAGGATTCAGCAACGCAGAATCAACACCCGGCACGGCCTTAGGCACCGTCAGGTTAACACCTGGCAGATTTTCAGTTTCAACATCGACCAGAGCACCGCTTTGAATCGCACTGATAATGCCACGGGTAGTAGGAATACTGAAACGTGAACCTACACCGTAAGAACCGCCAGTCCAGCCAGTGTTAACCAGATATACCTGGCTGCCAAACTCTTCGATACGCTTGATCAGCAAGTCAGCGTATTCGCTGGCAGGACGCGGGAAGAATGGAGCGCCGAAGCAGGTAGAGAAAGTGGATTTGATACCATCATTGGAACCAAATTCAGTAGAACCTACCAGTGCCGTATAGCCGGACAGGAAATGGTACGCAGCAGATTCTTTAGACAGGATAGATACGGGCGGCAATACACCGGTCAGATCGCACGTCAGGAAGACAATCGCTTGTGGCTCGCCACCCATATTGGTAGCAGAACGCTTTTCAACGTGCTCCAGAGGGTAGGCACAACGACCATTCTCAGTCAGTGAGGTATCGCTGTAATCCGCTTTACGCGCTTCATTCAAAGCCACGTTCTCGACAATGGCACCGAAGCGAATAGCATCCCAGATAATCGGCTCGTTCTTCTGGCTCAGATCGATGGTCTTGGCATAGCAACCACCTTCCAGGTTGAAGACTACGCCTTTACCCCAACCGTGCTCGTCATCACCGATCAGGTAACGGGCCGGATCAGCAGACAAGGTTGTTTTACCTGTCCCGGACAGGCCGAAGAACAACGTCGTGCTGCCATCATCACCAATGTTTGCAGAGCAGTGCATTGGCAGAACATCTTTTTCAGGCAACAGGAAGTTCTGTACAGAAAACATTGCCTTTTTCATCTCACCCGCATAGCGCATGCCTGCCAACAGAACCTTGCGCTTGGCAAAGTTAATGATGACGCAACCTTCGCTATTAGTGCCATCACGCTCAGGCACACATTCAAAGCCAGCAGCATTGATAATCTGCCACTCTGCTTTCGCTTTGGAGTTGTACTCGGCTGGACGGATAAACAAGTTCTGGCCAAACAGATTCTGCCATGCAGTTTCTGTCGACATTTTAATCGGCAGGTAGTGGTGAGGATCAGATCCCACGTGAACGTTAGATACAAAGTGCTCGCGCTCAGCCAGATGTTCTTCAACCCGATTCCACAGTGCGTCAAATTTATCGGCATCGAATGGACGGTTGATAGGACCCCAATGGATAGCATCAGAAGTGCTAGGCTCATCGACGATGAAACGGTCCATTGGAGAACGGCCTGTACGCTTACCGGTTTTAACAACCAGTGCGCCTGTGTCAGCCAGAGTACCTTCACCACGCTGAATGGCTTTCTCTACTAGCTGAGCATGGCTCAAATTGACGTGTACAGTGTTCACGATTTCTTTGCTCATTACTGGATTCCCTTGGCATGTAGCCAAAAAAAAAATTATTTACCTGAAAAAGCTGCCAAGTCCCTGTCAATCAACCTATCAACGGGACCCATTGTTATTAAGGAGGCGTATTATGTCAAAAAAGTGTACAAAACACCATCAACTGAGATCGTTTCCTATCTGGCAGCTGGTCAGGAACCTATGAACAAGTCCATTGCGCCTTAGCATGCCCTCTGGGTACTGGCTTTCAGAGCGATCAGATCTCAAGGCAGCGATTACAGGCATACTGGTTGTCTGTCGCAAATCGTTAATGCTGAGATTTGGTTGTTCTGAAAGTCCCGAAGGGCGGACTCTAGAACGGCCACCTGCTTTGTCAGACAGTTTGAAAAGGACTAGTCATTTCGCTGCACTGCCTTTCGCGCAACTGACCGTTCTATAGTCCGCAGAGAATATAATGGACTCATTCGCAGGTTCCCTAGTGAATCTGATCAGAGGCCTCGATATTGGCTGTGCCGGAAAACAGCATCGCTATATCTGCCTGATCAAACTGATAATTTTCATTGCAGAACTGGCAATTAACTTCGATTACGCCCTCCTCCTTGAGGATCTCTTCAAGCTCCTCCTGAGTCATATATTTCAATACTTCAGCGGTACGCTTATGCGAGCAATCACAGTGAAACTGTACCGGCTCCGGATCATACAAACGACACTCTTCCTCATGGAACAGTCGCCGTAACAGCGTTTCATTATCCAGCGCCAGCAGCTCATCATCGCTAAGCGTTGCCCCCAGGTGACTGAAGTGCTGCCAATCATTTTCTGAATCGCCCTTCGCCGGCATCACCTGTAACAGAAATCCAGCAGCACGCTGCTCATCCGCCACCAGATGAATCTGGGTTGGCAACTGCTCGGAACGACTAAAATACGTTTCCAGACACTGGCTCAGAGTTGTCCCCTCCAAAGGCACAACCCCCTGATAACGCTTACCCTTGTCCGGCTCAATGGTGATCACAAGCTGACCACCCTGGAGCAATTCGCAGAAGCTAGCACCCTCTGGCACATCACCTTCAAAACGCGCGATTGCCCGCAAGTCTCGCTGATGACTACACTCAGCCATCAACACCTTAACCTGATTGCCACTTTGCGCCTGCAGCATCAAACGCCCATCAAACTTCAGCGTAGCACTCAACAAGCTGACAGCAGCCAGCATTTCACCCAATATATTGCGAATCACTCCCGGGTATTCGTGCAGCTCTATCACCTGTTGATAGCTATCCTGCAAGCCTGCAAGAACACTGCGGATATTCGCATTTTCAAAGATAACCCGTTGAATCTGATCAGGACTACTCATGCTAACTCTCGTAAAACTGTATTTAAGGTAAAAGCGGCTAGAAAGGGCGTGTGTCTAATGATTAAAGACACGCAAAGCAGCGCAGCTATAATAACACAGCCGACTAACGGCCGTACCCGGCCAGCCCGGATATTTCGTGAAGGGATTGGCACAACCGAGTGCAATATTCCATCTAGCGCTCTTTAAACTGTAATATCTTGCGCCGGTCTTTCTTGTTTGGCCTATGCTCGGGACCTACATTGCCACGCATAATCTTGCGCTGTTCGGCTGAGTTTTCCCGCAGTTTGATACTCTCTTCGGTTTCCTTGTATAACGTCTGGGCTTCCGGTGCACCACGGCGCTGATCAGAAATTTTCTCGATAATCACCGTCTTCTCATCAACCCCCTGGCGAATCACCAGCTTAGCACCCATTTCAACATTACGACTGCACTTGGCTCGCTGACCTTCATAGTGAACCTTACCACCTTCAACTGCCTGCTTGGCAATTGCCCGGGTCTTGAAAAATCGTGCCGCCCACAACCATTTATCGAGACGGACTTTCTGCTCGCTGCTGTTATTACTCATCCTTTATAATTATCTCATCAAAGTGGTCGATAGCATCAAACTCATCGATTTCACGTTTAGGCTGCTGGCTGTCAGGCTGATAAATACTCAACAGGTGCCCAATACCGTATTCGCGGGCTGACTTCAGAACCGGCAGGCTATCATCCACCAACAAGGTTCTCGCCGGATCAAAGGGTTCGACCTGCTGCAGCTGCCCCCAGAAACTCAGGTCTTCTTTCGCTGTACGAAAGTCATGGGAACAGATTACCCGATCCACCAGTTTATCCAGACCTGTCTGCTCAATCTTTAAAGACAGACTATCCTGATGCGCATTGGTTACAATCACAGTACGAACTTTTTCCCCACGCAGGTGCGCCAGAAAATCCTGCACATGCGGCCGGAAAGCAATACGTTCTTTAATCTCGCGTTTAAGCTCGGCAATATTAACCTTCAGCTCCTGGCTCCAGTAATCCAGACAGTACCAGTTTAAAGTGCCCTGCTCTTCCCTGATGCGCTTATGCAACCAGTTACGGGCATCTTGCTGATCAATACGATGCAGCTGGGCATAACGCACCGGCAGGTGCTGTAACCAGAAAAACGTATCAAAGTGCAGATCCAGCAATGTGCCGTCCATATCCAGCAGCACTGTATCGATATTTTGCCAATCCATATATAAAGTCAGACCAGAGAGTTAGTATTAAGTTAAATGGACATTTATTTCAGAGGATTGATCCAGTATGCCTGCAAAACCCGATATTTTGAAGGTAACGCCCACCGCTAAAAGTCGACTGTTTCAGGTTGAAGAGGTCGAGCTTAAGTTTTCCAACGGTGCTGCACGCACCTACGAGAGACTTGCTACCCGCGGCCGTGGCGCGGTTATGATTGCAGCGATAGATGAACACGACAATGTGCTGCTTATCAAGGAATATGCAGTTGGTCTGGAAGACTATCTATTAACTCTGCCCAAAGGGCTAATAGACCCCGGAGAGGATGCAATTACAGCCGGTAATCGCGAACTTAAGGAAGAAGCGGGCTTTGGTGCCAAGCAGCTGACGGTGATCAAGCAGATGACATCGGCGCCTAACTATATGGGCCACAAGATCACCGCACTGCTTGCGCGTGACTTGTACCCTTGCCGACTTGAAGGGGATGAACCCGAAGAGATGGAGGTAATACACTGGCCACTGGCGCATCTCGATGAACTATTTGCCCGCGAAGATTTCTCGGAAGGCCGTGCAATTGCAGCCCTCTATATGGTCCGTGACAAGCTGCGTTCAGAGACTAAGTAATGACGGATCAACAACAGCTTCTGCCGCCCCTGCTGGAGGTGGCAGAAAGTGCCGCCAAGGCCATTATGCGGGTCTACCTGCGCGATGATCACGGTGTTCAACAAAAAAAAGATGACTCACCGGTTACCGAGGCGGATCTGGCGGCCCATCACATTATTCAGCAGAGACTGGCAATTCTCACTCCCCAGATCCCGCCGCTCAGTGAAGAAGCCGCAGACATAAGCTATGCAGAACGCTCTCAATGGCATCAATTCTGGTTGATAGATCCGCTGGATGGCACCAAGGAATTTATCCGTCGCAATGATGAGTTCACCGTAAACATCGCACTGATCGAACAGGGCAAACCGCAATTGGGCGTAATCTATGTGCCGGTAACGGGCATCTGCTACTACGGCGGCAATCAACTGGGCGCCTGGAAAAAAGCACCGGGCAAGCCGGCCATCCGGATTCACTGCAAAAAGCTCGGAGAAACGCTGACAATTGTCGCCAGTCGTCGTCATGGCACCGATGAAAATGCACCGATACTCCAGGCCCTTGCTGGTGAGTTTAAAAACTTCGAGAAAAAGAGTTACGGCAGCTCACTGAAGATGTGCCTGATTGCTGAGGGCAAAGCAGATTTCTACCCGCGTCTATTCCCAACCTCTGAATGGGATACCGCAGCTGCTCAGGCGATTGTTGAAGCCGCCGGCGGACAAATACTGGATACCAATTTACGACCTCTTACTTACAACCAGCGAGAGTCGTTACTCAACCCATTCTTCTACGTAATTGGCGACCCTGATTTTCCTCTACAGCAGTTACCCAAACCAGCTGGAAATAGTGGCTAGACCGCCGCTCCGCGGCTCGATAGACGCAGCAAAGAGCGCTGCTTGCTAGTAGCTAGAAGAAGCCTTCTTAATGGCTTGAGCGGGTTGGACTTCCTGCCTTGCTACGTAAGATCCGTAGGTTGGTTGCTGAGCGTAGCGATGCCCAACACCAATGCTCTTGTTTTTTCTAGCCACTAGCGAGTTGCGCTTGCGCGACGTTCTAGCTAGCCGCGGAGCGGCGCTCTAGCCACTTCATTATGGCGTCTTACACTCGCGGGACCCTACCCTGACAATACCTTCAACCTTGGACTGCATGGCAGGATCAGTAATTGTGCCTTGCATAATTTGCTCTACTTCACGATCGCTAAAGTGCTTATGTACATAATCAGACAGACAACTGCACTGCTCTTCAGTAGCGGTGCCACTCACCATACAACCCTCTTTGAAAGGGGTCCAGGTTTTCGATGTGAGGTACTGGGTTTTCACTGTATAGACGACTAAGAGAACTGCAGCGATCCAAAGGAATACTTTACCCATAAAGCAAATAACACCATGTAAGATTATGATTTAAAAATTCATTCTAACAGTTTACCGACAGCTGTCAGCCGACTTTAGTCGACAATGCTGGTGTAAAAACGTGTAAATCCACTACTATTATAAGGTTTTATAGCGTTATGTAATGAGCATACAACAATGCTATTATTCAGCTATTCAAGCCAAGTGAGGGTTTGAAATAATACCAACAAGAACATATCTACTAAAACAGCTTCACTATCTATGCTGAACCTGTCATTAAAGGTAACTACTTATGAGCTTTGAACTACCAGCCCTGCCTTACGCAAAGGACGCCCTGGAACCCCACATTTCTGCAGAAACTCTGGATTTCCATCACGGCAAACACCACAACACTTACGTGGTTAAACTCAACGGTCTGGTACCAGGCAGCGAATTTGAAGGCAAGACTCTGGAAGAGATCATCATGTCTGCTCCTGCAGGCGGCGTATTCAATAACGCGGCCCAGATCTGGAACCACACTTTCTACTGGAACTGCATGGCACCAAATGCTGGCGGCGAACCAACAGGTGATATTGCTGATGCAATCAACGCCAAGTGGGGATCTTTTGCTGCATTCCAGGAAGAGCTAAACAATAAAGCAGTTAACAACTTTGGCTCCAGCTGGACCTGGCTGGTAAAAAATGCCGATGGTTCTCTGGAGATCGTTAACACCAGCAACGCAGGCACTCCAATGACCAGCGGCCAGAAAGCATTGCTGACTGTCGACCTGTGGGAACACGCTTACTACATCGATTACCGCAATGTACGTCCAGACTACCTGAAAGGCTTCTGGGCATTGGTTAACTGGGATTTTGTTAACCAGAACTTTGCTGCTTAATTTTTGATTGTATTCAGAAATCACGTAAAAAAAGACACCTGACGGTGTCTTTTTTTTTTATCCATGCTCAAATGGATTACACTACAAATGACACGGAATTCATAACTGCTTGATGGACCTATTCAAAAACAATGTATAAGCCAAAAACACCGCTCATTACTGCTGTCTGGTTTACACTAACCATAATAATCATTGGCCTGACGATCACGGCCGACTACAACCGTATACAGAAAAACCTTACCAACAATACCCACTACGTCTACTCATCGGTATACGAAAAAACCTATATCAATGAAGTCCTGCTACAAAACTTTACTGCCTTGGTCAGCGCCAATCCATCTGACCAAAAGGCAATTCGCAACTTTGCCAATGATATCCGCAAACGCTACCCACACATTTTTCGCCTGCAGATTCAGCAACAAACACTTAGCAATCAATCAAACGAAATCAGTAACAAACGAAAAGCCACACTTGACAGTTTTGAACCTGTATTTGGTAGCGTAGCGGACGACCTGAAAACAACCGGCACATCGCGCTTTCCGATAACATTTCTTGAGCCTCTTAATGCCGATACCCGTTACCTGCTCGGCAATGACCTACTCACTGACAATCAATTTACTGAAACCCTCAGCTTCGCTCAGCGCTATCATCAGCCAGTCGCCTCATCACCTTTCTCATTAGCCAAAAGCAGTACCGCCTATGCCTTGTTCCTGGCTTTTTATGATCGCAACATAGCCCCAAAAGATAATAACCTTTATATCGCATCCCTGATCATAGATATATCCAGCCTGTTACCCGGTGTCAGCTTCCTGAATCAAGGCGCTGAAATCATCATGACCGATGAGTACGGTGCGGTTCTGGATCGGCGTACCTCAACTGAGCCAAAACTGATCGCATCGCAGTGGTTTCCCAGCGTAGAGGATCGCCGCACCATCAATCGTTTTGGCCAATCGTTCGAACTGCGTGCGACTCAGCAAGTAGGGGTGGAAAACCTCAGTTTGGGGCTACTGATCGCCATTCTTGGTAGTTCTTGCGGTGGTTATCTACTTCTGGCAGCGTACCTGCAGCAAAAAGCCCGCATCGGTGAACAACATTCCAGAATTTATAAAAAATTGCGTACTCAACGCCAGCAACTGGAACAAAGCATTCATAGTCGCACGCTGGAGCTGCATGATCAGTTAATTGAAAATCGACGCCTGACCCATCAGGTTCTCGCTGTACAGGAAAAAGAACGTCGCAACTTATCCCGCGAGCTGCACGATGAGTTGGGGCAATCTCTGACAGCCATTCGTACCGATGCAAAAATTCTCAAGCGAATCCACCCCGAAGAGAACAGTATTGTTCACCAGGTCTCCGAATCCATTGATGCTGTTGCGCAAAATATCTATGACGTCACTTATGGCTTGATGCGAACGCTGCGCCCTGCCGCACTGGATGACCTGGGATTACTGGACGCTCTGCAGGAATGCATCGCATCTAATCATTTTGATGAGCATCATATCACCCTGCACAGTGATTTCCGGGGTGCGCTTAACGACATGTCTGAAGATTACAACATCACGTTATTCCGTCTGACGCAGGAGGCATTCAGCAATATCATCAAGCACTCCCGGGCAAACAATGTCTGGATTGAGGTTCACCGGGTTGATGGTGGTCTGAAGAAAGAGATCAGTGGTGACAGGATCGAATTGATGATCAGCGATGACGGTATTGGCTTCGACATCAAGCAACAGGGGTTCAAAAAAGGCTTTGGCCTAATCGGCATGCGTGAGCGGGTGCGTGCGTTGGGTGGTGATTTTCAGGTGCAATCTAATCATGACCGCGGCATCCGGATTGGCGCGATCATCCCGATTGCGGCCGAGCATTCAACAATGGCTGCAATCGAAGCCAAACTTGATCAAGCAGAACCGGCTGAGCACGAGCATTAGGATGCAGGCCATCACCTTGCATTAATTCAGGCTGCAAAACCACAGGCGCCAAAAAGAAAGGCAGTAATTCCACTTGTTGCTCCTGTGATACACGGCTAAACAACTGCGTAAACCCCTCCGCATACTGTGGCCCATAATTGGGTGGCAGACGCATCTCGAGTAATAATACCCGGGATCCAGAGTTTTTCACCTGGGTAACGAGGCGTGTTAAATTAGCCTCGATTAATGACAGTGGTGTTCCCCGCAAGCCATCATTTGCACCCAGCGCGATAATGACCAGATCAGGTTGATGCATCTCCAGCTGCCGCTCCAGACGTGACAGACCACCATGGGTTGTCTCACCACTGATACTGGCATTGACCACCTGATAACTATAGCCCTCACTGTTGAGGCGCTGCTGCAGTAGCGACACCCAACCCTGTTGCTGTGGCATACCATAAGCAGCAGAAAGACTGTCTCCCATCACCAATAGTGATTCGCCCCATGCTAAGCTTGAAAGAAATATCAGCCAGATTCCAATAAGACGCCCCATGACAACTCCTGACAAGTCCCTGATTATAGTCGCAGAGAAGCTGGTGAAGACCTTTTCAGATCACCAACACAACCTCAATATCTTTACTGATATTAGCCTACAGATAGCTACAGGGGAAAGTGTAGCTATTATAGGCCCTTCAGGAACGGGCAAGACTACCCTGCTGAGCTTGCTGGCTGGCCTGGACAGCCCTTCATCAGGCTCTATTCAGTTATTGGGACACCCCCTGCACAGCATGAATGAAAGCCGCCGGGCACAGTTACGCGCCAACCATATCAGTTTTATCTTTCAGTCTTTCCAGCTACTTCCCGAACTCGACGCATTGGATAATGTGCTACTGGCACTGGAGATTCAGAATCACTCTGCGGCCAGGCAGCAGGCCATCCACTGGTTGCAACAGGTTGGACTTGGTGAACGACTGAAACATAAACCTGCGCAGCTGTCCGGAGGAGAACAGCAAAGGGTTGCTATTGCCCGCGCATTTGCCACGGCCCCACAGTTATTATTTGCGGATGAGCCGACCGGCAACCTGGATGAAGAAACCGGTGCTGAAATCATTGAACAGCTGTTTAAACTCAATGAACAGCAGGGCACCACCCTGGTGCTTATCACCCATGATCAGCAGTTGGCAAAACGCTGTAGTCGCTGTTTGAAGCTCAACCGGGGCACGTTGCGGGAGCTGTCATAATGCGCAGCAAAAAGATTATTCGGCAGGCCTGGCGACAGTGTTTTTTTGATCTGCAAAACGCCGAGTGGCGAGCATTGCTTATCGCACTTTTTCTGGCAACTGCCCTCGCCAGTTTTCTGGCTTTGCTGGGAAATCAGCTGGAAAAAGGGCTGGGCCGCAAAAGTGCAGAGATCCTCGGTGCGGATCTGAGCCTTAGCGGCTCAAAAGCGGTTTCACCGGAGGTTTTACAGCAAGCCAGAGAATACGGTCTCGACTATACCGAAGTCATTCAGTTTCCCTCCATGCTCAGCTACCAGGACAACATGGTACTCAGTTCGGTGCGCGCCGTTACTGAACCCTATCCTCTGCGCGGACTGATAATTACTCAACCTGACACCTCAACCATGATTCCTCCTGCGGGCACAGCCTGGGCAGAGCCTCAATTACTGCAACGTTTAGGCGCTGAATCCGGCAGTAAGATACAGCTGGGATATACCAGCCTGACCCTCACCGCCCGGCTGATTAGCTCGCCAGATCGCGGCAGTGGTTTTCGCAGTTTTAGTCCGCAATTACTGATAAACCGTGCAGATCTTGCCGCAACCCGGGTAATCCAGCCAGGCAGTCGAGTGCAGCACCGGGTACTTTTTAGTGGATCCACAGAAGCCGGTCTTGCATTTGAGAAGTGGCTGCAACCACGTTTACTGCCACAACAACACTTCTGGTCGGTACATACTGATCAGCCAATGGCGCCAGGAGCAATGTCTAATGCATCCCGCTTTCTCAAGCTGTCGTCGTTATTTGGCCTGCTGCTTTGCGGCCTGCTCATCGGCCTGAGCCTGCAGCGTTACAGTCAATCACAATATGATCGCTGCGCGCTGCTGATCAGTTTAGGGTTGCGTCCGAATCAACTGCTGCAACTCTACCTCTGCCAGCTAATAATCGGCTGGGCAGGTAGTGCCCTGCTAGGTACTCTGGCTGGCTGTGCCTTACTGCAACTGGCCAGAAATATGCTCTCAGGGCTAATCCCCACACAATTGCCACCCGCCGATCCAGTCTATTATCTGTCCGGTGCATTACTCAGCTTTATCCTGATGAATATAATCGGACTGACACCACTGCTGCGTATGAGCCGAGTGTCTGTCATGCGCCTGCTGCGTCACGAAAAACTTCCCCGCAGTAGTACTCGCTGGAGCGCGTATTTGCTGCTAGGAGGATTGATCTGGGGGGTACTGACTATCTACCTGGACTCTGCACTTTCGGCGTTAGCGGCATTACTTATCAGTGCCACTGCGACATTACTGGCGGGAACACTGGCCGCTAGTGTCCTGTTGCCTATTGCCCAGCGCGCGGCTCAGCGATTCGCACTGGGCAGGCTGCTACGCTTCCGGCTCCACCAGCAGCGAAACTGGCATCGCCTGCAACTGGGAATCATGAGCCTCTTACTGGCGTTACTGAGTGTGCTGATAGTCAGCCGTACAGAGCTGGTAAGCCGTTGGCAAGCGCAATTACCCCAGGATATTCCCAACCAGTTCGTTATTAATATTCAGCCTTGGGAGTTGCAATCCGTAAGCGAATTTCTGCAACACCAAGGCATTAAAAGTCGGCTCTATCCGATGATTCGCGGCAGGATAAACACCATCAATAATCAGCTTCCCAGCGCACTGTTAAGCCCTGAGCAGCTGCAGCATAATGCATTGCACCGCGAACTGAATTTAAGCTGGTCCAGCGAGCCTCCACCCCATAACAAAATCCTTCAGGGACAGTGGTGGTCCGGAACCCCAGCGGAAACGGAGATATCTATTGAGCAGGAGCTGGCAGAAGAGCTTAATCTGGAGATCGGTGACAGGATATCATTCGACTTGGCCGGGCAACCCTTCAGCGCGATCATCAGCAACACTCGCGAAGTTGACTGGAGCTCCTTCCACCCCAACTTTTACATGATATTAAGTCCCGGAGCATTGCAGCAATATCCCCAGACATATATCACCAGCTTCCGTCTGACGGCTGAACAACGCTCAATTTCAAACCAATTGTTACAACAGTTTCCGGCCCTGACGTTAATCGATGTGGATCAGATAATTAGTCAGGCGCGTCATCTGATCGGCCAATTGATTCAGGCCTCAGGCGTAATCATGGGACTAACCCTGGCGGCGGGACTGGTTCTGTTGCAAACGCTGCTACGCCAGGAACTGGCACAACGCCGTTATGAGAACTCTATATTGCGGGTTCTTGGGGCAACACCGGCTCAGACCCGACGGCTTGATCTGCTGGAATTCGGTCTTCTGGGATTATTAAGTGGTGTACAGGGCGCGTTAATCGCCGAACTCCTGATCGGCTTTATCAGCTCCCAGCTGTTAAATCTTCCGATGATATTGCACCCTTTAATGTGGTTACAGCTACCCGTAACAGGCGCACTGCTGTTTGCCGCAGGCGCACTGTTTGGTAGTCACCGTAACACCTATTCTCAACTACAACGTCACTAACCCGGATATTTCATAAAGGCGCTTAAAGTAACGCTGTATCCCTGATGACACCTGAGAAAGCAGCTTATATTAGAGAGTTACAGCCCAAGCGTTGCCACCGGTAACGCCTCTGCGCTTTCCAGGTTGGGCATTGGAAAACAACTGAATAAACGCTCGCCCGGCAAGCTGCTGATCAGCTGTTGCTTGATAGTATCGGAGCGCTGCTGTGCCAGAGCAAGCAACTGCTTATTTAAAGTCTCGGCTAACGCTTCAGGTTCCAGCGGTTCCTCGCGGGCGGCATTCTCTTGCGCAAGCAGGGGTTCCATGAGCAGCTGATCCTGCAAGACCACCTGGCCACAAATATTCAGTCGCATCGCTTTACGGTCCTGCATCATGGTAGCGATTTTCAGCAGATAATCGGCCGCTTCAGCATTTAACTCTGCACGTCCCGGGGCAAAGCCCACCGGCTGCAGTGTAATAAAAGTGCCTTTATTGGCGGCATCCACCGCACTTGAAGCCAGGCTAATCAAGGCACCGTAAGGCTGCAGAGATTTAGTAAGGAAGCTAAACGCCGCCTGTTTTAAACCCTTTCCGGCCAGGTTTTGAACGATGCTTTGCAAACCAAAGTCTGGATCATCCAGAGAGCCACTTACCGGCACATCCAGATCGATATTGTCATCGCCATCCTGGAGAATCATTACTGCGGCTCCCAATGGCATAGACAGCTGCCTACTAAACTTGTCCATCTGGTCCTGATCCGCAACATCCACCTCCAGACGGTGAATTTTAATATGATTATTGCCTTCGATCTTGCCCTCAACAAGTTCACCTTTGGTGCTCAGATGTAGCTGACCACTATTCACGAAGTACCCGGTATAACCGATGCTGTAAGGACTCAACCGCGGAATATCCAGCTGCTCAAGCTCACCTTCCCAGTTGGCATTCTCACCACCGCCTATCAGGTTTGTCTCACCACTGAGATAAAGCTTGGTAAACTTATCAAGGCGCAACTGCACGCTAAAAGGCGAGAGTTGCTGGCTGGCAGTATCAACCTTCTGCAGCAGCGCCTGATCGATCTTAATTTCAGTCGTGAAAGCCGGTTTAGTGCCACGATCTTCAAAATAAACGCGGTTGTCACCCAGCAGCTTTAACTCTGCCAGCTGAAAGCGCAGCGGCTTATTGGCGTCGCTTGATTCTGTCTCAGCCTTGGCCTGGGTAGTATTTTCCTCAACTGACTCAGCGCTCTGAGCAGCTCCATCAGCACTGGATAACGATTCCAGTGCCGCCAGCAAGCGGTTAACGTTGACCGGATTACCTTCAGCAGATAATACCTCCCGGGTAAGGCTATCCTGCAGAGTCACACTCTGAATCCGCACCAGAGCATCAGGCTCAATATGCAGGTCCTTAATTGCCAGCTGCTTAAACCCTGTTAATTCGCCCGAATCCGCCCCGGCAATCACTCCACCATCAGCATTGAGCGCACCGATATCAATTGCCCCCGGAACAGCCAGTGCCATGTCATCAACTGATAGCTGCTGCAACTGCACCAGCTGAATATCATCTTTCACGGCTGTCACATCGATGCCGGACAATGTCAACACAGCAGCCTGCAAACTAAGTCCCAGCTGTTCTGCGGCCGGATTGACGGTTACCTGCCCTTGCCATCCCAGTGAGCCCAGCAGCACCTTGAGTTTTTGCGGCAATAACAGTTTGCTGCCGTGACCGGATAACGCCCCCCGAGCAACAACTTCCTCTGCAGCACCGCCCTGAAAATTAATGCCGACCTCTCCCTCCCAGCGAATTTTTTCCTGGTCTAGTTGTAACGCCTCATCTTTCAAGGCCAATGCATCAACTTGTAACGCGCCCTGAGCAACAATATTCTCAGCGGCACCACCCTGAAACTTAATGCCGACCTCACCATCCCAGCGAATTTTTTCCTGGTCTAGCTGTAACGCCTCATCTTTCAAGGCCAATGCATCAACTTGTAACGCGCCCTGAGCAACAACATTCTCAGCGGCACCGTCCTGAAACTTAATGCCGACCTCTCCCTCCCAGCGAATTTTTTCCTGATCCAGCTGCAACGCCCCATCTTTCAAGCCCAAATCATCGATTTGTAATACGCCCTGCACAGCCACCTTCTCAGCAGCTCCGTCATGAATAGCAATGTCGACTTCACCCTCCCAGCGAATATTTTCCTGGCCTAGCTGTAGCGTCCCATCATTCCAGGCCAAATCAGCGATCTGGATCGAACCTCGAGGAATTATACTGCCGGTTTCGCCGCTCATCTGGGCACTAATCACCAGCTCGGTACTCAGGGTTGCCTTGAACCCGGGTAAAAAAGTTTGGGTAAATGAATGCAGCGGCAAGGCATCAAGTTTAATAGTCAACTCTGAACTCTTGGTTTCCGGTAACGGTTTCGCCTGGGTATCCAGATCAAAACGCCCGCCATTAATGGCCCCCTGCAGTTTTAGCTGAGTAAATTCCTGTTCGCGCCACATATAAAAATGCTGTATCAATCCATCGCTTATTTCCAGATGATGGGTCTGGCCTGGTAAACGTGCCTGCCAGTTCACATCAGAAATACTCAGTTTATCCAGCCCGAAGAGCCACTCTGATGGCGCACTTTCTGTGCTTTGATCTGTTTCGGTTTGTTCCTGAGGTGTCAGGTTGATAGGGCCAAGAAAAAGCTGCTCTCCCTGCTCGCTCTGTATTTGCAGTAGATCGATATCAACCCCGACAAGCGACAATTCGGAAATCAGGATTCGCTTATTTAGCAGTTCCGCATTATCCAGATCCACTAGTAACTGATCGAGTCGTAAAGTCGGCTGATCGGGGGTTGTTATGCGCACACCGCTTAATTCAATTTTGCCGCTAATCCAGTTAATCCCCAGATGACGAATTTCTGCCGATTCGGCCCCCTGATCCAGCAGCCATTGCACCGCCGCATCCCTCGCCAGATACACGGACGTATGCAACAACAGAAAAAGTCCAATCAAGACAACGATGAGTTTATTGAAAAATCCTTTAAGGCTCATAAGGGCTTCCTGTCAGATACGCTATAATCAATAGACTGAATCACCAGCCAGACTGTCTGGCTGATATTAGCAGTAAGCGTTCAGCAGATCTGCAAAAAGAAAACACAAAACAATGATCCGGCAGCTTATTTTCCAAGCTGCTTATTTATCCCATCCCTTGCTCACGCCGATTTTATCGCTACACAATCGACTGCATGTGATAGAATCCCCGCCCGAAACGGTAAAAGATGTCTAAAGACACGCAAAAAACCGCTTCGATTACATTCTATGCACTAAATTACGGGTGAATTTCATGGCAGACCATGACGCAAACTTCCGTGATAGCTCCGGTCCTACTTGGATCCTGATCAACCTGGTCGCTCTGGCCTGGGTTACGATGCCAGTGAGCATCGCCCTGTCCAGGATTGTTTAAGGGTAAGCTATCCACAATTACAAAAGGCCTTCGATTGAAGGCCTTTTTTTATATCCAGGGATGGATTGTATGCTGCAAGAAGCCATGGATGGCGGTGCAGCGAGAACATGGATGTATTTATCCAGCAAGCGCATGGATGCGCAGAAGCTGGGTTTATCCAGGGATGGATACTCTTTAACAAGAACGGGGCTGCAAGAAGCCATGGATGGCGGTGCAGCGATAACATGGATGTATTTACCCAGCGAACGCATGGATGCGCAGAAGCTGGGTTTTTCCAGCAAGGATGCACCAGCGCAGGATTTATTGCCTGTAAGCTTTAGTCACGGGTAATTTGCGTGACCCCCTGCGGGGTCGCCATCAGCACAACATCTGCTCCGCGACGTGCAAACAGTCCATTAGTCACAACACCGACGATATTATTGATGGTTGTTTCCAGCTCTTTTGGCTGCTCGACTTCCATGCCGTGCAGATCAAGAATCACATTACCATTATCGGTGATAAAACCATCGCGGTAGACCGGCATACAATCCAGCGTAACCAACTCGCGAGCCACCTGAGAACGCGCCATCGGAATGACCTCTACCGGTAAAGGAAACGCCCCCAGCAAGTCAACTTTTTTGCTCTCATCGACGATACAGACAAATTCTTTGGCTACCTCCGCGACGATTTTCTCCCGGGTCAGTGCGCCACCGCCACCTTTCACCAGATTGAGACGGCCATCAAACTCATCGGCACCGTCTACGTAAACTTCCATCTGGTCAACAGAATTCATCTCATAAACAGTGATACCGTGTTTCTTCAAACGCTCTGCTGTCGTTTCAGAGCTGGCAACCGCCCCCTCAAACAGGTGCTTTATTTTTGCCAGTTCATCGATAAAGAAATTCGCGGTAGAACCGGTCCCTACACCAACGATTGAATCTTTAGTCAGCTTAGGCTGGATATACTCCACTGCGGCTTGCGCAACCGCCAGTTTCATTTCATCCTGTGTCATTACGTGAGGAACCCCATAATTTGGCTAGAAAAGTCAGGAACAGGCGCAGATTATACGCCTTCTGTTCGATATCTTGTAGACGAAATGCCCGTCAACAATTACCATTTAATGCTTTATTCATACTGATGTGGCCAGCGCTGCATCAGCAGCAGATTGAAAGCATCCAATGGCTCACCGATATATCAAGAAAATCCTCGAAGCGCGTGTCTATGACGTGGCGGTTGAAACTCCTCTGAACGAAGCCCGAGGCCTTTCCGAGCGCCTGAACAACCGGGTTTTACTTAAACGTGAAGACCTGCAACCGGTATTCTCTTTTAAGATTCGCGGTGCCTACAACAAAATGATTCAGCTCTCGGAAGCAGAGCGCGCCTGTGGCGTTGTTGCCGCCTCAGCGGGTAACCATGCTCAGGGACTGGCGATGGCCGCAAAAAAGCTCGGCGTCAAGGCAACCATTGTGATGCCAAAAACCACGCCTGACGTGAAGGTCAATAATGTCCGCCGCCTGGGAGGCAAAGTCATATTGCACGGTGATGCATTTGACGAAGCCTCAGCCCATGCAAAAAAAATTGTCGCCGAAAAAGGCATGACCTATGTGCATCCCTTTGATGATCCCGATGTAATTGCCGGCCAGGGCACGGTGGCGATGGAACTGTTACGCCAGGAATCTGGCCCGATTAATGCGATCTTCGTCCCTGTTGGTGGCGGCGGTCTAATCGCGGGTATCTCTGTTTACACAAAATATCTGCGTCCCGACACCAAAATAATCGGTGTTGAATCGGATGAATCCGCTTGTCTGTATGAAGCGTTGAAGGCTGGCGAGCGTATTGTACTGCCCCAAGTTGGCATCTTTGCCGACGGCGTTGCCGTCGCGCAGATTGGTGAACATACGTTTGATATAGCTCAGAAATACGTCGATGAAGTGATCACCGTAAATACCGACGAAATCTGTGCCGCCATCAAGGATATTTACGATGATACCCGCTCCATCACCGAGCCATCAGGCGCCTTAGCTGTAGCCGGTATGAAAAAATACGTTGAGCGCGAGCAATGCAGCGATCAAACCCTGATCGCCATCGATTCCGGCGCGAACGTAAACTTTGATCGCTTGCGTCATATAGCTGAACGCTCAGAACTGGGTGAGAAACGCGAAGCGATCATTGCCGCGAAGATTCCGGAGAAACCCGGCAGCTTTAAAAAGTTTTGCTCGGCGTTAGGCAAGCGTAACATCACCGAGTTCAATTACCGCTACAGTGACGCCACTCAAGCCGTGGTGTTTGCGGGTGTCCAGATCCAGCCCAATAACGACGGCAAAGAAGAACTACTCTCTGAGTTGCGTGACCACCTGGAAGAGGTTGTCGACCTGACTGACGACGAGACGTCTAAACTGCATGTCCGCTATATGGTGGGCGGACACGCCCCCTCGTCAGTCACTAACGAAGTGGTATACCGCTTTGAATTCCCGGAACGCCCCGGCGCACTAATGAAATTCCTCAGTAAGCTGGGAGGGCGCTGGAATATCTCTATGTTCCACTACCGTAATCACGGCTCAGCGTATGGGCGCGTTCTGGTGGGGATGCAGGTACCGGAAGATGAACGTGAACAGGTAACAGAACTTCTTAGTGATATCGGTTACAACTACTGGGAAGAAACAGGCAACCCGGCGTATAAGCTGTTTCTTGGATGAGAGAAGGCAGTCGCTAGCAGCCTTTCTGTAGGGTGCTGGTGAAGAATGAACCGCACCGTCTATAAACCAAGGGGTGCGGTGCGGTTCGCTCCGCTCACCAGCACCCTACCTATATATGTGGTCGGGTGCAGCCCGACGGTCGTATAACGCTTTGCTCTACGGCATCTCGGGGGAATACTCAAAGCGATCCGTAAAAAACGCCTTTAGAATAAACACTACGATCGAAATGCTACCCCAGGTCAGGCCGACAACTACACCGCAATCAACAATACCCCGCCAGGGCTGTTCCAGCAGATGTACCAGTTGCACCAGAATAACTATCCCCACCAGCAAACAGTAGCTGACTATCATCCGGCTTCTCTTGATATCGAAGAAGCCCATACAAAACAGCGGCGCCAGAATTAACCGAACCGGAGTGACATTGTTTTTCAAAAATAGCAGACGCGCAGCCACCCGCGGTGAATACGCCTGCTGAAAACCACGGTAGCCCTCGGCAAAGCCCATAAAGAGCACACTAAAGATCAATGCCGCCCAGTGATACCACGTCAGTGAATAACTGAACGTCTCCAGACTGATCAGCCCCAGACGATAAATTGCGCTACCAAACACCAGGGATATGCCAACAAAGCCCCAGAAAACAGCCACTAAACCTAACACAGAAAACCATCTCTATTCTGAAAAGAAGGCAAATTATAGTGTATATATCAGCAACTGACGATATTCGAATCGTATAATTATCCAATCTTAACAGCACCAATTCTGCACCGCCGTCCCTGCCCCCTTTCTTTTTAGAGAGGATGTTAGAGAGCACCCATCCCTATCCCTGGATATTGTCGTTCTTGCGATTATCCATGTGCTCACGAACTCTTTCTCATTAAACAGGGTACATCCTGCCCGCAAACCCTGCTCCTGCACATCCATGTCTCACGAACCCTTTCTCATTAAACAAGGTACATCCTGCCCACAAACCCTGCTCCTGCACATCCATGTGCTCGCAGGCCACTTCTTGTTAGAGAGTTACATCCCTGTACAAAAAAAGGCCGCTAACAGCGGCCTAAGTGTTTCATCCATCCAGATTGGGAAGGATAAATGACTGACAAAGTTATCTAACTACCCCGGTTAATACCCATGCAATTGATCGATATATTCCGGCAGGAACAGCGATATCTGCGGAATATAGGTGATCAATATCAGGAAGAACAGTAGCAGTGACAGCCATGGCAGACAGGCTTTAATAACCCATATCATGTTCTTACCGGTAATACCGGCAGTCACAAACAGATTAAGCCCCACCGGCGGCGTCAGCATACCGATCTCCATATTCACCACCATGATGATCCCCAGGTGAATCGGATCGATGCCCAGCTGAGTCGCAATCGGGAACAGGATCGGTGCCATAATCAATATGATCGCAGACGGCTCCATGAAGTTACCGGCTATCAATAACAGGATATTCACCACGATCAGGAAGCCCCAGGCTGGCAGCCCCCAGTTCACGATGACCTCGGCAATCGAATGAGGGATACGCTCGGTAGTCAATACGTGGGCGAACAGCATCGCATTGGCGATAATGAACAGCAGCATCAGAGAGACTTTAGTTGCATCCAATATCACCTTGCGCACTTCAGGATGTCGCACTGACTGGGGAATCGCCCACAGCATTTGAGCCGTATTTCGCAACCCGGCAGTAGCCATGCTTTCATCCGCTTTACGCCAGGCAATGCCTTTCATCGGACCGATATCACGGTAGCCAACCACCGCAACCAGATAGGCATAGACCGCCGCCACGGCTGCAGCTTCGGTCGGGCTGGCGACACCACCGTAGATAGACCCGAGTACGATGATGATCAACATCAGGCCACCCAGCGCAATAAAGAATGACTTGCCCAGATGCCTAAAACCAGGGAATGGCTCAGCCGGCAGCTTCATGACCCGTGCGGCAATATAGATAGCGATCATCAGGATACCGCCCATCATCAGGCCGGGAATAAAACCGGCCATAAACATACGCGATGCCGACACTTCCGTCGCTGCCGCATAGACCAGCATTACGATAGAAGGCGGAATCAGAATACCCAGGGTACCGGCATTGGCGATTACACCCGCAGCAAAAGACTCAGGGTAACCGGAACGCACCATACCGGCTATTACGATAGTACCGATTGCAGCAACCGTTGCAGGAGAAGAGCCCGACACCGCAGCAAATAGCATACAGGCCATAACCGATGCCATTGCCAGACCACCACGAATATGGCCAACACTGTTTACAGCAAAATTAATCAGCCTTTTAGCCACACCACCGGTAGACAGAAATGCCGACGATAGTATAAAGAACGGAATTGCCAGCAAAGTGTAGTGCTCGGATGTCGCTTCAAAAAACTTCAACGCCACCGAAGCCAGGGAATCATTCGAGAACAGCAGAATAGTCGTTACACTGGACAGACCCAACGCAATCGCGATCGGCATGCCCATAAACATACAGGCAAACAGGATGATAAACAGCGCTGCAGTAGTCATTCGCGATCCCCCTTATCTGAGTCCTGGCGGTCTTTCTGCTCTTGCTCTTCTAACGCTTTAAGTTCTTTAGCGATTTCCATGCTTTCCTCCGCCTCGTCAGTTAGACCAAAACCTTCTGCCTGGTTGGTGATAACTTTCCAGCCCAATTGCAAGAAACGGACAATCAGCATGGCAAAGCCGAAGACCAGAATGCTCATTGCCATCCATTTGGGAACCGGCATATCTTCCAGCTCGATACCGATCATCTTCATCTTGCTCAGATAGATCCATGAGCCGTACAGCAGCAAGCCGCTGTAGAGCAGACACAGGGCTATCGCCAGCAGAGTAAAGAAACGGTGTGCGTTACGGGGCAGCAACTTTACAAACACATCGACACCGATATGCGCACCTACCTTAATTCCGTAGGACGCGCCATAGAGGACAAACCAGGCCGCCAGTAGCAGAGTCAACTCTTGTGCCCAATGAATACCCGCATTAAAGCCAAAGCGCATCACCACTTCGACGAACACCAGTAACGTCATTGCCACCAGCAGCAGAGAAAGAAATGCTTCTTCCAGGTGTGTGACCAGATTACGAACCATAACGGCCCCCTTAAAACAACGGGAAACCCCGCATCATGTTATTGTTATTGCACTTGCTTCACAGGACAGTCTTACAGGTTAAAGCGCTTCCTCGAGCCAGCGTGGCTCTCCTGTGAAACAGTAACTCATGCTCTCGAATACGTTTAGGGTGGCTGCAGAGGGGCCTATACTTCCCACTGCAGCCGATCGTGCCGGAGAGCCTCCCGCAAGAGGGCTCTCCTCAAACAACCAGGTCTTACTGGTTAGAAGCTTCAGCGGCTTTAATCAGATCCGCACCAATATCACCTTCAAACTGAGTCCATACAGGCTTCATAGCAGCAACCCACAACGCACGGTCTTCGGCAGAGATTTCAATCACTTCTGAACGCTTGGAGTCGATAATCGCCTGCTTATCGCTGTCAGCTTTTTCAGCAGCAATCTTGTTACCGAACAAGATTGCTTCATCCAGAGCGGCCTTCACTTCAGAACGGATATCATCATCCAGTTCACCCCAGAATTCAGCCGAAGTTACCACCATGTAATCGAGAACACCGTGGTTGGATTCGGTGATATATGGCTGAACTTCGAAGAATTTCTTGGAGTAGATGTTAGACCAGGTATTTTCCTGTCCATCGATCGCCCTGGTTTGCAGCAGGGTGAATACTTCAGAGAATGGCTTCTTCAGAGGCACGGCATCAATTGCTTCAAACTGAGCCTGCAGTACATCAGAAGTCATGATTCGGAACTTCTTACCGGATGCATCAGCAGGTACGCGCATCGGGTCACTGGCTGATAGTTGCTTCATGCCGTTGTGCAGGTAACCCAGGCCTACAAGACCTTTAGATTCCAGAGATGTCAGCATTTTCTGGCCATCTGCACTGCCCTGGAAACGCTCAACCGCAGCCATATCCTTAAACAGGAAAGGTAGATCGAACAATTGCAGGGTTGGTGTGTATTTCTGGAATTTAGACAGGGAAGGCGCAGCCATCTGCACATCGCCCAACAGCATCGCCTCCAGAACCTTGTTGTCACCGAACAGCTGGGAGCTTGGGAATACTTTTACTTCCACTTTGCCCGCCAGGCGCTCAGCTACCAGCTCAGCAAACTTATTCGCCATCTGGCCTTTAGGTGTATTCTCAGCCACTACGTGGGAAAACTTGATCTCAACCGGTGCAGCTGTAGCAGCTGTAGCAGCTGTAGCACCAATCATCAGAGCCATTGAGGTAACGGCTGCAGTAAGTAAACGCATAACGCTTCTCCTGTTTTGTAATTATTTAGGCGTTTGGGTTTGACATCAGGCCTTAACAGCAAGACCTGCACATAATCTTTTTACACTTTAGATGTAGCAACCACCGGGCCAACACTTAAAAACAGGTAAAACTTTATTATTTATCGATAATTATCAACAGGTTATGAAAGACGCAATCTAGATACACAGCCAACCCACATACACTCCACGGGTGGAAACCCACCCATTTCAACTTTTCGACCGGGTGGGAAACGACACATCCTTAGTCATCTGTTACCCAATCGACCAGACCAGCTCGAATATTCAGTTAAGGATTTGGAATCTCAGAGAAAACCGATCAGGCCTGTCGCGTTAGTTCAGGCGCCTTTATGGCATGTCCGGACCAGACTCCCCAAAATGTTGACATACCGCATCGCTATACCCTGCCAGTGCGGGTATATTCCCCCACATTCTGTACCACAATAGCTTTCATCCATAGTGAAGCAATTATGCCTATCCAAACAAAAGTAAACCTCAGCCTGGCCGTTGTCTTTCTGCTGGTGCTTATTACCTCCGTATCAGCCATCTACAACAGCCAGTCCACTCTGACGTTGAATATCGCCAGGCAAAATACCCTGGATACCGCTGACGCCTACTTCGACAGTATCAATATTATGATGCTCAGTGGCGCAATGGCTAACCGCCAGACGCTGCAGAAGAAAATTCTCAGTAATCCTGATTTGACGGAAGCCCGTATCATTCGTGGTGATGCCGTAAAGGGGATGTACGGCCCGGGTTCAGCTGATTCGGTGATTAAAGATGACTACGACCGTCGAGCCATGTCTGGCGAATCCATATCCGTAGAGCTGGATGATGAACAAGGCCACCGTTTGACAGTGATCCAGCCCGTCAGGGCCAGCTCGTCCTACAAAGGAACCAACTGCCTGCAGTGCCATCCAGTTGCCGAAGGAGATATCCTGGGCGCGGTGCGGGTGACCTACTCCTTTGCCAACATGGATGCTCAGATTCGCAGCAATGTCATCAATATCGCACTGCTTGAACTGGGCATGTTTATCGTCGCCCTGCTGCTGATCGGCTGGCTGATGCACCGTATCGTTATCAAGCCAATCAACCAGATGAACAAAACCATCCGCGAAATCGAGCAGGATTCTGACCTGACACGCCAGCTGGATATTCATTCAAGTGATGAGATCGGCCAGATGTCGGCCTCTTTCAATAGCATGCTAAGAAACTTCCAGGAAAGCATTAAGCATGTCATCGAATCGATTGAGCTGCTTGGCCATAGCAGCAATCAGATAAGCGATGTTGCCACCCAGGCGACCAGCGGCTCGATGACGCAGAGAAAACGTGCCGCTGACGTCTCAGCCGAAATGGCGACGATGGACAGCGCTACGCAAAGTGTTGCGCTCAGCGCCGAAGCCACCGTTACTGCGTCGAGCAAGGCTTTGGCACAAAGTGAACAAGGCGTCACAATTACCTCAAGTACCGTGCAGAAAATTGAAGAGCTGCAGCAGCGTATTAAGAATGCCACCGAAGTCATTCTGCAACTGGAGCAGCAAAGCTACAACGTCGATTCAGTACTTGGAGTCATTCAGGAGATTGCTGAACAAACTAACCTACTGGCCCTCAACGCAGCTATCGAAGCGGCCAGAGCCGGAGATCAGGGACGTGGATTTGCGGTGGTCGCCGATGAGGTACGTACACTTTCACAACGCACCCAGACTGCCACCGTCGAGATCAACAGTATTATCAGTTCTTTCCAGCAGAATGCTCAGGACGCAGCCAAGGTAATGGCCCAGGCCAGTAGCAGTACTGAAGCAAGTGTTATCGAAGTGCAAAACACTTCACATATGCTCAGCAATATCAAGGCAGAAATGGTCGACATCAATACCACTAACCTGGCCATTTCCGATGCCGTAAAACAGCATGCCTCTGCCACCATAAGCATCGAAGAAAGTATCTGTGGCATCGGCCAGGGCACGGAGCAAGCCGAGCAACAAGTAGAGCTTCTGTCTAATGTTTCACAGCAGATATCGGAACTGGCGCAGCAACTGGAGAAACGAGCACGGCAATTTAAGGTATAAGGAGCCTCTGCTAAGCCCCTGGTGCCTTAGCATGCCCTCTGGGTACTGGCTTATCTAACTCAAAGCGAGCAGAGATCGGTTCGCTCTGAAAGCCTTGCAGGGCTACTTAAAGTCGTTCTTATCCAGGCCGTATTTTTTCATTTTGTCATACAGCGTTTTACGGGGTAAACCCAGGTTAGCCTGGGTTTCCTTGATTGATCCCCCACAGCGAACCAGCTCTTCCTGTAACACCAGCTTCTCGAACCTTTCCACCTGCTCGGGGAGGCTCAGTTTGGCACTCTGCGGGACGTGACTGCGCTGATCAAACTCGAAACTATAGGCTTCACCCAGCAAGACATAGCGCTCGGCGACATTGCGCAACTCGCGCACGTTGCCAGGCCAGTTATGGGCGACCAGTGCACTGAGCTGCTCGGCACTAAGCTGTGGTATTTCCTTTTGGTACTGGGCGGAGGCAATTAATGCGAAGTGCTGAAACAGCATTGGGATGTCTTCCCGGCGCTCTCTCAGAGAAGGGATCTCCAGTTGCACAACATTAAGACGGTAATAAAGATCTTCGCGATACTCGCCCTGCTCGCTCAGCTCTTTCAGATCCACTTTGGTTGCCGCGACTACGCGTAGATCAAGCGGTATTTGTTCGTTTGAGCCAAGTCGTTCAATACAGCGCTCTTCAAGCACCCGTAGCAACTTAATCTGCAGCGACAACGGCATACTTTCGATTTCATCGAGAAACAACGTGCCGCCATTAGCATGCTCGAACTTACCGATACGGCGACTCTTGGCATCGGTAAAGGCGCCTCTTTCATGACCAAACAGCTCACTCTCGATCAAATTCTCGGGTACCGCACCACAGTTGATCGCCACGAAATTCTTGTCCCGGCGCGGACTGTGCTCATGAATATAGCGGGCCACCAGGTCCTTACCCGAACCGGTTTCCGCTTGAATAAGAATGTCCGCCGGCGCATCGGCAATGTGCTGAATCATCATCCGCAATTGCTGAATACGCGGTGAGTTACCAATGATGCGCGGGCCAATCCCTCCCTGCGCTTCCAGCGCCTTACGCAACGCACGGTTTTCCATAGTCAGGGTGCGCTTCTCTACTGCACGGCGTACCACATCCACCAGCAGCTCAGAAGAGAATGGTTTTTCAATAAAGTCATAGGCACCATCGCGCATCGCGCTTACTGCCATAGAAATATCGCCGTGACCGGTAATCAGAATGACCGGCAGATCCGGATCAATCGCCTGCAAGCGTTGCATTAACTCCAGACCATCGATGCCGGGCATATTAATATCGGTTACCACCACACCGGGCCAATCCATATCCAGCTTATTCAGCGCGATCTCGGCATTTTCTATCGCCACCACCTCGTAACCGGCCAGCTCCAGTGTCTGTCCGGCAGCCAGCCGGATATGCTTTTCATCATCCACCAGCATGATCGGTTTGGATTCGGACAGTGCAGTTGACGTCTCGGCTTTCATGAACAGGGCTTCACTCGTTGGTTAATTGTCATTATTGTACCCACAACTATTGCTTTGTAGCATCTGCAGCTGGTTGATTAACAGTCTCTAATTTAACCTTAACTAGTCCCATAACTATTGCTTCGGGGCATCTGCCGCAGGTAAATCAATAATAAATACCGCACCACCATAAGGATGATTCTGTACGCTGAGGCGCCCCGCCATGCTCTCGATGATGCGATGAGAGATAGACAAGCCAAGGCCCAGCCCCTGCCCCGCCTTCTTGGTGGTATAGAATGGTTCAAAGACTTTACCCAGTTCCTGCTGGGGAATACCCGGGCCGTGATCCCGAAAGGAGATCAGCAAGCGCTCTTCCTGGCGCTCAGCGTCAATCTCAACCCACTTTTCTTCCTGGTTTTCCATCGCCTGTAAGGCGTTACTGATCAGGTTGACCACCACCTGCTCCAGACGCAGCATATCGCCAAGCATATACAACTTCTCAGGATGCTCCGGCCACTCAATCTTGGCATTCGCCTTATCCAGGCGACCATACATAATCGACATGGCACCGTCGCGTACCGCCTTAAGGCTAACCAGGGAGGCCTGCCCGCTGGTCTTACGGGAGAACTCTTTCAATGGCGAGATGATTTTTGCCATCCGCTCGGTCAAGCCACTGATCTCCAGCAGATTAGTCGTCACCGGTTCCAGTTTACCCAGTTTGAGGAAAGACGCCGCGTTATCCGCATAACTGCGAATCGCTGTCAGGGGCTGATTCAACTCATGGTTAATACCCGCCGACATCTGCCCGATGACGGCCAGCTTGGCAGTCTGAATTAGCTCGTTTTGGGTGTTCTTATGCTCTTCCACCTCATCAACCAGGCGCTGATTGGCGCGCGTCAGATCAACGGTACGTTCCTCTACGCGATGCTCCAGCAAAACGCGTGCCTGGCGCAACTCTTCTTCATATTCCTTACGCTCGGTAATATCATGGATCGTCACGATAAAGCGGCCGTCATTGGCATCTGACATGCGGCCGATAATCAGCTCTATCGGGAACATCGAGCCATCTACCCGCTTACCTGACGCCTCGACCATCAACTCTTCTGAGAGCGCTAACGGATCTGACGAGGTAATGTGCTGCCTACATACAGCCCTGTCCTGCGGGGCAATCAGCTGACCGAAATCATCGCCTTTAATCGCACCTGCTACATAGCCGAACAGCTTTTCAGCGGTTGGATTAAAGGATTCGATCTGACCCGACGCATCCAGCGTAATCAGGCCCGCATGGGTATTATCGATGATCGCCCGAATACGCGCCTCGTTGCGCTCCAGCACCAGAGTTTCCTGCTGTTTGAAACTGGCCCGCTCATGGGAGATACGTCGCCGGGCCTGTAAGAACAGAACCAGAAACACAACCGCGCCATAAATAACGCCGACCAGAAGGGCGTTATTCAACACCCGGCGTTGCATCGGCTTAATACTGGCCAGAATGGAGATATTAAAACCGGCGTCACTCACGGAATGGGTCTGCTGTAAAAACTGCCGGGTATTCACCCCATCCAGTGCCTGATTATCAATCCGTTCACCATCGATAAGCGTAATCAAGTGACTCGAGTCACTCCACTGCTGACGCTCAATTACCTGCAGGGACGTTAACTCATGATCGCCATAACGCAGGCTGTGCATGATGCGCTGCAGATCTTCCTGGGGTAAGGGATTTAGGGTACGAAACTTCCATTGCGGGCGCGTACTGATAAACACCACACCATCGTTGTCAGTCACCAGAATATCGGTAAGCGGATCGCTCCAGTCGTTCTCGATATCGTTGAGGTCAATCTTAACCACCACAACCCCTCTAATCCGTCCCCGGTATTCCACCGGATAGGAGAAAAAGTAACCGCGTTTTTTAGAGGTTGTACCCAGTGCAAAATAACGCCCTGGAGCCCCCTTCATTGCATCTTTGAAATAGGGTCTGAAGGAGAAGTTTTTCCCCACAAAGGAGCGTTCCTTATCCCAGTTACTGGCCGCCAGCGTCACGCCGGTGATATCCATCAGATAGGTATCGGAAGCGCCAATCGTCTCATTTACCTTATCCAGGTATAGATTGGCGCGAATCTCAGCATCCTTACCGGGATGCAGCAGTAAGTTAATCAGTTCAGAATGGCTCGATAGCAATTTTGGCAGATCTTTATAACGGTCCAGCTCCTGCTGCAAGCTCAACACATAGCGATTCAAATCTGCTGAGGTGCGCAGCTGCAGATCAACCAGCGCTCTGTCACGGCTGATAGTTATTGTTTGGTACATCACCACTAAAAAAATTGCGATAAGGACCGTCGCCCAGAGGGATCGGTGTCTCGTTATGACCACATTGTTACCTGATAGAAACACAATACATTCTGACTAATAGTTTTACACCCGGATCGCTGACACACTTGAAATACGACTGCCACACACATACCTTGTAATAGATAGCGGCTCTAAAGTCTAATACAAAGGTCCCTCTGAATAAGCCCCGAATTTTCTCTGCGAGCTATAGTTCGCGCTTTGATGCTTGCAGAGGCTCGGCAAAGCACACAACTGTTCACCCCTGTACGAGAATTGAATCATGTTAAAACGTACCAAGATAGTCGCCACCCTGGGTCCTTCCACTGATCAGCCTGGTATTCTGGAGCAACTGATAAGCAGCGGGGTGAATGTCGTACGCCTGAACTTTTCCCATGGCAGTGCTGATGATCACCGTCGCAGGGCTAAGGAGGTGCGTGAATTGTCTCAAAAACTCGCAGTGCCTGTCGCCATACTGGGCGACTTACAGGGCCCCAAGATCCGCATCGCCCGTTTCAAGAATGACAAGATTCAACTGGCCGTCGGCGACAGTTTTACGCTGGATTCAACACTGGACACGAATGCCGGCGATCAGCATCAGGTAGGCATCGACTATAAAGCTTTACCCCAGGACAGTAAAAGCGGCGACATACTGCTGCTGGATGATGGCCGTGTGCAATTTAAAGTGACCTCGGTTGAAGGTAGCCGTATTCATTGTGAAGTCATCATCGGCGGTCCACTGTCAAACAACAAGGGCATCAATCGCCAGGGTGGTGGACTCTCTGCCGCAGCTCTGACCGACAAAGATAAACGCGATATTATAGTTGCTGCCGACATCGATATGGATTTCATGGCGGTTTCCTTCCCCCGTTCTGCCGCTGATCTGCATGAAGCCCGCCAATTACTCGATGCAGCCGGCAGTAATGCCGAAATTATTGCCAAAGTAGAACGCGCTGAAACGGTCTCCAGTAATCAGGCCCTTGACGAGATTATTCTTGCTTGCGATGGTGTGATGGTGGCCCGCGGTGATCTGGGCGTTGAAATCGGTGATGCCGAATTGATCGGCGTACAGAAGCATTTGATCAAGCGCGCCCGTGAACTGAACCGTGTGGTAATCACCGCTACCCAGATGATGGAGACTATGATCGAGAGTCCAATGCCGACTCGCGCAGAAGTCTTCGATGTCGCCAACGCGATCCTCGATGGTACCGATGCCGTCATGCTGTCTGCTGAAACTGCGGCCGGCCGCTATCCGGTAGAAGTCGTGCAGGCGATGACGCGTATTTGTCAGGGGGCCGAAAAGCATCAGCTGTCCCGCCCCGCCCCGACTGGCATCACCCAGCGCTGCGAACAGATTGACGAAACCATCGCGCGTTCCGCCATGTACACCGCCAACCATCTGGTGGGTGTAAAAGCAATTATCTGCCTGACTGAGTCCGGCTCGACACCCCGCTGGATGTCTCGAATTCGCTCTGGCCTGCCCATCTATGCGCTAACCCGTAACGAGCGGGTCATGCGCCGCATGGCGCTATTGCGTGGTGTACAATCAATGCTATTCGATGCCACTCAACTGGAAGACAAAGAGCTGAACCATCAAGTGCTGGAAGGCTTAAAGGCCAAAGAATACCTGGAAAGCGGCGATCGGGTTATCCTCACCCGTGGTGCCGTAATCGGCAGTGGTAGCGGCACTAATTCCATGCAGGTGCTGCAAGTACCTTAAAACAGATGCCTTAAAGCTGATACCTTAGATTCAGCGCCCTCAGCCAATCTTCCCATTAGTTATCGGTCTCCTCAGCAGAGGCCGAAATTTCCAAGGTTCCTTATGCAAAACCTGTCTCAACAGATCGCCACAGACCTGAATATCAAACCCGCTCAGGTAAGCGCTACGATTCAATTGCTGGATGACGGGGCCACGGTGCCATTCATCGCCCGCTACCGTAAAGAAGTTACCGGTGCGCTAGATGATGTCCAGTTACGCCAGCTGGAACAGCGACTCTCCTACCTGCGTGAGCTGAATGATAGGCGTCAGGTGATTATCAAGAGTATTAAGGAACAGGATAAGCTGACCCCTGCGCTGTCCGACGCTCTCGATAAGGCGGATAATAAAGGTCGCCTGGAAGACCTGTATCTACCCTTTCGCCCCAAGCGCAACAGTAAAGCCCAGATTGCCAGAGCCGCCGGGCTGGTTCCGTTGGCCGATACGCTGAAACTGGCACGCAACAACCCTGAACACCTGGCCAGATCCTTTATTAATCCCGACAAGGGTATCGTCAGCATTGCTGATGCCCTGGAAGGTGCCCGCCAGATCCTTATTGAACAGTTCGCCGAAGAGGCCGATCTGGTTACACAGCTGCGGGACTGGCTGTGGAGCCGGGGTGAGTTATCTACCCGGTTAGTGAAAGGTAAAGAAGAGCAAGGCGCCAAGTTCTCCGACTATTTCGAGTTTTCCGAGCCGGTACGTCGTATTCCTTCACACAGGGCCCTGGCCATTCTGCGTGGCCAGCAGGAAGGCATTCTGCGCTATAAGCTACGCCCGCCCGTTGCTGAAAACGAGCGGGCAATTCAGATGATCCAACGCTACTTCAGGCTAGCCGTTAATAACTCAGCAGGCGCCCTCTGGTTGGCTGAAACTGTTCAGGCCTGCTGGAAGCAAAAACTCCTCTCGCAGCTGGAAACCAGCCTGATCAAAAAACTCAAAACCGCTGCCGATGATGAAGCGATTGCGGTGTTTTCACGCAATCTCAAGGCTCTGTTACTGGCCTCGCCCGCAGGCCTGAAAACAACCCTGGGGCTCGATCCGGGCTTACGTACCGGCGTGAAGCTCGCAGTCGTTGATAGCACGGGAAAAGTGATTGATCATGGTGCTATATTCCCCCACCAGCCGCGAAATCAGTGGGATGAATCGATCCACAGACTTTATTCCCTGTGCCGCAACCACGCCGTTGAACTGGTCAGCATCGGTAACGGGACCGCCTCTCGAGAAACCGAAAAACTGGTTCAGGCGTTGATCAAGCAGCACCCGGACTTAAACCTGATACCGGTGGTCGTTAGCGAATCAGGTGCTTCAGTCTACTCCGCCTCGGAGGTTGCCAGTCGCGAATTTCCTGACCTTGATGTCACTATTCGTGGCGCAGTATCGATCGCCCGCCGCCTGCAAGATCCTCTGGCAGAGCTGGTAAAGATTGAACCCAAAGCGATCGGCGTTGGCCAGTATCAGCATGATATCAACCAGAATCAACTGGCCAAATCCCTGGAAGACACCGTAGAGGATTGCGTCAACCATGTTGGCGTTGATCTCAATACCGCCTCGATTGAATTGCTTACCCAGGTTGCAGGACTGAACAGCACATCGGCAAAAAATATCATCGCATACCGCAACAGCAACGGCCGCTTTCGCAACCGCAAGCAATTACTTAAAGTACCGCGACTGGGACCTAAGGCATTCCAGCAGTGTGCCGGGTTTCTGCGTATCAACGGTGGCGACAACCCACTGGATAATTCCGCCGTACACCCCGAGGCCTACCCCTTGATCAAGCGCATCGCAGACCATCAGGGCTGCGCTATTCACCAATTGATAGGCAATAGTGAACATCTTGCCCGGTTGCATCCGGATAATTATATCAGTGCCGAGTTTGGCGCATTTACTATCCGTGACGCACTGCACGAACTGGAAAAGCCAGGAAGAGATCCACGGCCAGAGTTTCGTACCGCGCAATTCTGCGAAGGCATTGAGAAACCATCAGATTTAATAGCAGGCATGAAATTAGAAGGGGTAGTGACCAATGTAACCAACTTTGGGGCTTTTGTTGATGTCGGTGTACACCAGGATGGACTGGTACATATATCCCAGTTGGCCGACCGGTTTATCAAAGATCCACACAGCGTGGTCAAAACCGGTGATATCGTAAAAGTAACTGTTGTGGAGGTCGATCTGAAGCGACAACGTATAGCCCTTAGTATGAAAACGAAACCATAGATAGCCCGCTATTGAGTAAACAGCTGTAAATAAAGCAGACCGATCGCTTAATCAAAGATCCACACAGCGAGGTAAAAACCGGTGATATCGTCAAAGTGACGGTTCTGGAGGCCGATCTGAAGCGACAGCGTATAGCCCTTAGTATGAAAACGAAACTCTAGATAGCCCGCTATTGAGTAAACAGCTGTAAATAAAGCAGACCGATCGCTTTATCAAAGATCCACACAGCGAGGTAAAAACCGGTGATATCGTCAAAGTGACGGTTCTGGAGGTCGATCTGAAGCGAAAACCTATAGCCCTTAGTATGAAAACGACGTCATAGATAGACCGCTATTGAGCAAACACCGTGGTTTCCTCAAAGATCCATACGACGTGGTAACAACCGGTGATATCGTCAAAGTGACGATTCTGAAGGTCGATTTCAAGCGACAACCTATAGCCCTTAGTATGAAAACGACGTCATAAGCCGTTATTAAGCAAACACCTGTAGCGAAGTTAGGGTTATGTTTAACGATCTCTGAGTTATAATGTCCGAACTTTAAATCCTGAAAGGAACTGTGTTGTGTCTGCGGCACTGGAAAAAAATCTGAATCTACTGGCCGATAACGGCCAGACATCAAAGCTGAAAGGCATTCTGCATGGCATTGAGAAAGAGGGCTTGAGAGTCGACCCTCAAGGCTCAATCAGCCAGACGGAGCATCCGACTGCTGTCGGCTCCGCCTTAACCCACAGCCATATAACAACAGACTACTCTGAAGCGTTACTGGAGTTTATTACGCCGGTCTTCAAGGAGTCCGGTGATGCTTTACAGTTTCTGCAGGATCTACACAACTTTACCTATCAGAAGCTGGGTGATGAAGAGCTTTGGGCGGCCAGTATGCCTTGCGATATCAGTAGTGATGCCGCAATCCCTATCGCCCGTTATGGCTCCTCCAATGTTGGCCAGCTGAAATATACTTACCGGGTAGGTCTTGAACACCGCTACGGTAAGATGATGCAGGCAATTGCCGGCATTCATTATAACGTCTCATTGCCGGAATCATTCTGGCCGGTCCTGCAGGAGTTACAGGGTAATACAGACAGCCTGCAACAGTTTCGTTCGGCCGGCTACTTCTCCCTGATTCGCAATTTCCGCCGCTACTCCTGGCTGCTGCTCTACCTGTTTGGTGCCTCTCCAGCACTCTCCAGCACCTTTATGGCGGGCCGCGATCACGATCTTGATACCTGGGACGCCAATACCTTATATCGCCCCTACGCAACCTCCTTGCGGATGAGCGATCTGGGTTATTCAAATAAAGCCCAGGCTGAGCTGAATATCTGCTTCAACCACTTGGAGACCTACACCGACTCGTTGCAAAGGGCGATCAACACCCCTTATCCGGCTTATCATAACCTTGGCATCAAGGTTGATGGTCAATACCGTCAACTGAACAGCAACCTGCTGCAGATTGAAAACGAGTACTACAGTGATATCCGCCCCAAGAGAGTTGCCCATTCTGGTGAGAAACCCATTCACGCCTTGCAGGAACGGGGCGTTGAATATATTGAAGTGCGCAATACGGATATCAACCCGCTATTACCTCTGGGTATCGACCAGCAGCAGGCTGATTTTCTGGACGTTTTCCTGGTCACCTGTTTACTCTCTGATCCTGCAGAGATATCCGATGAAGAATGCCAACTGATTCATCAGAATAATGATCTGGTGGTCAATCGTGGTCGCGAGCCGGGACTGACATTAACCCGCAACACACAACAGATCAGCGTTGCAGACTGGGGAAATATCATCCTCGATGATGTACACAAGACAGCCACTGTTCTGGATAAAGTTTACCTGAGTGAGCGCTTCACCCAGGCGGTTGAGGCGCAGCGGGAAAAACTGACAGATCCATCACTGACACCTTCTGCGCAGATACTTGCCCGGATGAAACAGCAAGGATTGGGCTACGAAGCCTTCGCTCTGCAACAAAGCCGGCTGCATCGCCAGACGATTACCGCATCTATGCTGCCGCAGGAGCAACAGGACTATTTGCTGCAGATGAGCGCAAGCTCAATGGAAGAACAGGCATCAATTGAAGCCAGTGACACCCTGAGTTTTGACGACTACCTGGCTGATTATCTGGCGCAGTAAAGCAGTAGCTAGAACGCAGCAAAAAACGCGGCTAGCTAGTGGCTAGAAAAAGCAAAAACCGCTCAATTGAGCGGTTTTTTATTTATCTGGCGACGCGCGACTAGCAGCTCGCAACTGATCTCAAAATTTTACTGAATAACAAAACTGGTAAAAAACAGATCCGAGACAAATGCCTCGCCTTCTTCCTTCAGTAGCACCTGCTGGATATTTGCCAATGCTTGCTGAGCGAGCACATGCTGTGCATCCACGGTCCTTACTTCATCCTCTTTCTTAGAGCTAAGCAACATCAGCATCTCATGACGAATAGACGCCTTATGGTAGTTAACGGCATGGTGAGCGGCCGGACTCGCTACCTGTATAGTCACCCCGCACTTCAGGAAACGCAGCTTACCGCTGGTATTAAAGTTGGCAACAAAAGGCTTTAGCTCGATGTAATTTACATAGTCATCCGTAGCAACTTCGGCCTCATCCGCCGCCCAGAGAGGCGGCATCAAACAACCGAGAAAAATAACCAGTAATATGCGTTTCAGCATAATTCAGTTTCCTCGTAGAAAATTTAAAAGTCTCCTTAGCAGCTATCTTCTATCAGGAAACTCCCCAGATCAATTACTTATCTGGAATATATACCCGGTTTTCAAGTCAATACTACTGCAGCTCTCTATTGCCAGTGGTATTAGCTTCGGATTAGTATTGATTAAAGCTAATACCTAATCACCGGAGGCTACAATGCTTGAAAAATGCCGAACCGCACAGGAACGCTGGGGCGGAGTCAGTGAAATCATCGACCATTGGCTGGAAGAGAGACAGCAGCTGATCAGTAATTTTGTAGCACTACCACAGAAAAATGTGGCAGATGATTTGACCAACCATATCAAGGAATTCAGCCAGGTTCTGATGGACTACATCTCATCGGGCCATTTTGAAGTCTATGAACAGCTCCTCAAAGAGGGGGGTGAGTTCAATGACGGTAGCCTGGAAAAAGCCCAGGGGCTATTTCCAAAGATTCAGGTCAGTACTGACATAGCACTGGATTTTAATGACAGCTATTCAATTTTTGATGGCCAGACACTAAAAGACATGCATGAATTAACAGTACAGTTATCCACCCTTGGTGAAGCCTTAGAGGAGCGTTTTTCTCTGGAAGACCAGATGATTGAAGTACTGCATACCGCACACCGTGATCAGGTCTTTGCCGAAGCCCAGGAAAGCCAGGAATAACTGATTTAATACTCAGGCATAAGCGGAAACACCAGGATCACCATGAGGATACCTTTTCGTGTTGTGAGCTGCGCCCTGTTAACCACAGCTCTAATGACAGGCTGCAGTTCAGGTGATGCTCCCAGTAAATCTGTAGAGTATGCCCTTCAGGGAGCATACTCTGCTGAAATTTCACCCACAGCGAAATTTGCCGCTCTCGGCTCGTTTAATCACGGCGGCAGTCTGTGGAATATTCGCCAACATGAACGCCTGTATAACTGGAATCATCAAGCGGGTCAGTACAGCATCATTGCTGCCACTGCATTCTCGCCTGACGAGCAGTATGCGGCGACCGCCAATCAGCAGGACCTGGTACTGTGGAATCTAAGCTCGGGCCAGCCAGAGGGCTTCTGGAGCTCTCCAGCTGAGATTCTCGGCATGGATCTGTCTCCTAATGGGAACTATGCCTTACTCGGACTGGCTGACCATACTGCCGTCTACTTCGATGTTAAGCGTGGCGGCGTTGTCCAGACATTCCGACACGATGCCCGCGTCAAAGCAGTCGACCTCAGCGCTGATGGGCGCCTGGCCCTGACGGGCTCGGATGCTTATAACGCCAAGCTCTGGAATGTGCAGGAAAATAAGCTACTGCACACGCTTCAGTTTAGTAATATCGTTGATACCGTAGCCCTCTCCCCCAATGGGAAAATCGCTTTCAGCTCTGGCAGCCTGGATAGGGCGGTGATCTGGAATACCCAGACAGGCGACGTGCTCCATACCCTGTCTGACAATGACGAACTGTTTGGCAAACGGCTCAGTTTTCTGGCCGCCAAATTCTCCCCTGATAACAGCAAACTACTCACCGGGACGGCATCAGGCGATGTACAGCTATGGGAAGTCAGCAGCGGCAAGATGCTACGCTCCTGGGAAGTGCATAAACGCGACCCTTATGGTCCAACAAGTACAGGAGTCTATGCAATAGGCTTTGGTGACGCTAATTACTATGCGATGGGCTCAAACGGCATCATAAATGAACTCAAGTAGTCGGTTCTGACGGCGGAGTTCTTAATTGGCCAGAACGTCGCAAAGAGCGCGACTCGCGAGACCACCGTGCAAGCACGGCTTGCTAGTAGCCAGAAAAAGAGAAAACCGCCGAGTGGCGGTTTTTTCAGTTTTATCTCTGTTCATATCTAGCCACTAGCAAGGAAGGCTTTGCCTTCCGTTCTAGCGAGCTGAGCTTGCTCAGCGGTCTAGCTACGCACTAAAAACTGCGCCTTTTTAGTGCTACAGAATCTGGCTAAGAAACAGCTGGGTTCGCTCATGTTGCGGATTGTTGAAGAACTCCTCCGGTTCATTCTCCTCAACAATCTGGCCTTCATCCATGAAAATAACCCGATCGGCCACGGTCTTGGCAAAGCCCATCTCGTGCGTCACACACAACATGGTCATCCCCTCCTGTGCCAGCTCGATCATAACGTCCAGCACCTCCTTGATCATTTCCGGATCCAGAGCCGATGTCGGCTCATCGAATAGCATCACATCCGGGTTCATACACAGCGAGCGAGCAATCGCCACACGCTGCTGCTGACCGCCGGACAACTGGCCTGGATACTTCAGCGCCTGCTCCGGAATCTTTACCCGCTCCAGCAATTCCATGGCTTTCGCTTCCGCTTCTTTACGCGGCATTTTCCTCACCCAGATAGGTGCCAGCACACAGTTTTCCAGCACCGTGAGGTGTGGAAAGAGGTTAAAGTGCTGAAACACCATACCGACATTCTTACGCACTGTTTCGATATTTTTCAGGTCATCGGTCAGGGGCACTTCATTGACGATGACATCACCGTCCTGGTGCTCTTCCAGACGGTTGATACAGCGAATCATGGTTGATTTACCGGAGCCTGACGGCCCACAGATCACGATCCGCTCGCCCTGGCGGACCCGCAGGTTAATATTTTTCAGCACGTGAAAATCGCCGTACCATTTATTAACGTCGCGCAGCTCCAGCATCAATTTATCACTCATTGTACGAGGTTTAATCATTGCAAAATCTCTCTCTGAATCAGGCTCGGTTACTATCGGTTACTATGGCCAGTATGCAGTTTCTTTTCCAGATGCATCGAATAGCGGGACATACTGAAACAGAATATCCAGAACATCAGAGCTACAAAGATATAACTCTCGTTCGAATAGCCTATCCAGTCAGGGTCCTGATTCGCCGCCTGGCCAATCGCCAGGATATCGAACAAGCCGATAATCAGCACCAGACTGGTGTCCTTGAACAGGGCAATAAAGGTATTCACGATTCCCGGAATCATCAACTTCAGAGCCTGCGGCATAATGATCAGAATCATCTTCTGCCAGTACCCCAACCCCAAAGCGTCGGCGGCTTCGTACTGTCCCTTTGAAATAGCCTGCAGCCCGCCACGGATTACTTCGGCCATATAGGCAGACTGGAACAGCGTGATTCCGATTAAAGCCCTTAGCAACTTATCGAAGCTCATCCCTTCAGGGAAGAACAGTGGCAACATCACCGACGCCATAAACAGCACGGTAATCAGCGGCACGCCGCGCCAGATTTCGATAAAGATAACACAGACTGAGCGCACAATCGGCATCTCAGACTGCCGCCCCAGCGCCAATAGAATACCTAGCGGTAGTGAGGCAACAATACCCACCCCAGCCAGGACCAGCGTCAGACTTAAACCGCCCCAAAGGTGCGTTTCCACCTGCTCCAGGCCAAAAGAATTACCGTACAGCAGGAAGAAAGCGATCACCGGATAAACCAGCAACAGGAAGATTGCCATCAGGCCTTTCTTCGGCGTTTGCGGCATAATGAGCCAGATAATTGAAGCCAGAAGTAATACAAACGCCAGATTCAAGCGCCAGTATTCTGCTTCCGGATAAAAGCCATAGAAGAACTGATCGAGGCGGTTGCTGATGAAGACCCAGCACGCCCCGCCGCTGGTACAGGCATCGCGGCTACTCCCTACCCAGTCGGAATCAATAAACAGCCACTGGATCGACGGCGTCAGCAGGGTAATCAACAGATACCCAATCAACAGTGTGGCAATACTGTTAACCGGCCCGCTAAACAGATGCTTACGCGCCCAGCCAACAAGACCTATGGTACTTGCTGGTGCGGGTAGCGTTGGTTGCGTTTCATATTTCATAGCAGCCCCCTAGCGCTCTGACAGTTGCATTTTGGCGTTATACCAGTTCATAAACAGTGATGTCAGCAGACTCAATGTCAGATACAGCGCCATCGTCATTGCAATAACTTCGATCGCCTGGCCGGTTTGATTGAGCGTGGTTCCCGCAAATACATTCACCAGATCCGGATAGCCAATCGCGGTCGCCAGCGATGAGTTCTTGGTCAGGTTAAGGTATTGGCTAGTCAGCGGCGGAATAATCACCCGCATAGCCTGCGGAATAACAATAAAGCGCAAAACGCGCCCCTTCGACAGACCCAGCGCGGATGCCGCTTCCGTCTGACCGTGTGAGACCGCCAGTATCCCCGCCCGTACCGTTTCACCGATAAAGGCTGCTGTATAGATGGTGAGAGCCAGCCACAAAGCGATCAGCTCGGGGATAATGGTCAACCCACCACGGAAGTTAAAGCCTTTCAGCTCTGGATGATCCAGGCTGATCGGCATACCTGCGGCAAAGAACGCTAGCAGTGGCAAACCAACAACCAGGCCGACACAGGTCCATAAAATCGGAAACTGCTTGCCGCTCTCATCCTGCCGCTTATGTGCCCAACGGACTGTCAGCCAGCTGGCTAGAATACCAACGATCAACGCAATAACCACCAGGCCAAAGCCTTCTCCGGCTACCGGTGCCGGCGTAATGAAACCCCGGTTATTCAGAAACGTACCCAGAAATTCGATACTCTGTCGCGGCTGCGGCAAAGCTCGCAATACCGCGAAATACCAAAAGAAAATCTGTAGCAATAGAGGGATGTTCCGGAAGGTCTCAATATAAACAGCAGAAAACTTAGAGATCAGCCAGTTATCTGATAGGCGCGCCACCCCCAGAATAAAACCCAGAATAGTCGCGCCAATGATGCCCAGTACCGCCACCAGAATAGTATTCAACAGGCCAATAACAAATACCCAGCCGTAGGTGGATTCTGCGGTAAATTCAACCAGAGACATGGAGATACCGAACCCGGCTTTCTCACTGATAAAATCAAAACCGGTGGTGATACCGCGCTGATCAAGGTTAGTCAGCGTATTGTTGATAATGGTGTAAAACACCATACCTATTCCACACAGCAACAAGATTTGAAACAGTAGTGACCGCTTGCGGGGATCGTTCCAGAATTTGGGTTTGCTTTCCGGCGGGAGCTGCCCCTTGGGGACATTGTCCTGAGGTGTGTTGCCTGAATTCGAAATGTCAGAGGACATCGCTTACTCCAAAATCAGTACACGAATCATCCTGCCTTTAACCGTCGACAGGAACTAAAACGGCCAGCCCCAAGGCTGACCGTTGAGCGACGCTAATTACCGCATTGGAGGCCCGTACTGCAGACCACCCTGATTCCATAGCGCATTGAGACCACGTTCCAGCCCCAGCGGAGAGCCCGAACCCAGGTTACGCTCGTAAGATTCGCCGTAGTTACCGACCTGCTTAACGATCTGGTAAGCCCAGTCATCCGCCAGACCCAAGCCTTTACCCTTAGGTCCGTCCAGACCGAGTAAACGCTTAACATTAGGATCCTTACTTTCGGCTTTCTTGGCATCAACGTTAGCAGAGGTCAGGCCCAGCTCTTCGGCATTGAGCATCGCATTGTGAGTCCACTTAACGATGTTAAACCACTGATCATCACCCTGACGCACCACAGGTCCAAGCGGTTCTTTGGAGATTACTTCCGGCAGAGCACCCACCGAGGATGGGTCCTTCATTCGGGTACGCAGACCTGCCGCCTGAGAAAGGTCGGTGGTGAACGCATCACAACGACCGGAATCGAAACTGCTGGCCGCCTGATCGTTGGTATCGAATACCACCGGAGTGAAACTAAGACCATGAGTGCGGAAGTAATCGGACAAGTTCAGCTCGGTGGTGGTGCCGGATTGAACACACACAGTTGCGCCGTCCAGTTCCTTAACGCTCTTCAGCCCCAGTTCTTTCTTAACCAGGAATCCCTGGCCGTCGTAGTAGTTAACACCTGCGAAGTTGATACCCAGCTGAGTATCACGTGTCTGAGTCCAGGTCGTAACCCGGGAAAGCACATCCACTTCACCTGAAACCAGTGCAGTAAAACGCTCCTTGGCCGTCAGTGGAACATACTTAACTTTTGTATTATCGCCCAGCACCGCCGCAGCAAGCGCGCGACACATGTCAACATCAATGCCCTTCCAGTTACCTTTATCATCAGGTACTGAGAAGCCGGGCACACCACTGGTAACACCACACTGTACTGCACCACGCTCCTTCACTGTATCCAAAGTACCAGCCATCACGGAACCGGAAACAGCTACCATCAGGGCTGACGCTGTGATCAGGGTTTTCTTCATCGGAAAGATCCTCTTTCGTGTAAACGCATTATTTTTAAGAAAACAAAAGCGGGCCGTATTGCACGGTTATACATAGCGATGAATCATGGCAAAGAACATTCCACTTTTATTTTTCTTTTTATAAGTTCTTATATGTGCTTCGTTTACCATTAAGTTTTGGCGCTTGGAATACCACCAATAGGTAATGAAACTAATCTTAATCTAGCTAATAAATCACTGAAAGAACAACTCTTTTTTCATCTATCCGTTATAACACCCTAACTTTTTTGTCTTAAAACCATTCATCGATCCGAAAAATGCACCAAAAAAAACCACCCGAAGGTGGTTTTTTTTAAATGCGGCGGGTTATTCAGCAGAATTCACTTCCAGCAATTCGATCTCAAACACCAGGGCTTCATTTGGACCGATAGCATCACCCATACCACCTGGACCGTAGGCCAGTGCCGCAGGTAACACCAAGCGCGCCTTACCGCCGGGTTTCATCATCTGCAAGCCTTCCGTCCAACCCGGAATAACGCCGTTCAATGGGAAAGATACCGGCTCTCCACGGCTATATGAACTGTCAAAATCAGTGCCGCTGATCAGACTACCACGATAATGCACTTTCACCGTATCAGTAGTCTTGGGTGCATCGCCCGCACCCGCCTGCAGTTCTTCATATTGCAAACCACTTTCGGACGTTACCACACCCTCTTTTTTACCATTTTCATCCATATAGGCCTGCCCTTTGGACAGATTATCTTCAGACAACTTGGTAAATTTTTCCTGCTGCTCGGCAACCTTCTTCTGCTGGAAGGCCATCATGGTCGCTTCCACTTCTTCAGGCTTCAGCAGCGGCTCGCCGCCTGCGTATACCGCCTCAACACCACGACGCAGGGCATCAATATCCAGACTATCAACATCTGAATGCAAGCGCTCGCCGAGCATCAATCCCAGGCTATATCCGAGCTTCTTTTCTTCAGTATCAAGGGTATAAGCTGGTTCAGCCTGCGGTGCAACAGCCTCTTCTTTTTCAGAACCGCAACCTACCAAAATCGTACTTGCTATAGCGACAGCAACCAGCGTCTTTTTCATCTCAATTCCTTAATATTTAAGAGGATCACTTATTCACCTATGGATCAGTGAACAAGTATAGTCTGTTCTCTACAAGCGTTAAAACGACCAAAGGCCGCAATACATGGCCATGTTAGTGAGCCATTAAACTTAAAAGTTCAATTAATTACCACAGAATAATCAAGGACTAGTTTATCAATCAGACGCTGCAGGTATACCAATTACGATAAGTTGGGCTAACAAAGACTCCAATTGCGGCTCTACTGTAATATTGGCGTATTGCAGGTAGGCCTGCAGGTTTTCATGTGCCAGCTGTCTGCAGTCTAATGTCACCAGTTCACAACCCTCAACACCCAGCTCAAACAGCCTGGCTAACTCGACCTTCTCAGCCTCAAGCTCCGTCTGCTTAAAAGACTGATAACAGTTCGCAGTATCTGCAGCGCTAGTCTGTGCCTGCTTGAGACGATAACGCAAAGCTCTGAGCGGCGACAATATCTCCGAATTCCACTGCTGCAAACGCCGGTCATCCAGTAAATCAACAGCCAGCAGGCGCTCTTCTGATGCCAGCCATAGTGAAAATAACACTCGATTAACACTCAGGCTGTAGTGTTGCTGGAGTTGCAGACAGATCGACTCCACCTCCGCTTGAGAATAAATGTGCACCGCGTAGCGCAAGAGAGCATTATCTAGAGACATCCTATGGTAAAATCCGCCGCCATGATTCAGTTAAACCAGCTTAGCTTACAACGAGGTACCCTGCGCTTGCTAGATAAAGCGCAGCTGACCATCCACGCCACCCAGAAAGTCGGTATTGTTGGCGCCAACGGCGTTGGCAAATCATCCCTGTTCAAGATGATTCTCGGCGACCTGCAGCCCGATGAGGGTGAGCTGCAACTGCCTGGCAACCTGACCATCGCCCACATGGCCCAGGAAGTATCCGACAGTGATCGTCGAGCGCTGGACCATGTGCTCGATGGCGATCACCGCTTGCGCCAGGTACAGCAGGCACTGGAGCAGGCTGAACAGAGCCACAACCATCACCGTATCGGTGAATTACATGCCGAGCTGGATGCCATTGGTGGTTACAGCGCCGAATCCAGAGCCCACCAACTGCTTAACGGTTTGGGTTTTCTCACTAGCGACGCAGAGCGTACCGTTAATACCTTCTCCGGGGGCTGGCGTATTCGTCTCAACCTGGCCCAGGCATTGATGTGTCATTCAGATATACTGCTGCTGGACGAGCCCACCAACCACCTGGATCTGGACGCTACTATCTGGCTGGAACAGTGGCTACGCAACTATCCAGGCACCCTGCTACTGATTTCCCACGATAGGGACTTCCTTGATGCGGTAACGACTCACATCGCACATATGTTCCAGAATAAAATTGATCTGTATAAGGGTGGTTATTCAGACTTTGAAATTCGCCGTGCTGAACGATTATCTCAACAGCAGGCGCAACATGAGAAACAGCAAGTTCGTATCGCTGAGATCGAAAATTTTGTCCGCCGCTTTAAAGCTAAAGCGACTAAAGCGAAGCAAGCCCAGAGCCGCGTAAAAGAGCTACAGCGCATGGAGTTAATCGCCCCCGCCCATGTGGACAGTCCGTTTACCTTCAGTTTCGAGGCATCAGAGAAAATTTCGTTTCCCTTGCTAACCCTGGATAAATGCGAGCTCGGCTACAAATCAGCAGTACTTAACCAGGTTTCTCTCAATCTGGCCCCTGGTGCCCGAATCGGCCTGCTTGGCCCCAACGGCGCCGGCAAATCTACGCTGATAAAAAGCCTGACTGAAGACCTGCCCCTCCTCGCTGGTGAACGCAAAGCAGGAGAACACCTGAAGATCGGTTACTTTGCCCAGCATCAGCTCGAGGCGCTGGATCTGGAAGCCTCGCCAACCCTGCATATCAAGCGCATCTCGCCAAAGGCTTCCGAGCAGGAGATTCGCAACTACCTGGGCAGTTTTGATTTCCTGGGAGATCGCGCACTGGAGCCGGTAAAGCTGTTCTCCGGCGGTGAGAAGGCTCGCGTCGCGCTGGCACTGATCGCCTGGCAGAAACCCAACCTGCTGCTACTGGATGAGCCAACCAACCATCTGGATCTGGAAGTCCGTCACGCCCTTACGCTGGCATTACAATCCTTTGAAGGGGCGCTGATTCTGGTATCCCACGACCGCCACTTACTGCGCAATACTGTCGATGAGTTTTTACTGGTAGCGAACAATAAAGTCGCGCCGTTTAACGGCGATATGGATGATTATCAGCAATGGCTGGCAAACCAGCGCAGGGAACAGAATCAGACATCCACCAGTGAACGCGAGAACCGTTCATCCAGTGCTGCTGAACGCAAAGAACAGAAACGTCTTGAAGCCGAACGACGCTCCCTGCTGCGGCCATTGAAGAAGGCGATCGATAAGCTGGAAACTGAACTGGAAACATTGACCGATCAGCAACAGCAAGTCGAAGCCAAACTGGCCGACAACAGCCTCTACGATGAAGCCAATCGAACCAAGTTGAAAGAGCTGCTGGATCAGCAGGCAAGTATCCAACAGCGCAGTAGCGCAATAGAAATTGAGTGGCTGGAAAAACTCGAAGAGCTGGAAACACTGGAGGCACTCAACTGAGTGTCTCCAGCTATAAGCCGTAAAAGCTTTCGCGTCTAACTAGCCTGAGCTTTGCTATGCGCAATCGTATGCACCAACTCATCAAGCTCACCACGACTTTCTACCACCCGTACTAATACCTCATCTACCTGCTCGCGAGTCAGCTGTAAACTTGCCAGCAGAGCGTCAGGTATATCCTCTACCGGACCATCACTCAAACCATGCTGCCGCAACGCTCGGTTAGCCAGAAATATCAGCCGGGCTTCATACTTGGCAACCCCTTCATACTCAAGATCATTATGATAACGAATTGCCTCACTCACTACTTCCGGTAAAGACCAGTCACCCAGTAACCAGGCGCCAACCTGTTCACGGGTAACATTCAGTACCTGCTTCTCAATATACTCAAGTCCCATGTGAGGGTTCGCCTCGATATAGCGGGACAACAACGAGAAGTACGGCGGAAACAGATGTGCCAGCACTAGATAGCCAAAGTTTTGCAACAATCCAGCCAGATACATCATCCCGGGCCTGGGTCGAATATCAACGGGCATCTTTTTACATAAGAGCTCAGCGGTAGCCGCTGAAAATACCGCCTGCTGCCAATATGGAACCCCGTCTCGGGGTGTATCATCCGGAACTGTCAGGGTTTTACCCATAGCAACACCCAGCGCAAGATTCACAACCAGATCGAAGCCCAACACCCGAATCACAGCATCTTCCACCGAATGAACATCACCCGGGGCCGCATAGTAAGGCGATGCAGCCCAGCTCATGACCTGAGCAGCCAGGCTGGGATCTAAGCGTACAACCGGCACCAGATCATCGATTCCAGCTGAAACATCAGAACGAATTTCAATCAGGCGTTTCATCGACGATGGCAGCGCAGGTAAACCCAGGGTGTCTTCCAGACGTTGCTTAATACGCAATGTTGTAAACTGCTCAACGGCTTTGGTGATGACATGCACATCATCTCCCTGGGGTTGACTGGCATTAATCATTGCAGTGCTCAAACCAAGCGAGCACAGTGCAATATGCTCCTGCAACCATTCTTTTTGCGCTATAAACTGCAAGTCAGTATAGGGTTCAATAACAGCAAAGGAATCTCTCGCAGTAATTGATTCATCCACATAGACGGGTAGGCTAAACAGCTTCTTCTGCCCATTCTCTTGTTGCAGCGCCGACTGACTAAAAAACTTAACCGCGTCACTTCCCCGTACAGGTTTTAAATGGCGCCCTGAATGTTTCCAGATACTGACAAGGTTAAACAGCATATCCGAAGGCACCAGAACCAATGCCTTCCCCTCCTGATCATGCAGCAACATGATACGAACAGCCTGGTCTGTCTGACCAGGTTTGTGTGAGACCTTAACTCCTAAAGACAAGGTGTTATCTCCAGCAACAAAATTTTATATAAGCTTCGGCCACTGGGAACAATTCTTTAGCTCTAACTGAATTTAAACTACGATATTCCTGTCACAGAATTGCTTAAGCGCAGCGAACTTAGTCTCCCCCGACACCGTAGCTCACTTATTTCAGGCGATGGAAGCCGTAGCTTTCCAGGTAAAACCACCCCGTTGGATAAAAATACTGCTAACCTATAACACCAGAGACTGATTAAACATCACTGTAACTTATTGAATATGTGAGTAATTAGGTCTCTTCAAACATATTATTATCCTCATTTGAAATTTTTATACCTATACTGGATTGACTAACCAGTCGCCCGCTAACTGCCCACTACAGGATCAATTCATGATGACTTTACGCCGTGCCATTTTGAGTAGTTTACTTTTACTCAGCACCTTAAGCTGGGCCGTGGAGGAAGACCTGGCACCAGAATCTGCTACCGGTGTACAGCAAGGACAGCGAGTGCTGGCACAGGAGCAGATGGTGGTGAGCGCACACCCCCTGGCCACGGCTGCAGGCTATGAAGTCCTGCAACGGGGAGGAACCGCTGCTGATGCCGCCGTTGCAGTACAAGCGATGCTCACTCTGGTTGAACCACAGTCATCAGGCATTGGCGGTGGCGCATTTATGCTCCATTGGAATAACAGCGAACAGCAACTGCAAGCTTATGATGGCAGGGAAACAGCGCCGGCTGCCGCCAACGGTGATCTATTCCTGAATACGGATGGCACCCCAATGAACTGGTGGGATGCCATGGTCGGAGGACGCTCAGTCGGTACCCCTGGTGTACTGGCCATGCTGGAACTCAGCCAGCAACAACACGGTAAGCTGGCATGGAAAGCACTTTTCCGCGACGCAATACGCCAGGCAGAGACAGGCTTTGCCGTTTCGCCACGTCTGTATCAGCTACTGAGCAGTAAAATCAATCCAGGTCTGGGCCGATATCCACAAGCCAAAGCCTATTTCTTTAACCAGCAGGGCGCACCTCACCCAGTCGGCCACCAGCTGAAGAACCCTGCCCTGGCCAATTCACTCACATTAATAGCCAATCAGGGAGCTGAGGCACTGTATCTGGGCCCTCTGGCGGAGCAGATTATTGCTTCAATAGCCTCAGCTAAAGACAATCCTGGGAAGCTAGCTCTTGCCGACCTGAAAGATTACCAGGCCAAAGAAAGACAACCCATCTGTAAGCCTTTTCGCAATTACCGGGTATGTGGCTTTCCACCGCCGACATCAGGTGGCGTCACAGTATTGCAGATTCTTAAATTACTGGAACGTTTTGAGCTTGAACAAACAGCGCCTGATTCAGTGGCATTCAATCACTTGTTCACCCAGGCAAGCCGGCTAGCATTTGCTGATCGCGGGCGCTATTTGGCTGACAGTGATTTTGTAAAAGTTCCCGTTGCACAATTACTCGACGATGATTACCTCAGGCAGCGCAGCCTGTTGATTGATCCTGCTCGAGACATGTCGACAGCGGAGCCTGGCGTGGTAGAACTTGCGGTAGCCCGGGCCGATGACCAATCCCCTGAACTACCTTCTACCAGCCATTTCGTTATCGTTGATCGCTGGGGCAATGCGGTCTCCATGACCAGCAGTATCGAGATGGCCTTCGGCTCCACGCTGATGGCGGGAGGCTTTCTGCTTAACAATCAGCTAACCGACTTCTCCTTCGTAGCCGAGAAAGACGGTAAGCCGATTGCCAACCGTGTACAACCCGGTAAACGCCCACGCAGCTCTATGTCTCCCTTTATGGTGTTTGATGCTAATGGCAAATTGGTAGCCGCCATGGGCTCTCCCGGTGGCAGCCGGATCATCAACTATGTGGCGCAAAGCCTGTTAATTAGCCTCACTTCTGACCTGCCTTTACAGTCCATCTTCGCCCTGCCCCATATCAGTAACCGTAATGGCAAAACAGAATTAGAGGAAGGCACAGCTGCCGAGCAACTGGCTGCACCGCTACAGGCGCTGGGGCATAACATCGATATTCGCAGCCTGAACAGTGGCTTGCATGGTTTGCGACGCACTGCGGATGGTCAGTGGGAAAGCGGCGTCGATCCGCGTCGCGAAGGGACAGCACAGGGAAATTAGTGGCTAGTGGCTAGTGGCTAGTGGCTAAAAGGGCGATGATAGACTCTTGTTCTTGGTTATTCCTGCGAAAGTGGGAATCCATTTTTCTACACTGCATTATTGCAGAACAACTGCAAGGACCCAAAGGAGCAGTGATATGGATATCAACGCGACGGAACTACTGGAAACCCTGGCTAACGGGGTTGACCCAACGACGGGAGAACTACTCCCTTCCCACTCACCTTATAATTCACCAGAGGTTATTCGGGCACTGTTTAGCTGTATCAATCAGATTAAACACCCACCCAAAAAGGCAAAGAAAAGTCCTGAAGAAAGACAGGCCGATAACACCGCCAGAGGCCTGCCCCGTAATGCAGGGCTACCCTGGAACGATGAACATAGGGCAGAATTAGCTCAACTTTTTAACGAGGGGAACGCTGTAAATACCCTTGCAGAAAAATTTGAACGAACCAGAAGCTCAATTCTTTCCGAGCTCAAACGACAAGGCCTAATCACGGAAAAAGACACCCGAAACCTCTGATCCCACCGATCATAAAAAAACCGCCCTCAGGCAGTTTTTTTCATCTAGCCACTAGCTAGCAGCGCTTTTGCTGCGGTCTAACTACTCGCTACTGAGGCGCAACGCGCCTGCGTCAGACGCGGACCAGCTTATACACAGCCTTCAGCGCCTTCAGCTTACGCATCACACGGGCCAGGTGAATACGATCTTTAACCATCAGATCCATATGCACGGTATTGAGTTGCGACTCGGTCTCGGTAATATCCACTTTCAGCACATTGGAGCCAACCCCTGAAGCAGTGGTTGCCAGAGTTGCAATCAAGCCGCGGTGTGATTCCACCTTGATATCCAGATTAACAACAAACTCTTCATCGATCTTTGCGGACCACTCCAGATAGATACATTTCTCAGCATCATCTTTCATGAAAGCTATATTGCGACAATCGGTACGATGAATCACCAGACCTCGGCCTGAACTGATATGGCCCGCAATAGAATCGCCCGGTATCGGGCCACAACAACGCGCGTAATGCAGCACCATACCCTCAGTGCCTTCGATCGCCAATGGCGTATTTCCAGTCACTGCAGTTGCAGTATCCGGCTCGTCTTCGCCTTGATCAGCCGGTCGCAGACGACGCGCCACCACATAGGCCATGCGGTTGCCCATGCCTATATCTTCAAGTAGCTCATCCACATCACTGAAGTTAGCTTCATCCAGAAGCGACGTGAGCACGAGGGGATCAATATCATCCAGGCTGGCATCATAGTTAGACAGGAACTGCGTCAATAATCGCCGTCCCAGTGCAACGGATTCGCCACGCTGCTGCATTTTAAGGAAATGGCGAATCGAAGAACGTGCCTTACCAGTTACCACAAAATTCAACCAAGCCATATTGGGCTGGGCACTGGGCGTGGTAATCACTTCCACCGTCTGGCCACTCTGCAATGGCTGCGACAATGGCGCCAAACGGCGATTAATACGGCAGGAGACACAAGAGTTACCGACATCGGTATGCACCGCATAGGCGAAATCGACCGGCGTAGCCCCCTGGGGCAGTTCAAAGATTCTGCCCTTGGGCGAGAACACATACACCTCATCGGGGAACAGGTCGGTCTTGACCGTTTCGATAAACTCCATAGAGTTACCGGCCCGCTTCTGCATTTCCAGCAAGCCCTGTACCCACTTCCGTGCGCGGTTATAACCATCAATCGCACTGGAAGAATCACCATAAATCTTATAGTGACTGTGCTCGGCAATGCCCTGGCTGGCGACCGCATCCATCTCTTTAGTACGAATCTGCACTTCGATAGTGATGTCTCGAGCACCAAACAGATCGGTATGCAGAGATTGATAGCCATTAGCCTTGGGGATTGCGATATAGTCCTTAAAGCGCCCTGGTACCGGCTTATACAGGTTATGCACTATACCTAACGCCCGATAACAATCATCCACCGATTCGGTGACGATACGAAACGCAAAAACATCCATGATTTCGGCAAAGGATATGCCCTTGGATTTCATCTTGCTGTAAATGCTATAGAGATGTTTCTCACGCCCCGAAACCACGCTACTCAAGCCTTCCTGAGCAAGCCGGTTACGCAATGAATCTTCAATCGTAGAGATCACATCCTTGCGCTGGCCTCGGGCCTGAACGACAGCGCGACGAATATACTTCGAGCGCATTGGATGAAATGCCTGGAATGCCAGGTCTTCCAGCTCCAGTTGTAAATCACGCATCCCCAAACGGGCGGCAACCGGCGCATAGATATCTAATGTTTCGCGGGCTATACGGCGTTGCTTCTCCGGCGGCATCGCACCGAGCGTTCGCATGTTATGCAGACGGTCCGCCAGCTTGACCAGGATAACGCGAATATCCACGGCCATCGCCAGCACCATCTTCTGGAAGTTTTCCGCCTGCGCCTCAGCGCGGGTTTCAAACTCAAGATGGGTCAGCTTACTGACACCATCGACGATATCGGTGACCGTTTCGCCGAACTGATTCTCAAGGCCATCCCGGGAAACAGCCGTATCTTCAATAACGTCATGCAACATGGCCGCCATCAAGCTCTGATGGTCCATATGCATACCCGCAAGGATAGAAGCAACTGACAGGGGATGTGTTACATAAGGTTCGCCGCTCTTGCGACGTTGGCCATCGTGCGCCTGCTCAGCATAATAGTAGGCACGCCTCACCGCCTGAATCTGTTGCAGATCCAGGTATTCGGTCAGACGATCAGAAAGCGCATCAATGGTCGGCATCAACTACTCCTATGCCTCTACTAAGTAGCCGACACAAGCCGGGCTACAAAACTTAGGAAACTATAGAGATGATGCCTTATTCAAGCCGTTTGAAAAAGACTTAATCTTCTTCAATATCATTAAGAATAGAAACGTCGATATGCTGTTCGGCAATTTCACGCAGTGCGACAACAGTTGGCTTATCATTTTCCCACTCAACTTTGGGATCTTTACCACCCGTCGCGAGCTGACGTGCACGTTTTGATGCAATCATAACTAACTCAAAACGGTTCTCTACATGTTCCAGACAATCTTCAACGGTTACGCGAGCCATTTTTGACCTCGGTACTTTCGTACATAAATAGTATAAAAAACAATCAACCCGAAAAGGGCCGGCCAGTTTACCTAAGGGGCCTTACGCTGACAAGAGTTCATCCAGCAAAGTTGTCTGTTTTTGCTGTTGTCGCGACAATTCAAGGCGACGCGCTGTAAATACAGCCTGCAGCTCATCCCGCGCCAGATCAAACTGGTCATTAATAATCAGATAATCGTATTCATTATAATGACCCATTTCACTCAGGGCTTCCGACATCCGGTGATTGATCACATCTTCGCCGTCCTGCCCTCGACCCGTCAGCCTTTCACGCAGCGCAGCAGTGGATGGCGGCAAAATAAAGATGGATACACAATCCGGCATCAAGCGGCGCACCTGCTGAGCACCTTGCCAATCGATTTCCAGGATAACATCCCGGCCCTGCTGGAGCTGCCCCTCAACCCATTGCTGCGAGGTGCCATATTTATTGGCAAACACCTCGGCAAATTCCAGAAACTGCCCCTGTTCGATCATACCGTTAAATTGATCCATGGTGACAAAGTTATAATCCTTGCCATCCACTTCACCCGGACGCATAACCCGGGTGGTATGAGAAACAGACACACCAACCTGCGGATCCTGTTCCAGCAGCGCTTTTACGAGGCTGGTTTTACCTGCACCGGAAGGCGCAGAAATAACATATAAGGTACCTAACTGACTCATGATTTATCCGCTTTACTCGATATTCTGGATCTGTTCGCGCATCTGCTCAATCAACACTTTCAGCTCGACTGCGCTCTGGGTAGTATCAGACACGATTGACTTGGACGACAGGGTATTGGCTTCGCGATTCAGCTCCTGCATCAGGAAGTCCAGTCGACGTCCGACCGGCCCTTTCTGCTTCAATACCCGTTTCACTTCCTGAACGTGGGTATTAAGGCGATCCATCTCTTCATCAACATCCGCCTTCTGCGCCAGAATCACCATTTCCTGTTCAAGACGACCTTCGTCCAGATCTGCTTTCAGCTCTTCCAGGCGCGCCTTGAGGTTATCCCGCTGTGCCTGCAAAATACCCGGTAGCTTGGTACGCACATCACTGACAATCTCGCTAATCGTATTCAGCCGCTGATCGATCAGGCTTGCCAATTCAACGCCTTCGCGACCCCGGCTCTCAATCAACTCATCCAACGCCCGTTGAAACAATACAAGGGCACTCTTTTTAACCACATCCATATCCAGCTTGGTATCCTGCAGCACACCGGGCCAGCGCAACACCTCCAGGGTATCCAGTGGTTGGCTCTCCGGCAGCAGGGCAGACACCTGCTGGGCCGCTGCGATCAACTCAGAGGCAAAGCTTTCATTCACCGTCAGCGTCTGCGACTGAGCCTCAGCGACAAAACGCAGAGTACACTCGACCTTGCCCCGACTGAGGTTTTTACGCAGTTTTTCCCGTAACGATGCTTCCAGATCACGCAGGCTTTCCGGCAAGCGCAAATGCGGCTCCAGATAACGATGATTTACCGAACGTACTTCCCAAATCAGACTGCCCCAGGCGTGTTGTTCCTCCTGACGAGCAAAAGCGGTCATACTGCGTGTCATATTGTCTATTCTCGATTAGAATTCACATTTGTTGTTTATTCTAACAGTCCTCGACGTCCGGCTCTATGTGCTGAGTCGTCTTGCAGAGCAGAGATTTATATTCATGAGTGCATCCATCTCCGATCAGTTACAAAATCTGGGCGTTACTACAATCCGTCCAAGCAACCGCGCGCCGGACCAGATGCGGGACGTGCGTATCACCCGCCAGTTCACCATGCACGCAGAAGGTTCTGTGCTCGTCGAGTTTGGTGATACTAAAGTAATCTGTACCGCGTCGGTTGAACGCGGGGTACCGCGTTTCCTGCGAGGCTCCGGCTCCGGCTGGGTAACCGCTGAATACGGCATGCTGCCCAGAGCAACAGGCAGTCGCAGTGGTCGCGAAGCCTCCAGAGGTAAGCAAGGCGGTCGCACCGTTGAGATCCAGCGCCTGATCGGTCGTTCACTGCGCGCCTGTCTGGATCTGAAAAAACTGGGTGAAAACACCATCACTATCGACTGCGATGTGATTCAGGCTGATGGCGGCACCCGCACGGCTTCTATCACCGGCGCCTATGTTGCCCTGATCGATGCCATCAACTTCCTTAAGAAGGATAAAAACGGGGCAATGAAAGGCAACCCGATCAAATATGGCCTGGCAGCCATTTCCGTGGGCATCTATAAGGGTGAGCCGGTGCTGGACCTGGATTACGCCGAAGATTCCAAAGCAGAAACCGATATGAACGTAATCATGACCGACCAGGGCGGGTTTGTTGAAGTTCAGGGTACTGCCGAAGCAGCTCCATACAGTCAGGATGAGTTGAATGCGATGCTGGACCTTGCCAAAAAAGGTATCGCCGAGCTGGCAGAGCTGCAAAAGCAGGCCCTGGCGGGCTAAGCGTGAGCGCCCTTCTACAGGAAATATCCTCTCCTGTGGGAGCGGCGCCCTCGCCGCGATTGGTCTTTTTGCACATCAAAGCGCCCTTCGGCGCGAGGCGCGCCTCCCACAAAACTAAAAAAGAGCCTTACGGCTCTTTTTATTTTCCTGAATATTCTTAAAGCTCGTAATCAATAATCACTGGCGCATGGGCCGAAAAGCTCTGATCACGATAGATCGAGGCAGACTTGATCGTCTTGCGCAGATTGGCAGTGGTGAGTTGATAATCCAGACGCGCACCTTCGTTCAGCTCTTTAGCCCGATTATAGTCTGGCCACCAGGTATACTGGCGATCGGCATAATTAACCTGACGGAAGGCGTCCACATAGCCCATCTCCCCCAGAACCTCTTCCATCCACTCGCGCTCTTGTGGCAGGAAGCCGGATACTTTCTGATTAACATACCAGTTACTCAGATCGACCGGCTTATGGGCAATATGGATTGGGCCACAGAAGATAAACTCACGACGCTTACGTAAAGTCTTGCTCAGATGCCCTTTGAACAGCTGCAAATACTCCTCTTTCTCGCCCTGGGCAACATCATTCTTAAGGCCTGAAGGGATACTCATGGATGCGACGCTGACATTATCGAAATCAGCCTGAATAAAGCGCCCGTTAAAGTCGCACTGCTCAAACCCCAGACCAGTCATAATCGCTTTGGGAATAACCCGGCTATAGATTGCTACACCGCTATAGCCATCCTCAAACGCATCGAAGAAGTAAGCTTCATAACCATCCGGGTGATAACGTTTATCATCCAGTTGATATTCTTTAGCACGCAGCCCTTGCAGGCACACGACATCTGCGTCCTGTTGGACCATCCAGTCAAAGAAACCTTTTTCTGCAGCCTGTTCAATACCCTGTGTATTGAATGTGATGACGCGCATAACTTACTAACCTTACAAATCCGATACGATAATCAATGATACGAAAGGCGCATTGTATAGGGATGTGCGGCAAATTTGAATCTATTTAAGCGATAGAGAGAATTCCTTCAACGGTGTATCATACGCGCAAATTTTGAACAGCGCCGCGGAGACAAGAATGCAGGACTACCAGAGAGAGTTTATTGAGTTTGCCATCGAAAAGGAGGTGCTGCGTTTTGGCGAGTTCACTCTGAAATCGGGTCGCACAAGCCCATACTTTTTCAATGCCGGCCTGTTTAACAGCGGTGAAGCGCTGGCACGTCTGGGGCGCTACTATGCCGCCGCTATTCAGCAGTCAGGTATCGAGTACGATGTCATGCTGGGCCCTGCCTACAAAGGCATTCCACTGGCTACGACCACCTGCGTCGCCCTGGCAAACGATTTCGGTCAGGATGTGCCTTACGTATTTAACCGTAAAGAAGCCAAGAACCATGGCGAGGGTGGCAACCTGGTCGGAGCACCGCTACAAGGCCGTGTACTAATTATTGATGATGTAATAACCGCTGGAACAGCCATTCGCGAAGTTATGGATATTATCGAACAGGCTGGCGCCACACCGGCCGGCACCCTGATCGCCCTGAATCGCCAGGAGAAAGGCAAAGGCGAGTTATCAGCTATCCAGGAAGTCGAACGTGATTACAACATGCCGGTTGCCAGCATTGTCTCTCTGAATGATGTATTGACCTATCTGGAAGAAAAAGGCGGCATGGATTCACAGCTGGAAGCGATCCGTCAGTATCGCCAACAATACGGCATTTAAGCCGTTATTTCCCGGCCCCGAACAGAATTCGTTATCAGGCCAGGAGTTTTCTATTCTTTTGTAAAAAATAGCGCCTAAGCCCGTAATTCTGTTGATTTTTTCCCGGCAGACGTGTTTAATAGGCGCCCGTTGCCCGGATAGCTCAGTCGGTAGAGCAGAGGATTGAAAATCCTCGTGTCGGTGGTTCGATTCCGCCTCCGGGCACCACACTTTCTTACAGGTCGCGTCCCTAGCGGCCTGACATTCCTCGCAGAGCATAGAATCCTCCCGGTGATACACCTGGGTGGTACACTTTGCGAGGTGCATCATGTCTCAAGGTCACTTTTTAGTTCGCAACCGTCACCAGACCACCTGGTATGGTCGTGTCGTTATTCCTTCTTCCTTACGTCCCTATTTTAATGGCCGCCGTGAACTTCGCCGTTCTTTAAGCACCGCTGACAAACAGTACGCAAAACGCCTGTCTCGATGTTTTTGGCTACAATGCCAAGCAGGGTTTGAGCGATTAAAGCAACAGCCCTCATTGAAGGAGCCATTCAGGCTAACCCAGGAATTTACTGAATGGCTATACCAAGAAGGTGTTGATGGACGCAGTCAAAGTAATATGGCCTACTACATAGAAACCTTTGACGTGCTGGGAAGAAAGCATGTCATCGATCTGGACGACCCCGAAGCGGAACAGCAACTGGCACTTGAACTCCAAGCCAATGCTGCCGCTCTGCTAGATCGCTATAAAAACAGCCCTGAAGTACTGGATCGACTCCTCAACATCAGCAATACCGAAATGTCCAACCCTGCAAATCAACCGGAATCGCCAACCGCCTTTCATGAAGCCATAGATTTGTACCTGAACAAGTTGACTGTCCAGGGCCGTAAAGGCAAAAAACTCGCGCCACGGACCCTGATCAACTACAGGGACCGACTAACATTCTGGCAGCAGCATTTTGAACAGCGCCAGATTCATACCCTGACGCTCAAAGAACTGGGCGAGATCCAGAACTGGATTACGTATCTGCCCGCCAATTTCAAAAAAAAGCGCGTATCTACTGACCACGCCGTCACGATGGCGCAAAACAAGAGCAATCGTTTTCCGCCGATCTCGGATAAAACCCGTGGCGAATATCTGGGACAATTGAAAGGACTTTTGGAGTTCGCCTATAGCAATGGCTTTATCACCTCCGATATCGCCAGCCATATCGAATTGCCCAATACAAAACACAACAAAAGCATTGAACGACTGCCCTTTACCGAAGCAGACCTACAGAAAATCTTTCCTGGCAGTAACTATGGCTGTGACTTCGGCATTCAGAAATCAGCACTGAGTAAGGCCGGCAAGTTCTGGCTCCCCCTGCTGGCAGCCTTTTCCGGGGCACGCCTGGAAGAGCTGGGACAACTGCAAACCCGTGATATTCGTACCTGTCCCGAGTCGGGCATTATCTATTTCATGATCGATAATAAAGGCGTGACCGCCGACGGCACAAAAAAACGCATCAAAAACCTGAACTCCGTGCGCCCTATTCCAGTTCACTCACAATTGATCGAGATTGGCTTTCTGGAATTTTTGGCAGAACGCAAGGCCGATACGAAAGATAGTAGCTTGTTCAAGCTTAAGCGAGACAAGTTTGGAAGATTAACCAAATGCGTATCCAGCTGGTTTTCCCGTTTGGAAAAACGTAAAGGTGGTGGCCATATTTTGGGCTATATCGAGCGCCGTGGTGTCGAGAGCAAGAGTAACAATAACGCAGGCGAGCGCTGGAGCAAAAGCTTTCATAGCTTTCGCCACACGACCATCGATAATCTGCGCGGCAAGCAGCTGGCCAATGGCGAATACATCCGTGAGCCGGATATCGGTCTAGTCATGGGCCATGACAGGGAAAAGCTGGAAACCGCCAATTACGGCACCGACCGGTCACAACTCGAATTGCGTAAGGCGGTGATAGAAGCGCTGAGTTACCCCAATGTCCCTTTTGAGGATATTAAGTGGCCGGAGTTTAAAGACCGCTATTTAAACAACAATAAAAGTTGAGTGTACTACCAACGAACTGAAATATTGCTAACAGGTCGTTTGAAGCTACTTGCTGTCTGAGGAAATATTAAAATTTTACAGTTACGCCAGCCGATGAAGGCGCAACTGTCAGATCAGATAACAAATTGTCCGCTTTGTGCTGGAGCGGCCACTGGTACTATCGGTGTCTACTTGAGGGCCTCTATTGAAAGAAAAGGCTTAAAAGAAAGTTAGCGGTTACCTGATGCGTCATTACAACTGGATTCGCCCCTAAATGCTCAAAATGAGTGCTTGAATAGATTACTAGAGATGGTATCTACAGTATATGTGTCGGCCCTGACAAGCTCAGGGCCGAGATCCTTAGTCACTATTGTGGATCACTTTACTTCTCGGATAACAGGTCTTTCGCAATCTGTGTTTTTAGATGGTTGGTAAGGCTTACCGCGTCTATACTTGCTGTCTGAAGTGCTTCAGCAGCTTGTGCTCTCCATACAAGATCTCCTGGCTCAATGAATGTCTTACGTAACTCACGAATTGTTGCTAGGGCCTGTTGAGCCCACGCTTTGAACTCATCTAACTTCCATAAAGCTACACTTGCTAAGTGCGTAAGAGTACCAGAATATACAGTTGAAACTGGCGTAACTAATACTGGCAAAATCTCAACAGATTCAGATTGGCAAGACGAAACGTGCTCACGCATCCACGCAGGGTGGCTTGCTGCTTGTCGAGCTTTCGTGGGATCTAGTGACGAAGTAGGGTTTGCATTTGCATGATCTTCGAATACTAAACAAAGGGACCCCGATTGCCACCAAGGATCTGGTGATGCACTTGACTCAACTTTGCCTGCGTCATAGCCCAGGTGTTCTCCCAGCAACTTGTGAGCTTCCTCGAATTCATCTCCGTTATTGAGTCCCTCAAGAATAATGCGTTCTCTCTCGGAATAATCTCTATCATGAGTAGTACCCAAAGATCCGAGTACACCTTCAATTCTCTCAACCTGAAGCATAATAAGAGCGTTTGTTTCTTCTTGCTCGGACTTGCTGGAATCGGATTCTGTGTGCCGCGAAAGCTGCACAAGCCAGGGGATATCTTTTGCAGCGCGCTTTGCTCTTAAGAAGTGCTCTCGCGCTTTCAGTTGAAATCCTGGACGGTCTAACAAGGAAGCAAGAGTCGCCGCAGAACCTGCCAAGTATTCCCAATGTGCTCGATAACCGCCTAGCTGACCGTCAGTTATCTTACCGAGAACAGCCTCAGCTTGGCTAAGCGCTTCTGGGTAATCTTGCTGCCACATCGCCATCTGATACTTTACTTCGAATTTGACAGTGTTGGTAAGCTGGTCGATGCAGGGAAACGAAGCTTGCGAGGAGGCCTTGCGGCAATCAACAATCATCTGGTTTGCCGCTTCCCAAGCGTCACCATTCTGAATAAAAAGGTCGAAGTTTTCTTCAAAATCTGTGTGGGTCTTGCTCTTGGACTGCTCTACACCAAACTGGAGTTCTGCTTGAAGCTCTGGGTGAAAGAATTCTCTTCGTCTTGGATCGGCGAGGTAATCTGGAAGTTCGTCTCCAGTGACTACAACCGCCGAGTAATCTTCTAAAGAGCGAGTACAACGGCCAATGGCTTGCAGGACGCGTGTCTGTATACGCTCATTGAATAGGATATTTGCGCCCATTCTACTCATGAGGAAGCGCTCTTGCGCATTTACTGCTTTAGGGAGGCCCTCAATAAAGAGCAATCGACATTCGTCACCAGGAAAGTCAATACCATCATATCTGTTCGCTACTATTGCTACAGACTTCGAAGTGCTAGTAAAGCCTTCCTTTGATTCTTCTATATCTTCGGCAGAGAATATAGTTAGTGATTGGTGAGTTTTAACGTCTTCAACGATATTTTCCATCATCTTCTCGCTGGGCACGATCACAAGGCTTCTGGACGCCTTATCCAAGAGAGTACGACGGAGCTGGATAGTGTTTTTTAGATCAAGTGATAGGGTGGGAAACATGAAGAAACGTCGTCCTACTCCTTGAGAGTCCCAGCCTTCCGGTACAGGTAATCGATGAATCTGCTTCCTACCTAGTAGTCGCTCCAAATCCCCTCCTGCACCCAAAGTTGCAGACATATATATCCTTTGTTTGGCATTATTGAATGAGGGATGATCCCAAGTTGGGGCTATAAGCGGTCTTATTAGTATTTCTGTAGATGACAGGTAGATGTGGCAAGCTCGTAGATGGTCGCGAAGCATAGACCATGGATACTTGAGGCTTGTACTTGGAGCGTGAGCGTCAAGAACTTCGCAAATCTCGTCATGAAGCTCTAGTAGTAAAGGAGTAGGGAGCTTATCAACCCAGGTTTTATCAGTTGGGTTATCCCATTGACCCGTAAGTCTTGTGTAGCTGACAGGGTCAAGATGCCCCTTCAGAAGCGAGGATAAAACGCTGTGAAGTGTGGCATGCTCCTGCTTAAACCTATCGATCTTGACAGTCCAGAGTTTTGCTACGTAGTTTTCAGCTGCGTGAGCATCATCAACGATGATGATGTCGGCATCACTAAAGTACGGATTTGTATTGAACAGGCTACTGTAGGTGGTTATAGCTACGCAGTCGCCTTGGTTATATTTCGCCATATCAGATGGCTTATAATTATGTTTTGAACCTGTGAAGCCAACAACTGACAATCCGTACTTTTGCTCTGCTTGATGAACGACTTGATTTACGAGCTGCTTGGTTGGACACAGATAGACTATCTTTTCTCTGTTCTTTCTACGTCTCCATTCTGCTATCAGCAATCCTACCAGTGTTTTTCCGCTCCCTGTTGGAAGCTGTAAAGCGACATCTTTTTTGTTCATCGCTTCAGCAGCGTACTTCTGCATCATTGCTTGTTGATGAGGTAGTACGTCTGGGAATTTTCTTCGTGGTAATTCTCGAAAAAGCATGTCAGGACTAGCGGGGGTTTCTGCTCTTGGAGTGATTTTAGTGAAGGCCATTCGGGTACCTTATCCATAAAGGTTGTGGTAGTGAAGGTGGTATCGTTTTAATGAAGACTAGGGTCGACTTGAATGCAGTTACCCTATTTTAAAAAGAATGACTATAGCCTATTTTCTAATAGTCCGCATTGTGTTGAATGCGGACATTGTCTGTAAGATCGGATCTGAATTTCTACAATTAAACGCTAAACCAAACACATGTTACATGTGATAAACAGATATCAGGTTATCAAAATAGTCTGGTAACAAGTTATCACGATTTCATGATAACCTGCGTTTATAGTCTCTCCACACCTTCATGAAGAGATCTAGCTTGGCCCCCTTCTTGAAGCCAAACTCTTGAAATGCCTGTTCGCTGAACTCATCAAACACGGCTTCTGTCACATTGAACTGAAGCGGCTTCTTGGCACCCTCTTCCGCAGAAAATTTGGTGTTGCCCGGCGCTTTGTCAGCGAGTGGCGGGATTCCCTTACCCTGATTTTTTTTCAAAGCTCCTAAATCAGCCATTACGCAACCTCCATTGTTTGGTGTCCTGCCTTGGCAGCAGCATCAACGATACTTTGCGCCAACTTATCAGCACGCTTGACGAGTGTCCGAAACGGGGTTTCTGTAATGGCCCTGCCCTTGTCCAGAGAATCTCCAAAGGCGGTCTTAAACGGGACATCACCATCAAGCACCCGGTACGGGGTGTGACTGAGGTATTCACGCGCCTGTGCGATCTGTTTAGCACTCTCCGGGACCATACAGAGCGCAAATACAATCCTGTTCACAGGAATCCCGTCATTAAACAGATCATGCGCCAACAGGACGCTTGGTTCCAGGTCGTCCGTCCATACGTTAGTGGGGATAACCACCAGATCAGCCGCCCTGGCGACACGCTGTGTTTGCTTATCAGAATGAGGGCGTCCATCGAAGATATACAGATCGAAGTTGGTGGACTCCTTCAGTGCCGAATCAGCATCCGCAAAAGGCTCTACCCGGATGGATGGCTCAATGCCGTTTTCTGCCCGCCTGGCTGCCCATTTGGTGCAGGTTGTCTGCTTGGTATCCAGGTCTGCAATTTTGGTCTCAAGTCCCTCTGCCGCTGCTTCACGTGCAATCAGTCGGGCCAGTGTAGATTTCCCTACCCCGCCTTTCTGTGACACAAGCCCGATAATGTATGTCATGCCATCTTCCTTTATAAAACATGTTCTTTCGCTGATAAAACAATGGCACGATAACCGGCTACCATGAAGTCATGAAATAAAGTTATCAACAGAACATGCTATAAAACCTGTCAGGTGGCTCATAGCTATCAGCGTACTTGGGTTCGTTAATTCACATATCGCTGAAAGGAGTCGCTTGAACATCCGCTTGGCTTTCCTGAAGGCAACTTGCGGTCTATCGGTAAGCACTGTCCTATAATAATTTTGTTCTGAATTATGCTTCTCACCTGATCATTGCTCTAGCCATGATGGATCGCACCGGACTTGGTCGGTGGTTCTTATGGCCTAAAAAAGAGTAAAGAGTATCGCCCGATAAGGGCGATGCCATGCTTATGAAAACAAAGGCGGTGGATTTATGTAACGATTGGGATTGAGGCACTTAAATTTCCATTCAATTCCACTATATATAAATATTAAAGTATTATTGAGGGTCTTATATGTCCCCCCTGGTTTTGCTAACCTTTCCCACCAATTAGGCTGCTCTAGCACCCCTTCTGCTTGCTGCTTTTTTTGCTTCCATCTGGCTCGCATATGCAGGGGAATCAGCTTCTCTGTGAGACGGTAAATAGAACCGAATGTCATACGTGTTTTTCCATCTGCCGCCACATCCTTTTCTATATATCCGTATTCAACCAGTTCACTTTGACCGCGCTGTATGGTTCTATCCGTCACCTTCATCTTTTGCGCTAGAAACGGTTTGGTCCCGATCCAATGATAGCCCTTGCCACAGAGAGCGGTAATCTGTATTACCAAGGTCTTGGCAAATGTTGAAAGCCGTTGATCATCGAAGACCTCCATGGACATTGAATGGACATACTGGCCGGTCTGTTCCGGGGCGGGTCTGTTCCGGCGGCGCTTGGGTTTCTCGCGATAGGTCGTTACCCGAGCACGCTGGCTTCGTACTTCCCAGCTCTGGTGATCCGAATCAGCCTCTTTCGAGCTTATCCAGCCGAGAATCACGGCTTCATGATATTCCGGTGAGTTATAACGCGGTTTATTCCAACCCCTCGGTGGCGTTGTACCCTTACGATCGACCAGGTTCTTTGTTTTTTGTGCCATTAAGGCTTTAGTTTCTTGATCGATTTCTTCAGGGGAGGGGCGAGATATACGTAAGTAGTCAGAATTAGACATAGGCGATTCCTTTCGGTTTTAAAAAAACCGCCGGAAACTCGCCGTCATTAAGGCATAGAAAAGTTTTGTCCAGATAATAGAAATCCGTGGCAAGAATCTTCTTGCAATTTATTCTGATTTGGGGGAAATTAAATCTGTTGAGGATATTTATTCCAAAGGTTTCAAAAAACTTTCAAATCAGAATTTATGACGGCCCGCCCCTGGCGGGCTTTCTTTTTGTTTAAATCAGTAAAACTCCTGTAACGACATGTTTAAAATAACCGCCTTAGAATCAGGCGTGTATTTACGATGTTGCCCATAATAATAAATAAAATCAAGACAACCTTTAAAGTTGTTATATTTGAAGACCTTCATGAATATTAAAATATTCTTACGTTATACAACTCAGAGTATTTTAATATCATGATTCGTTAACCGTAAGTGGCGTTATTAAAAAATAATCAAAGTTTTAGGGTGGGTATTTTGGGTTTATGGCTGACGGCATCACCCTTGCCCTGGGGTTTTTCTTGCCGGGCGTGTGATCCTTGCGGGTTGGCCGCATGGAAGAAGTGGGCCGATAACCAGCTTTGTGCACGCCGTAGCGGCCCTGGCCGCGCAGTCGTGATCTCTTCTTTGGTTTGACTAAACTGGCGTGATAACGAACGATCGTCCTTTTCTCCCATATTCCGATCTTTGCGCTCATCGTCCACCGTTTGCCTGGTAACAATATCTTCAACATTTTGCTTATACAGCTGGCGAAGGGAGAGACTATTCTCCTCCTGGGCCGGCTGCCATTGTGCTCGTTTAAACTGATTAATGAGGGTTTTCCGCTCATAGGCTTCAATTTTCGAGACGGCCCGGAAATGGCGCTGCAAATCTAACGATTGCAGCATAAAGTGCTGCGTCAGCTCCTGCCGTTCCTTGCGGTGTTTTTGCCGCCGTTTTTGGTCTTGTTGCCGGTGTTGCCATTCAAAATAGGCTTGTATGCCCGAAATTCGCCCCAGGAAGGCCGCTAAACCTTGGGGGCGTTCCTGGTACCTTTCTAGCCGAACATGCCTGTTCTCGGCAAAATGTCGGCGATACAGGGCATCTTGTTCCTGATTGTAATAGGCTTTAATCGTCTGATACTTTGCATCCAGTTCGGTCCGACGCTGTTCTTTGCGTTGTTGTAGCGCGGTCCAGACCGGGTTTACATGCCGGTTGAACGCTTCACGCAAACGATTATCACGGGCTTGCTCAATCTGCCGGGCATAGTCCTGAGCTTTGGCGGCATCGGGTAGCTTTTCAGCTGGATAATCTGCCAGGCGGGCGCGTATCTCTTTTGCTTTAGCGCCCCTTACCTGCCGGGTCAGGCTATGGATTTCGCCGGCGCGATCGACGACCACATAGCCCCGCTTGTCACCGCGCGCCAGGTAAAAACCGGCTTCTTCCAATGCCTGAAAAAAAGCCTGGCCGGAATCACTGCGCTGATAGGCGACGGTGATAGCTGCTACCCGGTCGGTTTTTGTCAGACCGGAACGTTCTTCCTGCTGCTTTTCAGCCAGGTTCATGCCCTGGCTGTTGTCATTAAAGCGTGACAGCCCTTTATCCTGCTGCAGACCTTCTGGCAGCTGCAGGTCATGCGCGTTCGCAAAATCACGCGATACGCGGCGTAGCTTTTGTCGGTCGTGGGCGATGTGAACCGCCTTCATGGTGTTGATATCAATCCGTGACCAGGCGACATGGCTATGCAACCGCCCATGTTTTTCATGAAACACCACTGCGCGGGGTTGGCTGTCCAGTCCCAGGGCGCGCTCGGTGCGGTCGATATAATCAAAAAACTCCTCACGAGTGAGGGGACGCTGCCGGGGATCGGGGTTAACAGACAGGCTGTAGAGGTATTTTTTGCACCTTGTGCCTTTGGCTGTTGCTTCCCATTCGGCAAACGCCCCGTGCAGGTCTTGCGCTACGGAACCACGTACATCGACAATCTCTACTCGCTCATTGTCGCACTGGTTCATCAAATGAGAGGCCAGCTGCTGGCCGCCGGTGCGTTGATTGCCCTTGGCAATCATGGCTTACGGCCTAGCGCCCTCATACAAGCAGCGCGCATGACGATGATTTCCTGACAGGCAAGCCGAATACTGTTTCTTAATAATCGGTCAGAATGGGCGTAACGGGCCAGTTGGTTAAGGTTACTGCCAACTTTGCCCAAATGACCGATAAGCTGGGCAACCGCTTTATGGTTGACCGTAGGGTGGGGGATCTGGCGAGGGGGCTTTGCATCGAGACAGCGTAGCCGGATAAAGGCGGCTTCCGAAATGGCAGCATGCTCAGCGCGACGCTTCATCTCTTTCGCTTCCTCGCGCGTTAAACGGTACGATTTCATGATCGTTCGTTGCCGCTTTTCGCTGCCGCTTCTTGCCATGATCCACACCTTCCTTGCGTATCCAAGGACGCCTTCCTTGGTCAGTTCCAGGGCTGAAACCCTGGCTGGTTTGGGCAGCGCCCAATAGGCCGACAGGCCAAAAAGAGGGGGTACACGGCGGGAGAAATTCTCCCCCTGTCAAGTGTAAGCGCGGTCTTGACCGCGCACATCTTGCGATTTATAAAAATATGTTAGTGATACCCTCTAATATCCATAATAACCAGAGAGGGTTAATAGAAGGTTTACAACCACAAGTTAATAAAACTTGTTTAGGAACAAGCTGTGGTTACGTGAATTTAGAGTATAACAATCTCATCATTCACAATGATTAGTAATATAGAAATGACAATTGAGTCAAGAAAAAAAGAAACGCTACGCAGCGATGTGCGTAGCAAATGCATGCCCGTAGCTGACATCAATCTTTATTGGGTGGCTTGGGGCCACCTGGCGGAGGCCGTTCCCGCCCACGGTCCCGATCCTTATCTTTGTCTTGATTTTGATCGCGTCCCATATCTCTGAAACTGTCCTGAAACCCTTTTAATTTCTCAGCCCAGCTTTGCTGCTTGTACTGCTCATAATCATCGCCCCTGACAATCTGCCGGGCCGCTTCCTGGCTTTTTTCGGAGTGTTCCTTACCTTGCTCATAACGTTCAGCCCGTTGCTGTTCTTTCAGCTGGTCCAGCTCCTGCTGGTATGCTTCCTCGATCTCCTTCTGAAATTGCTCGGTTTTATTCTTGATATAGTCAGCAATGGCTTTGCGCTCATCGCGCTGTTCCTTTTCCAGGGCTTTTAATTTTGTATTGCTCTGCTCCACTTCTTTAATGGTATTGGCGCGGATATCCTGCTGCCCTGTATCACGTCCCTGCCGGCTGTCTTTTTGCCGGACAGGGGACTTTTGCGGCGGTGCTTTTCGTTCCTGGGGCGGTGGTGGTTTTCGGCCCTCACCATACGATGGTATGGCTTTACCTGGATTATTGAAGACCGGGGTTAGATGCCCTTTGTAGGCATCACCATCGCTGGCCAGATCATTTTTTTGCAGGGTTTCATCAAGTTGACGCTGTTTGTCCTGCGGCGAGAGTTTTTGTGCATCATACGATGGTGTGCTTTTACCCGGATCATTGAAAACCGAAGTAAGATGCCCTTTGTAGGCACCACCGCCACGCCCCCAATCACCTTTTTGCAAAACCTCTTTTAACTGACGCTGCTTCTCCTGCGGCGTTGCTTTTCGTTCCTGGGGTGGGGGAATGCCTTTACCCGGATCATTGAACACCGGAGTAAGATGCCCTTTGTAGGCATCGCCCCCTCGGCTCCAATCACCTTTTTGCAGAACCTCTTTTAACTGACGCTGCTTCTCCTGCGGCGTTGCTTTTCGTTCCTGGGGCGGCTGTGGCGGGCGCTTGTCCGGGTCATTAAAGACCCTGGATAGCAGCCCCTTATTCTTATCGGCATTGCGCACCAGGTTCCGATTACGCACCGCCTCCTTGAACTTGCGTTTGGCTATCTGTTGATCAGTTTGCTGTATGCGACGTTTCTGTTCCTGATCACGGTACAGGTTGGCCCAATAGCTGCAGTACGTCTCCTTTATCTTCGATTGCAGCTCTTTTACCTGGTAGCTTTTCGATTTGTACAATGCCTCCCGTTGCCGCCGGTGGTAATCGGACAGTTTTTCGGTTTCATCACGCCGGCGGTTATACGCCTGCAGTTGTTGGTCACGCCGCCACCGGTAAAAATCGGCTTTGGACAGACTGGCAGAATCTTTGACCCATTCCTTGTTGCGACGGCGTTTGTTGTTCTTGACCCGCTCCTCGCAATAGACTTTGCCCTGTTCCATTTCATACTGTTCGGCCCATTTTGAAAGATTGTAAAAATCCTTGGACAGGGGTGCGGAGATCCCGGTTTCAGGATGAACGCGGTTCACGATGACATGAAGATGTGCATGCGGTTCATCGTTGTGGGCGACCATCAACACCTCATAGCCCTGGTCCAGATCATTAGCTTTTAAGCTGGCTTCGCCGGCGGCGATCATCTCGTCACGGGTCGGGTTTTGTTCGGGATGCCAGGACAGAGCATAGGTGTAAACCGGGTACTTGCCCTTACGGCCTTTGGCACTACCGCCGGCAGCCTGCTTGATCTCGTTTTGGTGTTCAGCGGTGTGCGCCATCCACTTGGCCGCCTTCCAGCCATCCTGGGTGGGGATGTTACAGGTATGGGTGAATTCAACCCGTTTATCGGTGGTGCGGATGGCTTCGCCGTGCTCACGTTTATCGGCCAGATAATAGCGCGCGGCACCGACAAAACTGCGGCCTTTGGTGACCTTATTAATCATCCTCGAACACCTGCCGCAGCACAAAATCTTCAATCAGCGAACACAGGCTGGACAGTTCTGGGGGAGTGGTGCCGGTTGTATTGGTTTGCCGTAACAGCTGATGAAGATTGACACCCAGCTTCCGTAATTGGTATAAAGTCTCGCGGTCGAGCTTGCGCGTTTGCAGAACCACGACCTGGCCATCGAGCACTTGCCGCCGGGCGTATTCGGACAGGGACAAACCCGCGTTTTTAGCTAGCTGCTCGGCCTGTAAACGTTGTGCATAGCTGACGGCAAAATGGATGGATGTCTCCATCCGATCGTCAGCGGATTTGCGGGGTCGGGCCATCGGATTGCCCTCCATGTTGGCGAAGAACGATAGCACCTTGGGTGCGCGCGGCATGTGCTATGCTACCGGGATTGAACGTCGGAACGTTCGCAAGAAGTTTCTTATGTCTGGAAACCCGCAGGGTTTTTATGACATAAAAACATATCTTGTTACTCCGGAGAATCGACCACCTCCCCAGTATAGTCTCAAAACCTGGTACCCGACTGAAACCCACGCTCAGCCGCTTCGCGGCCCGCCTCGATCTAGCGATCAAGGCTCAATTTTTTTAAGGAAAGGCACAGGCGATAACGCCCATGCCTGCTTGTTCCTCAGTCGTCGTCTAACAGCACCAAGCCACTCTTAAACACGCCGTCCACGATGACACCGGATACTGCTTGATGACCTTGGCAGACCTTCAACCATTGTTCATAGGTGGCGGTTTGTCCGGCAAAGGCACTGACCTGATTGTCCACTAACCAACGCGCTAGATTTTCCGGCGAATCCATTACCGGCGATATCGGTGTGCCTTCTGAGGTCACCTCATACATCTGGTAATGGGTACGCTGATAGTTGTGCCAGTAAGGCATATAATTGTCTGTTTGTGGCTGATCACCCTCGCCTTCAAGCCAGTCTCTCGCCGCCCAGTAGTAATCATCCAATAACGGTATGTAGTTTCCTTGTTCGTCTTTCGGGTGTTGCCAGTTGGCAGAGACTCTTCGAACTTCTCTTCCCATCGTTTTGCTCCTTCCATGACGCTACTCTGTCATGCCATCTTCCTTACGACCAAGCAACCTTTGCTTAGCCTTCGCAGCCCGCAAAGCCACGTAAAAATGGCGACGGGTCAAGTCCATTCGTTCCGATGGTGCGGCCTGCAGGTTTAGCGCCGATGGACCTGTCCAAAGGACAGTCCTGGCGGCGATTGGCCGAAGCCCCGGTCGGGACTAATTGTCTTGAGGCGGGAGTCCTGACACAGCGGGGCATACGATGGCATGCTGGCGGCGAAGGCTTTTCATTAATAATTTTCATCATCAAGGCAAAAATTAGCAGGCTCTAATTCTGAGCTAGACTTAGGCAATACTCTTTTTTCAATGGACTGATACCTATGCCCATTAGCCCAAACCCACAACGTCCGGATGGGCGCGAGGAATACACCGGGGCTGCCCTGATCAGCAATGCCGTGCTGCTGTGTGTTACGGGCTGGCTGATGTGGAACTATGCCGGCGCGTTCGGGGAATGGCTGCTTGATGATGGCCGTCCCCATCCTTTCTTGGGCGGCCTAGCCATTCTCCTTGGCATGGCTTTTCTGGTCATTGAGCCTGTGGCTCAAGCGCTTCAAAACGGCTTTAGCGCAGGGCTGGCCAAACTCGGTTTTTACCTGGCCGTGATCTTCGGCCTTTACCTCTCTGTGATTTATAGCCAGGAAGTCGGGGACTGGTATTTGAACGGTCCGCGCTGGCAGGATAAACCGGCGACCCGCCGTCTGATCGGGTTCGTCCTGACCGGGCTGGCCTATATCGCCTGCTTAATGCTGCCGCTCCTGATCATCAGTAACAGCAACCGAGGGCTTTTTTTAAGTCGCTTTCTGGCGACTTCCGCAGGCCGGCGTCTGATCGGCGGGGTCAGCAATCTCGTCATGGATGGCGTTATTCTGGTGGGGTCAAGCTATGGCATCGCCAGCCTGCTGTTTTGGCTGCTAGCGGCGACAGGCAACGATCCCACCCAGATCAAAGATGCGAATGTTTCCGGCGTCTTGGTGCTCAGTGTGTTGGCCAGTGTTTTTTTCGCCTGGAAAAGGTACCGGACCCGCTGCCGGGAGTGGCTGGCAAACGTCACCGCCCCGTTCCGCAAAGTATTAAAAGAGATGGGATTTGGTTTCGGGGGATCAGCCCGCTTTGGTGGCCTGCTCGATGATTGGGGCAAACGCTTTAAAAAAGGTGACATCTTTCTTGGCACCTCCGTCTATGATCCAAAATGGCAGATCGGCCATAGTGATGATCGCGCCTTTATCACCATCGCGGCCACCCGTGGCGGCAAGGGCCGCAGTGCTATCATTCCCAATCTGCTGACCTGGCCGGGCAATTGTCTGTGCATTGATCCCAAAGGGACCAATGCCGCTGTTACCGCTGCCCGCCGGGGACACGGCGGAGGCCGTGTTCGCAAAGCGGAAGCGATGGGCCAGGACGTGTATGTCATGGACCCCTTTGGCCTGGTCAACGTCGAAGGCGTGAAGAAGGCCAGCTTTAATCCGCTGATGTCGATCGATCTGAATAGTCTCGATGTCACCGAACATATCCGGCTGATCGCGGATGCGATCGTCGTGCCGGAACCGGGCGGTGTACATTGGGACGAAGCTGCCCGCACCCTGATTGCGGGCATCATTACCCACCTGGTGACGGTCCGGCCTGATTATTTAGTGGAAGAAGGCGAAGAGCCTTCGCTGATCCATGTCCAAAAGGCATTCAAGCTTAATCCGCAAATCCTGTATCCGGACATGGCTAAAAACAATGCTGCCGGCGGCCTGGCCGCCACGGCAGCATCCATCTATATCAATGCCGGTGATAATGAGCGCGGCAGCTTCCATACCACCACATCCCGACATCTGAAATGGCTGGATAGCGGCGCGATGCAACAAGTACTGCATCACTCCGCGTTTGCCATTACCGAATTAAGAGAAAAACCCACCACGATCTATGTGGTGTTGCCGCCAAAGCTCCTGGAAGAACATAAGCGCTTTATGCGCCTGTTCGTCAATCTGGCCCTTAACGCCATGTCGGATGAGGGCAAAAGTCCTTACCCGGTACTGTTCATCCTCGATGAATTTTTCGCGTTAGGGCATATGGCAAAACTGGAAGAAGCCGCCGGCCTGCTGTCCGGTTACGGCGTGAAACTCTGGCCGATCGTCCAGAATATTACTCAGCTTGCCAAGCTGTATCCGGAGAATTGGGAAACCTTCTTTGCCAATGCCGGCGCATTTCAGGTGTTCTCGGTCAATGACCGTACCACGGCGGAATATTTGGCCAATTATAAGCTGGGCCGCCGCAAGGTGAAGGTCCAAACTCCGGATAAGCAGCTCGTGGAAACGATCCAGCAGCTGCGCGAAAGCCAGGAGCTGGAAGCGGATGTGGCCCGTGAAACCGGACGGCAGCTTATCATAAGACCGGGCTATGATCCGATCATGATGAACCGGGCGGATTATGATACGACCTTCCCGAAAGACTGGTTTAATCCCGATCCGGATTACTACCATCCGCCGGCCCCGCCACCGAAACCGCAGCCGGCTGCTCCGTTTCCTAAGCCAATTAAACCAACCAAGTCGGCCCAGGAGCTTTGGGATAAGTACGGTCTGCCGGAAGAGACAAAGCCCGCGAAAGCTCCTGAACAACCAGTAGGATATCGGAGAGACGACCGTAAAATCGACTATTCCAAAGCGCCACCCCAGCCCGAAAAGCCCAAGCCTCAGCCAACACCGCCACAGAAAAAGAAAAAGCGCTTAGCGTTTGAGAAGTTGGACAAGCTGACCGGGCTCGCCCCCGCCAAACAGGAAATAAAACGTGTCATGAATATGGTGAAACATATGAATGACCGTAAAAAAGCCGGGCTACCAGGGGTGGATATGTCCTATCACCTGGTGTTCCGGGGAAATCCCGGCACCGGCAAGACCACGGTCGCCCGGATAGTCGCGGAGATATTTAAAGAACTAGGGGTGCTGGAAAGCGGCCACTTAATTGAAACCAACCGGGCCGGACTGGTCGCCCAATATATTGGCCAGACCGCCCCCAAGGTTGAAAAACGGGTTCAAGAAGCCATAGATGGCGTGCTGTTCATCGATGAAGCCTACACGCTGACTCCACCCAACGCGGAGAAGGATTTTGGCAAGGAAGCGATCGATACATTGTTGCCCTTGATGGAGACACATCGTGACCGCCTCGTGGTGATTGTTGCGGGCTATACCAAAGATATGGAGCGGTTTTTGAATTCAAATCCGGGCCTGCGATCACGGTTCAAAAACTTCATCGACTTTCCGGATTACGAGCCTGAAGAACTGATGGAAATCTTCGAGATCATGTGCAAAGAGCATGATTACACTCTCACCCCAGGGGCTAAAGATAAAGTGCAGGCTTTTTTGCAAAAGCTCTATGATCATCGCGGCGAAGAATTTGGCAATGCGCGGGCCGCTCGAAACCTGTTTGAAGATTGTGTTTCACTTCTGGCAGAACGGTTGGCGAAATCAGGCCAGTCCGAAGAGCATCACCTGGTCATGATCAAAGAGGAAGATATACCGAACCATGCATCGGAACAGCCCCCGCCTACGACCAAGAAGAAAAAGCTTTCACCTTTTGAGGAGCTGGACAAACTCATTGGGCTCAAGCCTGTTAAAAAACAGGTCAATAAGGTCGTTAATTTGGCGAAGTATAATCATGACCGTAAAGAGGCCGGCTTGCCGATCACGGATATGTCCTATCACCTGGTGTTCCGGGGCAATCCTGGCACCGGCAAGACCACAGTCGCCCGGATTATCGGGGAAATATTTAAAGAACTGGGGGTGCTGGAAAATGGCCACATCATTGAAACCAACCGGGGCGGACTGGTTGCCCAATATATTGGCCAGACTGCTCCCTTAGTTGAAAAACGGGTTAAAGAAGCCATAGATGGCGTGCTGTTTATCGATGAAGCCTATGCCCTTACACCGCCCAACCCGGAGAAAGATTTTGGCCGGGAAGCGATCGATACCTTGCTGCCCTTGATGGAGACGCACCGTGACCGCCTCGTGGTGATTGTTGCGGGCTATACCGAAGAAATGGAGCGTTTTATCAACTCAAATCCGGGCCTGCGCTCGCGGTTTAAGAACTTCATCGATTTCCCGGATTACGAGCCTCCAGAACTGCTGGAAATATTCGAGCGCCTTTGCCGTGACCAGGATTACACGCTTACGGGCGGAGCAAAAGCCAAAGTGAAGGCCACGCTGCAGAAAATCTATGATAATCGCGGCGAAGAATTTGGGAATGCGCGTGCTGTGAGAAACCTGTTTGAAGAATGTGTCTTACTTTTGGCAGGTCGAGTAGCACAGTTAGATCAGACCGGGGAACATCATCTGGTCATGCTCAAAGAGGAAGATATTCCAGATCATTTCCAGGAGGATTAAAGCCTGAATAGGGAGGTAGGATGATGATAAGAGGGAGCATGTGTTACACATGCTTGCTCCGACACAAGGTCTACGCGGGTCGCTTTCGCTCCGGTTGGACAGTGGGTAAAGGTAGAAACTATTGCGGTATTGATAACAGAGTATCGGTTTCTGGCCCATCGAAGACTTTAATGAGCCCAGGTAAAAAATCGCCTAAGCGATAAACAGAGGAAATGTTATGACCGGGATATCGGATTGGTTCACGCAGGATGAGGCTATGCGATTGTTAGGCACTGAGGTTCAATGCCTTGCAGAGCATCGGGGCAGCTATCTCGTATCAGGAAACATTCAGGCTGGGGATAGTGGCCGGATTATTGCCGCAAAGCCGGATGAATATGGCTGGTATATAGCTGTAATTTGAGATCGTAAGGCTGATGAGTGGGATAAATCAGCAGATGCCGAACCGCCTCTGCTGATGCATCGCTATGGAAAGGATTTCTATGAGCTGTGCAAGGTTGCAGGCGGCAATGAGGCAGAATAAGGGATTATGCCGGAAGCTCTTTATCGAGCAGTTCAATGATCTCTTTAGGAAGGTATTCCCTGGGATCATCGTAGCCGGCGGTAAACTTTGAACCCTCCACCGGCATGAGCTCATGACCATCTTTCTTGATTGAAAAGATCGTGGTTTCATAACGACCCCATTCGGGAGATTCAATATCATAAGAAGCTTCAACCTCGTAACCCGCTTTGGTGAGTACAGATACGACGGTCCAGGTTTCTGACTGGCGGAGAAAATTATCAAAACTGACCTTGACAAAATAGTCTTCCCATTTCCATTTAAATTTACTTCCGCAGTGATTGCATGTTGATGTAGGCATAGTCCTTTTCCTTTTTTGTTGGTTGTCCTTAAAACGCGAAAGTGACTATCAGGCCGTGATAACGGGTCCAGGGGGATTGGTGCGGCCCGCAGCCATTTATGGCGAGGCCCCGGCCCCTGGATGCGATAGGAGGGGTCTGATACGCAGCGTCAAATTTAAGGAGAACCGGAAAGGAGGCGGGACAAGACGAAAGTTAAGCATGTGATGCACAGTGGGCAGGAGACGTGGGAAAGAAAGATCCTCAGCGAGTATAGAGCCGAAGGGGTTTGACTGCCGGGTTAATGAAGAAAAAAGCATAAGTATTTAGAAGGAGCATTGCCCCTTCTTCAGGAAGAAAAACCGCTAAGCGGTTTTCCTGTCCTGCTCCTGCAGGGAGTGTAGATATTCAGCGGCGCGTTGTGCGTGAGCGGCAGCGCGGAAGATAGCGCGTTTGTCTTCTTTTAGTGCCTTGAGCCAGGAGGCGATATAGGATGAGTGGTCCTCACGATCCTCTAAGGTAATTTCGAGATCCGCACAAAGGAATGCAGCGCCTAATTCGGCAACCAGTTCTTCCTGGGCGTAACCTTCACTACCAAAGCCCTTACTGCCGAAGTCACGGTCCATACGGTGCTTAGCGCCGGTCCAGTGCGTGCATTCATGGGCCAGGGTGGCGTAGTAGCTTTCGGCATCGCGGAAGGTTTCAAAATGGGGCATCTGGATTGCATCCCGGCTCCTTGAGTAGAAGGCCCGATTACCGCCGTGGCGGATAGTGGCCCCGGTGCCGGCAAAGAAGCTTTCAGCATGTTCGATACGGGCTACCGGATCAAACTGTGGCTCTGGCACCTCGTAGTAGTTCTCTGGCAGCTCTTCGATCTGCTCGACATTAAAAACGGTATATCCTTTCATGAACGGGATATGCTGCTCCACCTCTTCGCCGTTTTCGTTTTCTTCGGTGCGCGTCATGGTATTGGCATAAACGACCAGTGAACCTTTCTCGCCCTTGCGGACATTGGCACCTAACTCCTTGGCCTGCCGGAAGGTCATCCAGGTGGGAGAGTTAAAGCCTTGTGCTACGGCTGCGGACCAGAGTACCAGGACATTGATGCCGGCGTATGGGGTGCCGTTATGGCGTAAGGGGCGTGTAATTCTTCCGTCGGTGTTCCCCGCGCTCCAGGGTTTGATCCAGGGCTTTACGCCTTTTTCGAGGTCAGCCAGTATCTGGTCGGTTACCCGGCTGTAGATATCGGCGGTAGGTTTGGTTTTAGATTTCATGGCGCTTCTCCTTTTGAAGGTTTTCTCAAGTTGGAGGAACGGTTTGACGGGCGCATAAGGCGGCGGGTCAACGGGTCACACGGGAGCGCAGCGAATGGAGCGGGCCCCCGTTTACCAGGCGACGCGCACGGCTATAAAGCGTGATTCTTGAGAAACAACCGGAAAGGGGAGCGTTAGAGAGCACCAAACTGCATGCACGATTAATCGATACCGCGATCCAGATCCTCACCTCGCTTAAGGAAAGGCTTGATCTAGTGAAACTGGAAGTGTTGCTGGCAGAAAGATCGCCCCATAATGGGACGAACCTGGTTACCGGCGATTAGAGACCGTGTTCGGAGGCCGCTGATATGTAGGGTTCTTTAATGGATAGCTGGGTGATAGACCTTCCATCGCGCCGGGGTGTGCAGTGGTTGCCATCCTCATCTAAGGGCGTGATGTAAAGGTTAATACTGGTCATCTGCATAATGGCTAGCGTTTCGATCTCGTCAACGGCCTGGTGAAGCATCTTGCGAAGATCGTGAGGGGTCCGCTTTCCTTTGAGCTGAATACGTAGACTACTACGCTTGGCCGGTTGTTTGGTCCTGGTGCCCTTTCCGGATTGAACAGGCTTTTTTGGCATGGCGGACAACTTTCTGTTGATGGGTGTCTTCATGCTAACAACCTACACCGGAAACAGCAGAGCACAAACAAAAAAACGCAGGAGGAAATTGCCCCCGCGTTTTCTATTTCGATGCTGCCTGTCACATTAGCCAAGCAAACCACAGGCTTTTAGGTGAGGCCAGGTGTTAAGCAGCTGATGGGCAAAGTCCCGGCCTTTCTGCTCAGTAGCGAAAACCTGCAACCATTCCACATCACCGGTCTTACTCATGCCATAGACGGTCCAGCATTCGGCTTCGTCCGGTTCTTTTTGGCAGATGAAGCCGACCTTACCTTTATCGTATTTGGCTCGGCAGGGCTGGATTGTCAGCTCGTCAAATTTATGAATTTTGGAGAACCAGTACGGGTTTCCGGCATTGGCCAGATTTATCAGGTGTGTAGACATCGTAGCTTCCTTTCATTGATGTTGGTTGAGCAGTAGAAAGAGCGCTTAAGCGCGCTCTTCCGTATTTTCTTCAGGATGGTAGGCCCGGAGGACGATACGTCCTGGCTGGGAACCTGATGGATAAAAATCCATGCTGAGGCTGCTCCCTTCACCGTCTTTGTGGTTCCAGGCGGCTCCGATGCGGACCCATTTGGCGTTTTCACGCTCTGGAACGAAATAGACGATGCTATCCGGGGTTTTTGAGTTGTTTGTTTGATCTGTCATTGTAATCTCCTTTCGATTTGTTGAAATGACGGGAGCCGAAGAGCCGGGGGCATAAGGCGGCAGGTCAACGGGTTACACGGGAGCGCAGCGAATGGAGCGGGCCCCCGTTTCCCTGGCGACGCGCCCGGCTATAAAGGACTCACCATGAAACAAAAAAAAGAAAGGGGGGGATTAAAACGATGACGCTATCAATGGAGGCAAACAACGACTCCGGATAAGCTCATGCTATGAATTTGAGCGGAAAGCCAATAGTTAAAGTAGAAGGTACAACGGCACGAACAAAAGAAGGGACTGCCTGGCTAAAATTATTCATCAGTGTCTGTACTTCGTATCAACCCCCGGCCTATTTTAAGTAAATGCGGCCTAAGCTCTTTTGGCATCTTCTCCCAAACATCCAGCAATTTATAAAAACCTATGCCCTGTGTCTCTGGCATCACAAAATGCGAATTCTCAAAGAAATACTGCTCCGGACATTGAAGCGTAACCGCTATCTTATGCAAGCGACCCGCTGAAATGCGGTTGCGGCCTTTTTCATATTTTTGCATCTGCTGGAAGGACACATCCAGCATTGCCGCTAATTGGGCCTGAGAGAGACCCTTATATATTCGCCTCTCCCGAACATTCCTGGCAACCAGGATATCCATAGGATCGAGCGCCCGTTTATTCTCCACTTGAAGCCTTCCTTTCTGGCAATCATGGCCGTAACTCATCCAGATAACCGGGCCAATGCCGGAAATCTGGAAATTGGTGTATCGCAATAATGTATGGAAGCCACCTAAAAATGGTGACCGGAGGTCTAAAAGCCGCCACAAGACGACCGCAACGGCCTTTGGGCCGGAGCCTTGGACATACGCCGCCGCCCTCCGGCCATAAAGAATAGAACCGAAGAGCATGGGTAACGGTCATACCAACCGCTTGTGGTGAGGGTTTAGAGCCCCTAGCGCTGAATAACCATCAGCACTGGATTTTATAAAATAGTATTTTTCCCGGTGCGGCAATGAAAAAGCGATAGGTCATTGTTTTTCATTGTTATTAACACGCTAACAGCTCCAGAAAACTTTTCATTTTCTTAAAGAATTCATGTAATGATGGAGGGTGTTGTAACTCCAGGGAAGGGAGACATAGCCATGGCGGCCAGCAGACAAGCGTACCTACTAACGAGTCTAACACTGACTTTTTTACTATTCATCACGCCAATTTTTCCAGCCGGTGCGGAAGAAATCACCCCGGACAAAAATTCTGCAACGCAGATAATCGCTGATGAAGAAAATAACATCGTCCGTATTCTCATTGACGGCCAGGAAATCATGACTATCGATAAAGACGGCCTGCATGTTAATGGTGATATCGAACATAGCGGAACTATAACGGATAACAACGGGCTGAATACTATTTTCGAAGATCGGAATAACAAATGAAACTACAGTTTGTTTTTCTTCTCTGTTTTGTTTTATTTCCGGCGTTTATAGTCGCCGCGCAAGAGACTTCAGGGAGCTTTAAGGGTGGCTCTCTCGCTATTGGCTATGACAACAGGGCATGCAATGCATCTCTGGCCGGAAATATTCGCTATAACAGCGGAGCCCCGGCAATGGAATATTGTGATGGAATAAACTGGAACACATGGTAAGGATAGGCAAGGATGCGGTATTTTTTAATTTTGAGTTTTATTTGTTCTTTTTCCCTTATGGCAAGGGATTCAGCGGCACAGGAAACGTCCGGGAGCTTTAAGGGTGGTTCAGTCGCTGTTGGCTATGACAACAGGGCCTGCTCTGCATCTCTGGCCGGTAACATTCGCTATGACAGCAGTTCGACATGCACTGAATACTGCAATGGAACAGCCTGGACATGTCCAAGTGGCGGTGGCGGTGGCAGTAGCACGCCAGGGTATTTGGTTCAAACAGCTACAACATGGGATGGAAATCTTGGAGGCCTTAGCGGTGCCGATGCAAAATGCCTTACAGAACTCAAGGATACGTACGGCTGGAAAGGAAAATCGGATGCGGGAACCCTGACGGAGGCCCGTGTCAAAGCCTTTTTATGCGACGGTTCAACGTGCAATAACGCGCAAGCGGATACCTACTACATAACAGCTTGGGCAAATAATACAGCTAATGGCGGACTGGTTATACTGACAGATTCTAACGGTCGTGGTCCCGGTCTCGAAAATGAGTGGCAAGAAGATAATTTTGATAACCTTGCAGACTACTGGACAGCCCGCGGGGGCTCGAATGCAGAGCTTTGGGACAATACTCCCGCCGGACTCCATTGTTCAAATTGGTCAAGCAACAGTATTGCGCTTGAGGGAACAACAGGCGGTGCTTCCAGACTTGATTTTCAAAAATGGAACGATGGAGAAGTGACATGTGACTTCTCAATGTCACTTCTTTGCATTATTGCTCCTGAGTAGAAATGTAAAAAACGAAAGGGCCTGATGAAGCAGGCCCCGTGATGGATGGCTATGTATATTCATAGCAGGCCGCGTTCGGCCATTGAGGTAATAGATGAACCGATAACCATGTGATCCAGGACGCGGATATCAACGAGTTCAAGTGCTGCTTTGATACGCTCTGTAATCTGGACATCTGCGTGTGAAGGCTCGGCCACCCCGCTAGGATGATTGTGTGCCAAGATTACAGCAGCTGCGTTGCGCGCCAGCCCTTCCTTGACAACTTCGCGAGGGTAGACATTTGCAGCGCTGAGAGTGCCCCGGAACAGCTCGCTGTAGCCAATAACCTCGTGCCGGTTATTCAGCCAGGCAACGGTAAAGACTTCATGCTCATACCCGCCGATAAGAACCTGGAAATAGTGACCTGCTCTTTCCGGACTGGTCAGTTCCTCACCGTTTTTAAATTTCTCTTTGATGCAATTCTGCGCGACAGACAGTAATTCAAGCTGATGGACCCTGTGATATACGCCTTCGCTATCGCGAACTAGGCAAGTATTTTCGTGGGAATTTTGCTTATACATGGCGGCTCTCCTGAACGTTTTTTGTTGATGTGCGTCCAGAAAAGACGGTCGTAAATTGGCTCCCTATCTGGTCTGTGGACAAGCTGGCGCGGGTAACACGGGCGCAGTACCACACCGTAGGCTGACTAGAAAGGGTGACAGCGATCGGCATGGTCGCATTCCCGATCAACTAAACGGTCAGGAATAAAGAGCCATGATAAATTCCCGACAAATACCTGGTGAGTAATGGCGGTATGACAGCAAAGGGGCATCTGTCCGGAGCAAGACCAGTTTGCCGCTCCTTGCCATCTAAGATGATCACGGTATATACAAAACAGGACCGGAAAAGAAAGGCTATGACAGCCTTCCCCTCGCGGTGTTGACGTATTCAGGTTCCAGATCGATGCCAATGTAACGGCGGCCCAGCTTTTTAGCAGCTACAGCTGTCGTTCCAGAGCCACAAAAGGGATCAATCACCAGGTCGTTTTCTTGTGAAAAGCTCTCAATCAAGGGTGCAATGACCTTAACGGATTTTTCAGTGGGGTGTAGATGGTTTCCGGAATAAGCCCAGGGCAGCACATCAGGCAGTGGCTTTGCCGGCTTGGATGGACGCCCTTTAGCGAGCAAGAAGGCTTGTTCGTGCCGGTAGCCCAGGAAGCCTTTGTTTGATGAGGCATAGCTCTTATGCCAAACGATGTGTCCTACGGGCCTGAAACCGACTTTTTTCCAGGCTGTCATGAAGATTTCAACGTTATTCCAGCCGTAAAACGAGATGCAAAAGCGATTGTTCTTCAGCACCCGGAAGACTTCCGAGAATGAAGGCTCAATCCATTCGCTAGTCACGTCATTCTGGATAGATCGGCCCGACCTGTCTTTGTAGCCGACGAGATAAGGCGGATCAGTAACTACCAAATCTGCAGAACGGTCAGGAAAGCTTCGCATGACGTCAGCGCAGGCCCCTCCGAGGATTTGATTGCAGGGAAGCCCGCTAGCAAGTGATTGTGCGAAGGCATCACGTTGATCGGTCTTCTTTGCATGCCAGATTTTTTCCTTGGTTGACCAACGAAAGCCCTGTGCTTTTAGTTGCGATAAGGTATTGCCGGATGGCTTACCAGGGAAGCGGATATCGATACTATCGTATTGATCGTTATAGGTTAGGTTTACGTCCGTGTTCATGGTCTTTCTCCTTTGTTTGTTGGTTTTCCTTAAACGCGGAGTGGACTATCAGGCCGTGATGCCGGGTCCAGGGGGATAGGTGCGGCCCGCAGGCCAAAGGCTGAGGACTCGGCCCCTGGATGCGGAGAGAGTGGTCTGATACGCAGCGTATGATTTAAGGAGAACCGGAAAGGAGCAAAACAGAAATAATGCAGAATCAAGTAGTTACAAATTCAACGCTGTTATATATGATAACAGCCAATCATCAAAACACGCACGCTCGTTTTCAACGGAGGAGAATGGCGGATGCAGTTCAAATTACTATCTGAATCAAACAGATACCCCTCCCTGGCTAAACTTTACAATGAGCAAAAGCGAGCTGGCACAGTATTAAAATGTTATGTGTCATGGTATGGCGTGCATGAGAATTAGACAAACCCGCTATCAACGTACAGGGACGAATAATGGCCAGTATTCTTGCTGAGTATCAGCGATTCTTAGAAGCTCTCAGTATCAGGCCAGTGGCAGAAGATGTTCGCCGAATGGCGAATCTGGTATTGCATAACCTTCCGCAACTAGCAGAGGTTGGCGCTACTCGAAGAGCCCGCTCAACGCGCTTGGCACCTATCGCTGTGCAGCATTTAACTGCGACATCATTTGACCTACCGGAGTTTAGGGATATCGAAGCTGTTGCTCAGCCTCTGGGGAGAGTCCATGAGCTTCAGGTTGGTCCGTTCCGAGGGTTCATGCGACCTGAAACATTCGACCTTAGCCGACCTATAACCTTGGTTTATGGAGCCAATGGGACAGGCAAAAGCAGCTTTTGCGAAGCGCTCGAAACAGTCTTATTAGGTTCCATCAGCGAAGCACAAGTAAAGCGTGTCGATCACCGCAACTACTGTAACAATGCTCGACTAAGGCACCACGAGCCTCCTGTTCTTACCTCGGTAAGCGGAAATGGACCACCCACCCCGGTACGACCAAATGAGAAGGCCTATCGATTTTGCTTCATCGAAAAAAATAGGCTTGATGACTTCGCTCGTATTGCTGCTCGAACTCCTGGCGATCAGCGGCAACTGATCGCCACCCTTTTTGGAGTGGATCAGTTCGCAGATTTTATCAAGGGATTTAATCCTTTACTCGATGATAACTTGAATCTAGTAGGTCAAAAAGCGCAAGAGCTGGTAACCCGACGATCTCAGCTGGCCAGCGCAGAACAGACAATTCAGGAGAATGCTGCAAAGCTGGAGCAATTTGCTCTTCAAGAGGCTGCTTTAGCAGCCAGAATTAGCCCAAATTCTACTTATACTGCCATATGTGATTGGTTACTTGGTACTGAAACACAGCAAGGACGTTTAGCTAACGTACAAGCGTGTCTAGACGCTCCACAGCCAGTTGTCTATGGGATTACAGCAGCAAACCTTACAGCACTTTTGGACGAAACTTTCCGAGTCAACGAAATCTGGCTAGCCTCGACAGCCGAGCTAACTAAACGCTCAGGAGAGGTTTCTTACAAGCAACTGTATGAAGCTGTTCTGCAATTGGCCGATTCCGTGCCCGGTGCTTGTCCGGCCTGCGGTACTGGACTGACGGACGTAGCTCAAAATCCTTATGAGCGAGCAAGTAAAGGCCTGGAGCAACTTTCAGAACTCGCGGAGCTACAGCGTAACTCAAATGAGCAAAGGGAAGCGCTCCAGGAGGCAGTGCGATGCCTGCACCTTGCTATGACGAATGCCATCCGAGCGATATCTGTCTTGCAACCCGAGCAGTTGCAACGCGCGGCATTGCCCGCACTACCCCAAGCTTTTCAGGGCAATTGGTTGCAAGTGTGGATGGACGAGCAACGGCGAGCCTGGCAAGCCCTGTTGGTGCTGTGCAGTGAAGTTGAGCGTGCAGATGAGCGGGCCCATGGGCTTCAGGAGCAGCGTCGCACCCTGGCCGATGAACGTCAACGCCTCGATGGTTTCCGTATTGAAATTGAGCGTGCCAAGACGCTCCGTGCCGCCAATGAGTCGCAACTCCTTGCGGCCAGAGATACAGTAGCGCGCTTTGATGAAGCCAACCGAGAGCTAATCGACGCAGTAGCGGTCGAGGCGCCGATTGTCCAAACCCATCACAGAATTAAGCATGCATACGACGGATTCTTAGCAGAACTAAGATCGTACTTTGAAGGATTGCCAGCACAGCTCTTACAAGGCCTCGGACAACGTGCTCGAGATCTATATAACTCTTTCAACCGCGATGACACCCCGGCAGACTTGTTACATGCATTATGGCTGCCTTTGGCAGAGAATGGGAAAATTGAGCTTGAGTTTGAAGGAGAACCAGGTGTTCGCTATGACGCGTTAATCATTCTCAGCGAAGGCCACATCAAGTGCTTAGGGCTCGCTATTCTTCTTGCAAAAAATCTTGCAGAGAATTGTCCAGTAGTTATTTTCGATGATGTCGTGAATGCTATTGACGATGAACATAGAAATGGGATCTGGAGAACGTTTTTTGAGGATGGTCTTCTCGACACTAAACAGGTCATTCTCACGTCCCACGCCGAAGAGTTCTTGCTTCGTATTCAGCAAGAACTAGGCGCAGCACGTGCGCAAACGATAAAACTGTACAAGTTTCTGCCGCATCAGGGGGAGCACGGCTTACGAGTTGATTCTAATCCCCCCTCCAAGAACTACGTTCTGCAAGCCCAACAGGCTTTCGAAGCTGACGATAAACGTGATGCTCTACGTTCTTCCCGACCCGCAATCGAGAGTCTCACAGACAGGCTTTGGACTTGGCTGGGGCGGCGGGCTGACGGGCGAATCGAGCTGAAATTGGGTGGCCCTAAATCGCCCTGGGAACTGAATAACAAGTGTAATAAGCTGCGCTCCGCGCTCAGACGATTACCAAATCAGTCAAATGGTTTAGTATCGTCCCTTGAAGCGCTGGACGCACTATTGGGAATTAATGGTGGCTCGATTGAGTGGGGCTACCTGAACGGAGGCACGCACGATTCTCAACGAGACAGAGAGTTTGACCGCGCTACGGTCAGAACGATTATCGAAGCTATTTCATCTCTGGATCAAGGGTTGGCTGAGCTACAAAATACGCGATAGCGAGCCTTTAACACATCCAGCCTCAGCACATAATAAGCGCAAGCAGTCGGAAAAATTACTCGCTGGCGCTCCTAATTTTCCGCTGTTGCGGGCGTTATCGCTAATGTCGCCCTCGTGTCAATATCTGACGCTGCTATAAGATCATGTCTGAGCAAACCTCAGGGGCTATAGTATTTCATATTGATACCGTGGCGTTCGACCAGCACCCTGGTCCTGGGTGAACTCTCGATCATGGCTTTTCTCTGGCTACCATTATCCAAGCCGCCCTTCAGGGACTTTTCATAATCACGGGCCTCCTGGCGCGTTTCAAAGGGCCAGACCGCGAGTAAATGCCATTTCTGGCCTCTGGTGTACCGCCGATTGTTCCTGGTACCGTTGTGTTCTTTTAGCCGCCGCTTGAGGCTACCCGTCTGGCCGGCATAGGTGTCCCCTTTTTCACTGAGCAGAAGATAGGCGTAATATCTCATCCTTTCAGAATGACAAAAACTTCTTAAAATTCATATAATTACATCTTTTTTTCTTGACTATTTCCATAAAATCATTGTAAGAATAATGTAAGTGGTGTTTTGGAAAAGCCAGAAGAAAGGGACTTCAAATGGCGTATAAAAACAATAAACCAACGATTAAAGACTGGTTTCGGGCTGCATGGCAGGCTGTCGCGCATGGCAAAGAGGATGCGTTAATAACGGCTGCAAAATCCGGCCACACCGACACCGTCCTGCAGCGTCTCGACCGAGATGCCAGCATCCATTCAAAGGATGATTTAACATACGCGCTGCAATTGGCCGCCAATACTGGTGACACGGCCTTGATTAATTACATGCTCGATAATGGAGCCGATATGCATGCAAATGGTGAAAGAGCACTTTCTATAGCCGCTGACAATGGCCATACAGAAATCGTCAAAATTTTCATTGATCGCGGTGCCGATATCCATGCAAATGATGATTTCACATTACGGGTGGCTGCAGAGCGCGGCCACACCGACACCGTCCAGCTCCTGCTCGATCGCGGCGCTGATATTCATGCAAAGGACGGTTTAGCGATGATGTTGGCGGCTCAACAAGGTCACACTGAGACTGTAGAACTCTTGAAACGCCACCTTGCCAAGGAAAGCGCCCAACATGAGCACAAGCCTCCGACACCGCCGCCGGGGATGTAGCAACGGCGCATCTGCAGAAAGAAGGTATCTCCTTTTTCACTGAGCAGAAGATAGGCGTAATATTTCATCCTTTCAGAATGACAAAATATCCTTAACAAACAAAGAATTACAACGCCTATTTATTGACATTTCCATATTACGGGTCTAGCCATAATAGGAGGGGTTTTATAAACGAATTAGAAAGGGGTTTTAAAGATGGCAGACAAAAGCAATAAACCAACGATTATAAGAGCTTGAAAGCAGGCCAGGTAGTAGAGTTCGAGATATCGCCTGGTGATCGAGGGATTCACGCCATCAATATCAGGCCTATGAATTAAGTTGTAGCAAATTAAGTTGTAGCAAATTAAGTTGTAGCAAATTAAGTTGTAGCAAATTAAGTTG
>JBALVQ010000002.1:122224-141983 GCA_036960915.1 Amphritea sp.
TAGCAATCCTGACTCGCTCTGACAGTTACAGATTTCTATATGGATGTGACTGTCAGATTAAAATCAGTGTAGCAGTTTCAGCGTTGGCTTTATCGGTTTCTCCATCACTCTTAGCTGCTGCAGATCTTCTAGCGTCTCCGCCGAGTACAGTTTGCTAAGAAACTCCTGCGGACTTACCAAAAGATCCTCTTCCCTAATGCAAAACATCAGCATCTGCTCCTCGATCGACAAGACCTTCGTCTTTTTGGTGCCCCTCGTCTTCCGCTGCTCTAGCTTCTTGAATTCACCCACTGACTGCCTCGACTGCCGATTCAATATCAACAATATACCCCTTCCGGGCAGCGTGTTCCATTACTTAAAAAGCTGGCTTCAATTCGGAACCAGCTGCAGAGTGGTTGATCCGACGAATTTCGTCGGAGCTTTGCAATTTTGATCAGAAAACAAAACTGGACTAATTTGTCCTCATTAGACGTAGAAGTTCAGACCCATTGCACGAAAGTGGACAATTTATAGCTGATCTGACAGTCATTGTCATATCAATTCTGGAGCTCAACGAATAATTAGGGGAGGTTTAGACTTGCTAGAAATAATCAGCCAAGCACAATTCTTACAGCTCCATTCTTAGATAAATATCCATAATCTCAGCAGACTGTATACCCAAGTATTCCAATGTCTGTTTTTGCGTCGTATGACCAAAAGCCTCCATAAGGATAGGCACGGCTGTGTCCATCTGTATTCTTTGATGAAAGCCCCAGGTCTTCCGTAGCGAATGACTGCCGTAATTCCCCTTTAAACCAGCCTTTCTGCACCACTCTTTAACCATACGACTGACTGTTGACACTTTTAGGGCTTCACCCGTACGGGATATAAATAGAGGACTGTATGGGCTTCTTTGTGCCGGATAGGCTGCAAGCCAATGTTGGATACTCTCAAAAGCAGGTCTGTTCAGCGGTGTTGCTCTGTATTTACCCGTCTTACTTTGTTTCAGCTCCAGTAAATCACCCACATTTAAATGTTCTACCTGGCCGACGCTAATGGAGAGTAATTCATTGGCACGATAGGCCGTATTGATCCCAACCGTAAACAAGCACAGATCGCGAGGCGTGTTGGTAAGGTACTCTTTGATGGTGGCTATAGCGCCAAGGTCGCGGATTGGCTCGACCTTTATAGACGACCCTTTCCGGGGATGATTTGGATTCCGGCCTTTACTACTGGCCATACTGCCCCTGCACCTTCTGTATGAAGGCCAACTTTTCCTTAAAAGTTAGCCACCCTTTATTTATAGCTGATTTACAACGATTTTTCAGCCTCGAAGCTAGACCGAATCTGGGTAACAACCATGCTGAATATAGCAGAAAAGCATATAAGACCAAGAAATAAGGATAAGTTGGTTATTAGTGATTTTCCAGAAACATCAGGCAAATGCTGAATTCACGAGCATAGGACCTCTACTATGAACATGAGAAAAACCGTATTCGCGAACGCTTTAGCAGCTATTTTTATAGCCTTCACTAACCCTACTCTAGCCATTACAGCAGGTGAAGTCATTACCGGTATGGATGATACAGAGCGTGGAGGCTATGTTACCGGGCTGGTTGATATGCTGGCCTACACGCAGTATTTGAATGGAAATGATGTCCGGGGGAAGTGTATTCTGGACTGGTACTATCGTACAGAAGCAATCCCGGCAAAGGTCGCTGACTATTTTGCGGCTTATCCAGATAATCCACCGGAAGCAATCATGATAGTTATGACAAAACGTGTCTGTCCTGAGGAGCCCACAGTAAGGGCTGAAAATTAAGCTTCAACGAGATTTAGCCGTGATTTGATCTTATCAATATCAACGCGAATCGAGGCGATACCCTGCTCTTGCCTCAGAAAATCACCCTGTATGCTATGAAGCTGTTTACGGATACTAATATCGCTTGCTTTCAGCTCACTTAAATCAGACTTGATGTGCTGAATATCAGAGCGAATTGCCCTTAAGAGTTCGAGAACTATATTTTCTGTATCTTCAGTCATTGAGTATCCTTTCATCATTAACCTAGCATGATTTACCCAAACGCAAACATTCTTTTTATCCCAATGTAAGTTCTCTTTCTGGCCTTGGGGGTGCTTGTATAGGCGTAGTCACCTGAGTATTTTTGTGAGCATTGGCAAATGCGCGATTTAAATCTGGCGAACCTTTAAATGAGTCGTTATCAAGGATGTCCTTTGCTAGAGAGGTTGCAGATTCACGCCTTAATTCGTTATGGTTATTTGCCGCTAGGCTGTCATGATGACGCTGAACCCGTTCAGGAACCGGCATGTTATCCAGTTCATCTTCAATAGCTGAAGCCTCTTCAGGGTTATCTTCCAGGCGCTCCTTCAGTTCCTGTTGGCGCTCTTTAAATTGAACAATATCTTCTCGTTCATTATTAAAATTGTTGAAGTTTTCGATTGCAGAATTTCTTTCTTGCTGAGAGGTATCGGAGCTTTCATGTCTTTCTATCGCTTCAACTTCATCGGATTCAGACAACCTGATGTCTTCCTCATCGTAGAAATGTCCGCTTACTTCATCACGATAGACACGGCGGCCATTGTGAAGAACCGTGGCATTGTCCTGAGCACGCTGTAATTCTAACTGAGCAAGAGCTATTTCTTCATCAATTTCCTGCAAAGCTATAACAGTCGCCCGATCATAGAGTTTCATCTTGCGATCGATCTCAGCCAGGCGTTCTGCCATTTCTTTTTGCTGCTGGGTCAGGACGAATTCAGACAAAAGATTGAATTCATCATCGCTATCACTGCCTTGTTTAACAAAAGGCCGACCATCAGGGAAGAAACGTTTTATTCTACCGACATCCCGCCCTGCGGTTTCATTATTATAATCTTCAATATCCTGACGCCTATTAAGACGGGCTTTATCTTCATTTAAATCATCCATGACTATAACTTTCAATATCTTTTATACCACTATTCTATTGACATAATGGTTAATTCGTCAAATTTGAACTGAATCAGCCTCTCAAAAAAATATTAATTATTTAATATTTCATCTATGGGAATTTAAAAGCTGGCTTAGATTAGCAATCATTACTTTCAGTAAAAACTTTTCCTCTGAACTCCTGGAACACAGTTAAAACAAATACCGGTTGATCGCTCTGGCTCCCCCTCCCTTCCCCCTCTGCTTCGACAGCAACAACCGGCACGAAGCCTTTTAGCTCAACAGTCGTAACGAACAACAGTCCGTATGGTGCAAGCGTGTATACGCTCCTTCTCTTACGTTGCGGTCACTAAAGGATGCGTAAACAAACTGATGTGTTTTCTCCGGCCTCACAAGGCTGCGGCGGTCACGGCCTCAAGACAAAGAGGAGAAAGAAAATGGAAGGTATCGTTGTCACAATCCCGGAATTACAGAACTGCACAATCCAAGAGCTTCATGGATTATTCAGAAAGGTAGCCCAAGTGGCTGCTAATGAGCCATCAGGAAAGGCGCACAACGCGGCTTCGATGGAAAACATCAAGCGGACCTTGATAATCAAACAGCAACAACTCGAGGTGCCGGCACCGGGTTTTTAGCCTGATGTCACACCATGATGCGGTCTTTCCATGACATCATGATATGGTGCTATCATGGTAAAAAATACATCAGTTTTTGTTTAAAAAAACCTGCTTCCCGAGTCGTCCGTCGCGCTGAATGAATGCCTCTGTCTGACGGCGCGTCATACCCCTTGCGGGTTGACGGATAGACGGCTGAACAGAAGGCATATTCTTGCGCAACCAGACGGCGACAGGTAAAAAGGCTTGAAGCCTGCTTTTGGAGAGTTCGGAGAGTATTCGAAGAGTTGTCAGATCAAGGCCTCCATGGCCTTGATCTTCTACAAAATAACTGGTGCGAGGGATTTTCAACGTGTTAAGCGCTCTGCAAGAGCCTCCTTCATACCCCATACCAAAGCAGCAGCTAGGCAATAGGGGTGGCAGCCAAAGACTCTGTAACCTTGATCTCCGTTGAACAATTCGGGCAGGTAATTGTTGGTTCGATCATGAATCACCTTCCTTGTACTGCCGGAAACTGGAAACTAGGTCACCAAATGATTTTGGACTGTATCTGTTGAAGCTCTCTTCGTCTACAAAGACGAAATCGTAGGTAACATCCGACTGCGCTCGATTAATATCTTCACACCACAGCTTCAAACGTTCGGTCTTGAGTGGCACGTCCAAGTCTTCAAGACCCTTGGTTTCAATTATGAAAACTTCACTCTCAGATTTCTTGACTATGAAATCGGGATAATAGTTTGAGATATTTCCATCGGTATTGACGTAATCAATATTGAAGTGAACCGCAAGATAGTTCTTCACGTAGGAGATTAAGTCTTCGCAATTCTCAAGAAATGCAGCAAATTGTAACTCCAGATGACTGTCACCGATAATCTTGTTGAATATGCTTTTTTTGGGAATGATATAACCCTGTTCCTTGACCACAAAAGGTCTTGTTTTTCGTAGCTTTATCATACCCCGGATTTCTGCATCTCCTCGATCTTGAACGGTTAACGCGTTAATCTGTTTCTTGAAAGTCTCGATTAGGGTTTTACTGGCTTCCAACTCGGATAGATTCCTCAAAGTGTTTAAGTTGTTAATATCAACAGTCCTGTCAAATAACTGATCGCGGATAAACTCTTTCACCTTCCCATATAGAACGTCATATCCACTGACCAACCGCAGGTCTTTCATGATTATTTGAGAAAAATATCCAATTACGGATCGGTAGTCTGTGACCGCACTTGTATCCAGCAGGGTCGTGTGACTAATTTCACCAGTCGTAATATCCTTAAAAACGATCTCGCGTTGGTCTTCTTCACTAAATGTTTTGTAAGAAGCTTTCTTGTAACTCAAACTATCGATATCCAGATCAGCCAAATTCTTGTATTCCCTATAAATTCGAGGAGTCAATATTGGGATTTCAATTTCCAGCTTATCAAGGTCTTTATTCATATTTTCAGTATCGACCTCAACAATGATAGGGGTTTTGGGTTTGGTTCCTTCTCCCATTGCTTTACGTTCAAGCTCAACACCTTCGGATTGAATAGATTCGACAAAATCCATGAAAGCATCAGTTCCGACGACGCTTACATATTCCTTAACATCATTACCGGGATACATCTTGCGTAAACCGCGCCCCAAAGTTTGTTCTGGCAAGATATTGCTCTTAGATGAATAAGCCCGTAAACCCACAATTGTAGTAACGTTTTTAACATCCCAACCCTCTTTCAGCATCAACACGGAAACAATGGCTTTATAGGGACTGTCCCATCCATCAATTTCATTTGACTGTTTTCGTAAAAGCTCTAACTCTTCTTTTTTCTTGCCGCTTGTTGATTCTGATACTTCTCCATTATTTTTTGTATGAATGACCAACACAGAATCTTTTAATTCCGGATACGTTTCTTCAAGGTATTCCGCTACATCGTCACAGTTTTTTGTGTCATCGGTCATTACGAACAAAATGGCTTTTTTATCTAGCTTTTTGTGTTCAGTGTAGGTTTTTCGCCACTCTTCTATACCAAGGTTCAAATAATCCGCATATTTTTCTGTATAGCGTGAACTTTGACGTTCAGCTAGCTTTGCCCTGCTAGCTGAGTCCGGTAACACTGGGTGTTTAACCACATTCTGTGAAATTGCCTCTACAAGAGGATAGTCTGAAACTGTCTGAACAAAAATAGCACCGTTTTTGTGTTTGGGCGTTGCCGTAACATCCACCTGCAAGGCAAGGAAGTGGTCTTTGTGTTTCAGTCGGTTGTGAATATCCTCAATTGACTTGAACCACGCCAAACGATTATCGTGAATATGGTGTGCTTCATCATTGAGGATTACTAACTCATCGATATCTCGGACAATATCCCCAAGATCGACTTTTGAATCGGTCGTTGCACCAGTTGGACGTGCGCCTAGAAAATAATCCATCGTGTTGTCATCGTCGGCAGATGCAGCTACATCATTACCGGAATAGACACGATGAATGTTTGTCAGGAAGATGTTGCCTGTCTTGCGAGTAATATTCACATCGTCTTGAATATGAAGCGTTAACTGGAAGTCATCCCGCCAGTTTTGACCTTCATAGCCATTATCCGGTAACACGGGGTCTTCAAAGAAAATCCGTAACCCGTCAAAATCGGTACGGATACGATCCAACACAATAATGTTTGGAGCAATTACCAGAAAATTGCGCGCCAACTCGGAATCAGGTTCATAAAGTTTGTGAAAATAGCACCAAGCCAAAATCAGGCTCATAACTTTTGTTTTGCCCGAGCCCGTTGCCATCTTAATGACAAAGCGCCGCCACTCTTCATCGAACATATTGGCAGAAACTGCACCGGAACTGTCAAAGCGAAGAAGGTCATATTTGTCCTTTGCTCGTACGACATCATAAAGATAGATAACAGTCTCTACCGCTTCTCTCTGAGCAAAATAATACTGAAAATTCGCCACCGTACCGTCAACTTTCGGTATGAGATGCTCGGTCTTGAACCACCAATTAAGCAGCATGATGCTAGTACTTGTTGCGCCTTCATAGCCTTTGTCCCGCCAAGCCGTAACTTGCTTACGCAGCTCATGAACAAGTGGTGGCAACAGCTTTTCATAGCTTGATTCACGCAAAGTCTCATCAGCTGGAAACCATCTAATTTCAGGACTAAGAACCTCATGGGGTGAATTTGGAAAATCTGGATGTAACGCCATTATTTTTGCCTCCCGATTGTCACTTCCACCACTTTCATGGTGTCATTACCAAAAATATCCACGACTTTGACAGCAATTTTTCTCCGCCCAGGCATACATTCATGGAAGGCGCTTTTCAGCTCCAGTGAGCGATCTTTCTTGGTTCGGAAAGATTGCCACTCATTTTCAAAAACAAAATCACCAGTCCAGACTTCTTCAACTTCCTCACTATCTTGGCTCTGAACTCTGACAATTTCCTTTTTGGATTCAAAATCGAAATCAACTGACCAATAATCAATCCAGTCCGTCCATTCTTTCGTTAATACTTCACGCGTAACAATGCCGGTTTTATCCTTTGCAATTTTGACAACCTGACCCTTATCAACAATAACCTTTGACTTACCATTTTTTAACGCTTCATCTGCACCGTTAGCATCTTGAGAATAAAAGACAGAAAAATCAGTAAGCTCAACAGCTACTTTATTGCCGTTTAAATGCGGCTTGACTTCAATGAAGGACACATCATGGAAAACCACTTGGTTTTTCTCAATCGCGCGCTTGTCAAACACATCGCGAGGAATGTATTTCATGGCCAGATCAATGCCTTTGGCTTTAGCCTCTTCCTGAATGGATGGGAATAAACCCATTTCAAATTCAAAGCCCAGCACGTCAACCTTGGTGATGTGTTTTTGGCGACACTCCAGGATAAGTTCCTCCACAAACAGGCGCGTAACGGGTAGGTTCACTGGTCCAACCGCCACCAATCGTCCGGCCTTTTTACCCTGGAATGTATTGAACTGGCTGACAGCCTCGGCCTTATAGGCGTGCAGAATCAGATTAAGGAAGTCCCTTTCCTTGGCTTCCAGTTGCTGCTGTTTTTCCTGATCACGGAATGACGGGTTTACGCCGATAAAGTGCTGTCGTTCGTACTTGCCAAGATTGAGAATTTCAAACGCACGCCAGCTCTTATCTTGCTGTTTAAGCTCCCGCTGTACCCCGATCATACGTTTGCGTGTGGTGTGGATGCCAAACTTACCAAGATCAGCACCAATCCACTTGCGGTTTAATTTTTCAGCTACAGCTGCTGTGGTACCTGAGCCACTAAAAAAGTCAGCAACAATATCTCCCTCATTAGACGATGCCATGATTACTCGCTCTAACAGGGCTTCAGGTTTTTGGGTTGCATAGCCAAGCCGTTCATCACCCATTGCGTTTATCATATTTATATCGTCCCAAATATTTTCAATGGGCCGCCCCTTTAACTCCCAAACATATTGCTTGAACTCAGGGTATTTAGCATTTTTTGAGAAACGCACTCTATTTTCGGATTTCAACTTGTCAAGCCTGTCTTGAGAATAAGTTGCCATTACCTGCCAGCGATATTTTCCCTTTTCATCTTCATACTTAAATCTACTCAAATATTCCTCTGGATATTCTCCATACTGAATATTAAAGAGATAATTATCCTTAGATTTTGTATATACAAAAATGGTGTCTGTATTTATAGAAAACTTTTTTGAAATTGCCTTTACGGTATTTGTTCTTCTACGCCATATTATTTCGTTCAGAAAATTTTCAGTGCCAAATACCTCATCTAGTACTAGGCGAAGCAAGCTATTTACTCTCCAGTCACAATGCACATAAATACTACCGTCTTGTGCTAGGAGATCGCGCATCAATACTAAACGCTCATAAATCATAGAGATAAAACTGTCTGCCCCCTTACCCCATGTATCCCTGTATGCTAATTCTTCAAGAACATTCGGCTTTTTGGTAAATTTTTCATCTCCGATTTCAATGTCTATAGAAAAATCAGCCCCCACATCAAAAGGAGGATCGATATAGATCAGCTTGATTCCACCTTGGGCTTCAATTTCTTCCCGAAGCGGACCATTTTTAAGAGACGAGAGGATTAACTTGTTATCACCCCAGATCAGTTTGTTATTCCAGCCCGTAACCTGCCTACCCGTTTGTAGATCAAATAAACTCGGCTGAAGCTCAACCGTTTCTTCGGCACGAGGTTCATCAACCTGTTCAATAACCTGAAACGGCAGTACAACATTGCTCACATCACCAGTCTTGCCACTCCAGACCAGCTCAACTTCGCGCTTATCCTCGAACAGTAAAAAACGATACTCATCTGGCAAAGGTTTACCCGCCTCCAGATGCTTGATAATGTCCCTAATTTCATTATCTGCAAGCTTCATCTATTATTCCTCTTTGTCTGTTCCTTTATCCAGTTTTCTATATCTTCTTTCTTAAACCGCCAACTACCACCAACTTTAAATCCAGGTAGTTTGCCTTCTGCGGCCAAGCGGTATGCTGTTTTCTCAGCCAGCTTTAGATATTCTGCTACCTCTTTCAAGGTCAATATTTGATCAGTCATGAAGTTACCCACTATTCAACTAATGAGAGAATAGGGGAAAATTGGGCAATCAACAATATGCCATTTCTTGGCAGAAGCACTTACCTGACATAAGGCATATTTATCAGCCTGCTTTCCGAGTCGCCCGTCGCGTCGAATGCATGCCTCTGGTTGCCGTCGTGTCATACCCCTTGCGGGTTGACGCATAGGCGGCAGCACAGAAGGGATAAACGGGCGCTCTCAGACGGCGATTGGAACAGGCCCAAAACCCTGCTTATTGAGAGTCCTGAGCAATGTTCTTCAAATGTTGTCAGACAAAGTATGAGTGTAACTAAAGGCATTGGTCGTAAAGAGCTTTGAACCAAAGCATCTGATACAGCAACAATTACCGACCTGCCACTCCGAGATATGAGGTGGTACACTCAGGTGGTACACTTTTCATTGTAAATCGTGAATAGCTACAAGCGGTTTATATAATTTTCAATAAGTTAGAGTAGCTCTGTGGGGATGTGAAAAGTGTGGTGCCAAGTCCGCCTCCGGGCACCACTACTTTAAAGCCTCGTTACTCTTAACCATAAGAAGCGGGGCTTTTTTGTGCCTGGTATTTATCAAAACCGGTCGGTGGTTCGGCTTGTTACAACTCCAGGCCTCCGGGCACCACTACTTTAAAGCCTTGCAGTCAAATGCAGGGCTTTGTTGTTTCTGCAGATTGAAAATCCTCGTGTCGGTGGTTCGGCTAGTTACAACTCCAGGCCTCCGGGCACCAACAAATTATAAAACCTCGTTAATCTTTGCAAAAATGAGACGGGGCTTTTTCGTTTCTGGAGGATTGGATTTCTTAATCCTGGGTCATCGAGCTACGCTCTATGATTATTCATCACTGCGTAGCCCTCCTCCCTGAGGGCTATCTTCATAAAGCGACGATGATGAAATGGCTAGCCCGCACTGTACGCCGACATTATTCTTCAAGGCTAAAAACCAGACTCAGCTTGTCATAACTGAAAAAATCCAAGGATGAGTCATTTCGTTCGTAGACAACCCCGATCTCCGGCATGAAATTCATAATTTGAATATTCTTGTTACTTAGCAGCAAGCCAAGTTTTTTCCTACTATCGGATCGTTTGCCCTCAAAAAACGGATCGGGCTCTTCATACAAGCGCTTGCCAGCTGAGCCAAAGAGCTCAAGCCCCCAGCTGTTAAGTGGAATATCAATCCCTAATCCAATAGCCCCACCATGATAAGAGTACGGATCCTCTTTAGCCCGGGAATGATCGATGCTGACAACCGAGGTAACTAAAGCACCACTATCAAGCGGCCTACTGAAATTTGTTATAAGTGAGTAGCTTGTCGCATCAAACTGCGGGGCATTAGGGGAATGTAAGCGCCCAACCTTAAATTCATGGTTCAATCTGAACTGCCGCACTGGGTCCGGAGTGTATAACAAGCTGGTATATGAAAAGTCATACTGTTTATTACCTCCCTGTGCTGAATACTCAACCCCGGTACGGCTTCTCAGCTTTGGCAACGACTTGAAAGTGTATATAACGCCGGTATCCCCCGTCCAGCGATCAAACTGCCCTTGCTCAAAATCGGTATACGACAAGTTAAGAAAGCCTAACACCCTGCGATCATCCGACAGTGGCCTACCACTGGTCATCTTATAACGGATACCGTATATTTCACGGTTATCTTCCGGGGGCACTACACTCAACACCTGACCGGCGATCATCACCTCTTTACTGGAAGTAAAGTTACGTGGATTCGAATCGCTGACAATTGACAGGCCAAACTTAACAAAGCCCAGGAAACTATCGATCTCATCCAGATAAAGCCTTATATTCTGCTTCACAGCCCAGGGCAACTCCGCTTCGGAAAGCACCTCATTAAATGTCTGTTTCGCGGCCTTATAGCGACGCGCCAGAAAAAGAGCTCTGGCTAGCTCCAGCTTCACGCGCGGGCTGTTTGTTTTGCGTAGCAGATCAGCAAATATTGCGACTGCCGCTTCATAATCCCTGTTATTGAGCGCGATACCACCGATTACAAACTGGGCCTGCAGTGGATCCCGAGCAGCAGCCTTTGGATGATTTACGGCAGGCTGAGGCTGTTCGGAATCCGCCAGGGCGGGAAGCCCCCCCCCCCCTACTACAGAACACAGTGAGAGGGCTGCACATAGGGTACGCTTTGGGCTCATGCGGCTTTACTGCGCCGCCCCAAATCCGCCCTTAAAAGTTTCAACACTGGAGCTGGCCCTCAGGGTAAATACGCCACCCAGCTCCTGTGCCTCAGGGCCATAGAATTGGCCGTCAGCCGTGCCGGTCAAGCCTGTTGCGGTTACAGAACCTGTGAATGAATTTATACCGGCGTTATAGGTCAGCGCTCCTATCATATTCAGATTGCTTGCCGTCGATGTAATTGCAGTATCGAGAGCAACCTTCTGCGTATTAGTGGTCGTAAAGGATAGAATGCGACTGGTAAAATCGGCTCCTACTGTCAGATCTCCAACTGCAGAAAAGCCCTCACCAGCAGAGTCAACATAAATTCCTGATACCAAACCACTAAAGGTTGCAATACCCGTTACAGGAATAGCGCTCGCCGCCGATGGGGCACCGCTACTGATAGCACCGATTTTACCGGAGCCCGATCCAAACCCTGTCACCCAGCTGCCAAAGGTCTGATAGTTCCAACCAAGCCCAACAGCATCAGCAAAAATTCCAATATCCGTACTGGCCGCATTTTCAAGAGCGATGATGAGGCCGGAGGACGTATCAATCATGTCACCAGCCGCAGCGCTCCAGGTAACGGTTGAGTTAGGTGTATTGATTGTCACCTTCTCCAAGCTACCACTGGAGCCAAAGGTAAGCACGGCGGAGGATGTCTTATTCACACCCAAATCATCAACACTTGTTACAGCAAAGCTAGTTGCAGAATAATCAGCCTCGGTGGAAATACCCGGTGCCGTAACTTCCTCGGGTGGAGAAATTGCAGAGAATGATGTGAAAGTAGAGGTAGGAATTAACGGTTTAAGATTAGCGCCTCCTCCTCCGCCTCCGCCACACCCAGTGAGAAACAGAGAGGCCGAAACAACACTCAGAGAAGCTAGAGCTAGATATTTATTCATGGCACTTTCCTTGTTTAAACCAGGTATTGATGCGCTTTTATCTCTGATACTAAATACTAGTTCCAGAAAACAAATAACCACTGATTTCTATGGCATAAGGAAAGCATTCCTAGATTCTTCATTTCGGTACGACATCTTTCCCTTGACGTGTGCAGCATTATACATGACACACTATATTTAATAGCGATCCAACAACCGTAGCACTTTGCGAGTGCCCAGGAGATAAGGAGAAGTATAGACATTAAATTAAAAGGAGTGTCTTTGACCATCATTGGCCCGAAAAAAGAAAACCCCGATGATTTGCATCATCGGGGTTTCAGAGAACAGGCTAAAGTAAAATTTACTTTTTAGCTTTCTGTGCTTTTCTTTCTTTCTCTTCTGCGATGACTTTCTCAGCAACTGAGTTAGGGCAAGGCATGTAGTGAGCGAACTCCATGGAGAACTGACCACGACCTGAAGTCATAGTACGCAGGGAACCGATGTAGCCGAACATCTCGGACAGAGGTACATCTGCCTTGATGCGAACGCCGGTCGCACCCGCTTCCTGATCCTTGATCATACCGCGACGACGGTTCAGGTCACCGATAACATCACCTACGTGATCATCCGGAGTGAATACGTCAACCTTCATGATTGGCTCGATCAGCTGCGGGCCAGCCTTAGGCATGGACTGACGGAAAGCGCCCTTAGCAGCGATTTCAAACGCTACTGCAGAGGAGTCAACCGCGTGGTAGCCACCATCATACAGTTCGATCTCAACGTCCAGTACAGGGAAGCCAGCCAGCGGACCCTGCTCCATCATACCCTTGAAGCCTTTCTCGATTGCCGGGAAGAATTCCTTAGGAACGTTACCACCAACAACAATCGAGTTGAATATGAATCCAGTACCTGGCTCACCTGGCTTGATACGGTAATCAATTTTACCGAACTGACCGGAACCACCAGACTGCTTCTTGTGCGTGTAGCTATCGTTGATTGCCTGCGTGATAGTTTCACGGTAAGCAACCTGTGGCTGACCTACTTGCAGATCAACACCGTAAGTACGCTTCAGGATATCTACCTTGATATCCAGGTGCAGCTCGCCCATACCTTTGAGGATAGTTTCGCCGGAGTCTTCATCTGTTTCAACAATGAAGGTAGGATCTTCAGCAACCATCTTACCGATAGCAACACCCATCTTCTCGGTAGAACCCTTGTCCTTCGGAGAAACGGCGATAGAGATTACCGGCTCAGGGAAGATCATTGGCTCAAGTGTACATTCGTGCTTAGGATTACACAGAGTGTGACCAGTCTGAACATTCTTCATACCAACGATAGCGATGATATCACCCGCCTGAGCAGTGCTCAGCTCGGTACGCTCATTGGCGTGCATCTCTACCATACGGCCGACACGTTCAGTCTTACCGGTGTATGAGTTGAGGATGGTATCACCCTTGTTCAGTACACCGGAGTAAATACGGATAAAGGTCAGGGCGCCGAAACGGTCATCCATGATCTTAAATGCCAGGGCGCGCAGAGGCTCATCAACAGAAACGGTAGCAAATTCACCGTTAGGCTCACCCAGCTCGTCAGTCAGTGGCTGAGGATCAACTTCGGTTGGGCTTGGCAGGTAGTCAACAACAGCGTCCAGTATCAGCTGAACACCTTTGTTCTTGAATGCAGAACCACAGTAAGTCGGGAAGAAGTCCAGTGCGACAGTACCCTTACGGATGCAACGTTTGATGTCTTCGATGGATGGCTCTTCGCCATCCATGTAAGCCATCATCAGATCGTCGTCCTGCTCAACAGCAGTCTCGATCATTTTCTCGCGGTACAGCTCTACGTCATCAACCATGTCCGCAGGGATATCAACGATTTCGAAGTTTTCTGGCAGGCCAGAATCATCCCAAACGTATGCAGTGCGAGACAGCAGATCAACCAGACCGACGAAGTTTTCTTCGATACCGATTGGCAGCGTCATTACCAGTGGGTTTGCACCCAGTACGCTCTCAACCTGATCTACAACGCGCAGGAAGTCTGCACCCATACGGTCCATCTTGTTTACGAAGATGATACGAGCAACTTCAGAATCGTTCGCATAGCGCCAGTTAGTCTCAGACTGCGGCTCAACACCGCCGGAACCACAGAATACACCAACGCCACCATCGAGAACTTTCAGGGAACGGTATACTTCAACGGTGAAGTCAACGTGTCCTGGCGTATCGATGATGTTGAAACGGTGATCTTTCCAGTAACAGGTAGTCGCTGCAGACTGGATAGTAATTCCGCGCTCAGCTTCCTGTTCCATAAAGTCAGTAGTCGATTCACCATCGTGAACTTCACCAGTCTTATGGATTTTACCGGTCAGTTTCAGGATACGTTCTGTGGTGGTGGTTTTACCCGCATCAACGTGCGCGAAAATACCAATATTTCTGTAGAGGGATAAGTCTGCCATTTCTTCACTCGAATATGTTGGGGCGTAAATTGCGCGAAATTATACAGGATTTTGAAACTGTTTGCGCAGGCTTTCGCTAGAATAAAAGCCCTTTTTTTAACAAAAAAGCGCACATTTTCGCCAAAACATCGCTGATTCAACACCTTGCATGTTGTCTTCACATTGATTTTATTTCAATTCTATCCACCCGCCGAACACAGCTTCTACTTTTGGAGGGCAAATCCCGAACCTTGAATCAATAAATACTATCGGTAATGGCTCGCGCTCTTAACCCGACCCTTAGAATCTGCAATCAGGGTTTCAAGGCTTTAGCAACCAAATCGCTGGCCTGCAACCATGGGCTAAAGCTGTTTTGTTGCTGAAGCAGATCCAGGCCGAGCTTGGTATAGGTGCCTTCGGTGGCGATGGAGTCACTGATACCCTGCAGTGATAACTCAGGCTTTGCCGCTGCCAGTCCCGTGGCGCCCCGAACAGAATGTAACACCAGCTCGCGGGCCTGTGCAGGCGGCATACCCTGTTCGGTATACCAATGGGTAAGCTGCTCAAAGAAGGCATACATCCAACCATTCATACAGGCAGCAACACTTGCCAACTCAAACAAGTCCTCACTGTCAAACGGAATTACCCGGCCAATTTGATCCAGCAACGAACGCACTTCTGGATGTTCAGGATAGAGGGGAATGGCCCCCTCTTCCACTTCGGCACAGGCAAGGGGAAGCGTTCGCACAACCGTTGCCGGCGCAACAAGCTGTCGAAGATCTGCGAGTGACATTCCGGCTACGCAAGAGATAACCAGGTGTTTAGGAGTAAAAACCAGGCTCTGAAGCAGATCCTTTACCTGGTTAGGACGAACTGACAGCAATATTAAGCGCGTGCTATCCACTACCTCCTGATTACCCGCAGCAATGCTACAGCCATGTTGCTGAGCAAGTTCAAGCCCCTGCTGACGATTACGTGGCGACAGCAATACCGCCCGGGAATCTCCCGCATTGCGCAATCCTGCCACTACATAGCTGGCCAGATGACCAACTCCCAGTATCCCAAGCGACTCAGGCATCAATCTCTCCGTTTAATTCTGAAGCAATGATTATGTCTGACCAACCAGGAACAGTCGAGCCGCCATACAGCTCATTGAAATGACCGGTCAGGAATGTGATTTACTTCCACTTACTGTAAAGAAAACCTTGTGTCTTCGCAGAGTAGGTTAATACGATGATCTATAAGACCGATGACTTAACAGAAGGTTATACAAATTCAAATTAGCGGCCACAGAGACAGTTGCCCCCATATCCTGTGGATAGCTCTGTTCACAAGATGGGTAAGAGCTCATAGAAAACAACCAGTGCAGTGCATTACAGATTCGGATCAATTTATGCTCAATTAAAACTCAGGGAATAACTGAATTACTTTCTTGTGAATCGCTCGTTATTGGTCGTAATGGAAAAAAAGAGCCTAATTAACCTTCAACCAGGCTCACTGGATATACACCTTCGTGGATCTCAATCCGGTTACGGCCCAATTTTTTGGCCCTGTAGAGTGCTTGATCAGCAAACTTAAGCCAACTATCTACTGATACACCTTTAGCCACGCCACTGATACCAACGCTAACACTAACCATCTGACTTTCAATGATTTTCTGTTCAGATATCTGTTTGCAAAGGGCTTGCGCTATACGTGTCGCATGATCAATGCTGGTATCTCTGATGAGCAGGACAAACTCTTCTCCGCCCACCCGAAACAGCAGATCGGTGTCACGCGTGTTGGCAGCCACTATACTGACGATTCTTTTTAATACGACATCGCCCACGTCATGCCCATGTTGATCGTTAATTTTTTTAAAATTATCCGCATCAATCATCAACACATAAGCATTAACATCGTATCTTTCCTTCTGGGCCAGGCTGTCTTGCAGGTAAATGTTCAGCTGTCTTCGGTTGAAGGCTCCGGTGAGCGGGTCTTTGATTGACTGCTCTCTAAGCCGGTTCTGAAGCTTCTCGATCTGCAATAAAATGATGGTTGTGATAGCTGCTGTGAGTATAAGCGATACACATAATCGTACTGCTATATCTAAACTGATATTTTGAACAGCTAGCAGCGTCAGAGCCAGAATAATGATGCAATTGAAAAAATTGGCTAACCGCAAGGGAAGAATAAAGAGTAAAACTATGATCACTGGGTAAGACCAAAACACGCCGATTAAGCCAAAGACCTGAACTGTCGTAATCAGTGTAATGACCAGGAGAGAGATCACAATATTGGGATGAATCCGTAAGTGCTGATTCTTTGCTACCGCAAAAACGTCAATGTACAGAGCAACCAGAAATGCGGTCATAACTGCACTTAAAAAGAACTGCCCCTGCACAACATTTTTAATAACCAAAGGGATAAATGTCAGACTACAGAACAGCGTAATCACATACAGCAGTCTTTTCTTATGTGCTGGATAAATGCCAAATGCATCCAAGCGGCCTGCTACATCCAGTTTGATCTCATCCATAGCGATCGTCATCCTGCCTATTTCTGGATATCCCTTGCGAAATGCTTTACACAAAAGCATCTGTATCTGAAATACACTACCATGCCTGAGCCCAACCGCATATTTTATAGCGCAAAAGGATTTACTACGTAGACAACAGAAGTATACCTGTTGCAGCATCACTTTAAGGATAACGACTAGATATGCATATCGTAGATCAGATTCTCACTCCCAGTGTATGTCTTGTTTGAGGTAGACAAGGTCCGGTAGAAGGTGGGCATGGATACACAAAAGTCTATTGGGACCTATCGTTGGTAAATTGCCTATCCGACAGCAAAGCAACCAACAAGCAAATCCATGCACCTTAGCATTTCCTCTGGGATACTGGCTTACATAGAGAGCAGAGATTAAGACAACGTTTGCAGGCATACATTTTGTTTGTGCGTGATCATAAAAATCCATAAGTCATATAAAACAATATATTAATTGCACTACTAATCTATTGCATAAACTAAAACAGTAGTTACCACACGTCATGTGGCACGTTATAAACATAAGCACAGCCCTTTGCTTAAAGCCGACGCTCAGATATACATTAGAGATAATAAATAATAATGCAGCACGCCAGTAGCGTTTTTATTCAGCCACAATAACCAGCATTAAAATCTGTTCCTGACATATTTCACAGAGTTAACCAACATCCTTGTAGCACATCCTTAAAGACACCTAACAAGAAAAACCCTGTATATTAAAAACAAGCAATGATTGCAAAAATTTATTTAATGAATAGCTATGTAGCACATTGTTAATATCATGTGATAACGTGCTAAATATTCTAGCCAGTACAACAATTACAATAAATAGAAAATCAGATGAGAATACACAAACTTTAAGCATAAAAAAGGCTACTTAATAAGCAGCCTTGATTCATCAACATAACCAGCAATAAAAACCAATATAAACAGCAAGTTAGTAACCTGAAGATTAATCAGCGATAGCTTTCAAGTCATAACTGGAACTTCTTGGAAAAATACAGATGAAAGCTTCCATCCATCATCAGTGTGACGTAGCTTGCTGTCGTCTCTTTAATCTGTCCGCCAATTGGCGGCCGTATTAATATCAGACCAGTCATAGTTAACATCTCCTAACTCCTTTAACATGAAAACAAGCAATCCACCTGCATGAGCCACATACTCGTTATAGCCATTTTCTTTTAAAACACTGTGCGCAAGTTGTGAAAAATAAGCATGACACCAACGATTGGAAACATCTCCGACATTATGCCTATTGCTACAAGGGTCATCATTTTCAACCTGCCCTTCAATGAAAGTCCCGGACATACTTAAAGCCGTATCACGGTTCATACCGATAACCGTCATCTCCTCTGCCTTGTAGTAGCTGCTCGGTTGATACAACACCCCACCAAAATCAGAAACGCTGTTTCGTGAACTTCTATCTTTTTCAGCGATAACAATATCAGTGTTATTAGGTACGCTACTTCCATAACCATTGGAATCATCATACTCAAAGTCTCCTTTGTAAAGTCCACCTGGACTTTCAGAGTTAAATTCAGCAGATACCCCTATCGAAGGAATCAGTAAAGCAAAAATTAAAGTTAATACTTTCATTTACTTATAAAAATACTATTAAAAAACAGTGAGTTCAGTCCTCCAGTTAATGAATCATTAGGCACAGCAATTCGTAAACGAATTAATTATTCTTCATCAGAAGCAAATTAATTCACTATGTTTATTTCTATTTAAAACACAGCACAAAGCCCGCCGTAATCGGCAACAAAAAAGCTACAATGCTATACATGTATTAAATAGAACGATCACTCAAACAAAATCTTTAAAAACAATAATATGCGTGCCATTATAATTAAAGGACACAACAGAAGACCCCAAAACCACCAAAATCATTACATCGAAATATTTGAGATCATCTATTATTAAATTTTGCAACATTATAAAGCCAAAAGTGTATATTTAGTGAGAAAATAATAGAGATAATTAACCAAAAAGGGTAAATAAATTACAAATAAAATACAAAACAAACAAAAAATTTATATCTGGCTTATAGGTGAGATAACTAGAGAAAGACAATTAACTTTATATATGGTTCGTTGCGTGATCTCACCGTGAAAGAGTAGATATTGTTATGCAGTCAGAATTAAACTTACTATTGATAAACCAAAATACAGTAATTTCTAGTCATGCTGTAATCAGCTCTTGCAGGAGTGGCACCTCGCCGCCATAGGCGCGTGCTCTTATTCCAAGCGACGGGAACCGTATCGGCGTGGAGCGCGCCTCCCACGATAAACCTTAGCCGCAATCTAAAGCGCATAGATATACTCGTCCCTGCGGGAGCGGCGCCCCGCCGCGATGGCTCTTTCTGACTCTAGGACAAGCACCTTCGGCGCGATTGGTTTTTCCAGGTCCCAGACAAGCTCTCTCGGCGCGGGGCGCGCCTCCTACAATAAAGCTTCGCCAGTCTTAATCTTAATCTCAATGCTAGCCTCCTCCATGTGGGAGCGGCGCCCTCGCCGCGATTGGTTTTACCAGGCCTCGGGCAAGCTCTCTCGGCGCGGGGCGCGCCTCCTACAAATTGCGCACTGCAGAAACGAAAAAACCCCGATCACAGCGTGATCGGGGTTTTCTCTAAATAAGT